>NZ_CP031194.1:3623508-4227426 GCF_003344965.1 Streptomyces paludis | reverse complement strand
TGGCGAGGCCGAGCCCCGTACCACCGGTGGCCCGGGAGCGGGCCGGGTCTACGCGGTAGAACCGCTCGAAGACCCGTTCACGGTCCTTCTCGGAGATGCCTATGCCCTGGTCGGTCACGGCTATCTCGATCAGGTTTCCCCCGGACGCGGACACGCGGTGTACGGCGATGCCGACGCGGGTCCGGGCCGGTGAGTAGTTGACGGCGTTCTCCACGAGATTGCCGAGGGCTCCGGCGAGCTGGCTGCGGTTCCCCCAAACGCGCAGGCCGGGCGTGCCTCCGGAGGCCATGTTGATCTGTTTGGTGGACGCGGGCTGCCGGCAGCGGTCCATGGCCTCGGCGATCAGCTCGTCCACGCGCACGGATTCGGAGTCCTCCAGCGGGTCGTCGTTCTGCACCCGGGAGAGGTCGATCAGCTCCTGCACGAGGTTGGTGAGCCGCGTCGCCTCGATCTGCATCCGGCCGGCGAAGCGGGTGACCGCCTCGGGGTCGTCCGAGGCGTCCATGACGGCCTCGGAGAGCAGGGAGAGCGCCCCGGTGGGGGTCTTCAGCTCATGGCTGACATTCGCCACGAAATCCCGCCGTACCGCTTCGATACGGCGGGCCTCCGTGAGGTCCTCCACCAGGAGCAGCACGAGGCGGGAGCCGAGCGGCGCGACCCGGGCGGACACGGCGAGGGCCTCGCCCCGGCCCGTACCGCGCCGGGGCAGGTCCAGCTCCACCTGCCGTATCTCGCCGTCCCTGCGGGTGTCGCGGGCCATGTGGAGCATCGGCTCCACGGCCAGCTTCCCGCCCCGGACCAGCCCCAGCGCGTACGCGGCGGAGCTGGCCTTGACCACGGAGTCGCTCTCGTCGAGGACGACCGCGGAGGAGCGGAGCACGGACAGGACCGTGTCGACGCCCGGGGGCAGCACGGCGTCCGTGTTCAGCGAGGTGCGGGTGGGCCTGGCCTGGTCGCGTTCGCTCCAGCGAAACGCCAGCATGGCGATCACGCCGGTGCACACCCCGGCGATCGCTGCCAATGCGGCGACTGCCGCGTTCACGTCCATGCGTCCAGGTTATGCGCGCCCACTGACACTCTCCCAGCCATCAAGGGTCCTCCTCGGCCACTCGTCGCCCAGAGTTCACCGAGGAGCAAGAGCCGGTTCACTTGGGGTGGAGGGTCCGGACTTGTCCCGGGCCCACCGTGACATCGTGGGGCCCCAGCGGTCTCACCGCTGGTCTCCGTACCGGCACCACCACCGGCCTTACCCACCGGTCTCACCGCCGGCCTTCCTTACGGCAGGAACGTACAAGAGAGGGACAAACCCCATGCGGGACGCGTACCACGAGGAACTGGACTCGATAGGCGAGGACCTGGTCGAGATGGCCCGGCTGGTCGGTTCCGCCATCGGCCGCGCCACCACGGCCATGCTCGACGCGGATCTGAGGCTCGCCGAGAGCGTGATCGCCGGTGACCAGAAGGTCGACGACCTCCAGCACGACCTGGAGGCCAGGGCGATCGCCCTGCTGGCACGGCAGCAGCCCGTGGCGACGGATCTGCGGATCGTGGTCACGTCGCTGCGGATGAGCGCCGACCTGGAGCGCGCGGGCGACCTGGCCCAGCACGTCGCCAAGCAGGCCAGGCTCCGCTTCCCGCAGTCGCCCGTGCCGCACGACCTGCACACGACGCTGCTGGAGATGGGGCAGCTGGCGCAGCGCCTGATGGCGAAGGCCGCCGAGGTCATCATCACCAAGGACGTCGAGCTGGCGCTCCAGCTGGAGCAGGACGACGACGAGATGGACCTGCTGCACCGCACGCTGTTCCAGCACCTGATGGACGACCGCTGGAAGCACGGCATCGAGACGGCGGTGGATGTGACGCTGCTGGGCCGCTACTACGAGCGGTTCGCGGACCACGCGGTGTCGGTCGCCAAGCGTGTCGTCTACCTGGTGACGGGCGAGCACGCGGACGAGATCCAGCAGGCGGAGACGCCGGTCGAGGGCGCGTAACGGGCGGACCGCCCGGCTGTGGGGCACGGGCCGCTCCGGCGCGTGCCCCACGTCCGTAGCGGCGGGCGAGCGCGTCGGGGGCGAGCGCGCCGGGGCGCGTACGCCGGGTGCATACGGCGGCGCCTGCCCGGATGCGCCCTTGATGCGCCCGGCCCCATGGGCGTGCAATGGGATATGGCGACATCCGTGCGCGCCTTTTGAGGAGGCTCATTCCATGGCCGATTCCCCCATAACCCAGCCCCCGCAGGACACCCCCGGCTCAGCGCCCCGCTCGATCGTGCACCTGCCCGTCCTCGGCGCCTGCGGCTGCGGCTCGGGCTGCGGCTGCGGCTGCCAGTCGGGCGGCTCCTGCCAGTGCGGCGGCGGCTGCGGCTAGCAGCCGTACCACCGCCGGAACTACACCTGAAGCACCGTACGCAGACGCAAACGCCAACGCACAAGGCCGCCGCCCCCGGAACAGGAACGTTCCGGCGGACGGCGGCCTTCGCCGCTGCTGACTGCTTCTCTCGCGGCTTCTCGTCCTGCTTCTTGCCGCTACTTCTTGCCGCTACTTCTTGCCCTGGTTCTTGACGGCCTCGATGGCGGCGGCCGCCGCGTCGGCGTCCAGGTAGGTGCCGCCCGGGGTGACCGGGTGGAAGTCTGCGTCCAGCTCGTACACGAGGGGGATGCCGGTCGGGATGTTCAGGCCCGCGATGTCCGCGTCGGAGATGCCGTCGAGGTGCTTGACCAGCGCGCGCAGGCTGTTGCCGTGGGCGGCGATCAGGACCGTACGGCCGGCGAGCAGGTCCGGGACGATCGAGTCGTACCAGTACGGCAGCATCCGGTCGACGACGTCCTTGAGGCACTCCGTCCGGGGGCGGATGTCGCTCGGGATCGCGGCGTAGCGCGGGTCGTCGCTCTGCGAGAACTCGGTGCCGTCCTCCAGCGCGGGCGGCGGGGTGTCGTACGAGCGGCGCCAGAGCATGAACTGCTCCTCGCCGAACTCGGCGAGCGTCTGCGCCTTGTCCTTGCCCTGGAGGGCGCCGTAGTGGCGCTCGTTCAGGCGCCAGGAGCGCTGGACGGGGATCCAGTGCCGGTCGGCGGACTCCAGCGCGAGCTGCGCGGTGCGGATGGCGCGCTTCTGGAGGGAGGTGTGCAGGACATCGGGGAGCAGGCCGGCGTCCTTGAGCAGCTCACCGCCGCGCACCGCCTCCTTCTCTCCCTTGTCGGTGAGATTGACGTCCACCCAGCCGGTGAACAGGTTCTTCGCGTTCCATTCGCTCTCGCCGTGGCGGAGGAGGATCAGCTTGTACGGTGCGTCGGCCATGGGTCCGAGCCTAATGGAACGCCTTGGGCTGCCTGCGGGCCCGGTCCCTTTGTCCGGTTGTCGGCTTGTCCGGCTGCTGGCGGGCGCGGGCGACGGGCGCGGTTGACGGGCGGCGTCAATTGAGTGGCGGCGGGCGGGCGCGCCTTCGTAAGTTTCGAGCAGTCGTTCGATCGCTCCAGGGGGAAACCGCATGCCCGTCGCCAAGACCGTCCTGAGCGCGCGGCGCGCGGTGCGGGAGAGCGTGTCCGGGCTGCCCCGGGCGTTCTGGTGGCTCTGGGCGAGCACGCTGGTCAACCGGCTGGGCGGGTTCGTCGCCACGTTCATGGCGCTCTACCTCACGCTGGACCGGGGCTACTCCGCCTCGTACGCCGGGCTGGTGGCCTCGCTGCACGGGCTCGGCGGGGTGGTCTCGTCGCTCGGCGCGGGGGTGCTGACCGACCGGCTCGGGCGGCGGCCGACGCTGCTGATCGCGCAGTCGTCCACGGCGGTGTCGGTCGCGCTGCTGGGCTTCATGCGGGAGCCGCTGTCGATCGCGGCGGTGGCGTTCCTGGTGGGGATGGCCTCCAACGCGTCGCGCCCGGCCGTACAGGCGATGATGGCGGACATCGTCCAGCCGGAGGACCGGGTGCGGGCCTTCGCGCTGAACTACTGGGCGATCAACCTGGGCTTCGCGATCTCGTCGGCGGGCGCGGGCTTTCTCGCGCAGTACAGCTATCTCGCGGGCTTCCTCGGCGAGGCCGTGATGACGATGGCCTGCGCGGTCCTGGTCTTCCTGAAGCTGCCGGAGTCCCGTCCTGAGCGGGCGCCGTCGGTGGGGTCCGTATCGATATCGTCCGCGCCGGCGGTCGGGCTGGGGACGGTGGTGCGCGACGGGCGGTTCATGAGCGTCGTCGGGCTGTCCTTCGTCGTCTCGCTGATCTTCCAGCAGGGGTACGTGGGGCTGCCGGTGGCGATGGGGGCGGACGGCTTCGACAGCGCCGACTTCGGTACGGCCATCGCGGTGAACGGCGTACTGATCGTGGTGATGCAGATCCCGGTGACCCGCCTCATCCAGCACCGCGACCCGCGCCGGCTGCTGATCGTCTCGTCGGTCCTCGCGGGATACGGCTTCGGCCTGACCGCTTTCGCCGGTTCGATCGGCGTCTACATCCTCACCGTCTGCGTCTGGACCCTGGCCGAGATCGTCAACGCCCCGACCCAGACCAGCCTGGTCGTCCGGCTCTCCCCGGTCCACGGCAGGGGCCGTTACCAGGGCATGTACACGATGTCCTGGTCGGTGGCGGCCCTGGTCGCCCCGCTGCTGTCGGGCTTCGTCATCGACCACTGGGGCGCACGGTGGCTGTGGGGCGCGTGCGCGGTCCTGGGGACGGTGGCGGGCGCGGGGTACTGGCTGCTGATGCGGGGGCTGCCGGCGGAGGATCCCGTACGGGCGGAGGCGGAGCCGGTGGACAATCCGGTGCCGGAGGCGGCGGACGCTCCGGTGCCGGAGGCGGCGGCGCGGGAGGCCGCGACGGCGGTACGGGGAGCGGAAGCGCCGGCGCGTGAGGCCGGGGCGGCGGCCGCCGAGGCGACGCCGTAACCACTCGTGCGGGACCGCACACGCCTGCCCGCGTTCCTCGGCACTCAGCAGCGCTCCGGCTCCACCGGGAGCCACAGTTGGGCGCGGTGGCGAACGGGCCCTGGGCCATGGCGGCCACCCAGTGGACGGGCCGCGTCCACGTCGCCGGATCGAAGCTGTCGCGGAGGAAACGGAGGAAACGGGATACAAGGTGGTGTCATTCGTGCCCCCATCGTGCGGCGGCACCGGCGGTAAGCCGCCGCTACCCCGCCGGCCTGGTCAGATGCGCGAACGCGTCCAGGTTCCGGGTGGACTCGCCGCGCGAGACGCGCCACGCGTACTCCTTGCGGATCGCGCTCGCGAACCCCAGTTCCAGCAGCGTGTTGAAGGCGCCGTCCGCCGCTTCGAGCACCGAGCCCAGCAGCCGGTCGATCTCGTCGCCGGTGACCGCCGTCAGCGGGAGCTTGCCGGTGAGGTAGATGTCGCCGAGCGGGTCGACCGCGTAACTCACGCCGTACAGCTTGAGGTTGCGCTCCAGCAGCCAGCGGTGCACGCCGTCGGCGTTCTCGTCGGGGTGGCGGATCACGAAGGCGTTGAGGGAGAGCGCGTGGCGGCCGACGCGCAGGGAGCAGGTGGTGGAGAGCTTGCGGATGCCGGGGAGGGTGACGACGTAGGTGCCGGGGGCGGGGCTCTCCCATGCCAGTTCGGCCGACTTCAGCGCTTCTTCCACGGCGGCTCGGGCGGTCCGTTCCATGTGCCCTGTCTGTGTCTTCGCATCGGCCATACCCGGAGCGTACGACGTCAGCGCGCCGTACGGCCCCGGCGCCGGTGGTCGTGCATCGCCTCCGTGTAGACGTCCGCCGTCGCGCTCGCCGCCGTATCCCAGCCGAAGCCGCGCGCGTGGTGCGAGGCCGCCTCGCCCATGCGGTCGACCAGCTCGGGGTGGTCGAGGAAGTTACGCAGCGCCCGCGCGTACGCCGCCGGCTCGTGGCCCGGTACGAGAAAACCGGTCACCCCGTCCCGTACCGCCACCGGCAGCCCGCCCACGGACGCCGCGACCACCGGGGTGCCCGCCGCCTGGGCCTCGATCGCGACCAGGCCGAAGGACTCGCTGTACGAGGGCATGACCAGCACGGACGCCGCCCGGAACCAGTCCGCCAGCTGCTCCTGCCCGACGGGCGGCCGGAACCGTACGACATCCGCGATGCCGAGCCGCGCCGCCAGCTTCTGGAGCACCTCCGGCTTGGCCAGCCCGCTGCCGCTCGGGCCGCCGACGACGGGCACCACGAGTTTGGTACGGAGCGACGGGTCCTGGTCGAGCAGTACGGCCACGGCGCGCAGCAGGATGTCGGGCGCCTTGAGCGGCTGGATCCGGCCGGCGAAGAGCGGAATGAAGGCGTCCGGGGGCAGGCCCAGCCGGGCGCGGGCGGCGGCGCGGCCGTCGGCGGGACAGAAACACTCCAGGTTGACGCCGGGGTGGACGACGGCGACCTTCGCCGGTTCGGCCTCGTAGAAGCGGACGAGGTCGGCGGCCTCCTCGGCCGTGTTCGCGATCAGCCGGTCGGCGGCGCGCACGATCTGGGTCTCGCCGATGACCCGCGCTGCGGGCTCGGGGCGGTCGCCGTCGGCGAGCGCGGCGTTCTTGACCTTGGCCATCGTGTGCATCGCGTGGACGAGGGGGACGCCCCAGCGCTCGGAGGCGAGCCAGCCGACATGCCCGGAGAGCCAGTAGTGGGAGTGGACCAGGTCGTAGTAGCCGGGGCGCTGGCCGGCCCACGCCTGCATCACACCGTGGGTGAAGGCGCAGAGCTGCGCGGGCAGCTCCTCCTTGTCGAGGCCCTCGTACGGTCCCGCGTCGACGTGCCGGACGAGGACGCCGGGGGCCAGCTGCACGGTGGGGGCGAGCCCGCCGGTGGTGGCGCGGGTGAAGATCTCGACCTCGATGTCAAGGGCGGCGAGACGTTTCGCCAGCTCGACGATGTAGACGTTCATACCGCCCGCGTCGCCCGTCCCCGGCTGGTGCAGCGGGGAGGTGTGGACGCTGAGCACGGCGATCCGGCGGGGTCTGCGGTGCTGGCCCGGCAGCCGGAGCCGGGGCGGGCCGACGAACGTACCGGCGATACGGGACACGTACTGGCTCATGTCCAACCGTCCTGGCGCTCGGGGTGTGGGGGGGCTCGGGTCTCGCGGGGGCTGTGTAACGTCCGAAGGGCGTGAACAGCGGAGCGGGCTCCTTTCATTTCCGCTTTACCAAAACGTTACTCTTGGTGGTTCCGCCGTCACGGGTACGGACGGGGTAGGGACGAGCAGGCGACGGGTACGGACGGGCAGGCGACGGACCGGCGGACAGGGGCGGGCCTCCCCGCCCGCGTCGTTAGGCTCGTCTCCATGGTGTCCCCGTCCCGCTCCCCCCGCTCGTCCCGCCCGACCGGCCGGGCCGCCGCCGGCCGGGCCGCCGGACCGGTCGGCACCGTGACGCGTGGCACCACCCACCAGAACCGGCTGCGCCGCATGGACCGCTGGATCGCCGCCACCCACGGCCCGGCCCTGCGCCGGGCGGCCGACCCCGTGGTGGTCGACCTCGGGTACGGGGCCGCCCCCTGGACCGCCGTCGAACTGCTGCGGCGGCTGCGGGCGGCGGAGCCGCGTACGGAGGTCGTCGGCATCGAGATCGACCCGGCGCGGGTCGCCGCAGCGCTCCCGTACGAGACGGACGGACTTCGTTTCCGGCACGGCGGCTTCGAGATCCCGCTGGACGAGAACGAGGGCGAGGGATCCCGAAGGGCGGTGGGAGCGGCAGACGGCGCCGTGCCCCGCCGGCCCGTCCTCATCCGCGCCGCCAACGTCCTGCGCCAGTACGACGAGGCCGAGGTCGCCGAGGTCTGGGCCCGCCTCCGCGCGCGCCTCGCGCCGGGCGGGCTGCTGGTGGAGGGTACGTGCGACGAGATCGGCCGGCGCCATGTGTGGGTGGCGCTCGGCCCGGAGGGGCCGCGTACGGTCACCTTCGCGACCCGGCTCGGCTCCCTCGACCGCCCCTCCGACCTGGCGGAACGGCTGCCCAAGGCCCTGATCCACCGCAATGTGCCGGGCGAACCGGTCCACGCGTTCCTGCGCGACTTCGACCGCGCGTGGGCCGCGGCGTCCCCGTACGCCTCGCTGGGCGCGCGGCAGCGCTGGATCGCGGCCGTACGGGAGTTGTCGGCCGACTGGCCGCTGGCCGACGACCCGCGTCGGTGGCGGCAGGGCGAAGTGACGGTGGAGTGGACGGCGTTGGCGCCGCGTTCATGACGCGTACACCGCATGTACGGCGCACCACACAGGTCCCTCATGCATCGTGTGTGGCGCGTGCCACATGGACATCACAGGCGATGTGGGGGAACCCGTGAGCTTCCTTCCTCCTCTGTCTCTTTGACCGTGAACATGGCACTATCGCCACGGGAGAACGAGCTGCTGACGACCGGTCGGACGGCCTGCCGGGCGATTCACCTGGCTTCGGAGGGGGAGTTCGTGAACCGACGCCGCTGTGCTGCCGCAGCGACCACCTTGGTGTGCGCGCTGGCTGTACTCGCCTCGCCGGACCTGCTGAACCGGGCGTATGCCGCGCCCGTACCCCCACCGGCCGCCTCGCCGTCGGCCTCCCCTTCCGCCGTGGCCCCGCCGCCGGTCGAACTCCCGCCGGGGACAACGGCGTCGGACATCGCGAACGCGGGCGCGGGCTCGGGTTCCGGTGCGGACTCCGCCGACAGCGCGCGGTCCCTGGAGAAGGTACGGCTGGAGATCGCCCGGCTCTACCGCAAGGCGGCGTCCGCCACCGACGCGTACAACCTCGCCGACGAGCAGGTCAAGCAGCAGGCGTCCGAAGTGGCCGATCTCGCTGGGGACATCGTCCGGGGCCAGCAGCGTATCGAGGCCCTCAAGGCCCAGGCGGGCGCCGCCGCCCGCGCCCAGTACCGAGGCGCCGGTCTGCCGCCGGAGGCCCGGCTGCTCCTCGCCGGCGACCCGCAGCTCTTCCTGGACGGTGTCGGCCGGATCAAGCAGGGCCAGAAGGCCACCAGCGACCTCCTCGTCGAACTGACCCGGGAACAGGAGGACTTGAAGACGTACGCGGCCGACTCCCACACGCACTGGGACCGGCTCAAGAAGACCCGGGACAGGAAGGAAAAGGCGGAGAAGGAGATCAAGAAGCAGATCTCCGCCGCCAAGAAGCTCGAAAAGAGCCTCGCCAAGAAGGACCGTGAGCGGCTCGCGGCGCTGGACCGCGCGGAAGCGGCGCGGGCGCAGACGGCGTGGCTCGGGTCGGAATCCACCTTCCGGGCCCGGGGTATCGGCCTGGGCGCGACCGCGCAGGGCGCGAAGGCCGTCGAGTTCGCCACCGCGCAGATCGGCAAGCCGTATGTGTGGGGCGGGGCGGGCCCGTCCTCGTACGACTGCTCGGGGCTGACCTCGCAGGCGTGGCTGGCGGCGGGCCGGCCCATCCCCCGGACCTCGCAGGAGCAGTGGCGGCAGCTGCCGAAGGTCGCCGTGGCGGACATGCGGCCCGGCGACCTGATCATCTACTTCGCGGACGCCAGCCATGTGGCCATGTACGTGGGCGACGGGCGGATGGTGCACGCGCCCCGGCCCGGACGGGACATCACGCTGGCGGGCGCGGGGTCGATGCGCATACTTGGCGTGGTGCGCCCGGACGCGTAGAACGCGGGTCGTTCGTTGGCCGCGCGTACAAAGGAGCCTCCGGCTGACAGTGGCCCTTCCGGCTCACCGAGGCGCCACTTGGGCGACCCCGCACGTGATGTTTGTCATGGGCCCCGGTGGCCGAATAGCGCCGGATGCGTTACGGGATACGGCATATGACGGTGGCGTCCGCTCCCCGTCCCATTCCGCTGGGGGCGCGGCTAGCGCTATGGTCCCGATCTGGTGGGGCGTCGACCGTCGCCCGCGCCATGCCCTCGGGGGGTGGGAAGGAAACCCAGACCGATGCCCGCATCCGTACCCGTACCGCGGCAGCGCACAGGGCCGGCGCCGGAGGCCGAGCGCGGCCCGGCGGCGGACTCCGCCGTGGGCGGCCCCGGGGACGCCTCCGCCGAGGATCCCGAGGGCGAGCCCGCGGGCGACTCCGAGGGCGTCGACTCCCACGGCACCTCCCGGGGCGCCTCGCACGGCACAGGCTCCGTCGGCGGCGACCTCACACTCCTCGTCATCGCGGACGACCCGGCGGGCGACCTCACCACCGCACCGGACGACCTGGCCCAGCAGGACGGCTCCGGTACGACGACCGGCACCCGCCTCCGTATCCGTACCGCCCGCAACCTCACCGAGGCCGAGCGGCTGCTCACCGACGACATCCACTGCATCCTGGTGGACCTCGCGCTCCCGGCCGTCAGCGGCATGGACGCGGCCGACGAACTGGCGCCGCTGAAGCACGTACTGCGGCTGGCACCCCGGCACGCCGTACTCGCGCTGGCGGCCGAGGGCGATGTCGAGCGCGCGGCGGCGGCCGTACGGGCCGGGGCGCAGGACTACCTCTTCCGCGACGAACTGGACGGACGGCTGCTGAGCCGCGCCATCCGGTACGCCGTCGAGCGCAAGCGCGCGGACATCGCGCAGCGCCAGCTGACCGAGTCGCGGCTGCGCGCGCAGGAGAACGCCCGGCTGGAGCGCGGCCTGCTGCCCACTCCCCTACTACAGGGCTCCGACCTGCGCTTCTCCTCGCACTACCGGCCGGGGCGGTCCCGGGCGCTGCTGGGCGGGGACTTCTACGACACGGTCCGTACGCCGGACGGTACGGTCCACGCGATGATCGGCGACGTCTGCGGCCACGGCCCGGACGAGGCGGCGCTCGGTGTGGAGCTGCGGATCGCCTGGCGGGCGCTGACGCTGGCGGGGCTCTGCGGCGACCGGCTCCTCGCGACGCTCCAGCAGGTGCTGGAGCACGAGCGGGAGAGCGAGGAGATCTTCGCGACGCTCTGCACGGTCGACATCGCGCCCGACGGCCGGCGGGCCGGCCTCTGTCTGGCGGGCCATCCGTCGCCGCTGATCACCCGGGAGGGCCGGGCGGGCGAGCTGCTCCCGTACGAGGACGGCGGCCCGGCGCTGGGACTGCTGCCGGGGGCGCGCTGGCCGCGCAGGCAGGTGGAGCTGGGCGGTTCGTGGAGCCTGATGATGTACACCGACGGCCTGATAGAGGGCAGGGTCGGGCCGGGCACCACCCAGCGGCTGGGCCAGGAGGGCATGGTCGAGATGGTCAACGGCCACCTGGCCGACGGGCTGAGCGGCGATGACCTGCTGGAGGCGGCGGTGGCGCGGGCGCGGGAGCTGAACGGCGGGGAGCTGACGGACGACGTGGCGGTACTGCTCCTGGGGCGCGACGCGCCGTAAGGCTTACGTGGGGACGGGCAGGCCGCCGCCGTAAAGGGAGGTGGTCAGCGCCCTCCGTTGTAGGGCCCGTACGGACCGTCGCTGCTGGAACCGCCACTGCGGCGTCCGCCACCGCCGCCGCCGGAGACCGCCTTGAGGGCGGGCCGTACGTCGACCATGAAGACGATGGTGGCGACGAGCCCGGCGATCCGCAGGAACATCATTCCCGGGATGAGCAGGTCCACGACGACCGTGAGACCGAGAATGATCAGCCAGAACATCTTCGTCTGCTTGTCGGCCGCCCGGTACGCGTCCTCCCGGGCCGTCGCGGCGAAGAAGAGCGCGACGATGGCGAGAACGACCATGGCCAGGCTGAGCAGAGCGAGGATGGAGCCGAACCCCGACATCAACATGCTGAGCGCCTCCTAGACAGACAATCGGGACCGAACAGCCAAGGTACCTGGACAACGGGCCGGACACCGTGGAGGTGCCCGGCCCGGAAAAGATGTAGGGGCCGACCGCTACTCGGCGGGCTCGGCCGGGGCGGCCTTCTTCGTGGCGGCCTTGCGCGGGCCGGTCTTCTTGGCGGCGGCGGGCTTAGCGGCAGGACCGGACTCGGCAGCGGGCTCGACCACGGGCTCCACCACGGACACGGGTTCCGTCACGGACACGGGCTCCGTCACGGGCTCGACGGCGACGGGGATCTCGGTGATCTCCTCGTCCGCGCCGTCCCGCCAGGACCGTACGGTCTGCTCGCCACGCTCCGCGACCCGCTCATACGTCTCGCGCGCCCTGACGGCGTACTCGGCGGCCACGCCCACGCCCCGCAGCGCCAGGTCCTGCGCGGTCTCGCCGAGCTTCTTCAGGTCGGTGTCGAGAACCCCGATCACCTCGGTGACCTTGGCCTGCACGGTCGCCTGGGCTTCCTTCGCCTGCACGCTGACCCGGTCCTGAACGGCCTTCGGGTCGGAGTTCCGTACCGCCTCGAACCGCCCCGGCGCCTCGGCCCGCAACTGGTCGATCAGTCCGGGCACCTTCTTCGCCTGCTCCACGGCCAGCTCGGCCGTACCGGCGGCGAAGTAGAGGGGCTTGGGGTCGGTGAGGGTCTTGCGCAGCTCATCGGTGATGGCCATGACTGTGTCCTCCCGGATCACTGTGAGGGTGGTGGTGTGTCAGAAGATTCAACGCCCGGCGCGCCGGGGCCCTTGGGCACGTCCGTGCCCGCGTCCGCATCCAGGCCGGCGTCCATGGCGTTCTCCTTGCGGAACGAGTCGTAGATCTGTAGCAGCACCTGCTTCTGCCGCTCGTTGATCGAGGGATCCGCCAGAATGACCGCACGCGTCTCCAGCTCCTCCCTCTCCCGCTCGTCGAGCATCCCGGCCTGCACATACAGGGTCTCGGCGGAGATCCGCAACGCCTTCGCCAGCTGCTGAAGAATGTCCGCACTGGGCTTCCGCAGCCCGCGCTCGATCTGGCTCAGATACGGATTCGACACGCCGGCGGCCTCAGCGAGCTGCCGCAGCGAAAGCTGCGCATGACGCCGCTGCTCGCGCAGATACTCACCGAGATTGCCGACGTTGAGTGATGCCATGCCGCCATCCTGCGACCCCTTGCTAACTTTTGCAAGCACCCGCTTGCAAAAGTGTTCCACGCCACCCGCCCCGGCGCTCAGGTTCTGGTCACCGGGACGAGGGTCAAGTACGTGATGCCAAGGATGTCGCGGTAGCCGTCGGCCCAGGACGACCGCTGGCGGTCGACTCGTTCGCGGGTCTCGGCGGCGAGTGGGTGGTGCGGGTTCATGGCGAGCCAGAGTTCTGTGTCGTGGCGGTAGCCGGACTCAAACTCCTCCCACTCCTCACGGCTCGCCGACTCGATCCACGCCGGCCGGAAGCCCGCCTCGACAGCGAGATCGACGAGCGGGCCGAGCCGCAGGTGGTCGCCCGCATGCGCCCCGGGCCACATAGCCGCGAGTTCCTCGTCCGTCGGGGCGCGATCCCAGAAGCCCTCGCCCAGGACGACACATCCGCCTGGGCGGACCAAGCGGCGCAGCTCGTGCAGTACGACGCGGGGATCGTACGGCTGCTCGGGGTCGCACAATGCCTGACCAGCCCCCAGGCAGAGCACCACGTCCACAGGCCCGCGTGCCGTGCCGAGGGCCGACTCCTCAGCGAATTCGACCCGTCCGGCCAGTCCGCGCCCCTTCGCCAGGTCCCGGCCCCTGGCCAGATCCTCAGCGTTGATATCGAGGCCCACACCTGTCGCCCCCGGGACGGACTCCAGAACGCGGAGCAGCAGTTCGCCCCAGCCGCAGCCGATGTCGAGGACGGTGGAGGGCGAGACGGCGGCGAGCCGCGCGACAATGCGCCCAGCGCGGGCTTCGGAGAGCGGTCCGTGGAAGGTCAGACTGCCGAGACGCGGGGGAAGATCGGAAGCGGTTGCCATAGGGCGGAACATTAGTTCGCCCTGAGTAGCGCACCGAGTGATTAAAACTGGCTCGCCGTTCTCAACGGGGCACTTCGGCCTCACTCGGGTCGGCGGATTGCTGCCGACCGGGCTGCGGGTGACGGATTCGCGCGACGCCCTTGTCCAGGTCCACGCCGAGTGGCGGGCCCTCGACGGGGCGGACGTTCTTGCGGATCCTCTCCTGCTCCATCGCACGCTTCACCGCTTGTGCTGCCGGAGAGAACTCCTCCGCCAGCACGGCGGTACGCCCCTTCGTCCTGCGGTAGTAGATCCATCCACGGCGCTCCGCCCAGAGCAAAGCGCGATCCGCCAGAATCAGGAAAATGCCGGCGGTGAAGCCGACTGCCACCACAAGCACAGTGCCTCTCATACCCCCGAAACGCGGGGGCCCTCCGCCGCGTTCCACACTCCAGCAGTCGGTACGGCCGCGCGCCGTGCTCAGCTTTCCTGAAGCGAGCGACACTCACGGCGTTTGGCGGTCAGGATGGCTGGACCTGGTCGAAGAGCGCGAGGGCTTCGGTGGGGTTCGGGCCTACTAGGCGGTTCAGTCCGGCCGTTGTGAGCTTCGCCCATCTGCCGGCCCGTGGCCACATCCGCTCCTCGAAGGCGCGGACGGCCTCGTCCAGATCTTCGGGGTCGGCCGCGATGGACTCGGCGAGTTCGGCGCCTTCCAGCATCGCGAGGTTCGCGCCCGCGCCCAGTGGGGGCATCAGGTGGGCGGCGTCGCCCAGGAGCGTTACGCCGGGGACGTGGGGCCAGGTGTGGGAGACGGGCAGGGCGTAGAGGGGGCGGTGGACGAAAGCGGTGCCGTGGTGGAGAAGGTCCAGGACGGGAGCGGCCCAGCCGTCGAACAGGGTCAGCAGACTCGCTCGTACGGCCTCCACGTCGGCCAGGTCCAGGTTCGTGTGCCAGTCCAGCGGCGCCCGGAACTGCGCGTACACCTTGACGTGACCGCCGCTGTTGCGCTGGGCGACAAGACCTCGGTTCACGCCGTACACAGCTACGGAACCGTCACCGATCAACCGGGCGAGGCCGGAATGGCGGGTGTCGACGTCGTCGAGGGAGGTCTCGACCATGGTCACGCCGGTGTAGTGCGGCGTCACCGACGAGAGCGCCGGGCGGACCCGGGACCAGGCGCCGTCCGCGCCGACCACGAGGTCGAACGTCTCCTGTCGCCCGTCCTCGAAGTGGACCACCACACCGTCCCGGGCCCCCGGCACCACGTGCGTCACGCCCCGCCCCCACCGGACGTCCAGAGGTCCGGGCAGCAGGTCACGGAGTTGTCCGCGGTCGATCTCGGGGTTGGCCCGGTCATCCGGACGTGGTCGCCAGTCACGGAGGACCGTCCCGTCCGTGTCCAGGATCCGCATGGCCTGCCCCTCGGGACGGGAAAGCACCTGGAACTCCGTCAGTAGCCCCGCCTTGTCCAGCGCGAGCCGGCCCAGCCCTTCGTGCAGATCCAAGGTGCCGCCCGGCGGACGGGCGTCCCGGGCGGGATCGCGTTCGAGGACGGTCACCAGGTGACGGTGACGGTGACGATGTCGGTGCAGGACGCGGGCAAAGGTAAGGCCGGCCGGGCCACTCCCGACCACTGCGATGCGATGTCTCATCGATACACCGTATTTTGTCAATGCAGTGCATCGCAACGGTACGATGCAACCATGACTGTGTGGGACCGGCCGGAGCCGCCGACTCAACCCGTGCCGCTCGACCGGGAGCGGATTGTCGCCGCCGCTGTCGCGCTGGCCGACGAGGGCGGGCTGGAGGCGGTGTCGGTACGCAAGGTCGCGGCCCGCCTGGACGCCGGTCCGATGCGGCTGTACAGATACATCTCCACCAAAGAAGAGCTGTTCGACCTCATGGTGGACGCGGTGCACGCCGAGATCCGCCCCGAGGAGCAGCCCGGTGACTGGCGGGAGGCGCTGCGCGTCCTCGCCCACCGCACCAGACAGACCGCGCTCCGGCACGAATGGCTGGCCGACCTGCTCGGCGGCCGTCCAGCTCTGGGCCCGAACCGCCTTGCCGTGACCGAAGCCACGTTGGCCGCCTTCGACGGCTTCGCCGATACGGACACGGTCATGCGCGCTGTGGAGACCGTCAGCGCCTATTTCATTGGCGCGATCAGGCGCGAGATCGCGAACCTGCGGGCCGAGCGCGCCACGGGTCTGTCCAACCACGACTGGCAGCGCGCCCACGGCCCGCACATGACGAGAATGCTGGCCACCGGCCGCTTCCCGGCGCTGGCCAAGGCGGTGTACGAGGGCACGGACGTGGACGCCGAGACATCCTTCGCGACCGGCCTGGACTGGGTTCTTGATGCCGTGGCCACCAAGCTCATCCGACCGTCGACGTGACGTCAGGAAGCCGGTGGGGGGGGCGTCGTCAGCGTAGTGCGGTGTGGACGGGACCGACCGGGGCGGCCCGCGCGGCGGTAGCGTGGCGCTCCATGATCGTATGGCTCAATGGCACGCACGGCGCGGGCAAGACGACGACCGGCGCACTCGTGCAGCAACTGATCCCGGACTCGCGGGTGTTCGACGCCGAGAAAGTCGGCGAGGCACTCATGGACATCAAGCCGGGGCTGCCCTGGACGGGCAACTTCCAGCACTGGCCGCCATGGCGCCCGCTTGTGGTCGAGACCGCCCGCCATGTACTCGACTACGCCGGCGGCACCCTGGTGATGCCCATGACCGTCCTGGTCGAGGAGTACTGGCGCGAGATCAGCGCGGGCCTCGCCCGCCACGGCATTCCCGTACGGCACTTCGTCCTCCACGCCGACCACGACACCCTCCGCGAGCGCATCGCGGAGGACACCGTTGTCGGCCCCAACTCCCCTTTCCGTCTTCGGCACCTCGATCCCTACGCCGAGGCCGCCCGTACGTGGCTGCATGCCGAGGCCGAGGTCGTCGACACCACGCACCTCGCACCCGCCGAGGCCGCCCAGCGGATCGCGAAGGCCGTCATGGGCTGAGGGAGCCGGCCGTCGCGGGCATCGCGTCGCTCACGCCGCCGCTCGCTCCAGCGGGAACAACGCGCTCAGGCGCGGCAGCCGGCGGGCGGCCTCGGCCGCGTCCCGTATCTCGACCGGCTCGCCCGTCGGCTCCGGGTTGCATGACATTTCGACCCCGGCCGCCGCCAACGCCGCCTCCAGTCCGTCCGTTTCGCCCGTCACGGCGTCGAACGCCTCCGCCGCTACATAGTCCAGGCACTCCCACTCGGGCACATCGCCGTCGTCCCACTCGCTCAACGGCAGGACGGCCAGCCGGCGCACTTCTGGGATCTCCGCGAGCGCGTCCGGATCCGCCGCGACCTTCGTCAGCGCGGCGCGGCCGAGGCCGACCACCCAGAACTGGAAGTACCAGAAGCTGTCGTCGGAGCACCAGCCATCGCATATTCGCTCGGCGGCCGACCACATCTCCCAGGTGTCGACCTGGGCGCGCGCCCGGTCCAGACACATCCAGAAACCTATGATCTCCGCCGGCGTGCGCGAGCGCAGGTGGTCGCGCAGCAGGTCGAGTCGGCGGTCGGGGTCGTCGCTCCGCCGCCGCGTGTCCTCGATCAGGTCCCAGAAAGCGTCGTCGTTCACGCTTCGGACTATGGCACGGGGGTCTGACAGTCGGGCCGGCCGCGCTCAGTCCGCCAGGTTCTCCGGCTCCGTCGGCTCCATGGGCTCCGGCAGTTCCGTCAGTTCCGGCGGCAGCGGGCGGCTGTGGACGATGTCCAGCCGCGACACCGCGCGCGTGAGCGCCACGTACAGCCTGCGCAGCCCTCGCCCGTGCGCCTCCGCCGCCACGATGGCCGCCGGTTCCACGAGGACGACGTGGTCGTACTCCAGGCCCTTCGCCGCCGTCGCGGACAGTACGGTCACCCGGCCGCCCGGCGGCGCCATCCCGGCGGCGGCCAGGGCCGTACGGAGGCCGGGCAGCGCCGCCGTGTCGGCGATGACGCCGATCGAGCCCTCGCGCGCCAGCGCCTCCCGTACGGCGGCAGTCACTGCGGCGGTGACGGCCCCGGGCGCGCCGCCGGTCGCGCTGTCGGCGTACCGTACCGTCAACTCGCCCTCGCCGCGCAGCGAACGGGCCGGCGGTACGTCCACGTCGAGCGCGGCGAGCAGCCGGTTGGCGATCCGTACGACCGCGCCCGGGACCCGGTAGCCGAGGGTCAGCGGGATCACGGCGGCGTCCGGTTTGCCGAGATGGCCCAGGAGTTCGGGCCAGGAGCGGGCGGCCCACGGGGTGGTGCCCTGGGCGAGATCGCCCAGCACCGTCAGCGAGCCGAAGTCCGCGCGGCGCGCGATCGCCCGGCACTCCATCGGGGAGAGATCCTGCGCCTCGTCAATGACGAGGTGACCGTAGCCGCCGGGGCGTTCGATGAGTCCGGCGAGTTCGTCGAGGAGCACGAGATCGGCCGCTGACCAGGGAACCGGTCGCCCGCGTGGGCCGGTGGGCGCCGCGTCGCGCCGGATCGACCGGCACTCCTCCTCCGTCAGGATCCCGGCCGCCACCGCCCCCGGCTCCGCCAGCAGCCCCGCCAGCACCTCCTCCGGGCGCGCCACCGGCCAGACCGCGTCGACGTACGCGCTGACCGCCCGGGACCGTTCGATCCGCCGCACCCACGCCGCCGGCTTCGGCCCGCCGCGCCGTTCCGCCTGGAGCCGCACCGCCTGTACGGCCCGGCTGCGCACGCGCTCGCGGCCGATGGCGTACGGAGGCGCCTCGGCCCGTACGGCCGCCACGATCCCGGCCAGTTCGTCGGCGCCGACCCGCCAGCGGCACGACCCGTCGGGCACGGTCAGCGGCTCGACCGGCGGCCCGGCGGGCGACCCGGTGGGCGGCTCGGTGGGCGGCTCGGTGGGCGGCTCGGTGGGCGCCGCGATCCGCCCGTACAGCGCCCGGCGGCAGACCTCGGCCATCCGGACGTCGTGCTTGACGACGGCGGCGGCCTCGGAGTCCTCCGTGCCCACGGGGTGGCGGGCGATCTCGTCGGCGAGCGTCGACTGACGGATGCCGGTCTCGCCGAGGGCGGGCAGAACCTCTGCGATATAGCCGAGGAAGGCGCGGTTGGGGCCGAGGATCAGCAGGCCGGCGCGCTGGACGCGCTGCGGGTACGTGTAGAGGAGGTACGCGGCCCGGTGCAGCCCGACGGCGGTCTTGCCGGTGCCGGGGGCGCCCTGGACGCAGAGGGAGCGGCCGGGCCCGGAGCGTACGAGTTCGTCCTGCTCGGGCTGGATGGTCGCGGCGATGTCGCGCATCGGGCCCACGCGGGGGCGCTCGATCTCGCGGGTGAGGATCGCGCTCGCGCCGACGTCGCCGCGCGCCGGGGAGGCTTCTGCGGCCGGGGACGCACCAGCCACCGGTGCCGCGTCCGCCCGCCCGGCCGTGAGGTGCTCGTCCTCCAGGCCGGTCAGATCCTCCGGCTCCCCCTCGCTCCCCGGCGCCCAGCCGAACCGGCGGCGCACCGCGACGCCCTGCGGATCGCGGGCGCTCGCCCGGTAGAACGCACGCGAGACGGGCGCCCGCCAGTCGATGACGAGGGGCGGGACGGCGGGGTGTTCGCTGATCCGGCGGCGGCCGATGTGGTAGCTCTGCCCGGCGTGCTCACCGCCGTCCCCGCCGCCGCTCTCCCCGTCCCGTACGAAGTCGAGCCGGCCGAAGAACAGCGGGCCGTCGGCGTCGAGCCGCAACTCCTTCGCCCGGCTGCGCAGATGGCGGCCGAGCACCTCGGCGTCCGCGCCGGAGGCGAAGGCGTTCTCGCCGGTGGCGACCTGCTCGTGGGCGTCGGACACCATGCCGGCCAAGGCGGCGCGGCAGGTCCGGTGATAGGCGCGCTCGCGGTCGAGTTCACGAGCAAGATCGTCATCGAGCGGATCTGGAACTGGGGCAGATTCGGATGGCATCACTCTGAGCAGAATAATGCAACCCGCCATCAAACGTTACCCAGTAACGAAAACTCTCACCACGCGGCCATCCCCGTCCGCAGCCGCCCGAACGCCAGCTCGGCCTGCGCGACCGCCCCCGGATACACCTCCTCGGCGCTCGCCCCCTCCCTGATCCGCCGCCAGTTCGCCTCCGCAAGGATGCGCTGTACGGCGAGTACCTGCCCGGCCCCGAGCGCGCCCTCGATCCCCCCGCCGAGCGCCGTCGCGAGCGCCTCCTCCGAGCGCCGCGTGTACTCGTGCAGCCGGGCGACCAGGCTCGGGGTCCCGTACAGCAGCCGGAGGTACGCGTACAGGGTCTCGTCGTCGGTGAGTCCGGTCACCGGGTCGCGCCGGTCCAGCCCGTCGACGAAGTGGCGGCAGAGCGCGTCGAGCGGGCGTACGCCGTCGGGCCGGCCGCGTACCACCCGGGCCGCCTCGTCCTCGTGGTCGGCGAAGCGGTGGAGGGCGAGATCCTCCTTGGTCGGGAAGTACCGGAAGAGCGTCGGCTTGGAGATCTCGGCCGCCGCCGCGACCTCCGCGACGGAGACGGCGTCGAACCCCTTGTCGAGGAAGAGCGCGATCGCCGCGTCGGAGATGTCCTGATACCGCTGCCGCTTCTTGCGTTCCCGCAAGCCGGAGTCGGAGTCACTGCCCGAAGGGTCACCGCCCGAAGGGGCGCCGCCCACGGAGTCGCTGCCCGCAGAGTCACCGCCGCCACCGGGGCGGCCGTCGTCGTCGCTCATGCTGACGAAGCCTACGCAGCGGCCGGCGCCCCCGCCTTCAGGCCGTGTCACCGCCCCGGCGCCCCCGACGCCCTCCGCCGGATCAGCGCGTCCACGCCGTCCAGCAGACAGTCCAGACCGAAGAGGAACTCGTAGTCGGGGTTGTCCGGTTCGGACATGATCCCCGACTCCAGGAGCCGGGCGACCGACGGATAGCGGACCGGATCGACCAGTCGGCGCAGGGCGCGGCCGTAGCCGGACGTGACGTCCTCGGGCGAGGCGCCGCGCGCCGCCGCGCCGGCCTCCAGATCCGCCATGACGGTCGCGTCGCTGCGCACGAAGTTGCTGACCAGCAGGACGACGGAGGTTCTCGTACCGTCATCGAGGCCGGTGCCGTCCAGCGCGGCCATGCCCAGGTCCCACCACGCGACCGAGTTGGGGGTGGCCGGCGGCCCCGAGATCGGTACACGCAGGACCCACAGATTGCGGCGGAACATCCCGCGCATCTCGTGCGCCCACTCCGTCAGCCCCTCGCGCCAGCCGGTACCGGGCTCGGGCGGGCCGGGCAGCTCACCGAAGGCCACCTCCTGCATCAGGACGTACAGCTCTTCCTTGGAAGCGACATAGCGGTACAGGGACATGGTCGATACGCCCAGCTCCTTGGCGACCCGCCCCATGGAGACCGCGCCGAGCCCCTCGCCCGCCGCGACGCCCACCGCCGCGCCGACGATTCCGGACACGCTGAGGCCGGGCCGGGGGCCCCTGGACGGGCGCACGCGCTCCCCCCAGGCCGCCTCGATGCTGGTGGGCAGCCCGCCCGTATCACCGTCGCCGTTGTCCGCCACCGCCGCGACCCCTTCCGCTCACTCGTCTGCGCGCCCCCATGCGCCCTCACGCCCCCTTGACTCGAACTCTAGTAGTGCGTAACCCTTACACAGTAGCGTGTATGCCATACGCAGTAATGCGGGCGGCGACGTGCGCGCCGACAACGAAATGCCGACGTAAGGAACGAGTACTGCCATGTCCCCGCCACCCGCCATCGAGGCCACCGGCCTCCGCAAGTCCTACGCCCACGGAAGCACCGCCGGACCGCTGAAGCGGCGCGCGCGCACGGAAGTCCTGCGCGGGGTCGATCTCCATGTCGAGCGCGGCTCCGTCTTCGCCCTCCTCGGCCCGAACGGCGCGGGCAAGACCACCGCCGTACGGATCCTCGCCACCCTCACCATCCCGGACAGCGGTACGGCCCGCGTCGCCGGTTACGACGTCGTCGCCGACCGGCGCCGGGTGCGCGGCGCCATCAGCCTGACCGGCCAGTTCGCGGCCGTCGACGAGAAGCAGACCGGCGCGGAGAACCTCCGCATGATGGCCCGCCTCAGCGGGTTCTCCGGCGCGTGCGCCCGCGCCCGCGCGGCCGAACTCCTCGACCGCTTCGGCCTCACCGACGCGGGCCACCGCCTCGCGCGCACGTACTCCGGCGGTATGCGGCGCCGTCTCGACCTCGCCGCCGGACTGGTCGGCGAGCCGGAGGTGGTCTTCCTGGACGAGCCGACGACCGGCCTCGACCCACGCAGCCGCCAGGAGCTTCAGCAGGTCGTACGGGACCTCGCCGCGCGGGGCACCACCGTCTTCCTCACCACCCAGTATCTGGAGGAGGCGGACCAGTTGGCGGACTCCATCGCGCTCCTCGACCACGGCCAAGTGGTCGCGCGCGGCACGCCGGCAGAGCTGAAGAGCCGGGTCTCGGGCCACCGCCTGGACCTTGTGCTCGCGGACTCCGCGACCTATCTGCGCCTCGCCTCGGCCACCGGGCCGGCGGCCACGCACCGCTCCCCGGAGAGCCTCACCCTCGGCCTGCCGACCGACGGCAGCGCCGCCCATGTCCGCGCGCTGCTGGACGGAATCGATCCGGACGGTACGGCCGTGACGCGCTTCACCGTCCACACCGCCACCCTCGACGACGTCTTCCTCGCACTGACCGGCACGGCCACGGCCACGGCCACCGACACGAACACGGCCACGGCCACGGCCACGGCCACGGCCACAACGACCGACGCACCCGCCGGTAGTGCGGCCACCGCCTCACCCCCCGTGCCCGCGCCGGCCCCCGAGGCGAAGGATCCCTCCCGTGCCTGAAGCCCTCACCCACGCCGCCACCATGACCGGCCGCAGCCTCCGGCTCAGCCGGCGCAACGTCGACGCCCTCATCACCGCCCTGATGCTGCCGATCATGCTGATGCTGATCTTCGTTTACTTCTTCGGCGGTGCCATCGACACCGGGACGCAGTACGTGACCTATGTCGTCCCCGGCGTGCTGCTCCTCTGCGCCGGATTCGGCTCCGCCTCCACCGCCGTGAGCGTCAGCGAGGACATGAAGGGCGGCATCATCGACCGCTTCCGCTCCCTCGACATCGGCGGCGTTCCCATCCTCTCCGGGCATGTCGTCGCGAGTGTGGCCCGCAACCTCATCTCGACCACGCTCGTCCTCGGCGTCGCCTTGCTGATCGGCTTCCGCCCCCACACCAACCCCGGCGCGGCACTCGCCGCGGTGGGCATCCTGACCTGCTTCGTCGCGGCCGTCTCCTGGCTCTCGGCGGTGGCCGGACTGCTCGCGAAAACGCCGGAGGCGGCCGGCGGATTCACCTTCCTGATGATGTTCCTGCCCTACCCGAGCAGCGCGTTCGTACCGATCGAGACCATGCCTGGCTGGCTGCACGCCTTCGCCCGGCACCAGCCGGTGACCTACGTGATCGAGACCCTCCGCGGGCTGCTGCTGGGGCATCCGGTCGGCTCGGCGCCCTGGATCGCGCTCGCGTGGTGCGCCGGGATGATCGGTGTGGCGCTGGTGGCGTCGGAGGTGGTGTTCCGGCTGCGTACGGACTGAGCGGCTCCGCCGTGGGACACCTCCGAGCCGTCAGGGACGCGTCAGTTCCCGCCGGAGCGCCTCAGATCCCGCCAGAGCGCGTCAGATCCCGCTAGAGCGCGTCAGTTCGCGCCAGAACGCGCCAGAACGCGTCAGAACACGTCCGGGCACCACGGGCGTCGGGGTGTGCGGAACAGGGACTCCGCGACCGCCGCCGCGCGCGGGCGTTCCTCCCGTACGGTGCCCAGCGCCGCCAGCCGCAGTGCCGACTCGTCGCCCAGGTAGAGCGCGCCCAACTCCCTTACGTCCAGGGTGAGATCGGCGGACTCCGTGGTCGGTGCGCAGCTCGCGCCCGTCGGCGAGGTGTCCAGCCGGAAGCGGCCGGCCGCCAGCCCGGTCTTGTCCTGTACGTCGAGCACCAGCCCGGCCGTCACCGGGTACGTACGCGCCTCCAGCGCCCGGACGACATCGAGCAGGCGCACCCACAGGAAGTCCGCCTGCGTGACGATCCTGGCCGCGCGCGGGTCGGGGAAGAACTGGGGCAGCAGATCGTCCGGGGCGCGGTGGCCCGTCCGTACGGTCGTCACCCAGTCGATCGAGCACAGGAACCGCCACAGCGCGTGCTCCGCCGCCGGGTGCAGCGCGATCATCCCGCGTACCGACACGGTGTTCAGCGGCTGCTTGCCGTCGCCCCATCGCTCGTCGGCGGTGTAGGTCACCAGCCCCTCTATCTCGCCGGCCGGGGAGCGGTACACGGCCCAGAACGGCGGGACGAAGGGGCCGCGTTCCGGGAGCTGTCCGGTCGATGTCCGCCAGAAGCGGTCGTCCCGGGTCACGGCGCCGGGCTGCCGGGCGCGGAAGCGCTCGTACAGCGCGGGCCCGAACTCCCGTACGTCGGCGGCGTCGACCATATCGATCCGGCCGCCGTCCTCCGGGCCGCGCCAGCGCGGGTCCAGGCCCGTACGCGGCACATCGATCTCCCACTCGGTCATCCAGGCGGCGGGGCCGAAGCCGTACCGGCCGTAGATCCGGTACTCGGCGGCGATCAGCGTGGCGAGGGCGTCGCCGCGCTCCTTCGCCGCCGTCAGATCGGCGTCCATCATCCGGCCGAGCAGCCCGCGCCTGCGGTGGGTCGGCGACACCGACACGTTCGTCACGGCGTCGGCGGCCAGCCGGGCGCCGCCGACCACCGTCAGCTCCTGCGCGAAGGACCGGAAGGTCCCGACGCAGCGCCCGCCGTCGAAGACGCCCCGCGTACGGTCCAGGTCGATGTTGGCGAGCCGGCCGGCCAGTACCTCGTCCGGGACGGCCGACGAGCGCAGGAAGCCGGTGTCGACGGCCCGCGTCCAGTCGGGGTACTCGGACGCGGTGATGGTGCGGACCTCAAGGCTCATGGTCGGCACCGTATGCGGCGGATACGGACCGCCGCATCCGAATAAGCGGCGCCTCCCGACCAGCGCCGCATCCGCGTAAGCGAACGCCTCCCGACCAGCGCCGTATCCCATGGGCGCAGGCCCGAACAGGCGCAGGCCCGAACAGGCGCAGGCCCGGACAGACGCGGGCCCGAAGAGGCAAAGGCCCGAACAGGTCCGGACCAGGCCCGGCGTCGGCCCTCCGCTCAGAACGCCGCCCGTACCGCCCCGACCACCTCGCCGCCGCCCAGCAGCGGCGCCCGGCCGATCCGGGACAGCACCTCGGCCTCCACGCCCAGCAGCTGGAGCGCCCGCGCCAGCACCGGACCCAGCGCCCGCGCCCCGCCGTCCTCGATCTTGAAGGCCAGCGCGCGGCCGTCCGCCAGCGCCACCGCCTGTACGGCCTCCGCGCCCATCTTCGAGAGCGTGCCGGGCACCTCCCGCATCAGCCAGGTGTCCGAGCGCCGCGTCCCCGCGACGTACTCGGGGTGCGCGCGCATCGCGTCCGCCACCCGGCGCTCGGGCGTCCCCGGCGCGGCGAGTACGAAGTGACGGAAGGAGCGGGCGAGACCGGTGAGGCTCAGCGCCATCAGCGGGGCGCCGCAGCCGTCCGTACCGACCACCGGGACCCGCTCCCCCGCCGTCGCCTCGACCACACTCAGGACGAGCTTCTGCAACGGGTGCCCCGGGTCCAGATAGCTCTCCCGGGGCCAGCCGTTCCGGTCGCAGGCCGCCAGCATCGCCGTGTGCTTGCCGGAGCAGTTCATGGTGATCCGCTCCCGTACCCCGCCCGCCGCGAGATACGTCTCCGCCTCGGCGGGGTCCAGCGGCAGGTCCGGCGGGGTCTGGAGATCGTCGGCGGTCAGGCCGTGCTCGGCGAGCATCGTCCGGACGAGGTCGAGGTGGAACGGCTCGCCCGAGTGGCTCGCCGCCGCCAACGCCAGCCGCTCTTCCGCCAGTTCGAGCCCCGCCCGCAGCACGGCCGCCGCCTGCATCGGCTTGTTGCTGGAGCGCGGGAAGACCGGCGCCTCGGGGTCACCCAGCTCCAGCTCCACCCGGCCGTCCGCCGAGAGCAGCACCAGCGACCCGCGGTGCCGGCCCTCCACGAAGCCGGACCGTACGACCTCCGCGAGCACCGGCGGCTCGACGGCGGCGGCGGGCGGTATCGCGTATGTGCTGGAGGTCATCGTCGGCCTTCCGATGCGGGTGCGGGGTGCGGGGCAGGTTGCAGGGGTGCGGGGTGCGGGGCACCCAGCGCGGCCCTATGTGAGCAGGTCGTCCACCCGCGCTTCACCTTCACGGTACCTGCGCGCGATCTCCGCGCTGCAATCATCGGCCGTACGTTGCAGTTGATGGCGTCTGCGTGACAACTGCCTTTCGTTTCCGACCAGTCGGCTCATGGCTGCCCGCAACTCGTCGTCCGTACGCGCCTCCAGGTCCGACAGCTCCACCTCCGCGAGCGTCTCGGCGGCCAGCGTACGGAACTCCTCGCCGCGCGGCGTGGAGAGCGTGACATGGCGGGCGGACGAGCGGTGCCGCGAGGGGGTGTCCGCGAGGATCTCGGACAGCCGGTCGACCACCGGCGTCTCGGGCGCGGTACGGCGCGCCAACTCGGCCCGCAGGATGTCGATCCGGCCCTGGAACAGCCGGCGCAGATAGCTCAGATCGGCCTCGTCGCGCTGCGACTCCCGGCACAGCGCGCGCAGCTCGGGCAGGCGCAGAACAGTGAAGTCGTACGGCTTGGGCGCGGGCAGCACGCCGCTCTCGCCCCCGCCCCCGCCCCCGCCCGGGTCATGGCCCCCGGTGCCGGCCGTCGTACGGGTCGTCGGTACGGGACCGGGCGGGCGGTCGGGCAGCCGGCCGGACGACGGACCGGACGGCAGCCCGGACAGCGGCCCGTACGACTGCCCGGACGGCGGCCCGGCCGATTGCCCGGACGGCTGGCCGGACGACTGCCCAGGCAGCTGTCCGGCGCCAGATGTGCTCATCACGCGTACTTCCCCTCGCTCCCGTGCATCGTGCCATTCCCGCCGCCGCCCATGGGGGCGCTCTGCACCCGTTCGGCCCCCGATAGGTTGGTTCGTATGCGAGCAGTGGTGCAGAGAGTGGACGGCGCGAGCGTCGTCGTCGAGACGGAGTCGGGGCCGGAGACCGTCGGCCTGATCACCGGCGAGGGCCTGTGTGTGCTGGTGGGAGTCGCCCACGAGGACACCCCGGAGCAGGCGGAGCGGCTCGCCCGCAAGCTCTGGTCGATACGGATGCTGGCGGGCGAGAAGTCCTGTTCGGAGGTGAACGCCCCGCTCCTGGTGATTTCGCAGTTCACTCTCTACGGGGACGCGCGCAAGGGCCGCCGCCCCACCTGGAACGCCGCGGCGCCGGGCGAGGTGGCCGAACCGCTGGTGGATGAGGTGGTGGCGCAACTGCGGAAGCTGGGGGCGACGGTGGAGACGGGCCGGTTCGGAGCGGAGATGCGGGTCTCGCTCACGAATCACGGCCCGTTCACGGTGATCATCGACATGTGACGCGGTGAGCGGCGTGGGCCAAGGGGTCACGCACTACGGGCTACGGGCCGTGCGCCACCCAAGGGGCGCGGCCTACGGCTCCACGACCACTTCCTGTGCCGCCGCCGTGTCCCCCGCCAGCAGCTGCGCGTCCAGCGGCACATTGCGCTTGATCAGGGCCAGCGCGATCGGCCCCAGCTCGTGGTGGCGCCCCGAGGACGTGATGAAGCCGAGCTGCCGCCCCTCCGCGCCGTCCGCCGCGAGCCGGAGCGGGGTGCCGTGGCCGGGGAGGTGGACATCGCTGCCGTCCAGGTGCAGGAAGACCAGCCGGCGCGGCGGCTTTCCCAGGTTCTGGACGCGGGCCACGGTCTCCTGGCCCCGGTAGCAGCCCTTCTGGAGGTGGACCGCGCCGCCGATCCAGCCCAGCTCGTGCGGGATGGTCCGGTGGTCGGTCTCGAAGCCGAGGCGCGGCCGGTGGCCCTCGATCCGCAGCGCCTCGTACGCGAGAAGACCGATCGCGGGACCGTGCGCGGCGGCGTACGCCTCCAGGTCGGCCCGGGGCAGGAAGACGTCCCTGCCGTACGGCACCTCCCGTACGGCCACGCCCTCCGGGATGTCCGCGATGGAGCCCGCCGGGAGATGGACGACGGCGAAGTCGTCCGTACGGTCCGCGACCTCGACCCGGTAGAAGAACTTCATCGACTCCAGATACGCGACGAGCGCCTCCCGCGTCCCCGGCTCGACATGCGCCCAGACGGTCGTGCCGTCGTCCACGAGATACAGCGCGTGCTCGATATGGCCGTTCGCGGAGAGGACCAGCGCCTCCGTGGCCTGGCCGGCCGGCAGCTCGCTGACGTGCTGGGTGAGCAGCAGATGCAGCCAGCTCAGCCGGTCGTCGCCGGTGACGGTGAGGACGCCCCGGTGGGAGAGGTCGACAAGGCCGGTGCCGGCGGCGAGGGCGCGCTGCTCGCGGAAGAGATCACCGTAATGCGCGGCGACCCCCTCGTCCTGCCCGTCGGCGGCGACGGCGCCGGGGAGGGAGAGGAGGGGGCTGGGGACGGGCGTGGGGCCGGTCGTGGAACCGGTCGCTGAATGAGGCTGCATGCTGTTCAGCGTACGACCGGCGCGGCGACGATGACCGGCGGCGGCGAAGGGCAGCGCCGAGCGGCGGCGACAGCGTCGCTTACGACCCGGAACCCGAGCCGTCGGCCCCGTCCGCCGCCCTCGCCGCCTTGGCGGCCCTCGCCGCCTTCGCCGCGCAGTCCCGGCAGCGGCCGAAGATCGCGAAGTGCTTCATGTCCGTCGTGAACCCGAAGTCCTCGCGCAGCTTGGCCGTGAACTCCGCCGCGACCGCGGTGTCCGCCTCGATCACTTCCGTACAGTCCCGGCAGACCAGGTGTATGTGGTGGTGCCGGTCCGCCAGGTGGTACGTCGGCGCGCCGTGCCCGAGGTGGGCGTGCGAGACGAGGCCCAGCTCCTCCAGCAGCTCCAGCGTGCGGTAGACGGTGGAGATGTTCACTCCGGAGGCGGTCTTCCGTACCTCGCAGAGGATGTCGTCCGGCGTCGCGTGTTCGAGGGTGTCGACGGCTTCGAGGACAAGCTGGCGCTGCGGGGTCAGCCGGTAGCCGCGCTGCCGCAGATCGCTTTTCCAGTCAGTGCTCACCACGGACCCAGTGTAGGCAGGCGGCGTGGCACGGTGAACCGTGCCGACGGACCGGGGCGCGCTTCCGTCCCTCTTGAAGCGCGCGTCCGTTCCTACTTGAAGAACGCGATCCCGTCGTCCGGAAGATCCCCGAGGTCCTTCGCCCACGCGGCGACCTGGTCCGGCGTGACGACCTTCTTCAGATGCGCCGACATGTACGGGCGCAGCGGGACCTCGGGGGTCGCCTTCTCGCCCACCCACATCAGGTCGCTGTTGACGTACCCGTACAG
The DNA here is from genome assembly GCF_003344965.1 of Streptomyces paludis. Lineage (NCBI taxonomy): Bacteria > Bacillati > Actinomycetota > Actinomycetes > Kitasatosporales > Streptomycetaceae > Streptomyces > Streptomyces paludis. The sequence goes on along the minus strand of NZ_CP031194.1, from coordinate 4,198,410 downwards.
CCGCTTGCCCCCGCTGTACGGACCGGAGGCCGCCGTACGCGCCACCGCGTCGGTCACGAGGTCGATCTGCGGCTTCGTCGCGCCCAGGTCCCCGTACCAGATCTCCACCACGCCCTGGTCCCGGACCATCACGATCTCGACCTTGCGGTCCTTGTCCACGCGCCAGTAGCCGGACTCGGACTCGATCGGCCGGACCTTGTTGCCCTCGCCGTCGAGCGCCCAGGTGTGCGAGACGTATTCGAGGAAGTCCCGGCCGTCGTGGCTGAAGCTGACTTCCTGGCCGAAGTTGGCCTTCTCGTCACCGGGGAAGTCGAAGACGCCGACCCCCTGCCAGTCGCCGAGGAGGAAGGCGAGAGGGACAAGGTCCGGGTGCAGGTCGGACGGGATCTCGATCATGGGAGCAGCTCAGGCGATCTGTAGTGGCGAGCGGGACGGTCAGGGACGGTCTACGGCGACGAGGGTCAGCGCTGGCCCTGGTACAGCTTCTTCACGGCCAGCCCGGTGAAGGCGAGCACGCCGACGCAGACGAGGATCAGCAGAGTAGTGAAGAAAGCCTCAAGCACGGGGTGCTCCTCGGGTGAACGGTACGAGCGGTACGGGCGGGACCAGAGCCGCCGGTACGGACGGCAAGAGCCGGGCCCCAGCCTAATGGGTGGGGGCCCGGCTCTCTCGGCGAGGTACTCCGGGCGGGAAGCGGGGAGGTGCCTCGTAGCCCGTGGGCCCGCGCGCTCGTACGCCGGTACGCCCGTACGCCCGTGGCCCGGCGCTCTCAGCCGAGCAGCTGGTTCTGGAGGATCACCGTCTGGTGGAAGGGCACGGCCGGGGTGCCGCCCTTCTTCTCGTGTGTGATCACCGCGACCATGTCCCCGGCCAGCACATACGCCTGCCGCAGCTGGGTCGCCCCGTAGGGCTCGGGCTCCAGGAAGACGTACGCCGTGGTGTTCAGTACGGCCTCCGCCCCGCCGTCGGTCCACCCGGGGTCCTGCTCGGTGTCGGGCCCCGCCGTCATGGGGGAGCCGTAGAGCTGCTCCACGACCTTCTCGTTCACGAAGGAGTACGCGTGCCCGACCGACGGGAAGCGCACCAGGTGGATGCGCGCGGCGGTGCCGTCCGGCATGGTCCAGCCGCGCGACACGACCTGCCGTACGCCGTGGTCCCGCAGCACTTCGCCCAGTTCCGTACGGCGTTCCGCGTCGAACTCGGCCAGCAGCCGCTTCACACCGACCCGGCCCCCGGTGAGTTCCTTGTCGGGGATCGCCCCCGCGGGCGCGGGGAGCAGCAGGTCGCGCTCGTCGGCGTAGTGGATCTGCGCCCTGTTGCCCTCGGTGTACGGGCGCGGTGCTCCGGCGGGCAGCGCGGGCAGCGTCAGGCGCGGGTAGTCCCAGCGGCCGTCGCCCCGGGTGGAGAGCCCGGGGACGTCGCCGCGCTCCATCGAGGTGATGCCGTACGCGACTCCCCCGCCGAGCCCGGCGAACACGGCGGCGGCGACCGTCCAGCGGGCGACGGCCCGCAGGACGCGCCGGGGCGGTGCGGAGGTGGCCTCCGGGGTCGCCTCCGGGGTCGCCTCCGGCGAGGATTCGGCGGTGGTGACGGACTGCTCGCTCATACGTATCTCCCGGGCGACGCGAGGTGGTTCAGTTGCCGCCGCATCAGCTTGGCGACCTCCCCGGCGTCGAGGTCATCGGTCCTGCCCTGCGCGGTGAGGTTCACGACGATGTCGTCCACGTACCCGGAGCACATCATCGAACGGAGACCCGGCGCGATGTCCTCCGATGCCCGGGCGGGCCGGAAACAGGCAGCCTTGATCCCCTTCCCGAAGGACGGTCCCTCCCGCTCCGTCAACCGTGCCGCCTCCACGAACGACTCGTGCCAGAGGCGGGTGGCCCCCGGCTTGGTCAGCTGGCTGACGGCCACCTCGACGACAAGACGGCGGCTGTCGGCACTGTACGTACGGACGGCCATCCCCTTGACGCCCATTCCTCCGAGCCGGTCCCCGAAACGGTCGCGCTGCACTGCGGTGCCCCCCGTCAGCTGGGCAACGAGCCGTCGCTTCAGCTGCTCGGCGGTCAACTCACCGTCGTTGCTCATCCCCTTGACATCGGGGCCGAGCCGGTAGCCGGACGGCACGGGCAGCAGCTTCTTGGTCAGTTCGGTGACGGCGCGTCCCTTGCCGACAGGCGCGGCGGGGTCCTTGCCCGGCTTGGGGTCGTCCTCCTCCCTGATGGCGGCGGTGACGTCCCGGTCGGCGCCATCCGCCGTGATCTTGATGAAGGCGAGACCTCCACCGATGGCTCCGCCCACGAGAACGGCCGGCAGCACCGTCCCGAGGAGCCGTCGCGAGCGCGACGGGGCGCAGGGCACCACTTTCGAGACGTCCTCGGCCTCGGACTCGTTCATCACAGGCGCTCCAACTGCCGCTCGGTCAGCTTCCTGATGTCGCGCTCAGCGATGGGCCGCGAGTCGTAGAGATGGATCTCCACTTTCACATCGCCCCGGCCCGCGTACCCCAGGGCCTGGTAGACCGGCAGGAAGCCGGCCTCCTGCCGGGGTTCAAAGAGGTAGTAGCCGCCTCTGACGCTGCCCGCCGCCGCGCCACCGCTCGTCACGTCCGTATAGCCACGGGACCGCACCGTGTCGATTTCTTTCAGAACGGTGGTGTACGCGCCCGGCTGGAACTCGACCAACATCACGTCCACCTGCCGGTGTTCGCCCTCCAGCCAGGACGTCGCGGCGATCCGGCGCACGTCGTCGCCGACCAGCCAGGTGAAGGTGTCCACCGGGGAATTGAAGTACTGGGCGTACCCCGCCACGGACATCCAGCCGTCCTCCATCGACTCCGGCTCGTGGGCGCGGCTCCCCGCCGGCCGGCCGATCAGCAGCTTCCGCAGATCCCGGACCGTCCCCGGCGGATCGACGGCCGCCTTGGCACCGGCACCGCCACTCGCCGCGAGGGGCTTCGCCGGGTACGGCACTCCGCCCGGCTGGGCAAGCACCGGCAGTGGGGTCGGGTCGCGGTCGGCCTGGACCGCGTACCCCGTGGCCGTGCCCGCGACGATGCCGAGGACGGCGGCGGTGGCGATGAGCAGGGCCGTACGGCCGCGTCTTCGGGTGCGCGGGGCGGGGTGTGCGGCGGGTTGATGCTCCGGCTCCGTCTGTAGCTCCGCCTCCGGCTCCGTCTGTGGCTCCGTGTGTGTGGTGTCCAAGTGTGCTTCCCCCCAAGGATGCTGACTCTCCGAAGCGCGGGTTCCGTTTCCCGCGCACCCACCTGACCAGCGGCATCGCCACGCGGTTGTACGTCGGCGGATCACGATTCGGCACACGCGTCCTGGTGGCCCCACGAACAACACAGGCCACATCGAAACCGATGGCATCCCTCGCACGTCTCCCCCCACGCCTCCCCCACGCCACCCATCCCCACGGCACAGAAAACACGTATGAAATCCAAGGTCGATCCCCTGTCCGTCACGGCGATGACCATCACGGTCCTCTCCATCTCGGCCACCGCCCCGCTCACCGCCTTCGCCACCGCCTCACCGTTAGCCATGGCCTTCTGGCGCAACGCCCTGGGCTTCGCCCTCCTCGGGCCGCTGCTCCTCCTGCTGCGCCGCCGCGAGGTGAAGCGCGTCGTACGCGGCGAGCGCCGTCTCCTGCGCCGGGAGCAGTGGGTGCCGCTGGTCTTCGGCACCCTCGCGGCCACGGCGCTCGCCCTCCACTTCGCGGCCTTCATGACGAGCACCCGGCTGACCACGGTCGCCATGTCCACGGCGCTGGTCGCCACCCAGCCCGTCTGGCAGGCCCTCATCGCCGCTGGTCAGGGGGTACGTACCTCCCGCAGGGCATGGACCGGCCTCTCGCTCTCCGTCGCGGGCACCGCCCTTGCCGCCGGCCTGGACATCCGGGCGGGCGGTACGGCGCTGCTGGGTGATCTGCTCGCCCTCCTCGGCGCCATCGCCCAGGCCGCGTACACCGCACTGAGCGAACGGTCGCGCGCGGATGTGAGCGCGCCGCTCTACTCGACGTTCACCTCGCTGGTCTGCGGGCTGGAGCTGCTGGCCGTCTGCTGGCTGGCCGACATCCCGCTCACCGGCTTCGACCGGGACACCCAACTGGCCCTGCTCGGGCTGCTCCTGCTCCCGCAGATACTCGGGCTCGGCGCGATGAACTTCGCGCTCGGCCGGATATCGGCGACGACGATGAGCGTGCTGCTCCTGCTGGAGACTCCCGTGGCCGCGTTCGGCGCGTGGTGGCTGATGGGGCAGAAGCTCGAAGTGGCGACCGTGCCCGGGCTGGTGCTGATCGTCGTCGGGGTGACGGTCGTGGTGACCAGCGGCGGCGGCAGCAGTGCAGACGCCGATGCCGACGCCACTGCCGGTGCCGACGCCCGCGCCGACGCCGAACAGGCCTCGGCGCAGCGGCCGTTGGCCCACGGTGGCCCGGTCATACCGCCGTATCCCGACTACGCGCCGGCGTTCCAGCAGGCCGCCGTACCGGACCCGAGGCTGGAATGGGCAGCGCCGCGTAAGGACACGCATACGCCCGTGCGGGTCGTCTATCACGGCGCTGGAGCGTTCGGCACCGTGACGCTGCGCCGGCCGCGCGCGGAAGAGCTGGCGACGACGGCGGGAGTGGAGCAGACGGAATCGGGCATCGACACCCCCACCACGACACTGACGCGCCCAGGGTGGCTTCGTGACCGGTCCTAGGCCGTGAGCCTCGGAGCCCGTGAGCCTCGGATTACGATGCGGCCATGCCCTCCGCGAAGAAGCTCGTCATCAAAGTCACCGCCGGCGCCGACTCCCCCGAGCGCTGCTCCCAGGCATTCACCGTCGCGGCCGTCGCCGTGGCCAGCGGGGTGGAGGTGTCGTTCTGGCTGACGGGCGAGTCGGCGTGGTTCGCGCTGCCGGGGCGGGCGGCGGAGTTCGAGCTGCCGCATGCCGCGCCGCTGCCCGATCTCGTCGATTCGATCCTGGCGGGCGGGCGGATCACGCTGTGCACGCAGTGCGCGGCGCGGCGCGGGATCGAGGAGAAGGACGTGCTGGAGGGCGTACGGATCGCCGGGGCGCAGGTCTTCGTCAGCGAGATCATGGCGGACGGCGTCCAGGCGCTCGTCTACTGATGGCGGGGGGGCAGCGGAGGGGTACGCAAGGGGCAGCGGCGGACCGCGACGGACAGCGATAAGTAACGGACGTATGGACGCCATCCCTTGATCTCAAGGGCGGTTGGGGTTCTACCGTCCTTGTCATGATCCTTGTCACCGGCGCGACCGGAAACATCGGTACCCCCCTCCTGAGCCAGCTCCACCGGCACGGCGCCCGCCCCCTGCGCGGCCTGACCCGCGACGCCGGGCGGGCCGCCACCGCCTTCCCCGCCGGGGTCGAGGCCGTCGCGGCCGACCTCGCCCGTACGGACTCGCTGAAGCCGGCGCTGGACGGGGTCCGCGCCCTGTTCCTGGTGTCGCGGCTGGGCGATGACGCCGCGATCCTGGCCGCCGCCCGGGAGGCGGGCGTGGAGCATGTCGTCCTCGTCTCGTCGGTCACCGTAGAGACGCACCCGCATCTGCCCGCCGCCGTGGACAACGCGACCACCGAGCGGCTGCTCAAGGACAGCGGTATGGCCTGGACGATCCTGCGGCCGACACAGTTCACCTCGAACACCCTGTGGTGGGCACCGGCGATCCGCGCGCACCAGCCGGTCCGGGTGCCGTACGCGGACATCGGGCTGCCCGCCGTCCACCCCTCGGACATCGCGTCCGTCGCCCGTCTGGCGCTGACGGAGCCCGGGCATCAGGGGCAGACGTACGCGCTGACCGGCCCGGCGCGGATCACGCCCCGCGAGCAGGCCGCGGCCATCGGCGCCGCGCTGGGCCGGGACGTACCCCTCGCCGAGATCAGCCGGGCGGAGGCGCACACGGGGATGGCGGCGTTCCTGGGCGCCGAGCAGGCGGACGCCGTACTCGACCTGATGGGCGGCGACGTCAACGACGCCCTGCGCGCGGTACGCGACACGGTCCCCCGCCTCACGGGCGCCCCCGCCCTGCCGTTCCACCGGTGGGCTACGGAACACGCCGACGCGTTCCGGCCGTAGCGTAGGCGCGACGAGTGGAGGGCTGGGGCTGGGGGAGCCGTGGCTGAGGCTGTGGGGAGTGGGGCCGCCCCTCCAGCTGTGAGTGTCGCGTCTCCGTGCCAGGAGTAAAGGGCGCTCCTAACGTCGCGTCGCTGCGCGATGGGCTGCGCCCACCCTTGACACCTGCCCCGGAGCCGCAAGCGCGGCTTGTTGGGAGGGGCGGCCGGGTGGGAGGGGGTTGCCCGGAGGGCCCGCCGCACTACAACTCGGCCCAGGGTCCGGCGGCCCGGTGGTCGGCAGGCCCCTGCGGGGCACGCACCCCCCAAGGGGGCGGCCCGGCTCGTCTCGGCGGCCGCCTGTTTGTCCCGTATATGGCAGTTTGGCGGCCTGTTCGGGGGCCCTCACGACGGCTCATGTGTCCTGAGGTGCATAAGGAGCACTCCTGGACGCACAGTCGCCCCCCTTCCGGCGCGACACTCAAAGGCTGGAGGAGCCCGCCCGCTACCACCCCCCGCGCGCCCTAACGGCGCTTCTTGCGCTCCAGCTCGTCCAGCCAGGCCGCCGACTTCCGCGCCTCGCGGGTCTCGGGGTCCTCCGGCGGCTCGTCCCACCAGCGGTCGTCCTTGCCGCGCGTATTGCCGACGATGGCGGCGATCGGCGGGAGGAGCAGGGCCACCACGCACAGCGCGACGGCGGCCGGCAGGGACCAGATGCGCACGAAGGTCCAGGCGGAGACGAAGAGGATCAGGCATCCGCCCATGATCACGAAGTAGCCGCGACGGCGTCGCGCGTACATACCCTCAGGGTACGACCGGCCGCGCCGAAACGGCGGGGAGAACGGCGCGGAGGGCCGTGCCCCCCGGTGGAAGCGTCCAACTCCCTGGGGCACGGCCCTCCGGCCGGTTGTTAATACGTACGAACCGCGCGCGGAACTCAGACCGCGATCGCGACCTCGGAGAGACCACCGGTCTGCGCGACGACCGTACGGTCCGCCGTGCCGCCGGGGACGAGGGCGCGCACCGTCCACGTGCCCTCGGCCGCGTAGAAGCGGAACTGGCCGGTCGCCGAGGTCGGCACCTCCGCCGTGAACTCGCCGGTCGAGTCCAGCAGGCGTACGTAACCGGTGACGGGCTCGCCGTCACGCGTCACGGAACCCTGGATGGTGGTCTCGCCGGGCTTGATCGTCGAAGCGTCCGGGCCGCCGGCCTGTGCTCCACACATACTGTTCAGTCCTTCTGTCGCAGGTCGGGGCGGGTTTACTTGTTGGCACCCAGCTCGATCGGCACGCCGACGAGGGAGCCGTACTCGGTCCACGAGCCGTCGTAGTTCTTGACGTTGCCGACACCGAGCAGCTCGTGCAGCACGAACCAGGTGAGCGCCGAGCGCTCACCGATGCGGCAGTACGCGACGGTGTCCTTCGCCAGGTCGATCTGCTCGGTCTCGTACAGCTCCTTCAGCTCGTCGTCCGACTTGAAGGTGCCGTCGTCGTTGGCGTTCTTGGACCACGGGATGTTGCGCGCGGTCGGGATGTGGCCCGGCCGCTGCGACTGCTCCTGTGGGAGGTGCGCCGGGGCGAGCAGCTTGCCGCTGAACTCGTCGGGCGAGCGCACGTCGACCAGGTTCTGCGTGCCGATCGCGGCGACGGCGTCGTCGCGGAAGGCGCGGATCGAGGTGTCCTGGGGCTGCGCGGTGTACGAGGTGGCCTCGCGGGACGGGACGGCCTCGACCAGGTCACGGGAGTCCAGCTCCCACTTCTTGCGACCGCCGTCGAGGAGCTTGACGGAGTCGTGGCCGTACAGCTTGAAGTACCAGTACGCGTAGGACGCGAACCAGTTGTTGTTGCCGCCGTAGAGCACGACCGTGTCGTCGTTGGCGATGCCCTTGGCCGACAGGAGCTGCTCGAAGCCCTCCTGGTCGACGAAGTCGCGGCGGACGGGGTCCTGGAGGTCCTTCTTCCAGTCGATCCGTACGGCGTTCCTGATGTGGTTCTTGTCGTAGGCCGAGGTGTCCTCGTCGACCTCGACGATGACTACCTTCGGGTCGTCGAGGTGGGCCTCGACCCAGTCGGCGTCTACCAGGACGTCACTACGGCTCATGCTTTTCTCCTCCGGGGCAGTTGCGGCGAGATGGTGCGGGCGGGTGCTGAGCTGAGCGGGCTGAGCTGAGCGGGGGCCGGGTCCGGGGCGCGGGAAAAGTGCGCTCCTGAGGGCCCTGAGGAAGCTCGAAGGGCCCGGGAAAGCCCGGGAGAAGCGGAACGGCGACGCGTACGCGTTCGTACGCGCGGGACGGTCCGCTCAGTGAGTGCGACAGAGCATGGCGGCGACGCGGCACAGGTCCACTGCCCGCCGCTTCGTGAGGTCCGCCTGACGCTTCATATGTCCGATCGTAGGTAGGTCTCGGCGGTCATGTCACCGCCGTGTCGCATCATGAGACGCGATCGTCCATCTGTCGAGACACCAAAGCTCCGCGAAGAGGCGCCGAAGGGGAAACGGGCAGGCGTGGGGCGTGCGGGACGGCCGGCCGGCTCCCAGCCGCCCCTCCCGCACTGCCCGTCATCCTGCCCACCGCTGCGCCACGGACACCACCGTCTCAGCTGGTGAGCGAGACGTCCGTCCCCGTACCCGTGAAGCGGAGCCCGTCCTCGGCCGCGCTGACCTTGTCGAGCTTGACGGTCGACGGCATTCCGTCGATCTTCATGTCGCGGTCCAGCACGTCCCGCATCTGGGCCTCCAGGCCCGGGATCGGCAGCGTCGGCAGATTCTCCGCCTTCCAGCGGACCGTGTCGCCGTTCACCAGCTCGACCGTGCTGTAGACGGTCAGCTTCTCGCCGTTCACCAGCGGCTTCAGCGCGGCGGGCAAGGGGAAGCCGGCGCCCTCCGCGACATCGGCCAGCGAGCCGGAGAGCTTGACCTGCCCCTTGGCGGCGCGCTCGGCGCCCGCGTACCCGATGGTCACGCCCTTCGGCGCCGACTTCTGGAGGGCCGCGTACGACATCTGCGCGGAGCCGTCGGCCTCCCCGGCCGTCGCCGAGGTGAAGCTGCTGTCGATCTTGACCCGCTTGAGGATCGCGTTGACCTCGGTCACCTCTACCGTCTGGCCGTCCACGGTGGCGTTCACGCCGCCGAGGCCGACCTGGACCTCGGTGAGGTTCGAGTCGAGGACCTGGGTGAGGAAGGGGAAGCCCTTGATGGAGACCTCGGGGTCGGTGGCGAGCCCCTGGCTCGACCGGATCTTCTGCGCGACCTGCCCCTCGGCGAAGTAGACGGCGGCCCGGTCGGCCGCGACGAAGAGCCCGCCGAAGATCACGACGAGTATCAGCAGAGTTCGCAGTGCGCGCATTTCCCGGACTTCCCCCGTACTGGTCGTAGTGAGTGGTGAGTGGCAGCTCCGGTCACCGAGGATGCCCCATGCCGGAGTCATCGACGCCCGGCAGGGGCAAACGGTTCCCGTCGGCCATCATGATCAGGTCAGCACGGTTCAGGCCAGCGCCCGGCCCAGCAGATAGACGGCGGGCGCGGCGGCCGTCAGCGGCAGGGCCACCCCGGCGGTCATGTGCACGAACTTCGACGGGTAGTCGTAGCTCGCCACCCGCAGCCCGATCAGCGCGCAGACCCCGGCGCCCAGCCCGAGCAGCCCGCCGTTGGTGCCGCTCAGCTCCGTCACCCCGGCGGCGGTCACCACGTACCCCGCGACCGCGCCGGCCAGCGGCGCCACGACGAGGGTGACGAAGGACGGCAGCGGCAGCGCGCGGACCACGGTGGCTGCGCCGACCGCGAGCGTGCCGAGGACCACCGCGTCCGGTACGGCCGCCAGATGGCCGGTCGCCAGGATCGCCAGCGCGGCGGAGGCGACGGCGGCCATCAGGCCCGCCATCCGCTCGTCGGCGCTCGCGTGGCTGCGCAGCTGGAGCACGACGACGAGCAGCACCCACACCCCGAGCGTGCCGAGGATCGCGGCGGCGGCGTTCTCCCGGCCCGCCGCCAGCAGCACCACATCGGAGACGAGCCCGCCGAGGAAGGCGAGCGCGATGCCCTGCCGCGCCGGCCACATGCCGTTCAGCCGGAACCAGCCGGCCGCCGTGACCGCCTGGAGCAGCACGAGAGGAACGAGCAGGGCGTACGGACCGATGGCCGCGCCCCCGGCGAGCAGCAGGCCGAGCAGCGCGGTCAGCCCGGCCGGCTGGATACCGGGCGGGATGATCGGCGAGCGGCCCTCGGCGCGGGCGCGCTGGGCGTCGGTCATCCGGGCGTTGCCCAGGGTGGTGGGGGCTCCGTAGCCGCTGGTGTCGGCGGGCGACGCGGCGGCGCCGACGGGTGCGGACGCGGGCGCGGGTGCGGTCGTGGGCGCGAGGCCCGGCGGCGGGGTGCCGGGCGCGGGCTCCGGCGGGCCGAACGCGCCCTGTGGCGGCAGATAGGCCGTCTGGGCGGCCTGGGGCGCCTGGCCGGTCCGGTGGAGCCCCTGAGGCGCCTGAGGGGCCTGGGACGCCGCCTGAGGGGTCGCCTGCGCCTGCGCCTGGGCCGCCTGGGGCTGTATCCGCTGGATCTGCGGCTGGTACTGCGTGTCCCAGGTCTGCCCCTCCCATGTCTGCGCGGCGACAGCCTCCCGCTGGCCCTGCCCCGGCCCCGGCGCCGACTGCTGAGGCTCGGTCCAGCCCTGGGAGCCCTGAGGCCCCTGCGACCCGGCCCCCTGGCCTCCGTACGGATACTGCTGATCGTTGCTCATGTGCTGCGGTTCACCCTCCTGCGAACGGCGGGAGCACCTCGACCGTGCCGCCCTCGGCAAGGCGTACGGTCTCATGCTCGCGGGCACCGACGGGGTCACCGTCGACAAGGAAGGAACATCCCCGCAGCAGCCGGGCCAGTTCACCGGGGTGCTTCACCCGAGCGGCCTCCAGGGCCTCGGCGAGCGACTCCGCCGCGTACGGCTCCTCCGCGAGCCCCGCCGCGGCCTTGGCCGCGGCCCAGTAGCGCATCGTGCCCGACGCCATGTCCGGCCCCTCCTCACTGCGTTCGCCGCGTACACCGCGTTCGTCCGTCCCCGCGCCCCGTGCCCCCGGTGGCTCTCCCTCCATGATGGCGGAGAAGATCCGCGCATCTGTGCGCCCCCTGTGCACCGTGCCGGCGAAACCCCGCGAAACCTGCCGTACATAGCCTGTACACCGCCCGGATGAGGGCCCGAACACGCCTCCGGAAGCGTGCGCCGGGCGCTCCGCGCGCGCCGGCAATCTCGTGATCTGCGACATTGCCCCTCTGCGCGGGGACACAAGTGGGTTATTCTCCTCGGAAGAGGATCCGGGCAATGTCGCCCCCGGGTCCTTTTGTGTTTCCCGGCTGTTGTTACAGACAGATGACACAGACGGAACTCACGGACAGAAGGACCGAAGGACCCAGCAGCACCCGCGTTACCGGCAATACCCGCGTTACCGGCGTTACCGCGTTACCGCGTTACCCAGCAGTGCCGCATACGTCCTCGCAGGGACCGAGGAGGAACCGACGTAATGGGCAAGCGAACCGTGTACGACAACAGTCCGACCCAGGCAATCGAGGCAGGTGGGCGGCGATGAGTTCTCTGCTGCTTCTGACCAACGCACTCCAGCCCTCCACGGAGGTGCTGCCCGCGCTCGGACTTCTGCTCCACAACGTGCGGGTGGCCCCCGCCGAGGGGCCCGCCCTCGTCGACACCCCTGGTGCCGATGTCATCCTGATCGACGGCCGGCGCGACCTCCCCCAGGTGCGCTCGCTCTGCCAGCTGCTCCGCTCCACCGGACCGGGCTGCCCGCTGATCCTCGTCGTCACCGAGGGCGGCCTCGCGGCCGTCACCGCCGACTGGGGCATCGACGACGTACTCCTCGACACGGCAGGGCCGGCCGAGGTCGAGGCGCGGCTGCGGCTCGCGATGGGCCGCCAGCAGATCTCGACCGACGACTCCCCGATGGAGATCCGCAACGGCGACCTCTCGGTCGACGAGGCGACGTACAGCGCGAAGCTGAAGGGCCGGGTCCTGGACCTGACCTTCAAGGAGTTCGAGCTGCTCAAGTACCTCGCGCAGCACCCCGGCCGGGTCTTCACCCGCGCCCAGCTGCTCCAGGAGGTCTGGGGCTACGACTACTTCGGCGGTACGCGAACGGTCGACGTCCACGTACGGCGGCTGCGCGCCAAGCTCGGCGTCGAGCACGAGTCGCTGATCGGCACCGTACGGAACGTGGGCTACCGCTTCGTCACGCCGGAGAAGCCGGAGCGCGCCGCCGAGGACGCCCGGGCCGCCAAGGCGAAGACCGCCGCCGCTGCGGCCGGGGCCGCTTCCGGCGACAGCGGTTCGCATTCCGGAGCGGACGGACCGGCCGCCGGACTCGACGCCGTACCGGACACGGTGCGGGACGCCATCGGGCCGGAAGCCGTCGAAGAAGCAGCCGTACGACCTGCCCAGCGGTAGGTCACCACGCGTAGACTTCGCGCGTGGCCAAGGTGACGCGGGACGATGTGGCACGACTGGCGGGTACGTCGACCGCGGTCGTCAGCTACGTCATCAACAACGGACCCCGGCCGGTCGCCCCGGCCACGCGCGAGCGGGTGGTCGCCGCGATCAAGGAGCTGGGCTACCGGCCCGACCGGGTCGCCCAGGCGATGGCCTCACGGCGGACCGACCTCATAGGGATGGTCGTGCCGGACGCCCGGCAGCCCTTCTTCGCGGAGATGGCCCACGCCGTCGAACAGGCCGCCGCCGAGCGCGGCAAAATGGTCCTCGTCGGCAACTCGGACTACCGCGACGAGCGCGAAGTCCACTACCTGCGGGCCTTCCTGGGCATGCGGGTCTCCGGGCTGATCCTGGTCAGCCAGGGCCCCAGCGAGCGCGCGGCGGCCGAGATCGACGCGTGGGACGCCCGGGTGGTGCTGCTGCACGAGCGGCCGGAGAACATCGACGACGTCGCCGTCATCACCGACGACATCGGCGGCGCCCAGCTCGCCACCCGCCATCTGCTGGAGCACGGTCACGCGTACGTGGCGTGCCTCGGCGGCATCGAGGCGACCCCGGTGGTCGGCGACCCGGTGGCCGACCATGTCGAGGGCTGGCGGCGGGCGATGCTGGAGTCGGGCCGGTCGGTGGAGGGGCGGCTCTTCCAGGCCCCGTACAACCGGTACGACGCCTATCTGATCGCGCTGGAGCTGCTGGCGGGCCCGGACCGGCCCCCGGCGATCTTCTGCTCGACCGACGACCAGGCGATCGGTCTGCTCCGGGCGGCCCGCGAGCTGCGGATCGATGTGCCGGGCGAGCTGGCGGTGGCCGGCTTCGACGACGTCAAGGAGGCCGGTCTCACGGACCCGCCGCTGACGACGGTCTCCTCGGACCGGCCGGCGATGGCGCGGGCGGCGGTGGATCTCGTACTGGACGAGGGGCTGCGGGTCGCGGGCTCGCGCCGGGAGCGGGTGAAGCAGTTCCCGTCGGCGCTGGTGGTACGGCGGTCGTGCGGGTGCGCGTGAGGTAGGGCGCCGGGGGCTCCGGCGGTGCGGTTCGCGCGGTCGCCGGTCTGCCTCGCGACCTGCCTTTATATCGGGCATACGCGGTTTTACAGCCGTTCTCAGCGGGTCCTCAGCGTCCTCTCATAGTCGCCGCCCAGAGTCATACCCATGACGGACTACTACCGCAGCAGCGGCGACGGTGACAGCACGCAGCAGCAGCCCGAAGGCGTGAACGCGAACGCGATGGGCACCCCGGGCACCTCGGGCACCTCTGAGACCCCGGCTTCGGCTTCGGCTTCGGAGACCTACGGCAACCAGTCGGCCGCCTGGCCCCCGCCCCCCGCGTACGGCCCCACGGTCGCCGCCGCCCCGGCCGGCCCGGCGCACCACGCGGCCCCCGCCGCCGCCCCGGCCCGTGCCAAGCGCCCCGTCGCGCTGCTCGCCGCGGTGGCCCTCGCCGCGGCGGTCGTCGGCGGCGGGTCGGCCGCGCTGGTCGGCCGGTACACCGACAGCGGTACGAGCAACAGCGCCGCGTCGGTCATCAGCGGTACGCCCGTCGCGCAGAGCAGCAAGGGCACCGTCGCCGGGGTCGCCGCCGCGCTCTCCCCCACCATCGTGGAGATCAACGCGACATCGGCCAGCGGCGCGGCGACCGGCTCCGGCGTGATCATCACGTCCGACGGCGAGATCGTCACCAACAACCACGTCATCTCCGGTGCCTCGACCCTCAAGGTCCAGCTCAGCACCGGCAAGTCGTACACCGCCCAGGTCGTGGGCACCGACCCCGACAAGGACCTCGCGCTGATCAAGCTGGAGGGCGCGAGCGGTCTGAAGACGGCCACGCTCGGTGACTCCTCCCAGGTGGCGGTCGGCGACCAGGTCGTGGCGATCGGCTCGCCCGAGGGCCTGACCGGCACGGTCACCAGCGGCATCGTCTCGGCCCTGAACCGCGATGTCACCGTCGCGAAGGACGACGGCAACAGCCAGCAGGGACAGCAGGGGCAGGGGCAGCAGCAGGGCGGGAACGGCTGGCCGTTCGAGTTCGGCGGTCAGCAGTTCAACGGCGACACCGGGTCCTCGAAGACCACGTACAAGGCCCTCCAGACCGACGCCTCTCTCAACCCGGGCAACTCCGGTGGCGCGCTGATCAACATGAACGGCGAGATCATCGGTATCAACTCGGCCATGTACGCGCCGAGTTCCTCGTCCGTCGGCTCCAGCTCCAGCGCGGGCAGCGTCGGCCTCGGCTTTGCCATCCCGGTCAACACCGTCAAGGCGGACCTCGCGAAGCTGCGCGCCGGCGGCACCAGCGACAGCGGCAGCTGATCCGTCCGTACCAGGGAAACCCCAGGAGGCACACCATGGCGACACATCTCACCGCGACGACCGCCACCGACGGTCCGGCGGGCCCCGCCGATCTGGCACTTCCGCTCGCGCTCGTACAGGATCTCCTCCAGCACCACACGCGGCGCGCGGACGAGGTACGTACCGTCTCCCCCAGGACGCGGGCGGCACGCCGCCGGCGGGCCGCCGTGCGAGGCTGAGACGCGCCACACCGTTCACCACCACCGACCGACTGACGAGGTAGCCGCCACATGAGTCCCGCCGAAGGCGATCCCCACAGAATCCTGATCGTCGACGACGAGCCCGCCGTACGGGAAGCCCTTCAGCGGAGCCTCGCCTTCGACGGCTACGGGACCGAGGTCGCCGTGGACGGTCTCGACGCGCTCACGAAGGCCGCCGCGTACGCGCCCGATCTGATCGTCCTCGACATCCAGATGCCCCGGATGGACGGACTGACGGCCGCCCGGCGGCTGCGGGCCGGCGGTTCGAAGGTGCCGATCCTGATGCTGACCGCGCGCGACACCGTCGGCGACCGGGTCACCGGGCTGGACGCGGGGGCGGACGACTACCTGGTCAAGCCGTTCGAGCTGGACGAGCTGTTCGCCCGGATCCGCGCGCTGCTGCGGCGCAGCTCGTACGCGACGGACGTGGGCGAGGCCCCGGCGGACGATGTGCTGGCCTTCGCGGATCTGCGGATGGACCTGACGACACGCGAAGTCACGCGCGGCGAGCGGCGGGTGGAGCTGACCCGTACCGAGTTCACACTGCTGGAGATGTTCCTGGCGCACCCCCGGCAGGTGCTGACCCGCGAGCAGATCCTCAAGGCGGTCTGGGGCTTCGACTTCGAGCCGAGCAGCAACTCCCTGGACGTGTACGTGATGTATCTGCGCCGGAAGACGGAGAGCGGCGGCGAACCGCGGCTGGTGCACACCGTGCGCGGGGTCGGGTACGCGCTGCGCTCGGACGCGGCGGGCGGTACCGGTGGTGCGGGCGGGGCGGGCGCTTCCTCCGGTGGCTTCGGCGGCGGCCCGTCGTGACGTCTGTGATCGACCGGCTCCGTACGCTCCCGCTGCGCTCCCGGCTCGCGCTGCTGGTCGCCTCCGCCGTGGCCGTCGCGGTCGCCGCGGCGGCCGGCGCGTGCTGGGTGCTGACGCGCAACCAGCTGGAGAGCGAGCTGGACACCTCCCTCCAGAACACCGCCGCGCCGCCGGACGCCGTACGCGACGCCCTCAGCAACTGCGGCGCCCCCAGCAACAGCGACAACAGGGCCTCGTTCGCCTATATCCAGGTGGTCCTGAGCGACGGCACGCGCTGCGTGGCCTCGTACTCGGAGCCGGTGACGGTGCAGTCGGACGATACCGACGTCGCGCGCGGCGCGGAGAGCAGCGCCCTGCACAACAGCACGACCGCCAGCGGTGCCAAGGTCCGGGTCTTCACCCAGCGCCAGCAGATCCCGCTGCGGGCCGGTGGTGTCCAGGCCGCCGTCTCGGTGTCACGGCCCCTCGCCGAGATCGACTCGTCCCTCAACCAGCTCGCGCTGCTGCTCGCGGCCGTCGCCGGAGTCGGTGTCATCGGCGCGGGCGCCGCCGGGCTCTGGGTGGCGCGGGCCGGGCTGCGGCCGGTCGACGATCTGACGCGCGCGGTCGAGCACATGGCCCGTACGGAGGACCTCACGGTCCGGATCCCGGTGGAGGGCGAGGACGAAGTCGCCCGGCTCTCAAGGTCGTTCAACTCGATGACCGCCGCGCTCGCCTCCTCCCGCGACCGGCAGTCGCAGCTGATCGCGGACGCCGGGCACGAGCTGCGGACCCCGCTCACCTCGCTCCGTACGAACATCGAGCTGCTCGCCCGCAGCGAGGAGACCGGCCGCGCGATCCCGCCCGACGACCGCAAGGCGCTCATGGCATCGGTCAAGGCACAGATGACCGAACTGGCCTCCCTCATCGGTGACTTGCAGGAGCTGTCCCGGCCGGACGCCGCCGATCCGGGCCCGCTCCAGGTCATCGCTCTGCACGACACCATGACCAGCGCCCTCCAGCGGGCCCGGCTGCGCGGCCCGGACCTGACGATCGACGCCGATCTGAACCCGTGGTTCGTACGGGCCGAACCGGCCGCGCTGGAACGGGCGTTGGTCAACGTCCTCGACAACGCGGTGAAGTTCAGCCCGGCCGGCGGCACGATCGAGGTGGCGCTGAGCAAGAGCGGCGAGCTGACCGTACGGGACCACGGTCCCGGTATCCCGGCCGAGGAACTCCCGCATGTCTTCGAGCGGTTCTGGCGTTCCTCGTCGGCCCGGGCGCTGCCGGGCTCGGGGCTCGGGCTGTCGATCGTGGCCCGTACGGTCCAGCAGACGGGCGGCGAGGTCGCGCTCCGGCATGCGGCGGGCGGCGGGACGGTGGCGGTGATCCGTATCCCGGGGGCGCCGAAGCCGCCGCCGGACATGTACTGACCGCTGTACTGCCATACCGCCCGGCCGCCCTTGGGCCGCGTGCGCCCGTCGAGTCCCTCAGCCGTTGTGCCGGTCAGCCGTTGTGCCGGATGAGGGACTCGACCAGTCCGGCCCGGGTGGCCGGGAAGTCCAACGGTACGATCCCGAGCCCGCGCCAGGCGTTCCCCTCGGAGCTGTCGAGGAGGCTGTGCACCTGTGGGTTGAGCTGGTCGGAGTTCCAGCGGGGCGGCAAGTAGGCGGCCGTACTGACGTAGTTGATGTACAACTTGCCCGGCTGCTGCACGGCCTTGCGGAACTGGGCCGCGATCTTGGGGTACTTGGCGACGGGCAGGGCCTGGAAGTCGTCCTGGATGTCGAAGAGGTTGCCGTCCCCGTACCGCAGGCCGGGCAGCCCTCCGTTGTCTCCGAGCAGCACCACGCGCCCGCGCGCCTGGCCGAGCGTCGGCAGACCGCCGTCCAGCCGGAAGAGGGAGCGCCAGCCCTTGTCGTCGAGGTAGGTGTCGAAGATCCGCCGGAACTCGGTGTCGCTGACCGACGAGTACTCCTGCTTGACGCGCATCAGTACGGTCTCGGAGGGGCGGGCCCGGAGGAAGTTCCGGCAGGCGATGAGGACATCACCGAAGTTGAGGTTCTGATAGAACGCGGCGTGGTGAATGGTGAACACGCCGTCGATCGCCCGGCACCGGATGTCCAAAAACCTTATGCCGCTGTTGAGTTGATCAGCGATGCTGGTGTTCTGGCAGGCCACATAGAGCCCGCCGACCTGCGCCCCGGCGTTGTGCGTACCCGGGATGGTGAGCCGCTGCACGGGGGTGGAGTCGGCGAAGCCGCCCATCCAGTCGTACGTGGCGGCATGGGCGGGGCTCGCGCCGAGACCGACCCCGACAAGGGCGGTGGCGGACGCCGCGAGCGCGCCGGCGAGAAAGCCGCGCCGTCCAAGTCCGCTTTGGGGTGCGGGAGTTGAGCTGTCGATCATGACCATGGCAGGAGCCTCCGCGGCGCGTGGGGTCGAACGGGGCGTACGGGCCCTCGGATTATGACCGGAACACATCACGCATGAACAGCCTTTCAGGCAAGCCGAGTTGACCACCTGACGCGTACCCCGTCTGCGGCTGACCCGGGGGCGGCGGTGGGGTTAACACCACCCCGCACTCGGGCGGTTCTCCCATGGTCCGGCACCCCGCCCCGGAGAAGGATCGACCACATCACTCCACACACGGTCGGCAGACCAGAGAGACGGTCGAATCAACCATGGCTGAGGCTCAGGGGCTTATCGCCCGCACCGGGAACTGGTGCTTCCGGCACCGCTGGCAGACGCTGCTGATCTGGGCGGTCGCGGTCGCGATCGGCGTCCTGAGCGCGGGACCGGTCTTCAGTTCGATCTCAAGCACGAGCGGCTCGTCAACCATGGAGTCGATCGAGGCCGGCGCCGTACTCGACAAGGGGAGCGAGCGCGGCGGAACCGTCATCGGTGTCATCGACGGCGTCGACACGGCCGCCCCGGCGGTGGGCGAGGACGTACGGTCCCTCGCGGGCACACTCCAGCGGGTGGCCGGGGTGGCCGAGGTCGTCACTCCGTACGACGCGGGGCTGTCGGCGGCCGAGACGGCGATGCTGACGGCCAAGGACAAGCGGGGTCTGCTCGTACAGATCACCCTGTCCAGGCCGGCCGACGGCAAGGACGGGAAGGGCGGGAAGGGCGGGAAGGACGGCGGGAACAACGACGCGGCCAAGGACGAGACCAAGGACGCGGAGGCGGAGGCCGCCACTGTCGACGCGCTCACGGACACCCTGCACGCCTTCACCGCGACCCTCGTGGACAGCGGCCAGACCGGCGCCCGGGTGACCGTCGGGGGCGAGCCGGCCATGGAGAAGCAGCTCAACGAGCGGGCGTCCGAAGACCTGTTGGGCGCGGAGACGCTGTCGCTGCCGATCACACTGATCGTGCTGGTGTTCATCTTCGGCGGTGTGATCGCGGCGGGACTGCCGGTGCTCGGCGCGGTCGTGTCGATCGCGGCCTCGATGACCATTCTGCTGCTCATCACCCGGTTCACCTCCATCACATCGGACGCGGTCACGGTGGTGACACTCCTCGGGATGGGCCTGTCCATCGACTACGGGCTGCTGCTCGTCGCCCGCTACCGCGAGGAGCTGGCGGCCGGTTACGGTCCGGAGCAGGCGCTGAACCGCTCCTGGGCGACGGCGGGGCGGACCATCACCTTCAGCGCCCTGACCGTGGCCGCGGCGCTGACCGGGCTGCTGATGTTCGACATCCCCGAGCTGGCGGCGGTCGGTGCGGCCGGTGTCGCGATCGCGCTGGCGTCGATGCTGGTGGCCCTGACGCTGACGGCGGCGTTGACCGGCTTCGCGTACAAGCGGATCAAGCCCGCGAAGCGGCGTAAGCGGCGGGGCGAGGCGCGGGGCGAGGGCCAGGCGCGGGGCGAGGTCCATGCGCGGGGCGAGGTCCATGCGCGGGGCGAGGCGCAGTCCCAGGCTCAGGGCGCACCGGTGGACGCCTCCGAGACGGGCGTCTTCGCCGGGCTCGCCCGCCGCGTCCAGCGCCGTCCGGTGACCACCATGCTGGTCACGGGCGTGGCCCTGGTCGCCGCGAGCCTCCCCGTACTGTCGATGTCGATGCACCTCAGCGACCCCGGGGCGCTCCCCAGGACCCTGGAGTCCGTACGGGTCACCGACCAGCTCACCGACCGGTTCGACCTGCCCGCGACCCCGACCATCACGGTCGTCGCCCGTACCGACGCCGCCGCCCTGGACGACTGGGCGCGGCGCTGGGCGGACCGCCCCGGTGTCACCCGCGTCTACCCGGCGCAGGAGGCCGGCCCCGGGCTGGCCACCCTCGGCATCGACACCGCCGGTGACCCCGAGGGCGCCACGGCACGGGACCTGGTGCACCAGATCCGCGCCGACCGTCCGAGCGGCGGGCAGTCGTGGGTGACCGGCACCGCGGCGGCCCTCGACGACGTACTCCAGCAGATCACCGACCGGCTGCCGCTGGCGATCGCGGTGACGTTCATCGCGATGATCATCCTGCTCTTCGCGATGACCGGCTCCATCGTCGTACCGCTCACCGCGATCGCCATGAACACACTGTCGCTGGGTGCGACGTTCGGTCTGCTGGCCCTGGTCTTCCAGGACGGCTTCCTCGCCGGTCCGCTGGGTCTGCTGACCGTCGACGGCTTCAGCCCGTTCACGGTGGTGTGCGTCATCGCCTTCGCGTTCGGCCTGTCGATGGACTACGAGGTGTTCCTGCTCGGCCGGATCAAGGAGTACGTGGCCGAGGGCCTGCCGACCGACGTGGCGGTACGGCGCGGCCTCCAGCACTCGGGCAGGATCATCACGTCGGCCGGACTGCTGATGGTCATCGTCTTCGGCTGCTTCGTCACCGGCAGCATGGGCGCGATCCAGCAGCTCGGCCTGGGCCTGGCCCTCGCGGTGGCCCTGGACGCCACGGTCGTACGGTGTGTCCTGGTGCCCGCGGTCATGACGCTGCTGGGCGAGGGCAACTGGTGGGCACCGGCGTGGCTCAAGCGCGTACACGGCCACATTGGTCTGCACGAAACGGTGCTGCCGGCGGCGCCGGAGCCGGCGCCGACATCACCTGTACGGATGGAGCCGCTGCCGATCCCGCTCCCCCGGAACCACCACCCGGAACCGGGGCCCTTCACGGCCACCGCGGTCCTGAACAAGCCGCGGACGAAGCCCGAGGTACGGCCGGAAACACCGTCGCCGGAGGCCCAGGCACCGACACCGGCAGCCGTCCGCCAGGCATCACTCGGCATGGCGTACCTCTGGTGGTTCCCCCTCGGCCTGTTCGGGGCGCACCACTTCTACCTGGGGAAGACCCGGCTCGGCGTGCTCTATCTGTGCACCGTGGGACTCGGGGGAATCGGCTGGCTGGTCAACGCGTTCATCCTGCCCAGCCAGGTCAGGAAGACCAACGAGGCCCGCAACCGCCCTTCCTGACACCGAGGTTACGGACGGCTATGGTGAAGATACGGGGACCACGACCGCCGCCCGGGGGCACGGGCCGGCGGCGGCTGTGGTCGGAGCGGGCCGCGCGCTTGTGGGGGTGGTGGTCGTGGCGGAATCGGACCTGGCCGCGGAAGAGCTGGTCCGGATGGATCTGGCCGAAATTCGCCTGGATACCAGGGGAATGTGCGGGGTGAGGTTCATCCCGAGCGTGTCCTTCGCGTTCGAGGACAGCGTCCACGTCTACCGCGCCTACCACCGCAGCATCGACAGAGACAAGAATCTGCGCTGCACAGAAGCGGACCTGACGCGCTGGGCCGCCGCCGAACGCACCTACCTCGACACGCTCTCCCGCGCGGTCGAAGCGCTCTACCGCGCCCACGGCGGCCGGAGCATCACCGTGGATCTGTACGAACACCGCGCGCGCTGGGACCGGTTGGGGCGCCCCGTCCCCCTGCCGGGTTGGCGACGCAGGGCCACCGTACGGTCGGAGGACGCACAACGCGCCTTCCTCGCGGCCACGGAGCCGGCGACCAAGGCGTACCGCTCCGTACGCGTGGAGATCGCACAGCGGATCTCGGACCTCAAGGCCGAAGAACAGGCCGAGATCGCTTCCCGGGCCCGGGAAGCGGAACAGCGTCGCGAGGTGGCCCTCCAGTTCGCCGACCAGCCCGTGTGGAACTACACCAGCAGGGCGGCCGAGACGAACGCGAAGCCCGGGGCCATCCTGGTGTACCGCTGCGATGTGACCCCGCTGCCCGCGTCTCCGGCCGAATCAGAAGAGCCCTTGACCGCGCGCCAACTGTACTCAAAATTGCGTGAATTGGGCCTCCATCCCCGGAGCGGCAAGCTCAAGTGGGACGCCCGGGCCCGCGCCCGGGTCAGGAAGGAGTGCCGCGACGCGGGCGCGCCGATGACGTTCACGGATTGGTGGGCCGCGGTGGCCACAGAGATGTGGACACCACCGGCCCCCCGCCCGCGCACCAGGCGAAGGCGCACCACTCCCCACACAACGCCCCGCGCAAACAGCCGCTCCGGCTCACACGACGGCAGCTCCTCCGGCGGCGGAAACACGAGCGATCACGGCGCGAGCAACAGCGACATTGCCGTGGGCATCGCCATCGACTACATCACCAGCCACGGCGGCGGAAGCAGCGGAGGCGGCGGAGGTGGCGGTGGAGGCGGCTTCAGCGGGGGAGGCGACTTCGGCGGAGGCGGAGGCGGTGGCGGCGGCTGGTGACTGGCGACTGACGCCCCCTCACCTGCGGCGACGACATCGAATGCGGTGCAGATTGACGAACGCCACCGCCACGAGGAAGCCCGCCACATTGAGGACCGCTAACGCGGCGACGATGGTCCAGATATCAGTCATCGGCACATCCCCTTCCCCTTCCTGGGTTGCCCGGAGTTCTACCCGAGTCAAATACGCCTCAGCCCGCTTCCAACCCGACGCCCTGAGCTTCACGGATCTCAACTCCGCCTGCCCTGAGCCCTCTTGAAGGAACCCACCAACCGGCCCCAGTGTTCCTGACACCAGGGACCTCGCCGTAGATCACCTCACGCACGACATCGGCAACGCCTCAACCATCGCGTCCGCGTGCGCCCAGGTCAGACGGCGGTGCGGGTCGCCCTTGAGATCGCCGAGCACCATAGCCCCGAGTCTCGCATCCCCCACCGACACCCCCGCACAAGTCCCCCACCAGCCGAAAGACATCAGCCACCAACCACCCCAAGCGCGTCTCGCGCCCTCCCGGACTCTCGTCCTCTCAGGCCAGGGCAGCCGTAGCGGCATGCAGCATCTTGTCGATCGGCGGTGTGAGCCGGCCGGTCTGGAGTGTGACCTGCCGGGCGGCTTGGTGCACGAGCATGGGCAGCCCGCCCACGACACGCCGTCCCGCCCCCTCGGCAGCATGAGCGAGCGCGGTGGGCCAGGGGCGGTAGACGACATCCATGAGGGTGCCTGAGGCGCGTGTCTGCGCCCAGAGTGGCGCGAGAGCGTCGGCGGCGCGGGGCGGCAGAGCGGAGACGACCAGGTCGGCGGAGAGGTGATCCACCGCGGCGGCCCAAGGCTCGACTCGAACTCTGATGCCGATCCGTTCGCCTGTGGACTCAAGGGCCGGACGGGCCCGTCCGGCATCGCGGGCGATCACGGTGGCTTGATCACAGCCCAGCTCGCGGGCAGCAGCCAGTGCTGTGCAGGCGGTCGCTCCGGCGCCGAGCACTGTGGCGTCGGCCGGCGCCGCCGTGCCCGCTTCGCGAAGTGCCTGCACCATGCCGTACAGGTCGGTGTTCTCCCCGATGAGCCGGCCATCCGTCACGACGATGGTGTTCGCCGCTCCAATCCGCACCACCGTGTCCGACACCCGGTCGAGGAGCGGGACAACAGTGCGCTTGAGCGGCATGGTCAGCGACAGGCCGGCCCATGTGTCGTCGAGGGAGGCGAGGAAGGCGGCCAGTCGATCGGGGGTGCAGTCGCGGGCTCCGTAGGTCCAGTTCAGGCCGAGGGCCTGGTACGCGGCACGGTGAAGCACCGGGGAGAGTGCCTGGCCGATGGGTGATCCGAGTACGGCTAGCTGCTTCATCGCGAGGGGCGCTCATGAGTGGGGGCGTGGTGAAGCGGGGGTGTGGTGAAGCATGGCGGTCACGCCCTCGTCGGAGAACGGGGTGTAGCCGATGCCGCGCAGGACGGCAACGGGGACGCCGCGGCCTCGCTGGCCCAGGATGATTCCGGCCGCGGCGGCGATCATGTCGGTCAGGGTCTCCTCCTGCCGCTTGCCGTCGTGCTCGGTGATCCGTAGGGGTGCCACCCCGGCGGCGCCGATGGAAATGCAGGTCGCCCCACGCCGGTCGGCGCGGCCGTCGGAGTCGGCGACGACGACGGCCACGTCCGCGCCGGTGTGGGTGATCAGGGCATCGCGCAGGGCGCGGGCGGAGGAGTCCGGGTCTGCCGGCAGCAGCCATGCGCCCTCGGTACCGGCGCGGTCGATCCCGGCCGAGGTGAGCTGGTGGCCGAGGGTGTGCCGGGCGATGATCGGTCCGCGTTCGGTGGCCAGGAAGTGCTCGGTGGAGTTGTCCAGGATGAGCTGCACGACCTCGGCGGGCTTGCCCGTCCTGGCGGACAGCTCCACGGCCTCGGGCGACGGGCTGATGCCGGCCAGATCGACGTAGCGCTTCTCCGCGATGGACACGACCTTGCTGGCCACCACCACGATGTCCCCGGTCCGGAGGGCGGTGCCGGTGCGCGTGAGGGTGTCGGTGATGGCACTGGCCAGATCGGTGCCGGGCTGGAGTTCGGGGAAGGGTTCCAGGGCGAAGGCGGAGAAGCCGGAGGTGGGGGTGGTCATCACGAAGCTCCTGCGGGGACGAGAACGGTGTGCAGACGGTCGTGTGCGGCGGCGAGCGCCTGGGCCCTCTGCCGGGTGGTGGCGTGGTGCCCGCTGACGAGCCAGTCACGGACGCGGTGCAGATAGTGCGGCCACAACTGGCGGGTCGCATCGGCGGGTGCGGTACCGGAGTTGACAGCGCGCCAGGCTCCCGCGACGGGCAGCGGCCAGGGCTCGCCATCGTATCCGTCCGGGAGCGGCGCGAGGCCGCCCAGCGCGGTCAGCATGGTCTGAACCCGGTCGGGCGACAGCGCGCGGTCGGCGGCCCGGTAGACGACCGGGCGGCCGACGGACGGTGCGGGCGACCGGCTCCACGCGGCGGTCAGGTGCAGCAGCACCGGGACGGCCTGGTGGAAGATGGCCGGGAGGTGACCGAAGGACCCGGCATGCCGTTTGGGCTCGTCGATCCGTACGGAGGTGACGGGGCCGGTCGCGGCGGCGGTCAGCAGCAGGAAGGCATCGATGCCGTACCCGTTCGTGCACACCGCCAGTTCGGCGGGCAGCGCGGCGGCGGCCCGTACGGCGGTGGCCAGGGCCTCGCGGGAGACGGCGAGGTCTCCGGCCAGCGGTTGAGGAACATCGTGTCCGGTGGTCGCGGCGATCAGCGGCCGGGCGAGATGGTTGGTGAGGTTCGCCTCGTCCCAATGGCGCGGGTAGTCGGCGATCGCCAGAGCGGCCCCGTCGCGTACCCGGTCCAGCAGCGCGCGGTGGACGGCCGGGTCCGGGTCGCGGGTGTCGGTGTCGGCGATCAGCACCACTTCGGCGTCGGCGATCTTCGCGAGCCGGGCGGCGGCAAGGATCTGGGCGCCCTTGCCCCGCTCCAGCCCGGTCAGCCCGACCGTCCCGGCCAGCGTGGAGACGGCTGCGAAGGAGTCGGCGGTGTGGGAGGTGTCGGATGAGTCCGCGTGCACGATGACCGCCCGCGCGTCGTCCAGCGCGCTGTCCACCGCGGCGGCGACGGCGGCGACGGTGGCGGCTTCGTTCCGGCTGGGCAGGATCGCGGCGGCGGGCTTCGGCGTCACACGTACTCCTCGGTGATGAGGTCGGCGGCGGTCTGCGGGTCGGGCGCGTACAGATAGCCGTACTGGTGCTGTTGGAGCCGTGCGATCAGGTGGGTCCGCCAGCGGGCGAGCGGGACGTCGTCCAGCGGCCAGACCGGTCCGTACGGCGCCCCGGTGGGGCCGGTCAGCGGGGTGGGGAGTCCGCTGATGTACCGGGCGAGGGCCTCGTGGAGGCGGAGCTGTTCGTTCGCGGAGAACGGCGTGGCCGACACCAGCAGCGGGCGGGGGACGGCGGGATGGACGATGAGGCGGATGACCCCTGCCAGGGGAACGGGGACGCGGAGGAAGGGGGTGAGGCCGACGATGGGCTTCGGGGACTGCCACAGCTGCGGGTCCTGCGGGCGGACGGCGGCGGTCGCCTTGCCCGGCAGGATCAGCAGCTCCGCGTCGTTCTCGGCCAGGACGGTCAAGTCGTCACCGGCGTGGGTCCAGCCGCGGGCGCCGAGGGCCAGTGTCACGCTGGTCTTGCCCGCGCCCTTGTTGCCCAGCAGCAGGACGCCGCGCCCGCTGGGCGTGACGGCCGCGTTGGCGTGGAGGGTGAGCATGTGCCGCTGCTGGCGGGCCCGTTCCAGGGCGGTGTACGTCGTGTAGGCCAGCGTCGAGGAGCGGGCCACAGGCCGGGGGAGGCTCATGCGGACCGTCTGTCCGTCCACGGCGACGGTGGGCTCCGCTTCGGCGTAGGTCACCGTCACGGCCGGACAGTCCCGGCTCTCGGGGCCCGGGACGGACAGGTACCAGCCGCCGGGAAGCCGGTTGGCCGCCGTGGCGGCCGGGCCTGTGTCCAGCCCCGGAGGAAGCCCCAGGACAGCGGTGAGGTGGCCGGTCGCCACGGCGGTCGGGGTCACGGCAGCGTGGGCGGGCCGAGTTCGGCCAGCAGGTCGGCTGCGGGCAGAACGGTGGGCACGTAGCGCTGGTTGTCCACGAGATCGGGCACCCAGTCGGTGCGGCGCAGCACATCGCGCACCAGCTCGGTGCCGGACGGGGCGAGGGCCGCGGTGGTGATGTCGAGCGAGGCGGGCTCCGGGTAGGGGCTCCCGTTGCGCCACATCACCGCGATACGGCACGGCCTGCCGGTCTTCTCGGCGAGCGTGCGGCTCGCCTCGTCGACGAGCCACCCGCCGACCTTGCCGACGTGATAGGCGGGATTCTTCCCGAACAGGGCTTCGTTGCCGGCCTGCTGCCCGGGTGTGATCAGACCGGAACGGGCGTTGCCCCGGCCGACCAGCCCGTCTTCGCCGTAGTCGATCGCCGATCCGGAGACGGTGAAGTACTGGCCCGACAGCGGGCCCGAGCGGCTGTCGCGGGTGTTGCACACGACCTTGACCGGACCGGGCGAGCGGTTGAGGAGCTGGGTGGTGAGTTCCTGGGCGGCGTCGCTGACGGCGTCCTCGAACTCCGCGCTGCTTGCCAGGTGTCCGGCCACGGCCGGGACGCACACGGTGACCGTCAGTGCGTGCCCGTCGCGGATGACCAGGGCCTTGATATCGCTGCCCGCCCACGGCTGCCGGCGGAACCATGCCTCGGTGAGCAGCGCTACGGTCTCGGCCGTGGTGCGCCGTGCCGTGCCGACGAGGAACGCGGTGTCGTTGGAGAAGGCCGTAGGGCGCTCCGGCAGGTCCGCCAGGCCACGAGGGGCGAACCAGCGCTCGAACTTGGAGGAGTCGGTCGTCTCGTGCCGGACCTGCCAGGTGATCCGCTCGAACCCCGGCAGGGCGGTGCGCAGTTGCTCGGCGGCGGCGTTCTCGAGGATGTCGCGCACAGGGATCGCACGTCCGCCGAAGGTCTTGGAGATCCGGCCGCCGAAGATCACCCGTACGGGGCGGTCGTACATGCCGTCGGTGTCACCGAATCGGGCGCGACCGCCGAGGACGGCCACCTTGTCGAGGTTGTGGTGCAGGACGGCGCCGAACTCGCTCAGGCAGTAGTCGCTGTAGCGGATCGAGGCCAGCTCGGCGATGGAGTCGGCGAGGGTGTCCGGGTGCCCGACGCCTTTGCGCTCGACGACCTCGACATCGAGGTCATGTGGCAGTACCGGCCTCAGAAACGGTGCGCGCGTTGCGGTAGGCACAATCGATGACCTCCAGGGTGCGGCGGAGCTGAGGAAGCGGGAACAGGGACGGATGGCGCGGACCGGTGTCACCGGCGGGCAATGACCGGTACATGGTCTGGCGCAGCGCCAGATCGCTGGGGGCGGACTGCGGCCTGCCGAGGCCGGCTTCGAGATTCCGGCCGCGCACGTGCACCTGCCGCCCGTCGTCCAGGTGCACGCTCACGTCGTGACGCCGAGGCTCGTCGCTGTCGACCCGAGCGTCCACCGTCAGGAGTGCGCCGCCCTCGAACGCCACCGTCGCGGTGATGCGGTCCTCGGATTCGGCCCACTGCCGGACACGGCGTACCTCGGCGGTGCAGGAGGTAATCGGCGCGGGTGCCAGCAGGCGCAGGGCGAGGGCCAGTCCGTGGATCGCCTGCTGGTGCAGGATGCCCCCGGCGGTGGCGTACCGGGTGCGCCAGCTCCGGTAGTAGGCGCGGTCCCGGCGGCACACCAGTGTCACCGTGGCCCGCCGAACCGGCGGCGCCTGGTCGAGCAGCCCGGCGAGCCCGGGGGCGAAGTGCGGCTGGAAGGCGACGAAGATCCGCCGGTCTTCCAGTGCCGGTGCCAGGTCGGCGGGGTTGAGTGTGACCGGCTTCTCCACGAGGACGGTCGCGCCGGCCCGCGCGGCGGCCCGGGCAGCCACCAGAGCGGTGACGGGTGGCGCAGCCACCACGACAACGTCCGGTGCGAGTTGTCCGAGCGCGTTCCCCCACTGTGCGAACAGCGGCACCCCGGCAGGTGGGGCAACGACTGGAGAGGGGTCGGCGACGCCCACCAGGTCCATCCCGTCGGTGCGGTTCAGGGCCTCGGTGTGCTTGGCTCCGACCTCCCCGGAGCCGATGAGCAGAACCCGCCTCACGCCAGGCCGCCCGGGACGGCGCCGCGCAGGAAGGCCGCGCCACGCGTCAGCGCCTCGCCCGGAGTCTCCCGTACGTGCGTCTCCAGCGCGTACGGCAGCACCGGCCGTACCCGGTGCAGGACGGGAAGCAGGTCCGCGTACGGCACATCGCCGTCACCCGCCGCCACGAACCGCTTCCTGCCGTCGTCGCGCGGCACGTAGTCCTTGGCATGGACGTACTCGACGTACGGGGCGAGGGCTTCGACGGCTTCCGCCGTGCCGTGCCCGGCCTCGTACAGATTCCCCAGGTCGAGCCAGAGTCCCAGCCCGGTGTGCTCGCGGAGCACCTCCAAGAGCTGCGCCGGTTCGGTGATCGTGCACACCGGCTCGTTCTCCAGCAGCAGCCGCACCCCGGCCCGTTCCGCGGCCTTGAGGGCGTACGTCAGCAGCGGGTCGTCCCGGAACGTCTCCGTCTCCTCGCCCACGGACAGGTGGGAGAAGACGCGGACGCGGTCGGTGCCCAGGATGCCGGCGACGGCGAGCGCGCGGTCCACCCAGCGTGCCCGGTCGTCGGCCGGGACCTGAGTGGGAAAGCCGAAGCTGTCGACCCTGCCGGGCACAGCCTCGGGACGGCACCACTTCCACAGCGGGGACGCCAGCGCCGCCACGCGCAGCCCCCGTTCGTCGGCCAGCCGCCGGATCTCGCGAAGCCGCGCGTCGCTCAGGACGAGGGCGTTCGAACCGTAGGCCGTACGGATCTCCAGGTGCCCCACGCCCAGCACGAGGGCCAGATCCATGCCGACAGCGGGGTCCTGCCCCAGTTCGTCGGGGTTGAGCACGGTGATTCCCTGCACGGGGTTTCTCCTTGTCGATGTCTGCGCTTGAGACAGCGGGGCCGGGGACCTACTCACCGCCGCCGGGCGGGGGCGGAGTCGGGAGCGGCCCCGGCGGGGGCGGCGGCGGGGGCGGAGAAGGCGGCTGCGGCATGTGAACACTCCTTCGACCAGGGGTGAGCCCAGCACGGAACTGCGGGAACCGGACGGTTGCCGAGTGCTGTGCGGGGAGTTCTGGAGTTCTCTGTGCACTCACAGACTGGGAGGACACGTGGGTGAAACCCATCCGACGGCCCTATAGGACGGCCCTCTGGCGCCCCGCCGCCCCACCCACTGCCCTGACAGGGAGTCACGACGGCCCTACTCTGAGACAAGGTCATGCCGCCGCCCCCGGAGGGGAGATCACTGTGCGCAGCCACTCCCGGCTGGTCGTTCCCGTCGATCTTTGGGATCACGAGAAGGCGCGACGAGCCCTCGCAGCGCGCGACCTCGCCGCCGTGATCAAGCACTTCCGGCAGTACACCGGCGCCAGCCAGACCCTCGTGGGCTCCCTCGCCGGGCTCGCCCAGTCCGATGTCAGTGCGATCGAGCGGGGAGTGCGCCAGGTTCAGAGCGTCGATGTCCTGCTACGGATCGCCGAGGGCCTCGCCATCCCGCACTCCCTCCTGGGCCTTGCCGACCAGAGCGGCAGCACTGATCCCAGGGCTCGCCGCAACGCGCCCGCTATGCCGCCGGCGGCCGCTATGGTGACCGAAGCCGAGCTGGAGGACGATGTGCGACGTCGGGAACTGATGGCTGGGGCGCTGGGACTCGGCGCCGGTCTGATCGCCGGGGCCGGCTCCGATGCCGCCGCGGCGGAACCGGCCGCCCAGAACCCGGCCGCCGCCATGGAACGGGCGCTGTTCGAGCCGGTCACCAGCAGACCGACGAGCCTGAGCGATCTCGCCGACGGACTCACAACGGCCCGCGAGATGTTCTCCGGCGCCCGCTACGCCGCCCTCGGCAACGCCCTTCCCCCGCTGATCGCCACGGCCGAGGCGACCCGGGACGCCACCACCGGCCGCGCGCGGGAGCGCGCCCAGGCCGCCATTGCCCGCGCCTACGTGCTGGCCACCGAACTCGCCGTCAAGCAGCACTCCGAGGCCGCCTGGGCCACCGCGGACCGTGCGCTCATCGCGGCGCGGGCCAGTGGCGATCCGCGGCCCCTCAGCGACGCCGCCCGGGTCCTGGCCATCACCATGCGCCGTGCCGGCCGCAGCTCGGCCACCGTCGACTTCCTGGTCCGTACGGCGACTTCGCTGGTCGCGGAGAAGAACGGTCCGCAGGCCGACACCCTGGCCGCCCGCGCCTGCCTGCTCATGACCGCCGCCTACACGGCCGCGTCCGGTGGTCGTCGCAGCACCGCGCTCGGCCTGCTCCAGGAGGCGGAGGAGACCGCCAACCGCGTCCCCGTCGATCGGAGCGGAAAACCCGCAGGTCTCTTCACGATCTCGGCCAGTCCTGCCGATGTCCAGATGTACCGGATCAGCAGCCTCACGGTCCTCGGCACACCCGACGACGCCGTTCCGTACGTCCGCCGCGTCAAGCCCGCACAGTTGGCGAACACGGAAAGGGTCGCCCGCTACCTCACGGACACGGCCCGCGTATGGCACCAACTGGGCTACGGACGCCGCACTTTCAGCGCGCTACGAGCCATCGAGCACACCGCGCCCGAAGAGGTCAGGCGACCCGCGATCCGCACACTCACGGCCGATCTCCTCTACAGGCCGGGCAGCCTGGCCGGCCTGCGCGAGTTCGCTGTACGCACGGGCGCGGTGGCGGCCTGACGGGTTCCCTGCCTTCCTCGCCATGAGCCAGGATGCCAGGACGGTACCGAGAGGTAGACCGGGGTGTACGGGAGCGAGTGTGCAGCGCTGGGCCGCCCCGGTCCGTTCCCGCGCTCGTCACGCTTCGGCGTCCGGGTGGAAGACGTCCTCGATGGGGCGGTCGAAGGCGCGGGCGATGCGGAAGGCCAGTGGGAGGCTCGGGTCGAAGCGTTCGCGTTCGATGGAGATGACGGTCTGGCGCGAGACGCCCAGCTCCTCCGCGAGGCGCGCCTGGGACCATCCGCGCTCAGAACGCAGGACCGCGAGTTCGTTCCTCATCAGCAGCTCCGCCGCTTCTCAACGAGGTAGCGGACCGCCGTATCGACCAGCATGAGCACGAGGACTCCGCCCAGCGCCACGCTGCCGCTGAGGTCCAGCCCCGTGACGGCGACGGCGGCAAGCGCGATGCCGCAGGCCGCGCAGGTGTCGGTGCATGCCCCGCTGGTGGCGTTCGTGAGCCAGAGGCGTTCGATGTTCTCCTCGGCATGGCGGTCGGGCGTGACCGTACGGCGAGAGACGAGGACGAGCCACGACAGGGACAGACACGGCCCCAGCGCCGCAGCCGCGAAGACCCCGAAGACGAGCGCTCCACCCTCCCCTCGGAACAGCGCCGCCACGGCCCCGACTGCCATCGCCAAGCCCACTCCCACCACGGACATGAGGACGTAGACACCGGCCGGGGCCTTCTGGCCGCTCGCTGCAATGCTGCGCGTGTTCGACATGACCATGAGTCAAGCGTGCTTTACATTTGACCGTCAAGCAGACTTTACATTCGGCCGTACACCGGAAGGACCCCAGGGCGACACGGCGACTTCGGACGCCGCCCCGCGTATCCCGCGTACCGGCATACCGGCGTGCTAGAGATATGGAGCAAATAACCCCTAAATAGGAGGTATGCAACGATGCGTTCCACTCTTCTCCGCGCGACGGCCACACTGGGCGCCACGGCGGCCCTCGCCCTCTACGGTGCCGGCGCAGCCGGCGCCCACGACACGGAGCCGGGTCACAGCGTGGGCAGCTCGGGCTTCGGAAACTCGGGTGTCGGCAACGCGGGCGCCCTGAACTACGGCATCGGCAACGCCGGCGCCCTCAACGACGGCCTCGGCAACGCGGGCATCGCCAACTGGGGTCTGGGCAACGCAGGCATCGCCAACTGGGGCCTCGGCACCGCCGGCATCGCCAACACCGGCCTCGGCAGCCACGGCATCGGCAACTCCGGCCTGGGCAGCTCCGGCATCGGGAACTGAGGCATCAGGCTCCGAGGCATCGGGAACCGAGGCGGCCCGGTCGCTCCATCAGCGGCCGGTCCGGCCCCGCCCCGGTCACCCCGGGGCCGGTGTCGCACAGACGGACGCAGAGAACCGCCCTCGACCTGTTTCCGCAGGTCGAGGGCGGTTCTGTTGACCCAGCAGAGGGCGGCGGCCATCGGCCAGTGGGCGGCTGCCGGCGGGCGGGCCCTGCGGGGCTCGCCCTCTTGAATGGGGCTGCGGGGGTCGGTTCGGCGGCTGACGGCCGCCTGCTGGTTGAGACTCGCGCCCCGCTGGGCGCCGTGGGGTTGTCGGGTGCGGGTCAGTACCAAGAGGTAACCGGGGCGGGCCGGGAGCGAGATGCTGGGCGCTGGGCCGCCCCTCCTCCCTTCAGTGTCGCGCCTCCGGGGGAGGAGTAAAGGGCGCTCCTTCGTCGCGTCGGCTACGCCGACTCCGCTGCGCTCCGCCCTTGACACCTCCCCCGGAGTCGCAAGTGCGGATGAGGGGGGGGCGGCCGGGGGGAGGGGGCCCAAGGGGTGGCGCCGTACTGCCACTCGGCTCAGGGGCTGGCAGGCCGGTGGGCCCTGCGGGGCTGCGCGGCAGAGGAGTGGGGTGACTCGGCCCCGTCTCGGCGGCTGACGGTCCGCTGTTTGCTGAGACACAAGCCCCGCTGGTCACCGTGGTGTGGGTTGTGGGGTTACTGGGACGCGGGTGGCGACAAGTGGGCCCTTGAAGGCCGTCCATGCGTCTAGGAGGGCCGCTAACGCACCTGAGGACACATGTGCCGCCCGAGGAGACCTCCAACAGGCCGCCAAACTATCTCATATGGGACATGTGGGCGGGGTGTCCGGCCCGCAGACCCGGCCGGGCCGCGGAAACCGTCCGCCTTCCGGGCGCCACAGCGCGACATCGGGACGGGGCGATGCGACGGTGGTCGGGAATGGCCGCGCCGTACACTCGCGGTGGGGGCGAAGCACCCGGTCGAGATTCCGGCACTGGTGTGAGGGAGGGGTCAGGATGTTCGGTTGGAAGAAGAAGCTCACCGATCTGAACGATCTGATGGCGCAGCTCAGGCCCGACCTGAGTCGGGAATCGCTCGGCGTCGGGCCCGACTTCCCGGGCGTCGCCCCGAACCCGCTCCTGAGCAGTGATGCACGGAAGCGCAATGCGGAACTGCGTACGGGGGCGCTTGCGCTCGGCGTGCTCGTCGAATGGCGGGAGGTCAACAGCAATCCACGCGTGGTCCTGATGCTCGACGTGGAGACCGCCGGTGGCATCTCGTTCCGCGGTATCGCGGACGAAACCCTCACGATCACCGAACTCACCCGACTCGCCCCAGGACAGACGTTGCCCGTGCGCTACCGGCCGGCCGTCATGGACCACTACGTCGCCCTTGCCCGGGACGCGGACCCCGCCCATGTGCAGCAGCTCTCTGACGAGATCGCGAACCGCAAGCGGACCTGACCCGAAGCCGTTGGCCGGATCCCTAGGACCTGTCGGATAAGTGATCTTGTGGTGGGTCTTGGTGAGCTGACGGATTCGGCGTGCGAGCAAATAGCGCCGCTGGCCAGGCACTCGGCCGGTCCCGCGGAGGGCTGACCACCAAGGTCCATCTCGCCTGCGATGGCCGTGGCCTGCCCCTGGCCGTCGTCGTCACCGCCCGGCAACGTCAACGATTGCACCGTGCTTGATGAGGTCATGGACTGCGTGAAGGTGCCCCGGACCGGGGCCGAGTCACCCCATTCCTCTGCCTCGCAGCCCCGCAGGGCCCACCGGCCCGCCAGCCCCTGAGCCGAGTGGCAGTACGGTGCCACCTCCTGGGCCCCCCTTCCCCCCGGCCGCCCCTCCCGCACCTGCACTTGCGCTGGAGGGACGGGTGTCAAGGGTGGAGCGCAGCGCAATCGGCGAAGCCGACGCGACTTTAGGAGCGCCCTTGACTCCCGGCCCGGAAGCGCGACACTCAAAGGCTGGAGGGGCGGCCCCACGCCCAACAACCCCCGCCACCGGCACACCCCCGACAGAGTTCCGCTCTGACCCGCAGACAGCAACTCCACGGTGACCAGCGGGACTTCTTCCCAGCGGCTGGGCCTCGGTCGATATCCCCGGGCCCTTGACCGCATGCTGTGGCAGCCTGCCGTCATGCCAGCAGAGCTAAGAGAACATGCAGGTCGTCACTACGCCATCCAGTTCCACTACGCCTTGCCCGACGATTCCTGGGCTGTGGAGCTGAGCGAGGCTGTGCCTGCGCCAGCCGCGCGGCCTGAGACGCCCAACGCGGCGGCCCATCTGCCCGGTCCGGCCTTCCTGGTGGCACTCATCCCCGATCAGGACCCTGATCTGGAGCCGACCGTTCGCACCTATAGCCCTGACGAGCACGTCATCCCCTACGCGATCATGCAATGGTTCATGGAGCTGGTGGCTGACCAGGTGGAACGCTGCCGCATCGCGTTCGAGCAGGGTGAACCCGAAGCAGTGGAATGATCACTCAGTGGCTGCTGTGATCACGGCGCCGGAGCAGTCCTGAACAGGTCCGTTTACCGGGCTGAGCCCACATCGCCGTTCATACCCCGCCACGGCTGCTGCGCTTGTTGCGTTCTGCGATGCGGGCGCTCAACTCGTCTGTTGTGGGCGGTGGTTGCTCCGGCCCCGGAGGGGCGGGCTTGGGTGCGGGTCCGGGGTCCGGGTCGGGGGGCGGAGGGGTGTCCCGGGGGATGACCAACGCGCCGTTCACTCCGAACATGGCGATCAGCAGCGACAACCGCTGCCGCGCGTAACTCCCCTTGCCCCTCGTCACGCGACCCACCTCCTGAGCCCCAGCCTCACCCGCGCCAGCAACTCCGGCGTCGGCTCGTCAAACTCCCGGGGTACGGAGGCGGGCACCAGGTTCCAGATCCCACCGGGCGGTAATGCAACGTCCTCCAAGGCCGTTGTCTCACATACGAGTTGATGCGGCATGGGCAATGTGCTGAGCGTCGTCATGCCATCCCTTCAGACAGAGAGACAGAGAGACAGGGCCCGCCCCAGCCGCCCTTGGCCGGCGTGACGAGCCGCAGGCGAGGGGCCGGGCCCTGTCGATAACACTCCCCAACAGGCGCAGAGTGCAGGGGAGTTGGCCGCCGCCGGGTCCCCTGACGAGGAGTCGGCCCGGCGTCGCGCCACAAGGACGCTAGCGTTTGCGACGGCTCCGTATCAAGTGTTTGACCCTAACGAGTGATACGGACTTCTTTAGCTAGTGCTACTGGATCGCACGGACTAGCGTCCCGCTCAAGCCGCCGAAACCACGCGGCAAGCGCGCCCTCAGCGCGCGAAGAGCAAGGAGGTAACCATGAGCGTTCAGACCGTCGACACGGTCGATACGTACGAGACGCACGCGCCCGACCCCATGGGGTGGCGCGGCGTGCCGTTCCGCCTGCCGGACGACGTCCCGGCACACACGGCCGACGCCGACGGCGGCAAGCACGACGGAGGCCCCAAGCCCCCGGAGGCACCGCGCGAGCCCAGCGGCGGCGACGGCCAGGATGGCAGCGGAAGTGGGGGCGGGAGCGGTAGCGCCTGCCCCGAGTAGCTGAGGCCGGCATGTCCGCTCACACAGCACCCATACGTAAGCCCTGCCGGGCTCCCCGGCAGGGCTCCAGTCGTTCCCGATCCGCAATGAGTGACTGCCGTCGCGCTCGCCGTGAGTTCGCCGCAAATCCTTGACCTCAAGCGAGGTTGATATTTCACAGTGGCCACCATGAATACAGACATCGACGCACGGACCCGCGAAGCCGAGATCGAAGCGATCAAGCAGGTCGTCGCCACGGTCGAACACGCCCAGAACAACGAACTCCCTGACGAGTTCCTCAGCCTCTTCCGAGCCGACGCAATCTGGACAACGGGTGGAGGCAAGCGACTCTTCGGCCACGATGCGATCTCGGCCTTCACACACCAAGTTCTCCCTGGCGGGATGCAGGGCCTGACGATGACGTTCGAATTGGAACACGTGTTGTTCATCCGCCCCGACGTCGCCGCGGTCAAGCTCCGCCAGCTGTACCAGACACCCGAGGGACTGGACGTGGGCTCTCCGCTGTGGATCATGGCGAAGGAAGACGGGCGGTGGCTCCTGACCGCCTGCCAGAACACTGGCGCGCCCGAGGACGAGTCGATGTCGCCGGATCGCCCCGTCTTCGGATCCGGGGAGTGAGGACGCCCCAACTCGTCCGCAATTAGGGCCAAGACACGTCGTGCAGCCATCTCCCCGGGACGGTCGCGATGGTGTCAACCATCGCGACCGTCCCGGTCAATGCGAACGGGCGGCCCCCCATCTGCGCCAATGGGAAACCGCCCGCCGCCGAGACCTGGCGAACTCACGCCAAGTCGTCGAACTCGCCCTCCTTGGCGCCTCCCAGAAACGCCCGCAGCTTGGCGCGGGTCGTACGGATGACGACGTCGGGGTTGTCGCTCTCGCGCATCAGGATCTCGCCATCGTATTCAGCGAGTTCGAGGCACTCGGCTTCGTCGTGTTCGGCCGACTTGGACGACTTGCGCCATTGAATGTGCATGACCTTCACGCCTTCAGATTTGTTGTGCAACCTTGTCGATAAAGTCTCTCGACCTCTGCGGATCGAGGGCCTTCCCCTCAGCGCTGTCGAGCACCGCTCGCCAGTTGGAAAGACGGAGTTCCGCGTCCACGAACCCCGAACCGGTCGGGGTATCCGTCTGCACCGTGTCGAGCTGCGGGACCGGGCCGTAGACGTAATGCGCCGAACTGCTCGCATGCGGAATTCCACCTGCGGAGAACGGAAGCACCAGGACAGTCACGTTGTCGCGCTCCGACTCTTCCAGAAGGCTCCTGAGCTGCGCCCGGAGGACTTCCGGGCCACCGAATGCCATACGTAGGGCAGCCTCGTGGACGAGGAACGTGCAGTCCGGCGGGTTGTCCCGATCGAGTACGTCCCGCCTCTTCAGCCTGTGCGAGATCAAGCGTCGCTGTCGGGCCGGGCTCCGAGGCGGAACAGACTCGGCGTACACCGCACGGATGTAGTTCTCGTTCTGCAGCAGCCCGGGCACATGCATGAACTGAACAGCGCGGATAGCAACCGCGTGATGCTCCAGTTCGGCCAAGTCGAGGGCCACATCATGCAGCTCGCCCCGGTAGTCCTCCCACCATCCATTTATGCGTTCGGCCGCCATGCCCGCGAGAGCGTCAACATAGGGCGCGTCTGTGCACTCGTACTTCTCGGCCCATGTCCGAACCCGTTCGGGGCTTACTCCGAAGCGCCCCGATTCAGTGTTACTGACCGTGGTGCGGTCGGTGGCAAGCATGGGAGCGGCCTCAGCGATGGAGAGACCTGCACGCTGCCGGATCTTGCGCAGCTCACTGCCCAACCGGCGCTGCCGCGCCGTGGGTTCCTTCCTCGGTGGCATCAGCCCGTCCTCCTCGCGGTACCCCATTGTGACTGCCGTCTCGATGATAGCGAACTGGTCACTCTCCTTGTCCGGATCCGTACAAGCAGTTGTACGGGGCGCTATGGTCGTCCCAGCACCGCGTCGTCCGCCACCCAGACCGAAGTGCAGCCCCTCCCGCGCGCCTTGACCCGCGCGCGGCCACGGGCCATCGCCACGTACGACGGACAACGCGCCAGTTCAGACCGCAGCGTTGGGAGAACGACATGACCACCGTTACCGCCACCGCCTCGACCGCCCCGCCACCCCTCCTCGACCGGAAGCCCTACCTGCTCACGCTCCCCAACACGGCCGCCGCGCCGAAAATCGCACGTAATTTCGTGAGTTCACTGCTGGGCATCGACCGCCGCCATCACGCCCTCGTTGAGGACGCACGTCTCTGTGTCACCGAGGTCGTCACCAACGCGCACCGGCACACCCAGACCCCGTTGATCCGGGTGTCCGCGGCGCTGGAAGGGGGGCGCGTCACCGTGGCCGTCACTGACGACAGGCCCTGGGTGCTGCCCGTGCCCACGGTCGTCGTCCGGGGGCAGGGGCAGGACGGGGGCGGGGATCAGTCCGCGTACGAGGAAGGGCGGGGGATCGCCCTCGTGGCGCATCTCGCGCATGCCTGGGGGACGACCATCTACGCGTCCGATCCCGTGGGGCGCAAGGCCATCTGGTTCACGCTGGAGTCGCCCGGGTGGGGGTGACGGATGGCTGCTCGGCCGTGGCTCCGGCCGCCGCCGGGCCGTGGGGGTTCGTCGTGGCGGCGATCAGCGTCGCCGTCGTGGCCGTGGGGGTGCTGTGCGCGTCGATGCCGGCCATACGGGACAGCGCCCCCGCGCCCGCACCTGCCCACCGAGCCCCCGAATCCGATTCCGCTTACGATCCCGGCGGCGATTTTGGAACGGATGTGTCGTCGCGTGCATCTCTCACTTCTGATGTGACATCCGTTGACCGTTGCGAGTGTTCAACTTGCCCTCGTCGCACGTCCGTTCACCCACACGAACATGAGTAGGACTACTCAGGTGAGCATCTCTCGGCGAAGGCAATGTGGAGGTCAACAGAGCGCACCAACAAACACCTCCGGGAGAACAACATGTCTGCCCCCTCCTCCTCTTCCTCGTCCTCCGCCTCGTCCCCCTGGGGTTCCCTCCGCCAGAAGCTCCGCTACAACCTCGTGAACCCCGTGGCCCTCGGCTACCTCGCGATCGTCCTCGCCGTCTGCGCCTGGGTCGCTGTGGACGCGATCTCCAACGCCAACTCGGGGGACGCCAGTCTCGCCGGGATATGGATCACCGTTGTCACCGCGCCGACCTCGTTCTTCATCTCCACGCCGATCACGCTCCTGGGCCCGATCCTTCCCCCGGCGCTGGCCTTCGTTGACGTTGTTCTGTACCTCATGACGATTCCCGTGAGCGCCCTCATCCAGGCCTTCGCGCTCGGGGTCGTGTACCGCTGGTTCACCAACCGGAACCCCCGCGCCAACACCAGCGCCGCCTGACGCCCAAGCACGAGCACGCACTACGACCACGCAGCACGCAGCACGCAGCACGCAGCACGCAGCACGAGGGTGTGGGGGCACCCGGAGTGAATTCCGTCCGATTCAGTAAATCCTGGGGTGGGAAACCTTGTTCAGCGACCGAAGCAGCGACAGAAGCAGCGACCGAAGCAACAACACCAGAAGCACCACCGCACGAGCCGGCGCGGCCACCCTCGCCGCCCTCCTCATCGCCGGACTCACCTCCGGCATGGTCACCAGCTCCGCCACCGCCGCGACCGCGACCTCAGCAGACACAAGCACCGCCAAGACCTTCGGCGCCCAGGGCAACGGCACCACCTCCGTCGTCACCCTCATCACCGGCGATCAGGTCCACGTCGACACCCACGGGAAGGTCGTCCGCGTCCAGCGTGGCGAAGGCCGCGAGAGCGTGCGGATCTCCATCCGGCGCATCGGGGACGATACGTACGTCATGCCGTCCGACGCGTCCCTCCTCGTGGGCCAAGGGCGGCTGGACCGACGCCTGTTCAACGTGACGGGACTGCTCAAGGCCCAGTACGACGACGCCCACCGCGCCACGCTCCCGCTCATCGTGTCGTACGCCAAGAACGCGAGCCGGAAGGCGGAGGCCAAGGCCGCCATCGCCGACGCGGACATCTCCGTCCGGCGTACCCTCCCCGCCGTCAGCGGCGAGGCGCTCACCGCGCCCAAGGACGAGACCGCCGACGTCTGGGAGGCCCTCACCGCCGAAGGCGATCCGCAGAGCGAGGCCCGTGAAGCGGCCCCCGGGATCGAGCGGGTGTGGCTGGACGGCAAGCGCAAGGCGCTGCTGGACAAGAGTGTGCCGCAGATCGGCGCGCCGACCGCCTGGCAGGCCGGTTACGACGGCACCGGCGTGAAGGTCGCCGTCCTGGACACCGGAGTCGATCAGACGCACCCCGACCTCAAGGGCGTCTCCATCCTCCGGAAGGACTTCTCCGGCTCGGGCAACACCGTCGACCATTCCGGCCACGGCACACACGTCGCGTCGACCATCGCGGGATCCGGCGCGAAGTCGGGCGGCAAGTACAAGGGCGTCGCGCCCGGTACGAAGATCATCGACGCCAAGGTGCTCGACGACGACGGGTTCGGCGAGGACTCGGGCATCATCGCGGGCATGCAGTGGGCCGCCGACCAGGGCGCGAAGATAGCCAACCTGAGCCTCGGCGGCGAGGACACGGCGGACGTCGATCCGCTGGAGGCCGCGGTCGACAAGATCTCCGCCGAGAAGAACGTCCTCTTCGTCATAGCGGCGGGCAACGAGGGCCCCGATGCCGAGACCATCGGCTCGCCGGGCAGCGCCGCCTCCGCGCTCACGGTCGGCGCGGTCGACAGCAAGAACAAAATCGCCGGCTTCTCCAGTGTGGGCCCGACCGCAGACGGCTCGCTGAAGCCCGACATCACCGCGCCCGGCGTGAATATCGTCGCCGCCAGGGCCGCCAAGGGCGTCGACGGCACCCCGGCCGCCGCCGGTTACGTCTCCATGTCCGGTACGTCGATGGCCACCCCGCATGTCGCGGGCGCCGCCGCCATCCTCGCCCAGCAGCACCCCGACTGGACGGGGGCACGTATCAAGCAGGCGCTGGTCTCCTCCGCCAAGCCGACCGCCGGGCTCACCCCGTACCAGCAGGGCACCGGCCGCACCGACCTGACGAAGGCGATCACGCAGACCGTCGTCAGCGAGCGCAGCTCGGTCAGCTTCGGCACCCTGCTGTGGCCGCACACGAAGCCGGTCACCCAGCAGGTCACCTACCGCAACGACGGTACGAGCCCGGTCACCCTCGATCTGTCGCTGGAGGCGACCGGGCCCAAGGGCAAGGCGGCCCCGGCCGGTTTCTTCGCCCTCGGCGCCCAGCAGGTCACCGTCCCGGCGGGCGGCACCGCGCGGGTCAGTCTCAGCGCCAACAACATCGGTGGCAGCGCGAGCGGCGGCTACGCCGGCGCGGTCGTCGCGAAGGCCACCGAGGGCGGCCAGTCCGTCCGTACCAGCTTCGCCGCGCAGCTCGAAACCGAGTCGTACCAGCTCACGCTGAAGTACCTCGACACCAAGGGCAAGCCCTCGCAGTCGGGCAGCATGGTCTACGGCCTCGCCAACGACTTCTGGGCCGAGCGGTACGACACAGACGGCGACGGCGTCGTCAAGCTGCGCGTGCCGAAGGGTACGTACGCGCTGGAGTCGCAGGTCCAGACGCCCAAGGGCGCGAAGGCCGATCCGGATGTCGCGCTGATGATGCAGCCCAAGCTCAACGTCACCAAGAACACCACGGTCACGTTCGACGCCCGCAAGGCGAAGCCGATCAGCGTCACCGCGCCGGAGTCCGCCAAGAGCGTGCATACGTACGTGCGTTACGACCACACCACGGCGGGCCGCGCCTACGCGAGCACGATGGACCTCGGCTCCTTCAGCGGGTTCCGCACCGGCCATGTCGGCCCGACGGTGCCGGCGAAGGAGTTCGGTTCGCAGGTGGGCGGCACCTGGCAGAAGGGGAGCACCACCTACAACGTGCTCTATCCGCGCAGGGGTTCGCTGCACACCGGATTCAGCCACAAGATCAACAAGGGTGAACTGGCCCTGGTGAAGATGAAGATCGGCGCCTCCGCCAAGAACCGTCTCGGGTCGATCTCGCCGACCTGGGAGCTGCCGTCGGAGGACGGCTACCAGACGGTCAGCAAGCCGTTCGCCCTGCCCGCCACGGCGAAGACATACGTCTCGGCGGGCAAGGGCATCGCGTGGAGCTTCGCCGCCGGGCAGAACGTCAGCAAGAACTCCCCGGAGCTGGACGTCATGCTCACGCAGTACGGCGAGAAGGTCTACCAGCCGAAGAAGACGTACGAGCGGACCTTCAACGTCGGTGTGTTCAGCCCGCGGATCGGTTCGTACAGCGGCGCGTGGCGGTCGGGCAATGACATGTGGTTCTGCATGCCCGAGTTCACGGACAGCTCCGGCAACGAGGGCCTGTCGCTGACGACCAAGCAGCGGAGCTTCATCTCCGTCAACGGCAAGAAGACCGTGGTGAGCACGCTCTGCGGCGGCGAGGACATCGCCGGTGTGCCGGCCAAGTCCGCGAAGTACCGCATCTATACGGACGCGTCCCGCTCCACCAAGGTCGCCGGTGTCACCACCCGCCTGATCGCGGACTGGGCGTTCACGTCGAAGAAGCCCGCGGCCGGCAAGACCGCGACCCTGCCGCTGTCGACCGTCCGCTTCGTCCCGAAGCTGAGCCTGACGAGCACTGCCCCGGCGGGCAAGACGTTCACCGTCCCGCTGACCCTCCAGGGCCCGGCGGCGAAGAGCTTCAAGTCGCTGGCCGTGCAGGTCTCGTACGACGGCGGCAAGAAGTGGTCGAAGGCCCCGGTGACCACCGCGAAGAACGGCAAGAAGAGCCTGAAGCTGAACCACCCGAAGAAGGCGGAGTCCGTCTCCTTCAAGGCGAAGCTCACCGACAAGAGCGGCAACACGTACAACGTCACCGTCGAGAAGGCGTACCTGCTGAAGTAGCCGGCCTTCCGACGTGCAGCAGCAGCCTCCATCGGTCCGGAACCTCGGGCCGGTGGAGGTTTCGCGTTAACCTCCCGATCATGAGCGACGGATCTGAAGGGCGGGCGGACGCGGTGGCGGGGTGGCGGCCGGTATGGGCCACCGGCGGCCTGATGCGCGCGACCGTGGGTGCGGTCGA
Organism: Streptomyces paludis; assembly: GCF_003344965.1. Taxonomy (NCBI): domain Bacteria; kingdom Bacillati; phylum Actinomycetota; class Actinomycetes; order Kitasatosporales; family Streptomycetaceae; genus Streptomyces; species Streptomyces paludis. The sequence continues at coordinate 4,155,147 of NZ_CP031194.1, read as the reverse complement.
CGGTACGGCCGCCGGCGCGGTCGGCCATGCGGACTGCGTACGGTCGGCCACGACGGCGGTGGTCGACGGGCGCGCGGTCGCCCTCACCGGCGGCGACGACGAGACCGTGCTGATGTGGGACCTGGCGACCGGTGAGCGGATGGGCGACGCCCTGCCCGCCCGTGGTTCGGTGTGGGCGGTGGTGACGGCGACGGTGGACGGCCGGCCCGTCGCCGTTGTCGCGGATCCGTCCAGGCAGGCGCGGTCGTGGGAGCTGACCGGGCCCCGGCCTCTGGCGGAACTCGACGGCGGGGCGTCGACGGCGGCAACGGCCGTGGTGGACGGCCGTTCCGTGGTCCTCACCGGCGGAGGCGGCGGAAGCGGCGGAAGCGGCGGAAGCGGCGGAAATGCTCAGCAGCTGCGACTGTGGGACCCGGCCACGGGCGAGCCCTTGGGGGTCCTCGCGACGAACCCCTCCACGGACCGACTCCGCCTCGGCGCTGTGGTGACCGTGGTGACGGCCGTGGTGGACGGCCGCCCCAAGGCCCTCACCCTGCACGACGACAGCACCGTCCACGTATGGGATCTGACGGAGCGTCAGCACGAGAGCCGGGTCCTGCCTCCGGCCGGAGGACCCCGCCAGCGGGTGGCGCTGGCCGTCGCCGTCGTGGACGGCCGTCTCGTCGCCGTCACCGGCTGCTGGGACGGCCGGATCGAGGTGTGGGACGTGGCCACGCGTACGGAAGCGGCGGGGCCCGCGCCCCTGACCGCCCACGCCGGTCCGGTGTGGGCCGTCGCCAGCGCCGTGGTCGGCGGCCGGCCGCTCGTGGTCACCGGCGGCGACGACCGTACGGTACGGGTCTGGAACCTCGCCTCCCACCGCCAGGTGGGCTCCGATGTGGTGTTCCCCTCGGAGGTGACCGCGGTGACCATGGCGCCGGACGGGCGGCTGGTGGTGGGGTCCGGCAACGACATCGCGGTCCTGGCCCCGCCGCCCGCCTGATCGAGCGACCGAGCGACCGACCGAGCCTCTCGAACGAAAGTGCCTGACAGACTGCAACTCCCGCTCCAGAAATCGCATCTGACACTGCGGAAGCGAACGCGTGCGCGACCACACAGTCGATCAGGCATCTCAAGGGTGGGGGAGCTTTGCTCACGAACAAGAGGCGAGCGGGTGCGGCCATGGTCGCCGCGCTGCTCACGGCCGGACTCACGTCAGGTGCCGCGTCCGGCGCCACGTCCGGCACGGCGTTCGGCACGACCTCCGTCTCCGGTCCGGGGGGCGCCGGAGACACCCAGCAGCACACCGCGCCGGGCACCGCGCGGAACACCGCGTCCGTGATCACACTGATCACCGGCGACCGCGTGTACGTCAACGCCGAGGGCCGGGTGATCCGCGTACAGCCCGGTGAGGGCCGCGAGAACATCCGGATGTCCATCACGCGCTCCGGGGACAGCACCTATGTCTTCCCGTCCGACGCCCTGGCGCTGATCGGCCAGCGCAAGGTGGACCGTCGACTGTTCGATGTGACGGGGCTGCTGAAGGCCAAGTACGACGACGCGCACCGCGGTTCGGTGCCGCTGATCGTCTCGTACGGCAAGAACCGCGCCACCGCGAAGGCGGCCCTCGCGGAGGCGGATGTCTCGGTGCGCCGTACGCTGCCGACCATCACCGGCGAGGCGCTCAGCGCGCCCAAGGACGAGTCGTCCGACGTCTGGGACGCGCTCACCGAGGCCGGCGACACCGAAACCGAGGAGCGTACGACGGCCCCCGGGATCGAGCGGGTGTGGCTGGACGGCAAGCTCAAGGCGCTCCTCGACAAGAGCGTCCCGCAGATCGGCGCGCCGACGGCCTGGCAGGCCGGTTACGACGGCAAGGGCGTGAAGGTCGCCGTCCTCGACACCGGGGTCGACCAGACAAACCCCGACCTCAAGGGCGTCTCCATCCTCCGTAAGGACTTCTCCGGCTCGGGCAGCACGGTCGACAAGTTCGGCCACGGCACGCATGTCGCGTCGACCCTGGCCGGTTCGGGCGCGAAGTCCGGCGGGAAGTTCAAGGGGGTCGCGCCCGGCGCGAAGATCCTGGACGGCAAGGTCCTCGGGGACGACGGGTTCGGCGGCGAGTCCGGGATCATCGCGGGGATGCAGTGGGCCGCCGACCAGGGCGCCAAGATAGTCAACATGTCCCTCGGCCGCGAGGACGTCCCGGAGGTCGACCCGCTGGAGGCCGCAGTAGAGCGGATCTCGGCGCAGAAGGACGTTCTCTTCGTCGTCGCGGCGGGCAACGAGGGCCCCGAGGCGAAGACAATCGGTTCGCCGGGCAGCGCGCCGTCCGCGCTCACCGTCGGCGCGGTCGACCGCAAGAACAAGATCGCGGACTTCTCCAGCGTGGGCCCGACGGCCGACGGTTCGCTGAAGCCGGACATCACCGCCCCCGGTGTGGACATCGTCGCCGCGAAGGCCGCCAAGGGCTTCATCGGCGACCCGGCCACCGACGGCTACGTTGCTCTGTCCGGTACGTCGATGGCCACCCCGCATGTCGCGGGCGCCGCCGCCATCCTCGCCCAGCAGCACCCCGACTGGACCGGCCGGCAGATCAAGCAGGCGCTGATCTCCTCCGCCAAGCCCAGCGCCGGGCTCACCCCGTACCAGCAGGGCGCGGGCCGCACCGATCTGACGAAGGCGATCACGCAGACCGTACTCAGCGAGCAGGCGTCGCTCAACTTCGGTATGCAGCAGTGGCCGCACGCCGATGACAAGCCGATCACCCAGCAGATCACCTACCGCAACACCGGTACGGCCCCGGTCACCCTCGATCTGACGCTGGAGACCATCGGCCCCAAGGGCAAGGCGGCCCCGGCCGGCTTCTTCACCACCGGCGCGCCGCAGATCACCGTCCCGGCGGGCGGTACGGCGCGCGTCGATCTCACCGCCAACACCAGTGTCGGCAGCCAGGACGGTGTCTTCGCCGGCACACTCGTCGCCAAGGCGGCCACGGGCGGCCAGAGTGTCCGTACCACCTTCGCGGTCGAGCGCGAGTCCGAGGCGCACACCCTCACCCTGAAATACCTCGACACCAAGGGCAAGCCTTCCCAGTCGGGCACGCAGATCCAGGGTCACGGCGACAACGCCGGGATGAGCTACCACTACGACGAGGACGGCGACGGCACGGTCAAGGTGCGGCTGCCGAAGGGCACGTATCTGCTGGACTCCGCGGTCTCGATCCCCACCGGGCAGAAAAACGGCACGGACTACGCGCTCATGGTGCAGCCGAAGCTCTCCCTCACCAAGAACACCACGGTGACCTTCGACGCCCGCAAGACGAAGCCGGTGAACATCACCGCGCCGGGGTCCGCCAAGCAGGTTCAGGGCTATCTGAACTACGCCCTGAGCACGAAGTCGACGTACTACAGCTCGATCTTCACCTTCGGCTCCTTCAAGGGAATCCGCACCGGTCATGTCGGTCCCACGGTGACGGCGAAGGAGTTCGACGCGCAGCTGGGCGGTGTCTGGCAGAAGGGCAGCACCACCTACAACCTCGTCTACAACCGCACCGGCTCTCTGCATCCCGGGCTCACCCACAAGGTCGCCGCGAGCGAACTGGCCCTGATGAACCTGAAGATCGGCGCGTCCAACAAGAACCGCAAGGGCAAGATCGCCACGGCCTGGGAGCTGCCCTCGGGCAGCGGGTTCGAGGCGGAGAGCAACCCGTTCGCGCTGCCCGCCACTGCGAAGACGTATGTCAACGTCCCGAAGGGCGCCAAGTGGAGCTTCGCTCCTGGGCAGTTGGAGCCGCGCAGCTCCTACGAACAGGACGTCAGCTTCGACCGGACCTCCCCCGCGGCGTACCAGCCCAAGAAGACGTACACGAAGACGTTCAACGTCGGGGTGATGAGCCCCAGGATCGGCAGGGCCGACGCCAACTGGCGGTGGGGCAACGAACTCAACTTCTGCGTCGAGGAGTTCACGGACAGCTCCGGGAACGTCGTTCATTCGGAGCCGGCGAAGCAGCGGACCGTTGTCACGCGTGACGGCAAGCAGCTCCTCAACGTCAAGGACCCGTTCTGCCAGTACGTCCTGCCCGTGCCGGCCGCGTCCGCCAAGTACCGGATCAGCACGGATGTGACCCGGCCGGCGAAGGTCACCGGTGTCTCCACCCGGCTCGTCGCGGCCTGGACGTTCCTCTCGAAGAAGCCCTCGGGCGGCAACTCCACACCGCTTCCGCTCTCCTCGGTCCGCTTCGCCCCGAAGCTGGACCTGGCGAGCACCGCGCCGGCGGGCAAGAAGTTCACGGTCCCGCTGACGATCCAGGGCCCGGCGGCGAAGAACTTCAAGTCGCTGGCCGTGCAGGTCTCGTACGACGGGGGCAAGAAGTGGTCGAAGGCGCCCGTCAACACGAAGAGCGGTAAGCGGAGCCTCGCCCTGACCCACCCGAAGAAGGCGAAGTCGGTCTCCTTCAAGGCGAAGCTCACGGACAAGAGCGGCAATGTCTACGACGTCACCATCGAGAAGGCGTACCTGCTGAAGTAGCGGTACGTACCGCCACTGAGCGGAACGACACGATGGCCCGGCCCCACGTACACCGTGGGTCCGGGCCGTCGTGCTGTTCTCGCAGTCGTGCGAGCCGGTTCAGATGAAGGAGTTGATCTGGATCGTCTCCGTACGGCCCGGACCCACACCGATCGCCGAGATCGGCGCGCCCGACATGGCCTCCAGCGCCTTCACGTACGCCTGCGCGTTCTTCGGGAGATCAGCGAAGGTCTTGGCCTTCGTGATGTCCTCCGACCAGCCCGGCAGGTACTCGTACACCGGCTTCGCGTGGTGGAAGTCGGTCTGGTTGTACGGGAGTTCCTCGACGCGGCGGCCGTCGATCTCGTACGCCACACACACCGGGATCTGCTCCCAGCCGGTCAGCACGTCCAGCTTGGTGAGGAAGAAGTCCGTCAGACCGTTGACCCGGGTCGCGTAGCGCGCGATCACCGCGTCGAACCAGCCGCAGCGGCGGTCGCGGCCCGTCGTGACACCGCGCTCGCCGCCGATGCGGCGCAGCGCCTCGCCGTCCTCGTCGAGCAGCTCGGTCGGGAACGGACCGGCGCCGACGCGCGTGGTGTACGCCTTGAGGATGCCGATGACCCGGCTGATCTTCGTCGGTCCGACGCCCGCGCCCGTGCAGGCGCCGCCCGCCGTAGGGTTGGAGGACGTGACGAAGGGGTACGTGCCGTGATCGACGTCGAGCAGTGTGCCCTGGCCCCCCTCGAAGAGGACGACCTTGCCCGCGTCGATCGCATTGTTCAGGACGAGGGTCGTGTCCGAAACGTACGGCTTGAGCTGGTCCGCGAAGCTCAGCAGCTCCTCGACGATCTGGCCGGCCTCTATGGCCCGCCGGTTGAAGACCTTGGCGAGCAGCTGATTCTTGGACTCCAGCGCCGCCTCGACCTTCTGGACGAGGATCGACTCGTCGTAGAGGTCCTGGACACGGATGCCCGTACGGTTGATCTTGTCGGCGTACGTCGGACCGATGCCACGGCCGGTCGTACCGATCTTCCGCTTGCCGAGGAACCGTTCCGTCACCTTGTCGACGGTCACGTTGTACGGCGTGATCAGATGAGCGTTACCGCTGATCAGCAACTTGGATGTGTCGACACCACGCTCGTTGAGCCCGCTCAGCTCGGAGAGCAGGACGGCCGGGTCGACGACCACTCCATTACCGATCACCGGGGTACAACCGGGGGAGAGGATTCCGGAAGGGAGGAGATGCAGTGCGTACTTCTGGTCGCCGACGACGACCGTATGGCCGGCGTTGTTGCCGCCCTGATAGCGCACTACATAGTCCACGGATCCACCGAGCAGGTCGGTGGCCTTTCCCTTGCCTTCGTCACCCCACTGAGCACCGAGCAGCACAAGTGCGGGCACAGGCGTACACCCCTTCCGGGCGGGGCATGTCCAAGGTCAGGGCGGGCGGCGCACAACGCTGTACGTCACACAGAGCGCTGTACGACACGCTGTACGAGATGTACGGCGCGCTGCACGGCACAGATCCGACCGTCGAACCGGATGCCCCGGAATAGACGAAGCCCCTGGCGCAATAGCGCAAGGGGCTCTTGCACAAAGATGCTACCCGAGGAAGGACCGAGGTGTCGGCTCCAGAGCCCGCCGAGAACGGCGCGCAGCAGCTTCTGGTGGTCATCGACCCGGTCGCGGGCCGGACCGACGGCGAATCCGTGCGGATCGCGAAAGATGTGCTGAGCGGCGGAGCGGCGGTGAAACTCTGCTTCCCCGAGGGCCCTGAGGAGCTGTCCCGGGCGCTGGCCAGACGGGGGAACCGGCGCCCGGTGCTGGTCGGCGACGACCGGGCGCTGCTGCGGATGGTCGCGCTGCTCCACCGGGAGCGGGAGCTGTCCTCGGGCGCGCTCTCGCTCGTACCGATCGGCGCGTCGGTGGAGCTGGCGGCCTCGCTCGGCGTGCCCACGGGCGCGGTGGCGGCGGCGCGCGCGGTGCTGGACGGGGCGGTGCGGCGGCTGGATCTGCTGGTGGACGACAGCGACGGGGTGGTGCTGGGGGATCTCCGGATCCCGGCGCTGCCGGTGGCCGGGACGGCGCTGGCCCCGGTGCCCCCGGCCGGCGCGGCTGCCGGCGCGTTCGGCGAATCCGGCGCATCGGCCGCCTCTGCGCCTGGCGCCGGGGTCGGGCCGGCTGCCGCGCATATGTGGCACACGTGCCGCTCCCTGGTCCGTACGCTGGTACGCCCCGTACCGCAGTCGATATCCGGCCACACGCACCGGCTGCGTGTCGAGGCGGACGGGGTCCTGCTGAGCGATCTGGACGAGCCCGTCGAGGGTGTGACCGTACGGTCGCGGGACGGGCGCGCCGAGGTGGTGATCCGCAGGCGCGCGTCGGCGGAGCCGCTCCGGGCGAGCGCGCTGTCCGTGACGGTCTCGGGCGCGGACTTCCGCTACCGGGCGGACGCCCGGGTCACCGGGCCCGTACGGACACGGACGTGGACGCTGCGTCCGGGGGCGTGGGGGCTGATGCTCCCGGCGGGGGCGGTCCGTACATCCGGGCCCGGTAGCCTCGGGCCGGATCGGTAGGCGGGGTACGGGGTACGACGGGGGGCTCATTCCATGCGGGACAGCGGCGACAGATCTGACGACAGATCTTCCGAGCCGACGGCGGCATCGGCAGCGGCGCTGGACGGCGCCGCCACCGCCGCCGCGCTGGCCCGCCACCGCGCCCGCGCGGCCCTGTGGATCAGGGTCGGCGTGGCCCTGATCGCCGGTCTGTCGGCGATCGCCGCGACGGCGCGGGCGAAGGGGTTCGACGACTGGGTGCTTGAGGCAACGGGAAGCCTCATGGGGCTCTCCATCGGCCTGCTGGCGATGGGCCTCGCCTCCCTGCGGCTGTCCCGCCTGATGCGGCGCCGCTTGGCGGCGACACGCTGGACGACCTGCGTCGCGGCCGCCGTACCACGCGGCTCGCGGCCCGCGCTCCTGGTGCTGCGCGACCCGGTGACCGACGGACTGCGACCGATGACCGTCATCGCGACCGCCCGCCGCCAGTCACTGGTCCAGCCCCTGTCCATCGGCCTCCTGTGGTGGTGCGGCGACCCGACCAAGGATTCCACCGGCGGCGTCCTGGCCCCACCGGGCGGCGGCGAAGTCGTCTGGGCAACCCCCATACGCAGCCCCTTGACCCGCCGCCGAGCAGTCCGAGCAGCGGAACAGGCGGGACTGATGGACCGCCCGGGGGCGGGGGCGGGTGGGGACGGGCCCTCGCCCGCGCCGGGGCGCAAGACCGTACCCACGTACGGGGGCATGCCCGTCCCACCCGCCGTCGATAACTCCACGGCCGGGGCGGCTGAGACCGCCCCCAGGGTTGCGGTCGAGGCCGCAAGCGCGGCCGGATCCGGCGGGTACGGGACCACGACCGACGCCAACACCGGGACCGATGTCGCGCCCTTGGCCAGGCCCGGGGCCGAGGCCGGGACAGACGCCGAAGCCAGGGCCGAGGCCGCACCCGCGCCCGGGCACGAGGACTTGCCCGGCGCACCCGCCGCACCTGGCGCGGAGGGCCCCGGGTACGGAGGCGTGCCGACCACGCCCGCCGTGGATAACGCCACGGCCGGGACGGCTGAGCCCAGGGCCGAGGACGCGCCCGCGCCCGGGGGCCAGATCGTGTCTGGGCACGAGGACTTGCCCTCCGCACCCGCCACGCCCACGGCGCCCGCCGCCCCTGGCGCGGAGGCCGCCGCACCTGGCCACGGCGCCGGCCCCGCCGCCAGCCCCGAGAGCGTCAGCTCTCACCGCGTCCGCTCTCATCGCCTCGGCTCTCAGCCGGCCCGTCCCCTCTCCTTCGGTGTCTTCGCCGCTGAGGCGCGGCGGCTGTACGTTCCCGTGCCGTTGCCCCGGGCCGGGAATCGGTGGGCCGTGCGGTATGCGCGGCCGGAGCGGGATATCCGGGAGGTGCCGTGGTGGCGGGTGCGGACGTTGCGGAGTTCGACGACGCTGGCCGGTACCGTGCTCGGCCTCGGCGGCGCCGTCGCGCAGGCGGCCGTGGGGTTCGCCTCGAACGGCGGCGGATGGGCGCTGGGACTCCAACGCGTGGTGTTCTGCGCGTTCTTCACGGCCGTCGGGCTGCACTCCCTCCACCGGCTGCTCCGCCACGGCGCGCCCACCGCCCGGCGGCTCCAGCGGGCCGGGCGCGCGCCCGTACCCGTACCCAGGCGGTATGTCCTGCTGCACGATCCGGACAGCGGCGGACCGCTGCTGCTGCTCTTCCCCGCGCACGGCGGCGACAGCGACCAACCCGAGGCGCTGCTCGGGATCCTCGCCCCCGGTCCGGCCGGGCGGCCCTGGACCGGGCTGCCGGTGGCGCCGGTGGGGACGGCTGAGCTGCGCGGCTGGCTGGACGCCGCGCCGACCGTCGTACCGTGGATCGACGGCCGCCCGCTCTGGCCCCGGCACCCGTACCGGCAAATCAACCCGGGCGATCCGGAGACCCGGACGTATCTGGAGCGCCTCGCGCCGCCGTCCCCGTCCCCGTACCCGAACGCACCCGCATCAGCATCCGCGCCCGGCACCACCGCCGCCCAAGGTGACACATGACGACTGAGACGGTCTTCCGCAGCGCCGACATCCCGGCGTCCGACCGCTTCGCCTACTGGAGCGCGCTCATGTCGGACACCGTCTGCCCGATGGACCTGCGCTGCCCGACCGCCGGGGACTTCCGGGCGGAGATGCGGGTGATCCCGCTCGGTTCCGCCGTGGTGTGGTCGACGCAGCTGCCGCCGGTGCACATGGTGCGGACGGACCGGATGATCCGGCGCTCCGACCCCGGGCTCTACCACCTCTCCCTGCCGCTGAGCGGACGGGTGGACGTGGAGCAGATGTCCTACCGGAGCGTTCACTACCGGCGCCAGCTGTACGTGGTCGACACCGACCGCCCGTTCGTGTGCCGGACCACCGGCAGCGAGATGCGGGGCATCGGCCTGGAGATACCCAAGCAGCTCGTACCGCTGCCCACCGGCCGGGTGGAACGGCTGCTGGCCCGGCAGCTCTCCGGGCGCGAGGGGATCGGCGCGTACCTCGCGGACTTCCTCACCCGCATCGCCCGTGACGTCCCGCGCCCCGGCACGGCGGAGGCGTCCCGGCTGGACGCCATCCTCCTCGATCTCTTCATCGCGACCCTGGCGCACGGCATGGAGGCGGAGGACGAACTGCCGCCGCACGCGCGCAGGAGCGCGCTGGCGCTGTCCGTGAAGGCGTTCATCCGCGAGAACCTGGGCGATCCGCAGCTCACGGCCAGTGCCGTCGCCGCCTCGCACCACATCTCCAGCAGCTATCTGCACGGGCTGTTCCGGAGCGAGGAGACGACGGTGTCGGCGTGGATCCGGCGCCTGCGCCTCGAACGCGCCCGGCGCGACCTCACCGATCCCTCGCAGGCCACCGTGCCCATCGGCCATATCGCCGCCCGCTGGGGCTTCGCCCACTACGCGGTCTTCAGCCGGGCGTTCCGGACGGAGTACGGGATCTCCCCGCGCGAGTGCCGGTACGAGGCGCTCGCCGAAATCGCCACCGGCGCGACGGGCGCCACCGGAAGTGTGGACTCCTGATCAACAGGTCGTGGACAGATCGTCAACGACGTCGGGTTCCAGCGAAATTAGAGTAGTCCGTGAGGTTGACCAGCCAGGGAACCCGCGTATGCGGGGACCGCAGTGGCATGAAACCGTAGGCCGGTACGGGGGTTCCGCCTACGGTTTCATGCCCCTGCGGCTCCCCGCTGCTTCTTCTCGGTGGCGGTCCCACGCTTCTCGATGATGGCCCCGCGCCGCTCCTCCTGGCGCTCCCGCCACCGCTCCATCATCTGCTCCAGCTCCTCCTGGACGTACGCGAAGAACTCGGCCGTCTCCGCCATCCGCGCCCCGGCCGGGGTGTCCTCGCCGAGCGAGTCCACACCGTCGCGCAGGGTGTGCTCCCAGCGGGTGAGGATCGCGTCCCGCTGCGTGAACGTGGTGTACCAGAGCTGGGTGTGCAGCCGGTAGCGGTCCCGGCGGGTGCCGGGGTCGCGCTCCCGGCTGACCATGCCGACCTGAGTGAGATAGCGGACCGCGCCCGAGACGGCCGCCGGGCTGATGCCGAGCCGTTCGCTCAGCTCGGCCGAGGTCAGGCTCGCGTCGTCCGAGGCGAGCAGCGCGGCGAAGACACGCGACGCGGTCCGCTGCATGCCGGCCTCGGTCATCTCGGCGGCAAAGCGCTCCACGAAGCGCGACACGGCCTCCGAGTTCCGCGCGCTTTCGCCGTCGATCGACGTACCGCTCATGTCCCTACTCATCTCGCTCGTCCCCGTCGTCCCGTCGTCCCCGTCTCGCCGTCTCCGATCTTATAGGGAGCTTTTGACGCTTCCTTAACTTCACGATTTTGTGAAAGTAGCGTATGTTCGGAAACATGACGAAGGCAATCAGCGTCGCCGGACTCCACAAGTCGTTCGGCCGCACCACCCACGCGCTGGACGGTCTCGATCTCGCCGTAGAAACCGGCGAGGTCCACGGCTTCCTCGGCCCCAACGGCGCCGGCAAGTCCACCACCATCCGGGTCCTCCTCGGCCTGCTGCGCGCCGACTCCGGCGCGGCCCAGCTCCTCGGCGGGGACCCGTGGCGGGACGCCGTACGGCTGCACCGGCGTGTCGCGTACGTACCCGGGGACGTGACCCTGTGGCGCGGCCTCTCCGGCGGGGAGGTCATCGACCTGTACGGGCGGCTGCGCGGCGGGCTCGATCCGGCGCGCCGGGCGGAGCTGGTCGAACGCTTCGAGCTGGACCCCACGAAGAAGGGGCGCGCGTACTCGAAGGGCAACCGGCAGAAGGTCGCGCTGGTCGCCGCGTTCGCGTCCGACGTCGACCTCCTGATCCTCGACGAGCCGACCTCGGGGCTCGATCCGCTGATGGAGGAGGTGTTCCAGCGGTGTGTGCGGGAGGAGCGCGACCGGGGCCGGACGGTGCTGCTGTCGAGCCATGTGCTGAGCGAGGTCGAGGCGTTGTGCGACCGGGTGAGCATCATCCGCAAGGGGGTGACCGTCGAGTCGGGTTCGCTCGCGGAGCTGCGGCATCTGACCCGTACGAGCGTGAGCGCGGAGCTGGCCGGGCCGCCGGAGGGGCTGGCGGGGCTGCCCGGCGTGCACGATCTGGACGTACGGGACCTGGACGTACGGGACCTGGACGTACGGGACCTGGACGTACGGGGCCCGGACGTGCGGGGCCCGGACGTGCGGGGCCCGGACGTGCGGGGCGGGCGGCGGGTGCGGCTCCAGGTCGACACCGACAAGCTGGACGCCGTACTACGGGTGCTGAGCGCGGCCGGGGTGCGGTCGCTGACGAGCACACCGCCGACGCTGGAGGAGCTGTTCCTGCGGCATTACGCGGCGGACGGAGCGGCCGGGACTGACGGCGGCGCGGCGGTGAGCGCGCGATGACGACCACGACCGTACCCGCCGTCCCCCGCGCCGACTCCCGCAGGATCCGTACGACGACGGAGCAACTCGCCGGAACGGGAACGCTGTTGCGTCTCGCCCTGCGCCGCGACCGGCTCCTGATCCCCCTCTGGGCGCTCGCGCTCGGCGGCTCCTTCGCGTCCGTGGCGCGCTCGCTGGCCGCGCTGTACGAAACGGACGCGGCGCGCGCCGAGTTCGCGCGGTCGGTGGCCGCGAACGGCACCGTGCGCGCGCTGTACGGTCCGGTCTTCGCGGACTCCGTGGGCGGGCTGACGGCATGGCGGATGGCCGGGACCGGGGCGGCGCTCGCCGGTGCGATGAGCCTGGTGATCGTCGTACGGCACACCCGGGAGGAAGAGGAGACGGGCCGTCAGGAGATGCTGTCGGCGGCGATGGTCGGGCGCCGGGCGGCGCTGACGGCGGGGCTGCTGGCGGCGCTCGCCGCCAATGCGGCGCTGATGCTGGTGATTGTCGCCGGGATGGTGAACTCCGGTGCGGGGGTGGCCGGTTCGGTCGCGCTGGGGGCGGCGGTCGGTGGCGCCGGTATGGTCTTCGCCGGTACGGCGGCCGTCGCCGCGCAGCTCACCGGGAACGCCCGGCTGGCGAAGGGGCTGACGGCCGCCGCGCTGGGGGCGGCGTTCGCGCTGAAGGCGGTGGGGGACGCGGCGGCGGGCGCCGGTTCGTCCCCCGTACCGACAACATGGCTGTCGCCGATGGGCTGGGCCGAGCACGTGCGCGCCTTCGGCGCCGAGCGCTGGTGGGTCCTGCTGCTGCCGGTCGCCGCGTTCGCGCTCCAGGCCGTCGTCGCGTACACCCTGGCGGGCCGGCGCGACCTCGGCATGAGCTTCCTGCCGGCCAGGCCGGGCCCGGCGGCCGGCGCGCTCGGCACGGCGGGCGCGCTGGCGCTGCGGCTCCAGCGCGGCGGCCTGGCCGGCTGGGCCGGTGGCTTCCTGCTGGCCGGAATCGCCTTCGGCGGGCTGGCCAACGGCGCGGCGGAGCTGGTCGGCGACAACGAGGCGACCCGGCGGATCTTCGAGCGCATGGGCGGTCAGCGGGGGCTCACGGACGCGTTCCTCGCGTCCATGGTCGGCATGCTCGGCATGGTCGCGGCGCTGTTCACCGTCGCCTCGGTCCTCCGACTGCACGGCGAGGAGACCGCAGGCCGCGCCGAACCACTCCTCGCGTCACCGGTCGGCCGGCTGCGCTGGGCGGCGGGCCACCTGACGATCGCCTTCGGCGGCGCGGCGCTGATCATGGCGCTGGGCGGCGTCGGCCTGTCCATCGGCTACGGCCACGACCCGGCCGGCATCCTGGGCGCCGCGCTGCTGCGCCTGCCCGCGATCTGGCTCCTGGGCGGCCTGGCAGTCCTCCTGTACGGCCTCACCCCAAGCGCCGCCCCCACCACCACATGGGCAGCCACCGGCCTCGCCCTGGCCCTGGGCTGGCTGGGCCCAGCACTGAACCTGCCGCCCTGGGCGATGGACCTGTCCCCATTCGACCGACTGCCGAAGCTACCGGGCGGGGAGATGGCGTGGCCCCCGGCACTCATCATGACGGCACTGGCGGGGGCGCTGGTGGCGGGCGGGCTGGCGGGGCTACGACGGCGCGATCTGCGGGGGTGAGGGGGGTGGACCGGTGGCCCGGGTGAGGGGGCGCGCCGTAACACCGCCGGCAACGGCGGCCGGTTTCCTCCACAGGGTGTGGAGGAAGCTGCAAAACCTGCCGCGCCGCTCCCCTCAGCGCACGTACTCCTTCAGCTCTTCGGTGTCGAGTTCGATACCGACCGGGTCCGGGAGCATCACCCTCTTGCCGAAGTCGGCCACTTGGCAGTACCCGTAACCGTCGGCCGACGGCTCCGTGAACACACTGACCGTGCAATGGTCGCGATCGATCAGCAGATAGACGGGGATGCCCGCCGCCGCGTAGGCGGCCGGCTTCTCCTTGCGGTCCCGCCGGTCCGTGTCGGAGTCGTACGAGGTGACCTCGACCGTCATCAGCGACAGCGCCGGGTCGGCCCAGTCGCCCTGCCCAACGAACGCCTTCTCCGGCGCGAGAACGGCGTCCGGCTTGGCCCGGCCCTTCCGGTACGCCTCGACCAGCAGCCCGATCTCGCCGCCCGCGTACAGCCAGAGGTCCGGCCGGGCCTGCATACAGCGCTTCTGGAGCCACCTGATGATCTCGCTGTGATCACCATCCGTCATGTACTTGAGCCCGATCCGTCCGTTGATGAATTCCAGCCTGACGGCGTCGGATTCCTTCTCGACGAGCTTGGCCAGCCTCTCGAACTCCTCGACGGACATGTAACTCACGTGCTCTGCCATAACTGTCATCGTGCACCTCCTGCCAGACGGATGCCAGCATGGCGAAACGGACGGCGGGCGCGGAGGCATATGCCGGTGTGATCACCCGTGTGAGTGATCACCGCCGCCACCTCACCCCGGCGTCACCACGGCCACCACCGTCAGCGCATATACCTCTTCAGATTCTCGGTATCCAGCTCGATGCCGATGGGGTCCGGCAGGACGACCCGCTCTCCGAAGGCGACCGTTTCGCGGTGGCGGTAGGCGCCGGTGGCCGCGTCCGGAACGCTGTGCACGGTGAGGGTGAAATCGTCGCGGTCGATCAGCAGATACGCCGGGATACCTGCATCCGCATAGGCGGACGGCTTCTCCTTGCGGTCCCGGTTGTGGGTGTCCGAGTCGAACGAGGTGACCTCCAGGACCATCAGTACGCCGTCGGGGTCAGCCCACTCGCCCTCCCCCTCGAAGTGCCCGACGGGCGCCAGTGCGCCGTCCGGCCGGGCGCGGCCTTTGCGGTACTTGCCCACTCTCAGACCCTGCATGTTGTCGAGGTCCAGATCCGGCCTCAACTGCATGCACTGCCGAATCAGCCACATGATGATCGCGCCGTGATCCCCGTCCGGCATCTTCCTGACTCCGATTCGCCCGCCGATGAATTCCAGCCTGACGCTCTCGGACTCCACGGCGGCAAACTCGGCGATCCTCTCGAACTCCTCCACCGACATCCGCGGCGTAACCTTCGACGTTCGCTCTGCCATAACTGTCATCGTGCACCTCCTGCCAGACGGATGCCAGCATCGCGATACGGACGGCGGGCTCGGAGGCATATGCCGGTGCGATCACCCGTGTGAGTGATCACCGGCGCCGCCTCACCCCGGCGTCACCAAGCGCGCCTCGTACGCGAAGACCGCCGCCTGTGTGCGGTCGCGGAGGCCCAGTTTCACCAGGATCCGGCTCACATGTGTCTTGATCGTGGACTCCGCGACCACCAGATGCTCCGCGATCTCCGCGTTCGACAGGCCCTGCGCGATCAGTACCAGCACCTCCGTCTCGCGCTCGGTCAGTTCCCCTATCCGGGCCATCGCGGGCGCCCGGGGGTTGTCGGCCAGGCGGGCGAACTCGGTGATGAGGCGCCGGGTGACCGCCGGTGCCAGCAGCGCCTCGCCGGACGCCACCACCCTTACACCGTCGGCCAGTTGGCGCGCCGAGGCATCCTTGAGCAGAAAGCCGGAGGCGCCCGCGCGCAGCGCCTGGTAGACGTACTCGTCCAGGTCGAAGGTGGTGAGGACGAGCACCTTCGCGTCGGCGTTCGCCGCGACGATCTCGCGGGTCGCGTCGATACCGTTCAGCTCCGGCATACGGATGTCCATCAGCACCACGTCGGGGCGGAGCGCGGCGACCCGGCCCACCGCCTCGCGGCCGTTCACCGCCTCGCCGACGACCTCGATGTCGGGCATGGCGTTCAGCAGGACGGAGAAGCCCTCGCGGACCATGACCTGGTCGTCCACGATGAGCACTTTGATGGTGGGGGCGGAGGCTCCAGCGCCGCCGCCCGCGCTCCCGGTGCGGTCCGTCATCACGCGTTACCGCCCTTGCCCTTGTCGCCGTCCCTGTCGGTGTCCCTCACCAGCGCCACCGGAATGAACGCCGCGACCTCGTAGCCGCCGTCCTCCGTGGGCTCCGCGGTCATCTCGCCGTTCAGCATGGACACCCGCTCCCGCATCCCGGTGATGCCGTGCCCCGCCCCTGGCGACGGCTTGACCAGGCCGCGCGGCGCGGTGTTGACGATCCGCAGGCCCAGCCCGCCGAGTACGTAACTGATCTCGACCCGTGCCGTCGCCCCCGGCGCGTGCCGCAGCGCGTTGCTCAGCGCCTCCTGCACGATGCGGTACGCCGACAGCTCGACGCCCGGCGGCAGCTCCCGTACCGAGCCGGTGACCGTCTTCTCCACGGTCAGCCCGGCGTCGCGGACGTTGTCGAGCAGCCCGTCGAGTTCGGCGAGGGTGGGCTGCGGGGCGTCGGGCGCCTCGTAGTCGTCGGCCCGTACGACACCGAGGATGCGGCGCAGCTCGGTCAGCGCGGCGACGGCGTTCTCGCGGATGGTGACGAACGCCTGCTCCAGTTCGGGCGGTGGATTCTCCACCCGGTACGGCGCGGCCTCCGCCTGGATCGCCACGACGGACATGTGGTGGGCGACGACGTCGTGCAGCTCGCGGGCGATGGTGGTGCGCTCCTCCAGCAGTGTGCGCCGGCCGCGTTCGACGGCGGTGACGCTCTGCTGCTCGGCGACCTGGTGTTCCGCCTCGCGGCGTACGTGCACCATGCTCACGCTGAGCAGCGCGATGGCGGAGAGGAAGAGCATGGGGACCGCGCTGCCGACGTTGCTGTAACCGCGGTCGAAGAAGATCCCGGCGAACAGCGAGTACGCCGCCGTGATCAACCACATCCAGACAGCGACGCGCGGCCGGGTACGGGCGCCCACGATGGCGATCACCACGAGGTATCCGGCGAAGGTCCCCGCCGTCCACGGCCAGCCGCCGAACGTGAGGATGCTCACCGCACCGGAGACCCCCAGCGCCAGCCACCACGCGCCGACCGGCCGGGCCATCGTCAGCAGCACCGGCAGTGTGATCATGAGCGCGAAGACCGGGCCGGCGCTCCCCATGGCGACGGCGAACACCATCAGCGCACCGAAGACGACCACGGCGTGCGGCACCCACGCGGCGAGCGCGCGTATCCGGCGCGGAACCACCCGGTCGAACGGGCCGAGCGTACGCAGGGGCCGCAGCGGACGGTACGCGAAGGCATCGTGGATGAGGTCCTGGCGCAGTCCGGCGAAGGCCCTGGCCGCCAGGTGGAACTCAGGGCTCCGGGTCTCCCCGGTGGTTGTCTCGGTCACGCTGCCACGGTAGGCGGACGACGGGCCGGGGTCGTCCCTACGGAAGGGGATCCTCGGGCGTCCGTCGCAGGTACTACGGGGGGTGACGGGGGCGGTGCGGGGTGCGGGCACGTGGGACTACGCGGATGGTCCGGCCCTTCCGGCCCGTCCGGCCCTTCCGCAGCGCAGGGCGCCATCGAGCGCGTCGAGCCACCCGGAGACCGGCCCCAACGTCAGCAGCCCGCTGCCCGCCCCGGCCAACTCCCCAACAGCCGGCGCAAGCGCCCGCCGCGCCCGCGCCATCACCTCCCGATCACCAAGCACAAGCGCCGCCCACGCGGTAAGGCACCACATCGCCTCGAACAGCAGGTCACGGGCGGGCTCAGGGGTACGACGCAACGCGTCGGCGGCGTCGTCGCGACGCCCCTGCGCAAGATGCACGAGGGGCCGCGCCCAGGGGGCGTAGGGCCCCCAGTCGACGGTGGTCCATGCCGCGATGCCTGCGGCGGCGTCCGTAGATTCTGCGGGTGCGGCGGGCGCCGATTCCGCGGGCGCGGGCTGTATGGCTGCCGCCTGCGATGCGGGCGCCTCGGGCCCGGTGCGGGCCGCAGGTGCGGTGGGCGATGCCGGTGCTGTGCTCGTCGCGGGCTCCGCAGGCGCCATGGGACCGGTGCCCGCCGGGGACCCTGCGGGTGCCGCAGGCTTCGTGGGCGCGGCAGGCGCTACGGGCCCCAGGCCCCCCGTCGGCGCCGTGGACACGACGGGCGTCGCGGGCACCACGGGCACCGCAGGCGTCGCGGGCACCACTGGCGTCACAGGCCCCGTACGCCCCGTGGGCCCTGAAGGCCCCACCGGCCCCACCCGCCCCGCGAACTCCGTGCGTACGTAAATGCTGAGCAGCGCCAGCGGGAGTAGGCCGTCGCGTAGGCCGGGCATGCCGGCGTCGGCTAGTGGGGCGGCGGCCTCGTGGTAGGCCGTTGCCTGTTCGGCGGGCGTTGCCTTGCCCGTCGCGGCGAGGCGTAGTGCTCGGTACCACCGCGTGAATACGGCGACCAGCGGCACCTCGTGGCGTTCGGCCAGGCGGTCGGCCGCGGCGGCGTGCGTGTCGGCGGTGGTGAAGTCGGCGAGTGCGCTGCGGGCCTGGAGGCGGACGAGGTGGCCGAGCACCTCGAAGCCGACCAGGCCGTGGCGGGCCGACAGCGTGATCAGCTCGGCGCCGATCGCGTCGCGTTCCGGGGCGAGGCCCGCGCGGTGGCAGGTCTGCATGAACACGCCGTTGAGGGCGAACGCCAGCAGGGCCGGATCGTCCAGCCCCCGGGCGATCCGCTCGGCCTGCCGCGCGGCGGGCCCTGCCGACCGCCGGTCGCCCCCGCGCGACTCCACGGCGATCGTCGCCAGCAGCCGGGCCCGGGCCGGTTCTCCGCCGGTGGCGGGCAGCGCCGCCAGGGTGCGTTCGGCGACGGATACGACGCGGGCCGCCTGGCCGGGGTCGTCGGAGCGGGTCCAGACCGCCGGGACGTCGTACGCGCCGATCACCCGGGCGGTCAGCTCCGCGTCGCCCAGCTCCTCGGCCGCCGCGATGGCCCGTACCCGGTGGCCGCGGGCCGCCTCCAGGCCGCCGCCCCCGGTCACCGCGAGGTTGCGCAGGAGGCCCACGGTCGACTCCAGGCGGGCGCGGGCGCCGGCCGACACCGTACGGTCGTACGCGGCGGCGGCCTCCGCCCACACGGAAGCGGCGGCCGAGGCCCCAGCCGAAGAAGGAGCCGCCAGGTGCTCCGCCTGCGCGAGGATGTCCGCCTCCAGGGCGCGCAGCCCCGGGCCCGGGTCCACCCCCAGCTGCTCGACCAGGAGCGTACGGGCCCGGCGCAGCACGGCGAGCGCGTCGCCCTGGCGGCCGGAGCGGTACAGCGCGAGCGCCAGCAGCCGCCAGGCGTCCTCGCGCCAGGGGTGCTCGGCGACATGCGCGTCGAGATCCGGTACCGCCGCCGCGGCCGGGCCGAGCGCCAGCCGCGCCCCGGCCAGCCGCTCCACGGCGTGCAGCCGCAGCTCCGCCAGGCGCGACCGCTCCGCGCGCGCCCACGGCTCATCGGCGAACTCCGCGTACGCGGGCCCGCGCCACCACCCGAGCGCCTCTTCGAGCCGTACGAGCACCTCCCCGCCCCCGTCCCCGTCCCCGAACGCCCCCGCCCAGGACGAGGGCTCCGGGGCCGCGGCCACCGCCCGTTCGAACCGCCAGGCATCCACCGCGTCCGCCCCAGCGCGCAGCGCGTATCCCGGGCCCTCCGTGACCAGGAGCCGCGCGGGCGCGCGCGGCGGGCGCTCGGGCTCCAGCGCGCGCCGGAGCGCGGCCACGAACGTACGTACGGCCCCCACCGCCCCCGGCGGCGGCACCACCCACAGCTCCTCGACCAGCCGGCCGACCGGAACGACACGCCGCCGCGCGACGATCAGCCGGGCGAGTACGGCACGGTGCCGGGGCCCCTTCAGCGGAATCGGATCCCCGGCGGCGTCCCAGGCCGTCACTGGCCCCAGCACGCCGAACCCGACCTGCTCCGACTGCGACTGCGGCTGCGACCGCGGCTCCGGCATACCCGTCACCTCACCTCTCTCGCCGCATCTCCCGCGTGTGCTGACCAGATGCTCATCCGCGCGCGGCAAGCTCGTCGAAGCACAAGCACGAGCACAAGCACGCCTACGGAGAAGAGCAAACCATGGCCCCCGCCGTCCCCGTCATCCCCGGCTTCGACTACCGGCGCGTCCCCGTCGCCGACGGCGTCTCCCTCAACGTAGCCACCGCGGGCACGGGTACGGGCACCCCGATCGTGCTGCTGCACGGCTTCCCACAGACCCATCTGATGTGGCGGCACGTCGCCGCCGACCTCGCGGCCGACCACACCGTGATCTGCCCCGACCTGCGCGGTTACGGCGCGAGCGACAAACCAGCCGAGGCGGACACGGCGGCCACCTACTCCAAGCGCACCATGGGCGCCGACATCGTCGCCCTCGCCCGCGCCCTCGGCCACGAGACCTTCGCACTCGCCGGGCACGACCGCGGCGCCCTCGTCGCGTTCCGTACGGCGCTCGACCACCCCGCGACGGTCACCCACCTGGCCTGCCTCGACGTGCTGCCCACCCTCGACATGTGGGACGTGATGCACGGCGTCACGGCCGCCGTCGGCTTCCACCTGTATCTGATGGCCCAGCCGCCGGGCCTGCCGGAGCGGATGATCGCGGCGAGCCCGGACGCGTTCTTCGGGCACTTCCTCGACATCTGGACCAACGACCCGCACGCGATCCCCGCCGATGTCCGCGCCGCCTATCTCGCAGCCTGCCGCGACGCGGTGCCCTCGATCGTCGCCGACTACCGCGCCTCCGCCGGCCCCGACCTCGACGACGACCGCGCCGACCGGGCCGCCGGCCGTCGGTTGCGTATGCCGGTCACCGTGCTCCAGCAGGACTGGGGCGCCGCGCTCGGCTTCGACGCGGCGGCGCTGTGGCGCGCGTGGGCGCCGGATCTGCGGCACAGCAGTGTGGCGTACGGGCACTTCATGGCGGAGGAGGCCCCGGCGAAGATCGCCGAGGAGCTGCGCGGGCTGATGGCGCGCTGATGACGCGCTGACGGGGCCGCCCCGGCGGGACGGGGCGGAACGACGCTGGAGGACCAACGCCCCCGCTCCGCCCCGCTCCCCCTCACCAGGCCAGCTGGGCGATCTCCTCCGCCACCACCGCGCACGCGTCCGCCGCCGGGTCGATCAGCGGGAAGTGGCCGACCTCCTCCAGTAGCGTCAGCCCGACCATCTCGCCGGCCCGCGCCGCCGCGTCCACGAACGCCTCGGCGACCTCGTACGGCACGGTGAGGTCCGTACGGCCCTGAACCACCGCCGTCGCGATGCCCGTCGGCAGCAGCGCGGCCGGGTCCGCGTGTTCCTTGCGCTGCTTGAACTCCTCCTCGCCACCGAGGAGTTGGTGAATCGCCCCGCCGCACACACCCAGTTCGGCGGCCCGTACGAGATCCGCGATCGGTGCCAGCGCGACGACCCCGCGCAGCGGCGGCGGCCCGTCGAGCCGCCAGGGCGAGCCCGGGGGCAGCACATGGCGGGCCGCGGCCCAGAGCGCGAGATGGCCACCGGCGGAGTGCCCGGTCACCACGGTCCGCCGGGCGTCGGCCTGCGGCAGCGCGTCGGCGGCGAGCGCGGGCAGGGCGTCCATCGCGGCGGCGATGTCGTCGAACGTCTCGGGCCAGCGCCCGGCCACCGGGCCCCCGCCCTGCGCCCCGGCCGCTGCCGCCCGCTCCCCGCCCGGCTCCTCCGTACCCGGCCCGCGCCGGTACTCGACGTTGGCGACGGCGTAACCGCGCCGCGCCAGGAATGCCGCGAACGGCGTCACATGCGCCCGGTCGTACGGCGCGCGCCACGCGCCGCCGTGCAGGATCACGACCAGCGGTACGCGGTCGTGATCGCGGTCGCCCCGGGGGGCGTAGAAGTCGATCACCTGATCAGGATGTTCGCCGTACGCGGCGGTGGCATCGGGCCGGACAACCGGATGGGCGAAGACCGATTCGGTCTCTGCGGCGTCACGAGCAACGGCATCGTGCGCGGCGGGGTCCGGCATCTTGCTCCAACCTTTCGGTGCGGGGGCCGAATTGACCTGATCAGCGGGGACGCTATCAGCCCCGGCGGGGGTTGATCACCTGCCCGGCCCCGGGGTGGGGGCAGGGGCGGGGCCGCTTCGGCCCGCGCCCCTCCCTGAGCACCCGTCACACAAGCCTCGCAAGCACCAATACCGGCACCGACGAAGTCCCCCGAACCCGCCTCTACCTCACCTCAACGGGTCCTCAGCAACATCACTAACCTCGACAACATCAGCGACATCACCAACCGCCGCCAGCACCTCCCCCAGCACCCGCGCCGCCCGCTCCACCTCCGCGAACCCCGTGTACAGCGGTGTGAACCCGAAGCGCAGCACATCCGGCCTGCGCAGGTCCCCGACGATCCCGCGCGCGATGAGCGCGGCCATGACAGCGGGCGCCGCCGCGCAGCGCAGCGCGACCTGGCTGCCGCGCTCGGCGTGCGCGACGGGGGTCAGCGGTACGACGGAACCGGCGCCGGCCTTCGGCGCGTACGCCTCCACGCACTCCAGGAAGAGATCGGTGAGGGCGAGGCTCTTCTCCCGTACGGCCGCCACGCTCACCCCGTCCCACACGTCGAGGGACGCCTCCAGCGCCAGCATGGAGAGGATGTCGGGGGTGCCGACCCGGCCGCGTACCGCGCCGTCCGCCGCCGTGTACGCCTGGTCCATCGCGAACGGATCGGCGTGCGAATTCCACCCCGGCAGCGGGGAGTCGAAGCGCGACTGGTGGCGCTCTGCGACATAGAGGAACGCGGGCGAACCCGGCCCGCCGTTCAGGTACTTGTACGTGCAGCCCACGGCGAGGTCGACGCCGTGCGCGTCCAGCCCGACCGGCAGGGCGCCCGCGCTGTGGCACAGGTCCCAGACGACGAGCGCGCCCGCCTTGTGCGCGGCGGCCGTGATGCCCGGCAGGTCGTGGAGGCGTCCGGTGCGGAAGTCGACGTGGTTGAGGAGGACGACGGCGGTACGCGGCCCGAGCGAGCCGAGCACCCGCCCGGGGTCGACGGGCACGACGGGCCGGCCGGTCATCCGGGCGGCGGAGGCGGCGATATAGCCGTCCGTGGGGAAGGTCGTGGCATCCACCAGGATCTCGTCCCGCGCGGGTTCGTCCGCCCGTTCGGTGTCCAGCAGGCGTACGGCGCCGACCACCGCCTTGAAGATGTTGACGCTGGTCGAGTCGCCGACCACGATCTGGCCGGGGCCCGCGCCGACGAGCGGCGCGATACGGTCACCGATGCGCTCGGGCGCGGTCCACCAGTCGCCCTCGGACCAGGAGCGGATACGGAGTTCACCCCACTGACGGGTGATCACATCCTGGACCCGGGCGGGGACATGGGCGGGGAGGGCGCCGAGCGAGTTGCCGTCGAGGTAGACGGACGCGTCGTCGAGGGCGAACAGGTCGCGCAGGGGAGCGAGTTCGTCGGCGGCGTCGAGGGCGCGGGCTTTGAGCGCGAGGGCGGTGTGCGCGGCGCTCGCGGTGTGCACCGTGCCCGTGGCGTTCGCCGTGTGTGCCGGTATCTTCCCGGCCGAGGACTCAGACATGGCTGCGCGCCGTCCACAGCTCGGGGAACACGCTCTTCGTGGCCCGCTTCTCCAGCCACGCGACACCCGCGGAGCCGCCCGTGCCCGTCTTGGCGCCCATCGCGCGCCGGGTGGCCACGAGATGGTCGTTGCGCCATCGCCAGACCAGCTCCCCGACATCCGTCAACGCCTCGCCCAGCCGTACGAGTTCGGCGTTCTGGTCGGGGTCCGCGTAGATCCCGGCCCAGACCGCCTCGACCTCGGGCGACGGCTCGTAACGCAGCGCCGGATCGCGGTCGAGGACCGTCCGCGGCACCGGCAGCCCGCGCCGGGCGAGGAACGCGAGGGCCTCGTCGTACAGGCTGGGTTCCTGGAGGGCCTTCTCCAGCTCTGCGTGGACGCGCGGCGCGCCCCGGTGCGGTACGAGCATGGACGCGGACTTCTCGCCGAGCAGGAACTCCATCCGCCGGTACATCGCCGACTGGAAGCCGGAGCCCTCACCGAGCGCGCTCCGGTACGCGTTGAACTGCGCGGGGGTCAGCTGGCCGAGCGGTTTCCAGGAGGCGTTGAGCGCCTCCAGCTCCCGTACGGACCGCTTGAGCGCGTCCAGGGCGCGCGGCACACGGTCCTCGCGCAGCGCCCGAGCGGCGGTCTCCCACTCGTGGACGATCACCGTGAACCACAGTTCCATGACCTGGGTGGTGACGAGAAAGACCAGCTCACCGGGGTCGTCGGAGCGCGGCTGCTGCAAATGGGTGAGGACGTCGGCCTGGACGTAGTCCTCGTACGGAGTGGTCCCGGCGAAGTCGAGGTTCGGGGCGTCCGAACCGGCTCCGGGAGCATCGGGGGTATGCGACATCGCTGTCTCCTCGATATGGCTGCCGGGTAGCGGTCCGCCCCTTTCCGATTGGCTATGGAGCCCCGGTCCCCTCCTCGCATCATAGGACGGTCGCCCCACGAGCACCTCACGCCCCAGGAGATACCCGGCGCCCGCCGCCCGCCCCGGGTCGGGCCGTCAGACGATCGGACCCTCGATGAACTCCCCGTCCTTGTCGTACGGCCACGCGTTGGACCGGCACCCGTCGAGGCCCTTGATCTGCTGCATCATTACGGGCGCGAGCTTGCCGGGGCCGCCGCAGCCCATGTGCTGGCGGATACCGATCTCGTGCCCGACCTCGTGGTTGATGATCAGGTGCCGGTACTCCGACGGCGGTCCGTCGAACTTCGGCGATCCGAGCATCCAGCGCCGCAGATTGACCACGACGCCCTCGGTGGTCTCGCAGTTCAGCTCACCGCGGGTGTTGAGGCCCTCCTTGGCGCAGAGGTTGTCGGCGGTGGTGGGGGTGGCGATCCGGATGATGAAGTCGGCGGCGGCCTCCTGGGAGACCAGCTGGAAGGAGCCCCGGCCGTGCGCGGCCCAGCCCTGCGGATGGGCCAGGATCTGCTGGATCTCCTCGGCGGCCCCGGCGGCCGAGACATCGATCCCGTCCTCGACCTGTACGAGGTAGCGGCGCAGCGGCCCGGAGCCGGTCCGGTCGCCCTGCGCCCGCGCGGTGGTGAAGGTGCCGGGCCCGGAGACGGGAACGCTGGTGGGGGTCGGGGTGGGCGTCGGCGTGGGGGTGGGGGTCGGGGTAGGAGTGGGCGTGGGCAGCGGCTCCACGGAGGGCGAGGCCGGCGCCGAGGCCGCGGGCGCCCCCGCGCCGGGGGCCGGAACGACGGCCCCGGGAGCGGCATCGGCGCCCGTACCACCAGCCGCGCTCCCGGCACCCCCGCTGTCCCGCCAGGAGGCGAGGGCGACGCCGCCGCCTATCACCGCGGTGGCCACCACCAGCCCGACCACCGCCAGCGGCGCGGAGGGCCGACGCCGACGGCGGCCTTGGAGGGTGACAGCACGCTGGCCCACAAACGGTCTCCTTGTTCGACAGTGCGCGCGATCGAACAAGCGAAGGCCCGCGCCCAGGGATACGGGCGGGGCCTTCGTACGGTTCCACTTTCACGCAGTGACGAGACTCACGAGCACCTGGTGGAACGGGGCAGCTCACGCTGGGTGAGCGGCCCGCACCGGCTCATGTGACGCGAGCGGCCGGCGCGGCGCGGCGCGTCAGCCGAGGGTGTCGGCCGCCAGCGGCGAGGAATCGCGCAGGAACGTCGCGCAGCGCTCGTACTCCGCCTCCTCACCGATCGCCTGCGCGGCCCGGGCGAGCGCGTGCAGCGCGCGCAGGAAGCCCCGGTTCGGCTCGTGCTCCCACGGCACGGGCCCGTGTCCCTTCCAGCCGCTGCGCCGCAACGAGTCGAGCCCGCGGTGGTATCCGGTCCGCGCGTACGCGTACGACTCGACGACCCGCCCGCCCTCGAACGCGCCATCGGCGAGCTGTGCCCAGGCGAGCGAGGAGGTCGGATACTCCGCGGCGACCTCGGCGGGCGGCGTACCGTTCGCGAGCAGCTCACGGGGCTTGGGGTCATCGGGCAGCTGAGTGGGGGGAGGTCCCCCCAGGAGGTTTTCATGCATGGCCATACCTACAGTCTGCCCTGCCCGGCCGGATCACCCGCCGCCCCCGTCGCTTCCGTCTCCCCCAACGCCCCCGGCGCGGCCCGCGGTGGTCCTCGGCTCCAGCGGCGGCGCCGTCAGCCCGCAGTGGACGCGGCACTCGGGCCGGACCGACGCCGTACCTTCCGCTACGGCCGGGACCTCGGCCGGCGCCCGGACGGGGGTCTCACCCGGCGCCCCGGCCGGGGTACGTACCGTCGTCCAGGCGATCAGCGCGCCCAGCACCAGCACCCCCGCGCACATCGGCATCGCCCGCCGGAACGTGGCGCCGAACTCCGCCGCCGAGCGGTACGCCTCCGGGCCCATGCCCGCCAGCAGCGGCAGCGCGGCCACCGCGAGCAGCCCGGCCGCGCGGGCGGCGGCGTTGTTGATGCCGCTGGCCAGCCCGGCGCGCGCGGTGTCCACGGAGCCGAGCACGGTCGCCGTCAGCGGCGCGACCAGCGAGACCATCCCCGCCCCCATGACCACCAGCGCGGGCAGCACATCCGTGAGATACGTGGCGTGCTCGCCCACGCGCAGCATCAGCAGCATCCCGGCGGCGCACAGCAGCGGGCCGACGGTCAGCGGGATACGCGGCCCGATGCGCTCGGCCAGCGCGCCGGACCGCGCGGACAGCAGCAGCATCAGCACCGTCGTCGGCAGCAGCGCCGCGCCCGCGCCGAGCGCCGAGTAGCCCACGACGACCTGGAGCTGGAGCGCGGCGAGGAAGAAGAACCCGCCGAACGCCGCGTACACGCAGAGCGTGACCAGATTGACCGAGGTGAACAGCCGGGACCGGAAGATCGACAGCGGCAGCATCGGATCCGGCCGACGCCGTTCCACCCGTACGAAACCGACCGCCACCAGCACGCCCAGCAGCCCCGCCCACCACACCCGCCCGATGAGCGCGTACGTGACGAGCGCCAGCGCCACCGCCCCCAGCCCGGCTCCCAGCGCGTCGAACCGACCGTGCGCCGCCGGGTCCCTGGTCTCCGGTACGTGCCGCAGCGCCACCGGCACACACAGCGCGGCCAGCGGCACATTGATCAGGAACACCCACCGCCAGCCGGGCCCGTCGACCAGCCAGCCGCCCAGGAACGGCCCGACGGCCGCCCCGACCCCGCCGAGCCCCGACCAGAGCCCGACGGCCCGCGCCCGGTCGTCCGGGTGGAAGCTCGCCTGAATGATCGCCAGCGACCCCGGCACCAGCAGCGCCCCGCCCACCCCCTGCACGGCGCGGGCCACGATCAGCACCGCCGCCCCGGGCGCCACCCCGCACAGCAGCGACCCCGCCGCGAACCACACCACCCCCACCACGAACACCCGCCGCCGCCCGTAGCGGTCCCCCAGCGCCCCGCCGAGCAGAATCAGCCCGGCCAGCGTCAGCATGTAGGCGTTCACGGTCCACTGGAGCACGGCCAGATCCGCGTTGAGCGACGCCCCGATGTGCGGCAGCGCCACATTGACCACGGTCGAGTCCAGCAACGCCATGCTCGACCCGAGGACCGTGGTGAAAACCACCCAGCGCCCCCGCCCCGAGGCCAGCCTGATCTCCATACGGGAATCATCCCCGCCCTTCGAACGGGCAGCGAGCGGACGGCAGCAGTCGGCCCAGAGACACCGCCGAGGGAGGAAGGACACGTCTCAGTGGTGCATCCGCGCCCCCTTGAGGACCTTGTCCACCGCGTTGCGCGGCCCGTAAACAGCCAGCCCCACAAGGTCGAGCTGATCCTTGCCCACGGCCCGCACCGCCGCCCGGTTGTCCCGGTCGTTGCCCGTGCCGAACAGATCCGACGTGAACACGGCCCTCGGCAGCGCACGGGACAGCGCGCGTCCGTGCGCGGCGGTCAGCGTCTCCTTCGCCCCCTCGAAGACCAGCACGGGCTGGCGGAACATCGGCAGATACGCGGTGTCGTCGGCGTCCGCGTACGGCTCGCCGATCACCTCGGGGACCGTCGTACCGAGCCCGCTGACCAGGAAGGCGGTCACATTCAGCCGCTGCCAGGACTCCAGGTCGTCGCGCAGCAGGACGGCGATCTTGGTGTCGAAGCGCACCGGCGCGTCCTGATCTCTCGGGTCGTCTCTCGGGTCATCTCTCGGGTCATCTCTCATGCGTCGAGACTCCCGCGCACGCACCCGTCCCGTCTTGTACGTTTTATGCGTGACGCCTCGGCCGGAGATCTCCGCCTGGCGCCCGCGGGTCGCGGGTGTCGTGGAGGTCTTCCACGCCCACTTCACCGAGCACGCGTACCCCATGCATGTCCATGACTCCTGGACCCTGCTGATCGTCGACGACGGCACGGTCCGCTACGACCTGGACCGCTACGAGCGCGCCACCCCGCGCGACACCGTGAGTCTGCTCCCGCCGCAGGTCCCGCACAACGGGTCGCCCGCCACCCCGGACGGCTTCCGCAAGCGCGTGATCTACCTCGACATGACGCAGCTGGACGAGCGCTTCATCGGGCCCGCGGTGGCCGGCCCGGACCTCACCGATCCCGTGCTGCGCCAGCGCGTCGGACAACTGCACACAGCTCTCGCGGAGCCGGGCGACGAGTTCGAGGCGGAGAGCAGGCTCGCCCTCATCAGCGAGCGGCTGCGCGCGCATCTGCGCCCGCGGCCGGACTTCGGCGGCCCGGCGCCCGCGGGCGCCGGTATCGCCCGGGGCCTGCGGGACCTTCTCGACGAGCGGCTGCTCGACGGCATCGCCCTGGAGGAGGCCGCGCGTCTGGTCCACGCCCACCCCGCGCATCTCGTACGGGCCTTCAGTGGCGCCTTCGGGATCGCCCCGCACCAGTACCTGATGTCCCGCCGCGTCGGCCTGGCGCGCCGGCTGCTGCTCGACGGACAGCCGGCGGGCGAGGTGGCGAGCGCGGCCGGCTTCTACGACCAGTCCCACCTCACCCGGCACTTCAAGCGCATCGTGGGCACCACCCCCGGCCGGTACGCGGCCCGTACCGCCCGCACCAGAACCCGAAGCACCGGAGAAGCCGCGCGCGCATAAAACAGCGCCGGCCCGCTCAACAGCGGACCGGCGCACCCACGGAGCGAGCCCTACGGGCCCGGCTGCCGCACTACTTGATCTGCCGCACTACTTGAGCTTGGTGCCCGTGGAACGGAGCGCCGCGCACGCCTCTGTGACGCGCTGGGCCATGCCGGCCTCGGCCAGCTTGCCCCAGGTGCGGGGGTCATAGGTCTTCTTGGAGCCGACCTCGCCGTCGACCTTCAGCACGCCGTCGTAGTTGCGGAACACGTGGTCCACAACGGGGCGGGTGAAGGCGTACTGGGTGTCGGTGTCGAGGTTCATCTTCACGACGCCGTTCTCCAGCGCGGTGGCGATCTCCTCGGCCGTGGAGCCGGAGCCGCCGTGGAAGACGAAGTCGAAGGGCTGGCTGCCGGCGGGCTTGCCGTACTTCGAACCGACGCCCTCCTGAAGGTCCTTGAGCAGCTCGGGGCGGAGCACGACATTGCCCGGCTTGTAGACGCCGTGGACGTTGCCGAAGGACGCGGCCAGCAGGTAGCGGCCCTTCTCGCCCAGGCCGAGGGCCTCGGCGGTGCGCAGCGCGTCATCGACGGTGGTGTACAGCTCGTCGTTGATCTCGTGGGTGACGCCGTCCTCCTCGCCACCGGTCGGGGTGATCTCGACCTCAAGGATGATCTTCGCGGCGGCGGCCTTGGCGAGCAGCTCCTCACCGATGGCGAGGTTGTCGGCCAGGGTCTCGGCGGAGCCATCCCACATGTGCGACTGGAAGAGCGGGTTACGGCCGGCCTTCACACGCTCGGCGGAGATGTCGAGCAGCGGCCGGACATAGCCGTCCAGCTTGTCCTTGGGGCAGTGGTCGGTGTGCAGCGCGACGGTGATGTCGTACTTGGCGGCGACGATGTGCGCGAACTCGGCGAGCGCGACCGCGCCGGTCACCATGTCCTTGTTGTACTGGCCGCCGAGGAACTCCGCACCACCCGTGGACATCTGGATGATGCCGTCGCTCTCGGCCTCCGCGAAGCCGCGCAGCGCAGCGTGCAGGGTCTGGGACGAGGTGACATTGATGGCCGGGTAGGCGAACTTGCCTGCCTTGGCCCGGTCGAGCATCTCGTTGTAGACGTCTGGGGTTGCGATGGGCATCGGGCCGCTCCTTGTGATGTGCGGGTATGAGGTGCTTGTCCCTGACCTAGGGGGCATCCCCCGGTGGCGACGTCATCGTCGCCCCCATCTTTCCAGACTCCTCCGCGGGCTCCACGGTGGTCCTGGCTGTTTCACGTGAAACAGCCGGAATACGGGAAGAAGCCGCAGTTCAGAGACCGATACGGGGCTGTCGCCCGACCGTCAGTCGAGACCCAGCTCGTCGAGCCCGTACACATTGAGGTACGGAAGCCCCGCCTCCGCGATCGCCGGCGCCGCGCCCCGCTCCACGATGACCGCGACCGCGACGACCTCGCCGCCCGCCTCCCGTACCGCCTCCACCGCGGTCAGCGGCGAGCCGCCCGTGGTCGAGGTGTCCTCGACCACCAGGCAGCGGCGGCCCTTGACGTCCGTGCCCTCGATCCGGCGCTGGAGGCCGTGCGTCTTCTGCGCCTTGCGGACGACGAACGCGTCGAGGCGCTTCCCGCGCGCGGCGGAGGCGTGCAGCATCGACGTCGCGACCGGGTCGGCGCCCAGCGTCAGCCCGCCGACACAGTCGAAGTCCAGCTCGGCGGTGGCGTCGAGCATGACCTGCCCGACCAGCGGCGCGGCGTGGCCGTCCAGCGTGATCCGGCGGAGGTCGGTGTACCAGTCGGCCTCCAGGCCCGAGGAGAGGGTCACCTTGCCGTGCACCACGGCCTTGTCCTTGATCAGCTGGAGCAGCTCAGCCCGTACGTCAGTCATGGCCATGAGCTTACGTCCGCCCGGGGAGCACCCCTCCACACCCCGCCACCGACCGCGCCGCGCCTCCCGGAGCCGTCGCCGGCGCTCCTCGGAGGCGTCGCAGCTCCCTCAGAGGCGTCGCCAGCTCCATGTCGACGCGATCTCCAGCGGGTCGATCTTCGTGACGAGCCGGGGCAGCGTGTTGAGCCCGTTCGGCGGGCCCGACTGCGGCTCCACACAGACCGCCTCCGCCTGCTCGTCGTAGACCACCACCCACTCGGCGCGGCTCTTGACCGTCAGCTCCAGCTGCTCCGGCCAGGTGAGCTTCACATCCACGCCGTCCGGCATCCCGAAGCAGTCGTCCCACGGCCCGGGGAGCGGCGTGATCCTGCGGCCGGTCGGCAGATGGTCGTCACCGCGCTCCTCCTGCCACCCGGGCGAGAAGTCGATCTCCACCTCGCGCCCGCCCGCCAGACTGCGCTGGAACCAGGGGTGCCAGCCGGCCTGCGCCGGGAAGGACGTGTCGGACGCCTCTACGCCGAGAGTCAGCGTCAGCCCGTCCTCGGTCAGCTCGAAGATCTGGGTGACCCGGCCGCTGTACGGCCACGGGGCGGCCAGGTCGTACGAGAACACCGCCTCGCTCTTGTCCGCGCGTACGGTGCTCCAGGCGGTGTTGCGGCCGGTGCCGTGGATGGCGTGCGGCGGGGAGTTGAGCGGCATCTGATGCTGCTCGCCGCCGTTCCTGAACTGCCCGTTCCCGATCCGTCCGCACCACGGCACCATCGGGAAGCAGCCGTACCGCTCCCCTTGGCGCAGCAGTTCGGTACCGCCGACGCGCAGGCTGCTGATACGGCAGCCGTTCGCCGGGGTGATGGTCAACTCGGCGTCGCCCGCCGCCAGTCGGATGCTCTCTTCGCTGCTACTCACACTCCGACATTACCGGCGACGCCGCAGGGCGCGCCCGACCACCACGGCCGAAGCGAGCGCGAGCGCCGCGGCGGGCGCGATCCAGCGCATGGTGCCTCCGCCGCCGACGGTGTCGGGCGCGGGCACCGGTGCGTAACGGCCGCGCGGCGGGGCGTGGTCGACCTCCTCGGCGCTGCGGCCGATCATGGTGCGGCGCGCGTGCGCGGCCTCGGCGGGCGGCTCGTCGGAGGAGGCGCCGGGGGTGCCGGGGCCGCCGGGGAGGTGGAAGTCCCCGGTGCTGTAGACGGTCTCGCCCTGGGGGCCGTCGAATCCACCCAGTTGCTCCAGCCCTTCCAGACCTTCCAGCCGCTCCAACCGTTCCAGCCCTTCGAGATCCGCCAGATCGGCCAGTTCCCCCAGCCCGTCCGCCGGGTCCACTGGGTCCGCTCCACCGGGGTCTTCGGCACCATCGGCCCCGTCGGGGTCTTCGGCGGCGAGGGCCGCGGCCTCCTCAGCCAGCCGCGTGACGACACGGTCCAGCAGGCGGCTCGCGGCGGCCGTGACCGTTTCGGCGGGCAGCTCCGCCAGCCGGCCCTCCGCCCGCGTACTCCCCGTAAGAACGACCGTCGCCCCGCTCGCGCCGTCGTCGTCCTGGGGCGCGTCCGTCACCCGGATCGCGAGCGTGAACTTGGCGGAGCCCGTACCCCGGACCGCCACGCCCTCGCCCGCCACGTCGAAGGCGCCGTCCCGCTCGGTGAGCGTCAGCGCGCCGCGGTAGGTGATCGTATGGCCGCCGATCCGCACCTTCATACGTCCGGCCAGCGCGCCCACCGAAGACTCCGGGGCGGCCTCGCCGTCCCGGGCGTCCTGTTGGAGCCCGGGAACGCAGCGGGCGACCCGGGCGGGGTCCCGCAACGTCTGCCGAAGAGCCTCTGCCGAAACCGGAACGAACACCTCAAGCTCCATGGAACCCGAGCGTAGTGCCGTACGGCCGGAGCGGGGAGCTTCTTGGCACAGGTCGTACGGGAGGCCGGAAAGCCGAAGGCCAGAAGCCGGAAGACCGGGCCGAAGACCGGGAGCCGGAAGGCCCGCCCCGCCGGTCCCGTCCCGCCGGTCCCGTACCCCGCCCGTCCCGTACCCCGGCCGCTGCCGCCTCACTCCGCGTAGCGCGGATGCACCAGCGTCGACGGTTCCAGCCCGGGCACCCGCGTCCGCGCCGCCTCCCGTGCTCCCGCCGCCAGCGCGGACG
Organism: Streptomyces paludis; assembly: GCF_003344965.1. NCBI lineage: Bacteria > Bacillati > Actinomycetota > Actinomycetes > Kitasatosporales > Streptomycetaceae > Streptomyces > Streptomyces paludis. The sequence goes on along the minus strand of NZ_CP031194.1, from coordinate 4,122,337 downwards.
CCGTCAGCGACCGCAGCGCGGGCGCGTCCGGGGCGAGCGCGAGGGGTGGGCGCGCGCCCATGCGGGCCAGCTCGAAGCCCCAGTCGTCCGGGGCCGCCCCGCCGTGCTTCGCCCGGTCGGGCCCGGCCGTGAAGCCGGGCGGCCGGCCCGCCACCCGGTACGGGCTGGTCCCGAAACCGGCCGCGCGCAGGGTCGCGTCGACCGTCCAGTACGTACGCGGCCGGGCCGTGGGCGACCCCGAGTGCACCGCGAGCCGCCCGCCGTCCGCGAGCACGCGCGCGGCGAGACCGTAGAACTCCTCCGAGTACAGCTTCGTGCTGGGCGTGATGCCGGGATTCGGCAGATCGCAGATCACCACGTCGTACACGGCCGGTGCCCGCCCCGACTGCCGCAATCGCCCCGCCCGTTCCGAACGCAGCCTGCTGAACGCGTCCCCGTACACCACCCGCACCCGGGGATCGTCGTACGCGTGCCCGTTGAGCGCCGACAGCGCCGGGTCCGTACGGGCCAGCCGTACGACGCCCGGGTCCAGCTCGACCACGGTGACCGAGCGCACGTCCCCGTACCGCAGCACCTCGCGCGCGGCCAGCCCGTCGCCGCCGCCGAGGATGAGCACGCGCGCGTGGGGCCCGGACATCGCGGGGTGCACCAGCGCTTCGTGGTAGCGGAACTCGTCGCGCGCGCTGACCCGCAGCCGCCCGTCGAGATACAACTCCAGCGGCGCGTCCCGGGCATCCGGCGCGTCCCGGGCCTTCCCCGCACCACCAGCCGCACCGGATCCACCAGCCCCAACGGATCCATCAGCCGCACCGGATCTGCCGGCCCCACCAGCCCCTCCCCCCGCACCGCCCCCGGTCAGTACGACCTCCTGCACCTCCGTATGGACGGCGACCCGCACCCCGTCCCCGTACACCGCGCGCCGCGCCGCCCGCTCGAAGTCGTCCACCAGGACGGCGGCCGTGGCGAGCGCGGCCAGCACCAGCAGGTTCACGACCACCAGCACCCATCGCGAGCGCGGCGTCAGATCGCGCCCGAAGAGGCACAGGACCAGCGCCCCGCCCGCCACCACGTTCACCGCGCCCGTCAGCAGTGCGCCCGTCAACTGCCCGAGCCGGGGCAGCAGCAGGAACGGGAAGGCGAGCCCGCCGATGAGCGCGCCCACGTAGTCCGCGGCGAAGAGATCCGCGACGGTCCCGTCCACCTCCTGCCGGGAGAACCGCTGGATAAGCGTCATCAGCAGCGGGATCTCCGCGCCGATGAGCCCGCCGATGGCCAGCGAGAACCCCACCAGCGTGTACCGCGCCTCGCCCGTCCACGCGAACGCCGCGTACAGCACGAGGGCCGAGCAGCCGCCGAGCAGCGCGAGACCCGCCTCCAGCAGCCCGAACCCGAACGCGGCCCGGCAGCGCAGCCGCTTGGCGCAGAGCGACCCGATGCCCATCGCGAAGACCATGACCGACAGCACGACGGACGCCTGGGTGACGGAATCACCGATCAGATACGAGGCGAGCGCGACCAGCTCCAGTTCGTACACCAGTCCGCACGCCGAGCAGATGAAGACCACCGTGAGGATCAGAAAGCGGGCGGCGGCGGCCCGATCGCCCAGCCGTGAGCGAAACCGCGACCGAAACCGCGACCCCGGCAACCGGCCCCGAGGCAGCCGCGCGCCATCCCGGGGCGGCGAAGACGCGGACTGCTGCTCGATCACACCCGTAACGCTACGTCACGAATACATTCCGGTTTGTCACCCACACGGGTGTAATCAGGCCACGGCAGGCATACGTACGCCGACGCGCGTCCGCGTCACGACGAGCCGGCCTTCCTGTGGATACGCGTGCCACGTACGCCACCTCACCTGCCCCTCGTCGCGCTGCGCCAGCATCGCCGTAAACGCGTTGGGGTCGCCCGGGAACGTACCGGCTAATCCGTTCGGGTGATCCGCGACCAGCGCGAGCAGCTCCTGCGCGCGCCCCGCGAACGAGCTGTGCGAGAGCGTCTCGACGCGCGCGGCGAATTCGTACTCCCACTCCCCCACCCGCTTCGACACGCCGAGCGGCAGCGGCGTGCTGCTGCCGGGGATGCAGGCGACGGTCTCGGAGCAGGTGCCTCCCTCCTCCTCCAGAATCACCTGGTGGGAGGCGCCGAGCAGCCTCAGCTGGACCCCGGCGCCGGCGAGATCGAGGTCGAGGACGGCCAGCGCCGGGACGGGGCCCCGGCCCAACGCCCAGGCCAGATCGGCGGCACGGGTGTCGGTGTAGGCGGTATTGAGGGTGGTGAGCATGGGTCGGCTCCGCAAACACGCTTGACGGTGAACCGGGAGGCGTCACGTCGGACGTCCCGGACAATGAGCGAGGGAACTTGTGGGGGGAGATCGCCGACTCGGTGCCATATGAGGCCCGAGGGCAGGAAGCTCTCAACGACGAGGGAATCACGAGGTACGCGACGCTCGCAGTGTTTTTACCCAACTTGGCGGGGTTTCCATCCCCTCGGGGGCCCAAGAGTTCAACTGTTCACAAGAAACAGGTGCATTCACGGCGCGCGTCGGCGCACTCGCCCACCGCCGAAAGCCCAACGCGACGGTGCCCGGCGGGATTTGCTCCCCGCCGGGCACCACGGACCGACTGCCCCGTGTCAGCCGCCTCCGCCGCCCCCGCAGCCCCCGCCGCCCCCGCAGGACGAGTGCCCGCCTCCTCCGCCGCACGAGTGGCCACCGGAATGGCCACCGGAGTGACCGCCCGAATGACCGCCCGAGTGGCCGTCGGAGGAGCTTGCGCTTCCACAGCCCGGGGCGCCGCCGGCGACACCCGACACGCCCCCGCCACCACCGGTGGCCCACCAGCTGCGCTCGCTCGACCGCCCGCCCCGCGGGCGACGTCGCGGCCCACCCTTGTTGACCTTGTTCAGCACACGATCCGCCGCGCCCCCGCCCGCCGCGCTCACGCCGGCCGCGCTCACGCCGGCCGCGCTCTTGTCGGCCGCACCCGTGCCCGCCGTGCTCCGCCTCGCCGCGGTCAGGCGGCGGCGGGTCCTGCGCTTGTCCCGGCTGCCCAGACTCGACACGACCCCGACGAACGCGATCGCGATCAGCAGAGCCACCACCCCGTTCGCACTCACTGTCGCTCTCCCCCGTCCTTCCGTTCCCCCGAAGCGAGAAGCCCCCACGTCGCGCAGACCGTCCGTGTCACGCACACCCGCCGCGTCGCGCACGCCCCCCGCCCGCGCCCGCCGCCCCCGTATCCGCTTCCGCTTCCGCTTCCGCTCCGTCCGCTTCCCGCTGTACGTGAGTGGGTTGTCCCCGCGCCGCCGCGGGCCCAAAGCCGACTTGAGCAACTCCAGAGGTTCGGCGCAGGATGGCCGCCATGACGAAAGAATGGCTCGGCGGCACCACGATCTTCGCGGAGATGTCGGCACTCGCCCTGCGGACCGGTGCGATCAACCTCGGCCAGGGCTTCCCCGACACCGACGGCCCCGAATCCGTACGGGAGGCGGCGGTCCGGGCCCTGCGCGACGGCCGCGGCAACCAGTACCCGCCGGGCCCCGGCGTCCCCGAGCTGCGTACCGCCGTGGCCGACCACCAGCGGCGGCGGTACGGCCTGACGTACGACCCCGACACCGAGATCCTGGTCACCGCCGGCGCCACCGAGGCGATCGCCGCGACGCTGCTCGCGCTCGTCGGCCCCGGCGACGAGGTCATCGCCCTGGAGCCGTACTACGACTCGTACGCCGCCTGCATCGGTATGGCGGGCGGGGTCAGGGTGCCGGTCACCCTGCGCCCCCGCGACGGCGCGTACCACCTCGACCTGGACGAACTGCGGGACGCCGTCACCGACCGCACCCGCCTCATCCTCCTCAACACCCCCCACAACCCCACCGGCACCGTCCTCACCCGCGCCGAACTGGCCGCCGTCGCGGAACTCGCCGTCGAGCGCGATCTGCTCGTCGTCACGGACGAGGTCTACGAGCACCTCGTCCTCGACGGCGAGCACCTCCCCCTCGCGTCCTTCCCCGGCATGCGCGAGCGGACGCTGACGATCAGCAGCGCCGGCAAGACGTTCTCGTTCACCGGCTGGAAGGTCGGCTGGGTCACCGGCGTACCGGCGCTGGTCACGGCCGTACGGTCGGCGAAGCAGTTCCTGACGTACGTGGCCTCCGGCCCGTTCCAGTACGCGATCGCGGAGGCCCTGAGCCTGCCCGACAGCTACTTCGACACCCTGCGCGCGGACCTGCGCGTCAAGCGCGACATCCTCGCGGACGGGCTGACCGCCGCGGGCTTCGACGTCTACCGCCCGGCGGGCACGTACTTCATCACGACCGACATCCGCCCCCTGGGCGAGACCGACGGCTTCGCCTTCTGCCGCGCGCTGCCGGAGCGCTGCGGGGTGGTGGCCATCCCGAACGCGGTGTTCTACGACCACGAGAAGGAGGGCGCGCCGTTCGTGCGCTTCGCGTTCTGCAAGCGGGACGAGGTGCTGCGCGAGGCGGCGGAGCGGCTGCGGGGTTTGCGGGACTCCGCCTGAGAGTCCCGCAGGCGGAGTCCGGCCGGACGAGGGGGCTGCCCCTGAAGCGCCGGAGTCTGCCCTTGCCTACCTGGACCGCACCCAGTGACCCAAGTTAGAACTTGGTGACTCACTAAGCTGAGGGAGAACTATGGCTTCTGCACAGGACAAAGCGTCCGTAGCAGAAACCGGGACAGCTCGTCGCCACCGCCCCGCGGCTCCGGCCCGTCCGGCATCCAAAAGCGCCCGCGGAATTCCCGGACTCCAGAGCACGGCCGGGAACGCGGCGGTCGTCCAGATGCTGCGGCAGACCGGCCACCAGTGGGCCGAGGAGCGGCACGAGCACGGCTCCGGCTGCGGCCACACGGAGACACCCTCCACACGGGCAGCGCCGCGCAGGCTTCCGCGTCGGAGCTGGGTGCGCGCGCGTAACACGTCCGGCAGCCATGTCGTCATCGGCCGGGGCGGCGGGGACAAGCACACCCTCGCCCATGAACTCACCCATGTCATCCAGCAGCGGCAGGGCCCCGTGGCCGGTACGGACAACGGCAGCGGCCTGCGGGTGAGCGACCCTTCCGACCGGTTCGAGCGCGAGGCCGAGGCCAACGCCCAGCGGGTGATGCGCGGACCGGCTCCCACCCTCGGTACGGACGCGGGCGGCGCCACGCAGGATCCTCAGCACGCGCACGCGCACGCACACGCGCACGTCACGGAAAGCCACGCCGTACAGAACGCCTCCGACCCCGCCTCCGCCGCCTCCACGGCGGCGGCGCCCATCCAGCGCAGGAGTGCCTACATCGCGACGGGCGCCGGCGAATCCGTGGCGCTCGCGCAGAACTTCAGGAATCGCTACGGACTGAGCAGCGACCTGGCTGGCGTACGCCCAGGCGAAGTCCTCTGAATCATCGGGCACGGCTCGGAGATCGGCAGTGGCAGCAGCGCGGCACGCGCGGTCCTCAATGCCGGCTTCCGGCCGGGGGGCGGCAGAGAAGTGCGGCTGGTGGTCTGCAACGCCGGGCGCCGCGCCGTGGACGCCCACTCCGCCCCCGCCCGGAACATCGCCAACATCCTCCAGACCACGGTCCTCGGCTCCACGGCGATGGTCAGACACACCTACGAGGGCGACATAGACATCATCGACGGCGACTTCTACTCCTTCCGGCCCCAAGGCCCGGTCGATGACATCACCAGCCGTATGAGGCACTTGTCAACGAGAGACTACGACCCGGTGGACGAAATAACCCAAAACATGGGTTACATGACCATCGACACGAACGGGTGGGGCGGCCGGAGCGGCGGGCGGGGTTCCTACGGTATGGACCGGGACGATATCGACATCATCTCCAGCGGAATGCAGCACCTGTCGACAAGGGATCGGGATGACCCGTACCGGAACGACCGCTACTCGAACGGCGGCGGGTACCACGGCGGTGGCGGCAGCTCCAGCGGAAGGCACACCCGCTACTACTGAGTGCCGCTGAGCACCACTGCGACCCTCTCCCGCGCCGGCCGAAGGACCGGCGCGGGAGCGTCGGGGCGGGAGCCCCGGCGCGGAAGCCCTGAGCACGGGAGCCCTGAGCACGGGAGCTTTGACACGGGAGCCTTGGCACGGGATGAAATCCGAAGGCGGTAGCGTCGGGGAGAGAGTCCGTTTCCCGTTTCCCGTATCCGTATCCCGGAGGATCACATGCCGAGCACCGTCAATTTCAAGAGCAACCCCGTCAACGTCAACGGCGACTTCCCCAAGGTCGGCTCCGAGGCCCCCGCCTTCGACCTGGTGGCGGGCGACCTCTCGACGGCGACGCTGGAGACCTTCGCCGGACAGCGGAAGGTCCTCAACATCTTCCCGAGCGTCGACACGGGCACCTGCGCCGCGTCGGTCCGTAAGTTCAACGAGGTGGCGGCCGGCCTGGAGAACACCGCGGTGCTCTGCGTCTCGGCGGACCTGCCGTTCGCCCAGGGCCGGTTCTGCGGCGCCGAGGGCCTGGAGAACGTCAAGACCCTCTCCACCTTCCGCAGCCGCGCGTTCGTCGAGAACTACGGCGTCGACCTGGCCGAGGGCCCCCTCGCCGGCCTGGCGGCCCGCGCCGTGATCGTCCTCGACGAGAACGACAAGGTCATCTACACCGAGCTGGTCGAAGAGATCACCGAGGAGCCCAACTACGAGGCCGCCCTCGCCGCCCTCAAGTAACCCCACCCGCGCCCCCGTTACGGCCCACGACGGGCGGCCGCCCCCGCCGCCCCCCGGCGGCACGGGGGCGCGTGCCGTACGGGGGCGCGTGCCGTACGGGGGCGCGTGCCGTACGGGGGCGAGGCGGGGGCCGGTTCCCGGCCTGGGCCCGGGTCCGGGCCCAGGTTCAGGCCCCTGGCCCGGGCCCTGGGGATACGGCCGGACGGCGACTACACCGGCGGAGTCCCGGGCGGGCTCTGCGGCTTGGGGCCGGGCGGTAGCGCGGGCCCCTGGTCGGGCGGCATCTTCGGCGGCCCCGGCTTTCCGTGCTTGCCGTTGCACAGCGGCACCATGCGGCAGGTGAGCCGGTAGATTCCGAACGGCGGGAAGAGATCGACCCGTCGGGAGAAATTCCCCTGCGCGCAACGCACGCACAGCAGATCCCGCACGCCTTCCCCCTCGTCGACCGCCACCCTCATCCGCGCCCGCGCGACGGGATTGACCCAACACGCCTCGCAGTAACGGCAATCCGTGGCCGACAGCAGAACCATCGTCGCTCTTGTCATCCTCGACGTCCTTCTCCCTGCGGAACAGAACCGAAAATCCTTGCGTACAAGGCGTCTTCGTCCGCTCGCAACCGCGCGGAAAGGAACGTCTCCCCACGCTGCCACGCATAAATGCGCTGCCCGAACAATGCCAACCGTGGCATCGCACGAGCGCGCCCGTCAGCACGCCGCCGACGACGGCTCAAGCACCTTACCGGCGCGGAGAACTACCTAAACAGGCCCCACCACATACCCAGCCCGAACACCGCGCACCGCGTAACGGCCCACACGAGCCGCACGATCAGCCCCCGGCCCCAACTGCTGCACCGTGCGGGCCTCACCGCTGCCCACCGGTCAACTCCCTCATTTCCCTGCACCCGAGTTCAACTCGTTTCGTCAACTCCCTTACAGAAAAGCCGAATTCACGCGAATCCCAGAAGGACGCAAGGCGCCGGAAGCCACGATTCTCGACCAGCGCCCGCAGCTCTCGAATAGCTTTCGGCCCCGCCCCGCCCCGCCGGATAATCGCTCCATGGAGTCACCACTGCTGTTCAGTGAGAAGCTGCGGGCCGAGCTGGGTTCGCCGCGCAACGCTCGACGGCTGACCAGCAGCCCGCGATCACGGGTCTGGCAGGCCGAGCTGTCGGGCACACCGGTCGTGGTCAAGCAGCTCATCGAGGGGCCGGAGGCGGCCGACAGGTACGCGCGCGAGGCGACTGCGCTGCGGCTGGCGTCCAGGGTGGAGCCGCCGGTCGTACCCACGCTCCTCGGGACCGACCCCGTCGAGCGGATGCTGGTCCTGGAGTACGTGGAACACCGGCCACCGGCCGACGACTGGGTGGTCGACTACGCCGAAGCACTGGCCCGGCTCCACGCCGCGAACACCCCCGCCACGACGACAGCCAAGGCCACAACCACGGCCACAACCGCCGCCACCACGGTCCTCCCCCAGTGGTCCGGCCCCACCCACGAGGACGTCGAGTCCTTCCTCGGGCTGGCCCGGACGCTCGGCTGTTCGGTGTCCTCCGGAGTACGGACCGCACTGGCCGACCTCGTCGACCGCCTGGCGCGGCCACCGGGCCGGCCCGCCCTGCTGCACGGAGACCCTTGCCCCGGCAACGACTTGCACACCAGCAGCGCGGGCGGCGGCATCAGGTTCATCGACTTCGAACAGGCCGCACTCGGCGACGGCCTCATGGAACTCGCCTACCTACGGATCGGCTTTCCGACCTGCTGGTGCGTCACCGCTCCCGCCGAACCGCTGCTGGACGCGGCAGAGGCGGCCTACCGCACGTCCTGGCGCCACGCCACGGGCACAGAGGCCGGTGGCAACCTCACCGACGCGTGCGCGGGCTGGCTGATTCGCGGCGACGCGCTGGTGCAGCGCACGTACCGAGGGGCAACCGACCATCTGGCCAAGATCCCCCACGAGGACTGGCAATGGGGGACGGCGACGGCCCGGCAACGGCTCGTCCACCGGCTCGGAGTCATCGGCGGCATGGCCACCAACGGCAGCGAGCTTGAGGAACTGGGCCGGCTCGCCAGGACCCTGCGCGAATCGATGCTCACCCACTGGCCCACACTCCAACCGGTCCCGTCACAACGTCCCTAGAGCCGTCGGCTGCGGGTCAGTACCAAGAGGTAGACCGGGGTGTACGGGAGCGAGAAGCTGAACGCCAGGTGCCTGCCGGGCCGCCCCTCCTCCTGCCAGTGTCGCGCCTCCAGGGGAGGAGTAAAGGGCGCTCCTCCGTCGCGTCGGCTACGCCGACTCCGCTGCGCTCCGCCCTTGAGAAGCCGTTGTTCTACCGGAAGGTTCGCTTGGCGATCGAACGGGGGTTCCCGGTGGGGTGGTCGTGGGGTGGTGGGTGCATGAAGGCAGGGCCTCCTGTGCAGCTCGTGGGTGTTGAAGTCCTTCGAGCAACAGGAGGCCCTGCTTGTTGCAGTCTTGCGTGTTCGCGTGGCGTGAGTCCAGCTCGGTTGCCCGGTCGTGTGATTGTCTCGCGCACCTGTACGGGAATGCCGCTGATCATGGTGATCGTGTGCGGCGGTATCCGTCGGACATGACGGATGAGGAGTGGGCGGCGGTGCGGGGACTGCTGCCGGTGCCAGCGTGGATGAACGGGCGGGGTGGCCGGCCGGAGGGCTACTGCCACCGGCAGATGATCGACGCGGTCCGCTACCTGGTCGACAACGGCATCAAGTGGCGGTCGATGCCCGCCGATTTCCCCGTCTGGGACCGGGTCTACGCCTTCTGGCGGCGCTGGCGCGACACAGGGCTGACCGCCGAGTTCCACGACCGGCTGCGCGGGAAAATCCGCGAGAACGAGGGCCGCGGCCCGGAGCCCACAGCCGCAGTCATCGACTCCCAGTCGGTCAAAGCAGCCGCATCGGTGCCCGCCGCCTCACGCGGCTACGACGGCGCCAAAAAGATCAACGGACGCAAACGCCACATCATCGTGGACTGCCTCGGCCTGCTGCTCACAGTGCAGGTCACAGCGGCTGATGTGACCGACCGCGAGGCCGCCTGCGATCTCCTGGAACAGCTCCGTGCCCGGCACCGGAAGATCCGCCTGGTCTGGGCCGACGGCGGCTACTCCGGCCGCCTGGTCGACTGGACGGCCGAAACACTCCAGCTCACCCTCAAAATCGTGAAACGCAGCGACAGTACACGCGGGTTCACGGTCCTGCCGCGCAGATGGGTGGTGGAAAGAACGCTGGGCTGGCTGATGCGCTCACGACGTCTGGCCCGGGACTACGAGAGGCGGCCAGACAGCAGCGAAGCCGCCGTCCTGTGGTCAATGACCATGCCCCTCGGCCGCAGACTCACCCGCACCCGCAATGTCACCCTGCCGTCGCCCGCCGCGGCGTGAACACCCCGGGACGCGCCTCAGCCACCCAGCCCCGCTCCACCAACCGCTTCACCTTCCTCCGCAACCCCTCGATCCTCAACGGCACCACCTCCAAACCCAACCGCCCCGCCAACTCCCGCGCCCGCACCCCACTCCCACCCGCCTCCGCCACCACACCCACCATCCGCCGATAATCCGGCGCAAGCACCTCCACCGACAAACCCTCCCGCCAGTACGGCACCACCGACCCCACCACCGGAACCCTGGTCACCACCGCCACCGCAACCGGCTCCCCGTCGGCCTCCAACCCCGGCCCCGGCGAAGCCAGAGCCTCAGCCAGCTCCACACGCGCAATCACCCGCCGCTCCAACACCGCCTCCGCCTCGGCAAGACCCGCCAGCACCCGCTCCACCTCCCCACGAAGCTCCTCAACCCGAACCAACGCAGCCCTCTCCCGCGCCTCCAGCAAACCCATGACCGAAACCACCGACAACCTCCGCACCATCCCCGGGCAAACACGACAGCCCGACCCTTCCTCAATGCCGCAGAACCCATGCCCGACCAGCAAAAACCCACCAACCATGTCCGGAAAGACAACAGCTACTTACACCTCCCCTTCCGGCGCGCGTACGGAAGAGGGGGGGCGGCCGGGGGGAGGGGGCCCAAGGGGTCCGCCGTACTGCCACTCGGCTCAGGGGCTGGCAGGCCGGTGGGCCCTGCGGGGCTACGCGACAGAGGAATGGGGCGGCCCCACACCGGCTCAGCGGCCGACCGTCCGCTGTTGGTTGCGACTCAAGCCCCGCTGGTCACCGTTGCGTTGTGGCGCCCGGAAGGCGGACGGGTTCTGCGGCCCGGGCCGGGCCTGCGGGCCGCCCCCTTGCCAGCCTGTCCAATATAGGGCGGTTTGGTGAGCTGTTGGGAGTTCCCTCGGACGGCACATGTGTCCTCAGGTGCGTTAGCGGCCCTCCTAGACGCATGGACGGCCTTCAGGGGCCCACTTGCCGCCACCCGCGTCCCAGTAACCCCACAACCCACACCACGGTGACCAGCGGCGCATGTGTCCCGGCCAACGGGCGGCCGTCAGACGCTGAGACGAGCCGGGCAGCCCCATTCCTCTGCCGCGCGCCCCGCAGGGCCCACCGGCCGCCGGACCCTGAACCGGCCCGCGCTCCCGCGTACCTCCTGGGCCCCCCTTCCCCCCGGCCGCCCCTCCCGCACCTGCACTTGCGACTCCGGGGGAGGTGTCAAGGGTGGGCGCAGCCCATCGCGCAGCGACGCGACGAAGGAGCGCCCTTTACACCTCCACCGGAGACGCGACACTCAAAGCAGGAGGGGCGGCCCCGCACTCCACGCTCGCCGGCGCCCACCACACCTGGCGCCCGTATTGACCCGCACCCGACAACGCACCCAACAACACAACGCCCCCCGCTCACCCCGAAGACGCAGTCGGCGGCTCGTCGTCCAAGGCCGTGAGGCGTGTGGTGATGTCGTCGGCCAAGGCGTCCGCGAGCCAGTCGATGATGGCGCCGATGTAGCGTTCGGTCGCCTTCGCGCTGTCGGGGGTCGCCTCGATGAGGCGGGCCCGTTGGTCGTCGGGGTCGGTGACGCGTACGACCAGACCGCGCCGTTCCAACTCGTTCACCTGGCGGGTGACGTGCGGGCCCACGACCTGCATCCGCGCGGCGATCTCGCCGATCCGCAGCGGGCGGTCCGCCGTGTGCAGCGACAGAAGCACGGACAGCGCCGACCGGTCCACGTGGATCGCGGCGGCCTCCACGGCGAGGTCGGCGCGCACGCCCGAAGTCCCTCGCGCGCTCGACAAACGTACCTAAATTACGTATCCCCGGACCGTCCTCATCTCCGGCGCCAGCATCGCCGGACCCGCCCTCGCCCACTGGCTCCACCGTTACGGCTTCGACGTCACCGTCGTGGAGAAGGCCGACGCCATACGCGGTGGCGGCTACCCCATCGACATCCGCGGCACCGCGCTGGAGGTGGTCGCGCGGATGGGCCTCCTCCCGCGGCTCCGGGCGGCGCACATCGACAGCCGTGAGATCTCTTTCGTCGACGCCAACGGCGGCCGAGTGGCCACGCTACGGCCGGCGACCCTCACCGGCAGTGTCGAGGGCCGTGACATCGAAGTGCCCCGTGGCGATCTCGCCGACGCCCTCTACGACACCGTCCGCCACGACGTCGAGTTCCTCTTCGAGGACTCGATCACCACCCCTCCACGACCACGACGGCGGTGTGGACGATACATCTGCCCCGCTGGTCCACCGGCCTCGTCGCCTTCGTCGGGGATGCCGCACACGCCCCGTCGTTCCTCTCGGGGCAGGGTTCGAGCCTCGCGCTGGTGGGCGCGTACGTCCCCTCCCACGCCGGGCGCGCCGGCCGCTCCGCCCGCACCGGCCTGGCTGCCCACTCGGCCGCCTTCGCCGCGTACGAGGGCCGGATCAGGGAGTTCGTACGCCAGAACCAGGCGCTCGCCACCTCCGGAGGGACCGCCCTCCTGCCCCGTATCGCCGAGGAACTGGCCCTGCGTAACAACGCCCGGTAGCCCGTCACCGCTACTGCTACCGCTACCGCGCCCGCATCAGCAGATGCCCCCGCCGGAACCGCTCCCCCTCACACGGCTCGCGCAGCATCCGGCCGATCTCGGTGAACCCGGCCTCCCGGGCCAGCCCGGCGAGGTCGTCGATCGGCCAGCGGTACGCCGTCGTCACCTTGTGGTCGAACGATGTCACCGGGCCGCCCTCGGACTCGAAAAAGCCGAGCAGGAGTGTGCCGTCCACGGCCAGGACGCGGCGGAACTCGGCCAAGTACGAAGGGACTTCACCCGGCGGAGCGTGGATGACCGAGTACCAGGACACAACGCCGCCCAGCTCGCCGTCGGCCATCTCCAAGGCGTCCATCGACCCGGTCTCGAAGCGTAGGTCGGGGTATGTCTCCCGGGCCAGGCCGATCATCACCGGAGACAGGTCCACACCGGAGACATCCAGCCCCAGGTCCCGCAGATGTGCGGTCACCGGCCCGGGGCCACACCCCAGCTCGGCGACGGGCCCGGCACCGGTGGCCCGCACCCGCTCCGCGAACGCGGCGAGGATCGCGCGGTCCAGCGGGAGTGTGTTGAGGTCGTCGCGGGCGAGACCTGCGTAGAGAACGGCGATGGCGTCGTAGGCATCCATGGTCACGGAGAGATACGACGAGTACGCCGAGTACGCCGGCTCCGGAGACTCCGGCGACTCCGCCGACTCCGGCGCGCGTCCAGCTTCGGCTTCAGCTTCGAGCTCGGGTTCAGTCACGGGGGACGACCCTAGAGCGCACGCCCCCGGACCGCGACCGGATAAAAAAACACCGGCCGGGGGCACGATCCCAGTGATCGCACCCCCGGCCGGACAGGCAGACCGTAGTCCGGCCCCGACGGCTCAGCCCACGTGGCTCAGACGTCCTCGGGCTTCTCGTCGCCCGGCTCCAGGCCGAACTGCTCGACGAGCCACTTGTCGAACTCGATCGATGCACGCACCCAGCTGACCGTGGACGACACAAAGTGCTCAAGGTTGACGCCCATGCCGATCAGCATCTGCGCCTCACCGATGAGCCGCACGGTCGGCGGACCGTCGCCCTCCTCGTGCACGTGCGTGTAGACCTTGGGCCACAGGGTGCGGCGGTTCCAGTCGTCGATCGCGTCGAGGATCTTGGACTTGTCCGTGACCGGGTGCGGGCGGTCGTAGAACGTCCGCACCGAGAAGACCTGCTGGTCGTCCTCGCCCCGGAACATGAAGTACGTCCGGAACTCCTCCCACGGCGCCGCGAGGTCACCCTCGTCGTCGACGACGTACTTCAGCTCCATCTGTTCCAGGAGCTGCTTGACCAGGTCCTGGTCAGGGACGACGGGGCCCGCCGGTCCTGCACCCTGCGGTTGGGGCTGGCTGCCCCCGAAATTCGGAATCGAGGACGGGTCGATGCTCACCGTGAATTTCCCTTCGTACGGTTCCTGCCATCCTCCCCCATCCCGGGCCACGGGTGGCAACCCCATCGGCATCTCAGCGGGTCACGGATTCGTCATCCGCGGTCCGCGGCCCGAGCGAGCCCGTCCCTCAGCGGCTGACGGCCACCGCGCCGCCCCGCGCCCGGGCGCCCCGGCCCGTCGTCGGCGGGAGCCGGTGGGCGCGGACGGCGAGGCCGATCGTGCGGGTCAGCAGCATCGCGACGGCCATGAGGATCAGACCGTCCGTGAGGGCCGCGCCCGGGACCTGGTGGGTGACGCACCAGGCCGTCAGCTGCGCCGGGAACCAGTGCGAGGCACCGTACGAGAAGGCCGCGCGGGCGCCGATGACCACGATCCACAGGGCCGCGTACGGCGCGCCCGCGCCGCTGACCGGCTGTCCGGTGTCCCCGGCGCGGTGGACGCGCATCAGGGCGAGGGCCGCGAGGCCGCACAGGACGCCCGCGGCGGCGCCGGCGAGTTCGAGGGCGAGTCCCGTGCCGTGGGTGACCGGCCGCTCGATGAAGAGCGGAACGATGGCACCCGCCATGACGAGCGGGCGCAGGATGCGCATCGGACCGATCCTGCGGGCGCGGCCGAGGTCGCTGTGCAACACGGCGGCCAGGACAGCGCCATTGACGATCATCGCCTGGGTGAGTTCGGACACCATGACGTTCCTCCTCGGATCGCGGCTTCCCCCTCACCCACCACGATCCGCGCGTACGTCCGCGAGCGGATCGGAGCACGGGTTGGTCTTCACCGCGACGGCTCCACCCGATCCCCCACCCGATCCCCCACCCGCTTCTCCACCCACCCGTCCACCACCCGTCCGCCCACAGGCCGCCTCCGTCTCAAGCGGCCGATCCAGACCCCAGCCCGGACCCCGCCCCCGGTCCCCCCGCCCGTACGATCCTCACCGCGGTGCGCATGCGGGCTCGGTACTCCTCCGGGGGTGTGCGCAGGTGTTTCAGGCCGGATGAGGTCGCGTAGAGGTGGTTGGCCAGTTCCTCCGGTGGGATTCCGGCGGGTGCCCAGGTCTCGGCCACTCCCGTACGGGTCAGGAGGCCGGCGATGCCGCGTACGAACTCGGTCTCGGCCTCGCGTACGAGCGGGCCGCCCACCGAAGTCGCCGTCTCCATAAGCTCGTTGAAGCTTTCGCTCGCGACGCTGCTGACCGCGTAGCCGCAGAACGCCTCGAACGCTCCCACGAGCCGGTCCTCCGGCTCCAGGTCGTCGCGGTCGATCGCGGCGACCGCCGCCGCCCGCAGCTGGGCCACGAGCTGTACGAGGACCGCCTCGAAGAGCGCGTCCTTCGTCCGGAAGTGCAGGTAGAGCCCCTGCCGGGAGATGCGTGCCGCTCGCGCGAGGTCGTCCATCGACGCCTTCTTGAAGCCGTACCTCAGGAACACTCCCGCCGCGGCCTCGGTGATCTCGTCGCGCCGCGCCGACGCCATGTCCCGCTCACTCGCGCCCGCACTCACACCGGCACTCACACCCGCACCCGCGTCCGCACCCGGATTCGCGCTCACGTTCACACCCCTGTACCACCGCTGTCGCCGCCGTTCGACGTGAACGCGAACGTAACACCGGTGGCCTTCTCGCTCTCCTCCCAGAGCCGCCCCGCGACCGCCTCGTCCCTCGCCCGCCGCGACACGCGCGCGCGTACGGGAGCGCCCCGCGACTCGAAGAGGTGCGCCGGGCCCCAGTAACTGCCGCTCTCCGCCGCCGGATCGGTCGCCGCGAGGAGTGTCGGCAGGGCGCCGTCATGGGATGCCATCCCGACCAGGCGCTCAAGGAAGTGCACCGGGGCGCCGGCCGTCCGCCCCAGGTTCGTCGTGGTGAAGCCGGGGTGCGCGGCCGTCGCGCGTACCGCGGAACCGGCTGCCGTGAGGCGGCGCCGCAGCTCCAGTGTGAACATCAGGTTCGCGAGCTTGCTCTGTCCGTACGCCGCCATCGGCTTGTACGTACGGCGCGCCCAGTTCAGGTCGTCGAAGTCGATGCGCCCGATCCTGTGGGCCGCGCTGGAGACCGTGACGATACGGGAGCCCGCCGTGCGCTCCAGCAGCGGCAGCAGCCGTCCGGTCAGCGCGAAGTGGCCGAAGTGGTTGGTCCCCAGCTGGAGTTCGAAGCCCTGCTCGGTACGGGTGAACGGCGGCACCATCACGCCCGCGTTGTTCACCAGCAGGTCCAGCCGGTCGTTCTCCGCCGTGAACCGCTCGGCGAACGCGGCCACCGAGTCCAGATCCGACAGATCGAGCGCCGCGAACTCCACACTGCCCTGTGTCGACACACCGCCCTGCACCGACACACTGCCTTCCGCCGGCCCCGGCGCCCCCGCCCCTTCCGACCGCAGGGTGCGCACCGCCGCCTCCCCCTTGGCCGCGCTCCGGCACGCCAGCACCACCCGCGCGCCCTTCCGCGCGAGCATCCGTGCCGTCTCGTAGCCGATCCCGGAATTCGCTCCGGTGACAACGGCCGTCCGGCCGGTCTGGTCGGGAATGTCGTCGAACGTCCAGCGCGTCATGGCCGACTCCTTCTCCGCGGTTCTCCGCTGCCGATGCTGGCTGATGCCCCCGATCCCCACCCCCGAACATGTCAAGCAATACGAGCTTTACTCGATAGACTCATTCTGTCAAGCAATCCCGGCGCGCTCAGCGCCCGCCCGCCACCCGCAGGATCGTGCCCGTCGTGTACGAGGCGTCCGCCGAGAGCAGCCAGGAGACCGCGCCGGCGATCTCGTCGGGGCGGCCGGCGCGGCCCAGCGGGATGCCGGGGGCGAGCTTCCGCGGGCGTTCGGGGTCGGCGTGGAACCCGGTCCAGATGACGCCGGGGGCCACCGCGTTGACGCGGATACCGGCCGCCGCGACCTCCTGCGAGAGGCCGACGGTCATCGTGTCGACGGCGCCCTTGGCCGCCGCGTAGTGCACGTACTCGCCGGGGCTGCCGAGCGTGGCGGCGGCCGACGAGATGTTGACGATCGCGCCGCCGCCCGTACGGGTCATGTCGCGGATCGCGCGCCGGGCGCAGAGCAGATAGCCGACGACGTTGACGTCCAGCGCCCGCCGGATGCCCGCCGCGTCCGCGTCGGCGAGCGGGCCGACGGGGCCGCTGACCCCGGCGTTGTTCACCAGGCCGGTGACCGGGCCGAGTTCGGCCGCCGCCGTCTCGAAGAGACGGTCGACGGCCGCCTCGTCGGCGGTGTCGACCCGTACGGCCGCACACCGCCCGCCCGCCTTCCGTACCGACTCGGCGACGGCCTCCGCCGCCGTCTCGTCGGAGTGGTACCCGAGGGCGACGTGGTGGCCGTCCGCCGCGAGCCGCTCGCAGATCGCGGCGCCGATGCCCCGGCTGCCGCCCGTGACAACAGTGACCCGTCGCTCGTCGCCCATAGGTACGTACTCCCCGTTATCGAACCATTACGCCAATTGCGGATGATCCTATGGCGCCTTCTCCCACGGCACCGCTCCCACCGGCCCCGAGGTCCCCACCGACCCCGCCACCCCCGACGCCACGATCAGCCCCGCCTCCGGCCGCTCCCCCGCCCGGTCCACCCGTACCGTGTCGCCGTCCCTGATCTCGCCCGCCAGGATCTCCTTCGCCAGCTGGTCCCCGATCGCCGTCTGCACCAGCCGCCGCAGCGGGCGCGCGCCGTACGCCGGGTCGTTGCCCTCGTCCGCGAGCCACTCCAGCGCCGCCGGGGTGACCTCCAGCGTCAGCCGGCGCTCCGCCAGCCGCTTCGCCAGCCGCGCGATCTGGAGGCCCGCGATATGGGCGAGTTCGTCGCGCGACAGGGCCGAGAAGACGACCAGGTCGTCCAGGCGGTTGAGGAACTCCGGCTTGAAGGAGGCCCGTACGGTCTGGAGGACCTGCTCCTTCTTGCGCTCCGGGGTCGACAGCGGATCCACCAGGTACTGGCTGCCGAGGTTGGACGTCAGCACCAGGATGGTGTTGCGGAAGTCCACCGTCCGCCCCTGGCCGTCGGTGAGCCGGCCGTCGTCCAGCACCTGGAGCAGGACGTCGAAGACCTCCGGGTGGGCCTTCTCGACCTCGTCCAGCAGCACCACGCTGTACGGGCGGCGGCGCACTGCCTCGGTGAGCTGGCCGCCCTCCTCGTAGCCGACGTAGCCGGGAGGCGCGCCGACGAGGCGGGCCACCGAGTGCTTCTCGCCGTACTCGCTCATGTCGATACGGACCATGGCGCGCTCGTCGTCGAAGAGGAAGTCCGCGAGCGCCTTCGCCAGCTCGGTCTTGCCGACGCCGGTCGGGCCGAGGAAGAGGAAGGAGCCGGTGGGCCGGTCCGGGTCGGCGATGCCCGCGCGGGAGCGGCGTACGGCGTCGGAGACGGCCTGTACGGCCTCGGACTGGCCGATCAGACGGCGGCCCAGCTCCTGTTCCATCCGCAGCAGCTTCTGCGTCTCACCCTCCAGCAGCCGGCCGGCCGGGATGCCGGTCCAGGAGCCGACCACGTCCGCGATGTCGTCGGGGCCGACCTCGTCCTTGACCATCGTGTCCTTGGCGGCCTCCTGCTCGGCCTCCGAGGCGACCTCCAACTCCCTTTCGAGGCCCGGGATCTCCCCGTACAGCAGCTTGGAGGCGGTGTCGAAGTCGCCGTCGCGCTGGGCGCGTTCGGCCTGTCCGCGCAGTTCGTCCAGGCGTTCCTTCAGCTCACCGACCCTGTTCAGCCCCTGCTTCTCCTTCTCCCAGCGGGCGTTGAGGCCGCGCAGCTCCTCCTCGCGGTCGGCGAGGTCGCGGCGCAGCTTCTCCAGGCGCTGCTTGGAGGCGGGGTCGGACTCGTTCTTGAGCGCCAGCTCCTCCATCCGCAGGCGGTCGACGGAGCGCTGGAGTTCGTCGATCTCGACGGGCGAGGAGTCGATCTCCATACGGAGCCGGGAGGCGGCCTCGTCGACCAGGTCGATGGCCTTGTCGGGCAGGAAGCGCGAGGTGATGTAGCGGTCGGAGAGGGTGGCGGCGGCGACCAGGGCCGCGTCCGCGATCTGCACCTTGTGGTGGGCCTCGTAGCGGCCCTTGAGCCCGCGCAGGATGGCGATGGTGTCCTCGACGGTGGGCTCGGCGACCAGCACCTGCTGGAAGCGGCGCTCCAGCGCGGCGTCCTTCTCGATGCGCTCGCGGTACTCGTCGAGGGTGGTCGCGCCGACCATGCGCAGCTCGCCGCGGGCGAGCATGGGCTTGAGCATGTTGCCCGCGTCCATGGCCGAGTCGCCGCCGGCGCCCGCGCCGACGACGGTGTGCAGTTCGTCGATGAAAGTGATGATCTGACCGTCGCTGCCCTTGATCTCGGACAGGACGGTCTTCAGCCGCTCCTCGAACTCGCCCCGGTACTTCGCACCGGCGACCATCGCGCCGAGGTCCAGCGAAACCAGCCGCTTGTTCCGCAGGGACTCCGGCACGTCGCCCTTGACAATGCGCTGCGCGAGGCCCTCGACCACGGCGGTCTTGCCGACGCCGGGCTCCCCGATCAGCACCGGGTTGTTCTTCGTACGGCGGGAGAGGACCTGGACGACGCGGCGGATCTCCTGGTCGCGGCCGATGACCGGGTCGAGCTTGCCCTCGCGCGCGGCGGCGGTGAAGTCCGTACCGAACTTCTCCAGCGCCTTGTACTGGCCCTCCGGGTCCGCCGTGGTGACCCGGCGCCCGCCGCGCGCCTTCTCGAACGCGTCGAGCAACTTCTCGGCGGCGGCGCCGCGCTCCGCGAGGACCGCGCCCGCCTGGCCGCCCTTGGCGGCGATACCGATGAGCAGATGCTCGGTGGACACGTACTCGTCGCCCAGCTCCTTGGCCCGGCGCGCCGCGTCGGCGAGGACGGTGAGCAGCTCCCGGTTGGGCTGCGGGGGCGCGACGGTCGACCCCGTCACGCTGGGCTCGGCCGCGAGCAGCCGCTCCGCCCCGGCCCGTACGGCGGCCTGGTCCGCGTCCACGGCGGCCAGCAGGTCGGTGACGTTCTCGTTGTCCTCGCCCGCCAGCAGCGCGAGCAGCAGATGCGCGGGGGTCAGATCGGGGTGTCCGGCCGCCAGCGCACGGCTGGTGGCCGCGTTGATCGCGTCCCGGCTCTTGTTCGTCAGCTCGGCGTCCACTGCGCTCTCTCCTCACCTGTGCGTAACCCTGGTGCGCTCCCGTACGGGGAATCCCGTCCCGGGACTCACCCTGACTCTCACAGCCTGCGCAAAGTTGAGTCTATGCCACTCAAGGCGTCACTCAAGGGCAATCACCCTAGGATTTCGGGCATGGCCCCTGACGTACGCGCCCCCAGTCCCGATCTTCTCGCGTTCTGGCGCGAGCACCACCTGTGCACCCTGACGACCCTGCGGCCGGACGGCAGCCCGCATGTGGTCCCGGTGGGGGTGACATACGACCCGGAGGCCGGGATCGCGCGCGTCATCACGAACCGGCACAGCCGCAAGGTCGCGAACATCCTGGCGGCGACCGGCCCGGAGGCGCCCCGGGTCGCCGTGTGCCAGGTCAAGCAGGGCTACTGGTCGACGCTGGAGGGCCGGGCCACGGTCCGTACGGACGCGGAGACCGTCGCGGACGCGGTGAGCCGTTACGCGGAGCGCTACGGCCGCACACCGGCGCCCAACCCGGACCGGGTGGTCATCGAGATCGCGCTGGACCGGGCCCTCGGCCGCGGCTGACGTACGCGGTGGCTCCGGAGGGCACGGAAAGGCCCGGGTACGGCGGGGCGGCTCCGGACGGGGCCGTCCGAGCGCTCCGCGCCGTACCCGGGCAGCACAGCGGCGCCATCGAGTTTCAGGTCCACGATGGCGCCGCTGTGTGGGGGAAGCGTCTGAGCGATTTACAACGACGGGGGAATCGCTCAGGCGCTGCGGGGGGTGGCGATGGTGGTTCTTGGGCCGACCAGCTGGTGATCACGCTGGTCGAGGTTGACGAAGATCATGTCGTATCGAATGGCACATCGGACGGGACGCGGGGCCCCTCGCGGCCTGCGCAGGCAGCGGTAGGCACGGACATCCTCGTCGTCCTCACGCACGACGACGACCGGCTCCCCGAAGAGAGTGACCATCAACGAGTCACCCCGGTGCGGGATGGCCGTGACCAGATCGATGAAGTGCCACCCCGATCGGTATGCCGTAGCCATCTCACGCCGGAAGACCCGGTCGTCCGGCGGGACAGTCATGCGCCGATGTCGGCCGGCGCTGTCCAGGCGATGTCGCCGTGAACGGAGTTCCACGCGATGTCGCCCGCTCCCGCGGCCCGAACGTTCCATGCGATGTCGCCCGGCGCCTCGGCCTGCGTGGTGGTGCCGGCCGGCGCGTTCCAAGCGATGTCCCCGCCGACGGCCAGCGCACCGAAGGCCAGAGCCGCAGAGAAAGCAGTGGCAACCACCGCGCGAAGCATTCTCTTATACATAGTCGGCTTCGTCCTCACTTGATGGATTCCTCTCCCCCGCCATCTGAACGATGTCCTATCCGGACACGTCAACACCACCGGGACGAGGCATCATGTTCCTGCATGTTCAAGACCCTGGGGGGTGGAGCTTTGACCACAAACAACGCGAAACAGACACATCCCCACCCCGTCACCGAATTGTGCGATGACGGGAGACGGCTTTACGCCAGCGCGCTGCGCTCGGGACGTATCACCCGCGGCGAGGCCCAGCAGGCCCCCTGCCTGATGGAATTCCCCCTGCTGCATCCCGACCCGGACGACTCCGACTGGCTGCGCCCGGTCCCGCCGTCCGCGGCCCTCGCCCAGCGGCTCAATCCGGTCGAGCGGGAGATCCAGGAGCGCCGGCACTTCGCCATCGAGCTGACCGACGCTTTCGAGCCGTTCATGAACATCACCGCCCAGGACCCGCCCACCACCCACGCGATCACCGTGCTGGAGGGCGACAGCCGGATCAACGCCGCGCTGGACCTCTCCACGGCCGAGTGCCGGACCGAGGTCCTCACCGTGCAGCCGGGCGGCGGGCGCAGCGAGCACTCGCTCTCCCAGGCCCTGGAGCGCGGCCGTACGGTGGTGGACCGGGGCGTCAGCATCCGCACGCTCTACCAGCACACGGTCCGGCACAGCCAGGGCACCATGGCCTACGCGGAGCAGCTGGCCAGGGACGAGATGGAGATCCGCACGCTGGAGGAGCTGACCGAGCGTCTGATCATCTTCGACCGCACGGTCGCGTACATCCCCGCCCGCTCGGACCGGCAGGTCGCCCTCGAACTCCGCCACCCGGGGCTCGTCGACTATCTGGCCCAGGTCTTCGAGCTGCTCTGGCGCCGGGCCACCCCACTGACCGAGCAGGTCGCGTACGAGCCGACGCCCGACGGCATCACGGGCGTCCAGCGGTCGATCGCGAAGCTGCTCATCGAGGGGTACGTGGACGAGGCCATCGCCCGCCGGCTGGGGATGAACGTACGGACCTGCCGCGCCCATATCGCCAAGCTCGCCACCACCCTCGGCAGCGGCAGCCGCGCGCAGCTCGGCTATCTCATCGCCCACTCGCAGATCCTGGACCAGGACGGCTGACAGCCCACCGCCCACGCCACCCCGGGCCGACAGCGACCCCTGTACGCCATCGGCCTTCTCCACCCTGCGCGTTCGGCCCGTACCGTTCAAGTGACAAGCGGCTGCACTGATGTGCGCTGCGGAAACGTGCAGGGATCAAACGAAAGGACCGGACATAACGTCGCGCGAGAGCACGTCCCCCTCCCCCTCCGTGCCGTCGCCCTCCCTCCCCATGCCGTCGCCCGACCTGTCGGCGGAGGCCCGCGCGCTGCTGCGCCGGCTCGTCCAGGGCGAACTCGTCGAGGGCTCCGCCCCCGGGTGCGCCGAGCTGGCCGCGCTCGGGCTGGCCGTGCACGACCCGCACCACGGGCGGTGGAGCGCGGCCGATCTCTACCACGCCGAGCAGACGGCCCTGGCGCGGGAGCGCGCCGGTATCGCGCGCCATCTGCGACGTATGGAGCAGTTGTCCGAGCTGCACCGGCAGATGCGCAACGCCGAACTGCCCAGCGGTAACGGCGTCGAGTTCCTCGACCGCAACGAACTCATCACCGCGGCCATCACCCGGGCGATGGACAAGGCGAAGAGCACCATCCGCACGGCGCACCCCGGCGAGAGACCGGCCGGGACACTGCGCAGCGCCGCCGTCTCCGACCTCGCGATCCTGCGGCGCGGGATCTCGTACCGCACGCTCTATCCGGACACGGCGCGCTCCCGGGCCGGTGAGCAGGAGTGGGTCGCGAAGGTGGGCGCGCACGGCGCGGAGATACGGACGAGCGCCACCGGCTTCGTCCGCATGATCCTGGTGGACCGCAATTTCGCCGTCGTCCCGGACCACCGGGCCGACGCGGGGCGGGACGACGCGTTCCGCATCACCCATCCGGGCATGGTGGCGCTTCTGCACCACGTCTACGACCACCAGTGGGAGCGGGCCGAGCCGT
Source organism: Streptomyces paludis (assembly GCF_003344965.1). Classification (NCBI taxonomy): domain Bacteria; kingdom Bacillati; phylum Actinomycetota; class Actinomycetes; order Kitasatosporales; family Streptomycetaceae; genus Streptomyces; species Streptomyces paludis. The sequence goes on along the minus strand of NZ_CP031194.1, from coordinate 4,098,876 downwards.
GGACGGGGGGCCGGTTCAGGCGGCGCGAGGAGACGCTCACGACGAGCAGGTCCCGGCGCATCCTCAACAAGCTCAGGGAGGGCCGTACGCTCAAGCAGATCGCCAGCGAGCTGGGGGTCAGCCTGCGGACCGTCAACAACGACCTGACCAAGCTCTACGAGGCCGTGGGCGTCGACACGATGTTCGCGCTCGGCGCGTGGTGGAGTTCGGAGGCGGCGGCGAAGGAACGCAAGCTGGGCTGAGGACCGGCCCGCGGACGCGGCCGAGCGCGGCCGAGCGGGCCGGAGACGGCCTCCCGGGCGCCGCTGGGCGCGCCGGAGCGGGGCCCGGTGTCCCGGTCCCACCCGGCCCGCCCGCGTCGCTCAGCGCGCCGTCAGCGCGGCGCTGCCGCCGGCGCAGCCAACCGCCTGCGCCGTCCCCGTCAGTCCGTCGGCCGCTTGGGCCGCCACACCACCAGCGCGCTCGCCTGCTGCACGTCCTGGTACGGCACCAAATCCCGGCGGTACGAGGCGTGCACCTGTGCCTCGCGCTGCCGCATCGCCGCCGCCGCGCCGTCGACCGCCGAGGACAGCTCGGCGATCCGCGACTGGAGCGCGGCCACCTGGTTCTCCAGCTCGATGATGCGCTTGATGCCGGCGAGGTTGATCCCCTCGTCCTGCGACAGCTGCTGCACCTGGCGGAGCAGCTCGATGTCGCGGGCCGAGTAACGCCGCCCCCGGCCCGCCGTACGGTCCGGGGAGACCAGCCCGAGCCGGTCGTACTGCCGGAGGGTCTGCGGGTGCAGCCCGGAGAGCTGGGCCGCCACCGAGATGACGTAGACCGGGGTCTCCTCAGTCAGCTGGTAGGGCCCGCCGAACGCCGCTGAGGGCTGCCGTCGCCGCCCGTCCCTGTCCATCGGGTCATGCTCCCTTCGCCGCCTGGAACAGCTCCGCCCGCGGATTCTCGTCCGCGGTCGCCTTCCGGTACGCCTCCAGCGCGTCGCGCGCCTCGGCGCCCAGATCCTTGGGCACCACGACCTCGACGGTGACCAGCAGGTCGCCGCGGCTGCCGTCCTTGCGGACGGCGCCCTTCCCACGGGCCCGCATCGTACGGCCGTTGGGCGTGCCCGCGGGCAGTTTCAGCGTCACCGGGGGACCGCCCAGGGTCGGCACCTTCACCTCGCCGCCGAGCGCCGCCTCCGCGAAGGTGACGGGCACGGTGATGGTGAGGTTGTCGTCCCTGCGGCCGAAGACCGGGTGCGCGTCGACGTGGACGACGACGTACAGATCGCCGTTCGGGCCGCCGCGCTCACCCGGCGCGCCCTTGCCGCGCAGCCGGATCCGCTGGCCGTCGCTGACGCCCGCCGGGATCCGTACCTGCATCGTCCGCGAGGACCTGGCGCGCCCGCTGCCCTTGCAGACCTCGCACGGGTCCTGGGCGATCAGCCCGCGGCCCTTGCAGTCCACACACGGGTCGGTCAGCGAGAAGCCGCCGCCGGAGCCGCGCGACACCTGTCCGGTGCCCACACAGGTCGGGCAGACCCGCGGGGTGCCGTTCTTGTCGCCCGTGCCCGAACACGCCTTGCAGGGTGCCTGGCTGGACATGCGCAGCGGGACCGTGGCCCCGTCGACCGCTTCGCTGAAGCTGAGTGTGACCTCGGACTCGATGTCCTGGCCACGGCGCGGCTGGGCGCGCGTACCGGGACCGCCGCCCCGGTTGAACAGCCCGCCGAAGACGTCCCCGAGTCCGCCACCGAAGCCACCGGCGCCGGCGCCGGGTCCGCCGGCCTGCGGACCGCCCTGGCCGCCGCCGAAGAGGTCGCCCAGGTCGAAGTTGAAGTTGCCGTTGCCGCCCGCGCCCGGCCCCGGGCGGAAGCCGCCGTTGCCGAACAGCGAGCGCGCCTCGTCGTACTCCTTGCGCCGCTTGGGGTCGCCGAGGACGTCATTCGCCTCGGAGATCTCCTTGAAGCGCTCCTCGGCCTTCGAGTCGCCCTTGTTGGCGTCCGGGTGGAACTCGCGGGCGAGCTTCCGGTACGCCTTCTTGATCTCGGCCTCGGTGGCGTCCTTGGGGACGCCGAGAACCTTGTAGTAGTCCTTCTCCACGAAGTCCTTGGTGCTCATTCCCGACGTCCCTCCTCTCCGACTTCACCTGAACAACCCGCGCGGCGACCCGCACAGCGCCCCTCGCGGCTGCCGCTGCCCGGCACCGCGCCGGACACCGCGTCAGCCCTCCTCAGGGCCACCGTTCTCCTCGTCCTTGGCCCCCGCCTCGTCCGCGGACTTGGGCTGGGCCCCGGGCTGGGGCTCCGCGACCGCGACCCGGGCCGGCCGGATCGTCCGCTCGCCGAACCGGTACCCCGGCTGGAGGATCGCGACGCACGTCGTCTCTGTGACGTCCGGCGCGTACGAGTGCATCAGGGCCTCGTGGATCGTCGGGTCGAAGGGCTCGCCCTCCGTACCGAACTGCTGGAGGCCCAGCTTGACCGTGACCGCCTCCAGCGACTCGGCGACCGACTTGAACCCGCCGACCAGCTCTTCGTGGTCGCGTGCCCGGCCGATGTCGTCGAGGACCGGCAGCAGCTCGGTCAGCAGGCTCGCCACGGCGATCTCCTTGACCGTGACGCGGTCCCGCTCCACCCTGCGGCGGTAGTTCTGGTACTCGGCCTGGAGCCGCTGGAGGTCGGCCGTGCGCTCGTGGAGCGCCGTACGGACCTGGTCCAGCTGCGCTGTCAGGGCTACGTCGTGTGCGTCCCCGGCCGGGGCCGCCGGGCCGGACTCCTTGAGGGAGTCCGACTCGGCGGCCTTCGGCGTGGCGTCTTCGGGACCGGCGCCGGAGGGAACGTCGGGCTTCTCGTCAAAGCCCGGGGTCTCCTCCGTCACGCCGCACCGTCCTTCTTCGGCTTCTCGTCGTCCACGATCTCGGCGTCGACGACGTCGTCGTCCTGGCCGCCCGGCGCCTGGCCGGCACCGGCCGCGCCCTCGGGACCGCCGGCGGCGGCACCGGACGCCTGGGCGTCCGCGTACATCGCCTGGCCGAGCTTCTGGGAGACGGCCGCGACCTTCTCCGTGGCGGTGCGGATCTCGGCGGTGTCCTCGCCCTTGAGCTTCTCCTTGAGGTCGACGATCGCCGTCTCGACCTCGGCCTTGACGTCGCCCGGGACCTTGTCCTCGTTGTCCTTGAGGAACTTCTCCGTCTGGTAGACGAGCTGTTCGGCCTGGTTGCGGGTCTCGGCGGCCTCGCGGCGGCGGTGGTCCTCGTCCGCGTACTGCTCGGCCTCTTCGCGCATCCGGTTGACCTCGTCCTTCGGCAGCGAGGAGCCACCGGTGACGGTCATCTTCTGCTCCTTGCCGGTGCCGAGGTCCTTCGCGGCCACGTGCATGATGCCGTTGGCGTCGATGTCGAAGGCGACCTCGATCTGCGGCACACCGCGCGGGGCGGGCGGCAGACCGGTCAGCTCGAACATACCGAGCTTCTTGTTGTACGCGGCGATCTCGCGCTCGCCCTGGTAGACCTGGATCTGCACGGACGGCTGGTTGTCCTCGGCCGTCGTGAAGATCTCGGAGCGCTTGGTCGGGATCGTCGTGTTGCGCTCGATGAGCTTCGTCATGATGCCGCCCTTGGTCTCGATACCCAGGGACAGCGGGGTGACGTCGAGCAGCAGGACGTCCTTGACCTCGCCCTTCAGGACACCGGCCTGGAGCACGGCGCCGATGGCGACGACCTCGTCCGGGTTGACGCCCTTGTTCGCGTCACGGCCGCCGGTCAGCGACTTGACCAGCTCGGCGACGGCGGGCATACGCGTCGAACCACCGACGAGGACCACGTGGTCGATCTCGGACAGCTGGATGCCGGCGTCCTTGATGACGTTGTGGAACGGGGTCTTGCAGCGCTCCAGGAGGTCCGCGGTCAGCTGCTGGAACTGAGACCGGGTGATCTTCTCGTCCAGGTGCAGCGGGCCCTCGGCGGACGCCGTGATGTACGGGAGGTTGATCGTGGTCTCGGAGGACGACGACAGCTCGATCTTCGCCTTCTCCGCGGCCTCGCGGAGACGCTGGAGAGCCATCTTGTCCTTGGACAGGTCCACGCCGTGACCGTTGGCGAACTGCTTCACCAGGAACTCGACGAGACGCTGGTCCCAGTCGTCACCACCGAGGTGGTTGTCACCGTTGGTGGCCTTCACCTCGACGACGCCGTCACCGATCTCCAGGAGCGACACGTCGAAGGTGCCGCCACCGAGGTCGAAGACCAGGATCGTCTGGTCGTCCTTGTCGAGGCCGTACGCCAGGGCGGCGGCCGTCGGCTCGTTGACGATACGCAGGACGTTGAGGCCCGCGATCTCACCGGCCTCCTTGGTGGCCTGGCGCTCCGAGTCGTTGAAGTACGCCGGGACGGTGATCACCGCGTCGGTGACCTTCTCGCCCAGGTACGCCTCGGCGTCCCGCTTCAGCTTCTGCAGCACGAAGGCCGACATCTGCTGCGGGTTGAAGTCCTTGCCGTCCAGGTTGATCTTCCAGTCGGTGCCCATGTGGCGCTTGACCGACCGGATGGTCCTGTCGACGTTCGTGACTGCCTGGCGCTTGGCTACCTCGCCGACGAGCACCTCGCCGTTCTTGGCGAAGGCGACGACGGACGGCGTGGTCCTGGCGCCCTCTGCGTTGGTGATGACGGTGGGCTCGCCGCCTTCGAGAACGCTGACGACGGAGTTTGTCGTGCCCAGGTCGATGCCGACCGCACGTGCCATTTCGATTCCTCCAGCTGACTTGAGTGGAACAGGCTCAAGGATGCCTCACAGATCACGAGGCGTCAACAGACCTGAGTCGGTGTGGCTCAACTATCGTGATAGTCGCTAGGTAGTACCGGGGGGCGAGGGGTACGGCCGGAGCGCCTGCGCGGCGGGCGCGGCCCCGCCTGGGATCGTTCCGTACCAAAGCCTAAGGAAACGCAACAGAACGGTCATTCATGGCCACGAAGCGACTGCTGGACCTGACCCTCGGTTCCATCCTGCTCCTGCTGGCGGCCCCTGTCCTGGCCACCGCCGCCCTCGCCGTCGCCCTCTCCCGGCCCGCCGGCGGTGTTTTCGTGCGCGTCCCGCACACGGGACTCAACGGACAAACCTTCCCGCTGAGTTCCCTGCGCACCCGCCGCTACCGGCTGGACCTGCTGTCCCGGCTGCCCCATGTCGTACGCGGCGATCTCTCCCTGGTCGGCCCGGCCCCGCTGCCGGCGGGCACCCCCCGGGCGGCGGCGCCCTGGCGTCAGCTCGTACGGCCCGGCCTGACGGGTCTGGCGCAGGTACGGCGGGACTCGGCGCTGCCGTGGGACGAGCCTGCGCTGCTCGATCAGCACTACGTGGAGCACCACTGGATCGGGCTGGACCTGGCGGTCCTCGCCGCGACCCCGGCCGCACTGGCCCGGCGCGGCCGGGGCTACGGTCAGGGTCGGAGTCAGGGTCACCTGAGCGACACAGATCACCGACCGGGCGTTACATTGCGGCGGAATAAGTGGGTACCCTCAGCACGAGTTCCATAAGTTACCGCTTAGTAATCAGCTCATATCAAGCTTCCGCCTCGCAGGCCCGAGGAGCCCCGAAATGCAACTCGCCGCGATCATCGTGTCGCTGGTCCTGATCGTGGTCGGCCTGGCGCTGTTCGCCCGTGCCATCGCCCAGATCTACCGCTTCGTGCGGCTCGGCCAGCCCGTACCCGCCGGCTCGCGCACCGACGACCCCGCGCAGCGCACCCTCACCGTGGCCAAGGAGTTCCTCGGCCACACCCGTATGAACCGCTGGGGCGTCGTCGGTGTGGCGCACTGGTTCGTGGCGATCGGCTTCTTCTCGCTGCTCCTGACGATCGTCAACGCCGTCGGCCAGCTGTTCAAGGCCGACTGGCTGCTGCCGGTCATCGGCGAATGGGCGCCGTACAACGTCTTCGTCGAGTTCCTCGGCCTGATGACCGTGCTCGGCATCCTGACCCTGATCGTCGTCCGGCAGCTGAGCACGCCCGGCAAGGCCGGCCGCAAGTCCCGCTTCGCGGGCTCCAACTTCGGCCAGGCGTACTTCGTCGAGGCCGTCATCCTCATCGTCGGTACGTGCATCATGATGCTGCACGCCCTGGAGGGCGCCCAGCACGGCGTCGACCACTACGAGGCGTCGTTCTTCGTCTCGTATCCGCTGGTCGCCGCCCTCAAGGGGCTCAGCTTCAGCACCCTCCAGAACCTCACGTACTTCTTCGCCGCCCTCAAGATCGCGACCTCCTTCATCTGGATGATCACGGTCGCGCTCAAGACCGACATGGGCGTCGCCTGGCACCGCTTCCTCGCCTTCCCCAACATCTGGTTCAAGCGGGAGGCGGACGGCGGTACGGCCCTGGGCGCGCTCCAGCCGATGACCAGCGGCGGCAAGGAGATCGACTTCGAGGAGCCGGGCGACGACGACGTCTTCGGTGTCTCGCAGGTGGAGCAGTTCTCGTGGAAGGGCCTGCTGGACTTCTCGACCTGCACGGAGTGCGGGCGCTGCCAGTCGCAGTGCCCGGCCTGGAACACCGGCAAGCCGCTCTCCCCCAAGCTGCTGATCATGTCCCTGCGCGACCACGCGCACGCCAAGGCGCCGTATCTGCTGGCCGGTGGCGGAAAGACCATGGAGGGCGAGGAGAAGGCGTCGGCGGAGCAGCTCGCGGGCGTCCCCGCGGCGGCGCTCGCGGAGGCGGAGCGCCCGCTGATCGGGACGCTGGAGGAGAACGGCGTCATCGACCCGGACGTCCTGTGGTCGTGCACGACGTGCGGCGCGTGCGTGGAGCAGTGCCCGGTGGACATCGAGCACATCGACCACATCGTCGACATGCGGCGCTACCAGGTGATGATCGAGTCCGCGTTCCCCAGCGAGGCGGGCACGATGCTCAAGAACCTGGAGAAGAAGGGCAACCCCTGGGGGCTCGCCAAGAAGCAGCGCGTCGAGTGGACCAAGGAGGTCGACTTCGAGGTCCCGGTCGTCGGCAAGGACGTCGAGGACCTGAGCGAGGTCGACTACCTCTACTGGGTCGGCTGCGCGGGCGCGCTGGAGGACCGGGCGAAGAAGACGACGAAGGCGTTCGCGGAGCTGCTGCACATCGCGGGCGTGAAGTTCGCGATCATGGGCGGCGACGAGAAGTGCACCGGTGATTCCGCGCGCCGCCTGGGCAACGAGCCACTCTTCCAGCAGCTCGGCCAGGAGAACGTCGCGATGCTCAACATGGCGTACGGCGAGGACGACGAGGACCCGGCGACGCGGAAACCGAAGGCGTCGAAGAAGATCGTCGCGACCTGCCCGCACTGCTTCAACACCATCGCCAACGAGTACCCGCAGCTCGGCGGCGAGTACGAGGTCATCCACCACACCCAGCTGCTCCAGCACCTGATCGACGAGGGCCGGCTGATCCCGGTGACCCCGGTCGAGGGCCTGATCACGTACCACGACCCGTGCTATCTGGGCCGGCACAACAAGATCTACACGCCGCCGCGCGAGATCATGTCGTCCGTTCCCGGTCTGCGGCAGCAGGAGATGCACCGCCACAAGGAGCGGGGCTTCTGCTGCGGCGCGGGCGGCGCGCGGATGTGGATGGAGGAGCGGATCGGCAAGCGCGTCAACAACGAGCGTGTCGACGAGGCCCTTTCGCTGAACCCGGACATCGTGTCGACGGCGTGCCCGTTCTGCCTGGTGATGCTGACGGACTCCGTCAACGGCAAGAAGGCAGCATCTGACAGTGGCTCCGCCACGGGCGTCCAGGCGAAGGAGTCGCTCCAGGTGGTGGATGTGGCGCAGCTGCTGCTGGATTCGGTACGGACGGAGCCGGTGGAGAGCGAGCCGGAGCAGGAGCCCGAGCCGGTGAAGTAGCGCGTGAACGAATGGCTGAAGCGGTCGGATCCGTAGCGTGGATCCGACCGCTTCGGTCATTTCTCGCGCGTTCTGGATCAGTCTCGCTCTTTATCTCTCCATCTCGCCCGGAACCTGCCTTGCTGCACCACTGGGGCCACTGATACTGGTAGTGCGTATGCGCATACGTATCGCGGTGGTCGGTGTCTGTACGGCGCTGCTGCTGACGGGCTGTACGTCCGCCTCCCCCGACGCGGCGGCCGGCCGACACTCCCTGGAGGCGAAGAACGGCGCCGCGGACGCGGCGGCGCGCCGAGCCGTACCGCGCGGCAGGGGAAGCGCCCTGCCGGACGACTTCAACGGCGACGGCCTCCCCGACCTCGTACTGAACGACCTGGTCAAGGCGGAGGGCGATACGTACGGGGACGACGCGGGCATCGGGATCGTGTACGGCACCGCGGGCGGTGCCGGGGTGGATCCGTCCGTACGGCAGCTCCTGACGCCCCGGGAGCGGGCGGCGAAGGTGGACGGGGTGCTGCCGGCGGCGTTCGAGGCGGAGGCGGCCTGTGATCTCGACGGGGACGGGTACGGCGATCTGATCATCACCACGGACCCGCCGTACAACGGCATCGGGATGCCGCCCGTACCGCTCCAGATCCTCTTCGGCGGCCCCACCGGGCTGACCGGGCGGGCGGTCGTCCTCAAGATCCCCGCCGTGGCGCGGGCGGGCAACGAGTGGCCCGACCACCCGGTCTGCGGCGACTTCGACGGCGACGGGAAGACGGACCTCGCGGTAACCGCGAGCGGCGGCCAGGTCAGCTTCCTGCGCGGCCCGTTCACCCGCGCCGGGGCACCGCGCTCCGCGGCGGCGCCGGTCCCGGCGGGCGGCCCGGTCCTGGCGGCACCCGAGCCGAAGGCGGACGCGAGCGCGGACGGGAGCGCGGACGTCAACGGCGACGGATACGACGACCTGGTCGTCCTGGGCCGCGCCCGTACGCCGGGACGGGCGGCCCGGGGCAGGCTGCTCCCGGGCGGCCCGAAGGGCTTCGGGGGCGCGGGGGCCACGTACGGCTTCAAAGCAACACGACTGCCGCCGGCGCCAAAGCTCCCGGCGGGCCGCGGCCGTACCGTCACGGAAGCGATCCGGCCGGGGTTCGGCGGCGGCCTGGCGACGCGGACGCACCGGGGCGAGACGACGGATGTGGTGGCGGTGTACGCGGCGGGCGGGCGGCGCCCGGTGACCACGTTCAGCACGTCGGTCTTCCTGGCGGGGGCGTCCTCGGGGACACCGACGGCCTCCCCTTAGGGGCCCGAGGATGCTCTGAGGGAGCCCTTGGGTTAACCCGTGGGAGCCCTTGTTGAGCCCTTAGGGGGCCCTTAGGGGGCCCTTAGGGGATGTCACAGCTCGGCAGCAAAGACCCGCCCGTTCCCCCAGGGCAGCCACCGCGCCCGCCGCGAGCGGGTACGTTCGATCGCGTGGCTGGATTCAGGATCGGACGCGGCCGGGACAACCGCACCCCGCAACAACAACCGCAGCGGCAGCAGCAGGGGCAGTACCCCCCGCAGCAACAGCCGTACGGACGGCAGGCGCCGCCCCCGAACTACGGAGGCGGTCAGCAGACCGCGCCCCCGTACGGGCAGCAGCAGTGGCCTCCCGCGGGCGGTACGCAGGGCGCCGGACAGGGCGGACACGGCGGGCACGGCAGACAGGGCGGCTACGGCGGCGGGTACGGCGGGCAGGGCGAGCCGGAGTACCTGGGCGACCCGTACGGCCAGACGCAGCCCGGCCCCTACGGGGGACGCCCGGCGCAGGGCACCGACCCGTACGCCAACAGCGCGGGTCACACCCAGGCGTTCAGCGTCCACGACGGCCAGTACCACGACGCCGGGCACGGCGACGGTGGCGGTGGCGGTGGCGGCTACCAGGCCACCGGCCCCTCGGGTCCGAAGCTCCCCTGGAAGGAGCTGCTGAGCGGCATCGTCACGCGCCCGGGTCCGACGTTCTTCCAGATGCGCGACTACCCGGTCTGGGGCCCGGCCCTGATCGTGACGTTCGTCTACGGTCTGCTGGCGCTCTTCGGCTTCGACACGGCGCGCGAGGACGCGATCAACTCGACGCTGTCCACGGCCATCCCGTACGCCCTGACGACGGCGGTCGCCTTCGTCATCGGCGGTCTGCTCCTGGGCGTGGTCACCCACACGCTCGCCCGCCAGCTCGGCGGCGACGGCGCGTGGCAGCCGACCGTCGGCCTCTCCATGCTGATCATGTCCATCACGGACGCCCCGCGACTGCTCTTCGCGCTTTTCCTGGGCGGCGAGAATTCACTGGTGCAGCTGTTGGGCTGGCTCACGTGGATCGGCGCGGGGGCGCTATTCACGGTAATGGTGAGCAAGTCGCACGATCTGCCGTGGCCGAAGGCGCTGGGGGCGTCGGCGATTCAGCTGATCGCGCTGCTGTCGCTGCTGAAACTGGGCACGCTGTAGCAGAAAAGGGCTTTCAACTTTCCTCCGTCAGGAGGGGTTGAAAGCCCTTTTAGCACACACCTACCACCTACACCTACTACTACCCACCAAGAGCCTCTCAGGCGTCAAGAACCTGCCCACTGCGCCGCACGACGGGCGGCTCGACGCTCCAGGGGAAGTTGATCCAGTCGTCGGTGCGCTTCCAGACGTACTCGCACTTCACGAGGGACTGCGCCTTCTCGTAGATGACGGCGCTGCGCACCTCGGCGACATGGTCGACACAGAAGTCGTGCACGAGTTTCAGCGTTTTGCCGGTGTCCGCGACATCGTCGGCGATGAGGACTTTCTTGTTGGAGAAGTCGATGGCGTTGGGCACGGGGGCGAGCATGACGGGCATCGCGAGTGTGGTGCCGACCCCGGTATAGAACTCGACATTCACCAGATGAATGTTTTTGCAGTCGAGTGCGTAAGCGAGCCCGCCGGCGACGAACACACCGCCGCGCGCGATGCTGAGCACGACATCCGGCTCGTAACCGTCGTCGGCGACTATCTGCGCGAGTTCACGGACGGCCCGCCCGAACTTCTCGTACGTCAGATTCTCTCGGTTCTCGCTCATGCCTGTGTCACACCTGCGTCCGGTGGAAATTGAGATACGAACGGGACGCGGTCGGCCCCCGCTGCCCCTGATAGCGCGAGCCGTACTTCTCGGACCCGTACGGGAACTCCGCCGCCGAGCTGAGCCGGAAGAGACAGAGCTGCCCGATCTTCATCCCCGGCCAGAGCTTGATGGGGAGCGTCGCCATATTCGACAGTTCGAGCGTGACATGCCCGGAGAAACCGGGGTCGATGAACCCGGCGGTCGAGTGCGTCACCAGCCCCAGCCGGCCGAGGCTCGACTTGCCCTCCAGCCGGGAGGCGATGTCGTCGGGCAGCGAGATGACCTCGTACGTCGACGCCAGCACGAACTCCCCGGGGTGGAGGATGAACGGTTCGTCCCCCTCCGGCTCCACCGTGCGGGTGAGATCGGCCTGCTCGACGGCGGGGTCGATATGCGGATACCGATGGTTCTCGAACACCCGGAAATACCGGTCGAGCCGCACATCGATGCTGGAGGGCTGCACCATCGATGCGTCATACGGATCGAGGCGTACGCGTCCGGAATCCAGCTCGGCCCGGATGTCCTTGTCTGAGAGAAGCACGTCCTGAGGATACGCAGAGCGCGCGAGCCCACCCCAATCGGGCAGCCCGCACGCTCCGCGCCGACAACGTCAGCCCCGCTCGGCCTCCGCCACCGCGGGCTCCACGATCACGGCATGCCGCAACCGCGCACACCTCGGACACCGGATAAGTCTCCCGGGCCCGATCCTCCCGGCGTCGAGCTGCTGCATCGGGAACGTAGCGGTGCTGAACACATGGCCTTCGGCACAGCGGACGACGGTGCGCTCCATCAAGTCCATCAGGTCCTTTCCCCAACAAACGCGGACAAACGCCACCCTAGAGGATCCCCCCACTCCACCCCCACCGGCACTCCGCACGGGCACCCTACGCCCCAACTCCCGCCCCCACCCCCCACATCCACCCCCACTCCCCACCCCCCAAAACGCAGAAGACCCCCACGGCACAAATCGCCTGGGGCCCGCCATGAGGTAGAGTGTCCGACGAAGCACAGCCCTCAGGGCTCTGCGACGCGGGTGTAGTTTAATGGTAGAACATGAGCTTCCCAAGCTCAGAGCGCGAGTTCGATTCTCGTCACCCGCTCCATTACAAAGGCCTTGGTCGCAGACCCGGGCCTTTCTTGTGGTCCAGACCAATTCTGGGCCGCGTGCCATTCGCGTGCCATAAGGGGCCGATTACCGCGCCGATTTGAGAATCGCAAGCCCCCGGGCGGTGAACTGACGCCCGGCCATCTCACATCGCGAGATCCATTTCAGGTGACCTGCGCCACATGGCGACCGGATCATGGCTCCGGTGTCCCGGCTCGGGCACCAGTCGCAAGGTAGGTCGCGGGTGGTCGGCGGGCCTCGTTCGCCGCCCGGGGCGAGATGAAGTGGGGCGCCCGCACGGCGTGCGCCTGTCGACCCGGGGCATGGCACCGCCTGATCGGCCGAAGACTGATGCCGTTCTGGCGCCCGCCGACGCGTCAGCCACCTCGGCTCGGCGAGTGGGCGGATCATCGGCTCCGTGGTCCCGTGGGATCGTCACCAGTCGATCAGCATCACGCCGACGCTGGCACCGCTGGCCAGGCCGAACAGCGCCACCCGTGTTCCCCGGCGCAGCCTGCCCTCGTCGAGGGCACGGGCGAGCTGGAGGGGGAGTGTGGCAGCGCTCACGTTGCCGGTGTGCGCGAAGGTGGGCACGACGGTGTTGACGTCGATTCCCATGCGTTCACAGAAGGTGCGGACGAAGGGAACGGACGGCTGGTGAACGCAGACGAGGCCGAGCTCGTTCGGATTGACGCCCTGCTCCTTGAGCCACTGCCCGGCCTGGATGTCCAGGTCGTGGAAGGAGGCGAGCAGTCGCGCGGGGTCGATGTGCAGGCCCAGCGGCTTGTTCTGGACCTGGTGGGGGTTGAACAGGGTTGCGGCGGGCCAGCCCTGGGAGTTCGCCAGGAAGACGCTGGCGGTGATCCCGGGTTCGGTGGATGCCTCGACGAGGAGGGCGGCACCCATGTCTCCGCCGGTCACGGAGGCGATGGCCGTTCGCAGGTCGTCCTGGCTGGACAGTGACCACCGGCTGAACCGGGTTCCCAGTTCGCCGCATGCGATGACGATCCGTCGGTAGCGGCCGCCGCGGATGAAGGCATCGGCGACTTCGAGGGCGTTCAGCACGCTGTTGCAAGCGTTGGAGATGTCGAAGACCGGGCAGGTAAGGCCCGTCTTCGCTGCCACGACATGGCCGTTGGCGGGCTCTTGGACATCGGCGCTGACGGCGGCGAACAGCAGCAGGTCGATCTGGCCCGGCTCCACGCCCGCCCGGTCCAGCAGCAGGTCGACGGCGCGGGCCGCGAGGTCGGACGGCAGTTCGCCCTCGGGGGCGACCAAGCGCTCCTCCAGCCCGAACAGCCGCCGCACCAACCCGGCCGGAACTCGCAGGCTCGGGCTGTGCTCGCGCAGCGTCTCCTCTACGGCCTGCGCGCTCTGGCGGCCGGCGGGCAGGTGGACGGCCACCTGTGTGATCCGGCTGTACGCGCCCCGACCACCCGCCCACCGAGGGCGGCCCGAGCCGGCATCGCGCTCGCGAGCACCGGACAGTCCACCGGCTGGTGCGGCCGCCATCGCGGTCATGAGTCACGCTCCACAGTCCCTGGCAGGCTCGCGCCCCGTGCGCCTCTGCTCGCCGATCAACGACTGGACCTGAGCCCGGTTACGTCTGCCTGCGCGAAGCGCCGGACCGGCGGGGTGCCGGTCCGGCGCTCGGAGGAGGGTCACGCCTCCCGCACGGCCGGTCCGTCGGCGTCACGCGCACGCGGAACGAGTGGGTGGACGGTCGCGCCGTCGGCAGTGCCGTCAGCCGTCCTCGCCCGCTGACGGCGTACGTCGCTGTCGATGTCGGCGGCGAGCTTGCGCTGGTGCTCCTTGGTGGAGTGCTGGTAGATCAGCTGTGCCCTCTCGGACGACTGACCCGCACGGACCATGAGGTCCTTCAGCTTGGCACCGGTGTCGGCGGCGAGCGTGTTGCCGGTGTGGCGCAGGTCGTAGAACCGGAAGCCCTCGGGCAGGCCGGCCGCCTCGCGCGCCTTGCGCCACTTGCGGCCGAAGGTGGTGCCCCGCAGGGCCGCCCCCTTCTCACCGACGAACACCAGCCCACCGGGTCCGGGCTGGGCGAACCAGTCCAGGTGTCGCCGCACGTCGATGTGGACGAAGGCCGGCAGCACGATCTCCCGCTTCCCCGCACGGGACTTGGGGGCACCGACGGCTCGGCGGCCGGTGTTCAGCTCGGGCGCGGCACGGCGCACCCGTACCGAGCCGGCGTCCAGGTCGATGTCGCCCCGTCGCAGCTCGGCCAGTTCCTCCGGGCGCATCGAGGCGAAGGCTCCCAGCAGCACCATCAGGCGCCAGCGCAGCCCGATCACGTCAGCCAGGGCGAAGACCTGCACGACCGTGGCGACGGGGCGCTCGTCCGCCTCCTCGCGGCCTGCGCCACGGATTCGGCACGGATTCTTGCGGATCATGTCGTCCTCGACCGCCGTCTCCATGATGGCCTTCAGCAGACGGTACGACTTGGCGACCGTCGTAGCCCCCGTGGCTTTCAACCGCTCCGCGCGCCAGGTCCTGACCCTGGACGGGCTGATCACGTTTACGTACAGCTGTCCGAACGTCGGCTCAAGGTGCAGCCGCAGCAGCCTGCGGTACAGCTCGTCCGTGGTGGGCGCGACGCCTCGCTCGTCGATCCAGCGCGTGGCGTACTTGCCGAACGTCACCTCGCCTACGGTCGGGTCGATCCAGTTACCGCGCGTCTGGTCGGCCTGGACCTGGGCGAGGAAGACCTCGGCGTCGCGCTTCGTCTCGTATGTGTCCGGGGCTGGGCGCAGGACTCCGTCCGAGCCGGGGTAGCGCGCTTGGTACCGGCCGGAGGGCAATTTACGGACTGCACCGAAGCTGCGGCGAGGCGCCCTCTTCTGCGCGCGTGCCATCAAGCCGCCCTCCCGTACCGCGAGCGGTTACTGCGCACAGGGTCAACGGTGCGCTCTTCTACGTACGCGGCCAGCGCGCTTTCCGGGATGCGGACGGGCTTGCCGAGCTTCACGTAGCGGATACGGCGTTCCTGGATAAGGCGCCGGATGAAGCGGACGCCCGTTCCGAGGCGCTGTGCGGCCTCCTCCACGGTGAGGAGGCGATCAGCCGTGTGTGTCACCTCCTCTGCGGCACGCGTGGCCTGTGTGGAGGCAGGAGGTATCGCCGGGCGGCGCAAGGGGAGTCCTCTCCTGGCAGTCGGGGCGCGGCAACGCCGCCGGTCTGCCGGGTTGATCGAAAGGGATGGCGGTTGTTGACCCGTTCTGAGGGCTTGCGTACCCAGGACGGAAGGAGTTCGGGACTACGCGGAGGGGTTGGGCTGGTCGCCGGGTGGGGGTCCGTAGGTCTGCAGCATGTGGCTGGTGGCTGCTTCGGCCATCGCGTTGGAGACCATGACATCGGCCTCTTCGTGGATGTCGGGGTGTTCGGTGAGGTAGGCGTCAAGGGCGTCGCGTGCCCGGGTGAAAGCGGCGTTGGCGCGTTGGGTCTGGCGGTACGCGTCCACGACGTCGTCGATGAGTTCCATGGCTCTGGCCATGGCCGCGAGCCGGGGAGGGCCGACCAGGTTGCGCAGCGGGACGCCGAAGATCTCGGCGAAGCCGATCGCCTCGTCCACGTTGATGCGGCGTTTGCGGTTCTCGATGCGCCAGACCGCGGACGGGTTCATGTCGAAGCCGGCCTCGTTCATGCGGTCGGACAGGGAGTTGGTGCTCCAACCGCGCGCTTCGCGTTCCAGCTTGATCCGTACCGCGACGTTCTCCTCGCCGCTGAGCAGGACCCCCTGGGAAGAGTCTCCATCAGCCATGCCCACCTCCTTCCATACGTAGTACGGCGCTGCGATTCGCAAGTAGATCAACAGTAGCACGCCACTGCGAGATGCAGAACACTTCTGCGATCCGCAATTCATGTGGCATACTGGTAGTGCAAGCCGCAGCAGACCGAAGGAGCCACACGACCGCACGAAAAAGCCCCCCGGCAGAACCGGGGGGCCAAGCGCAAGCCTCTCAACCGCCATCCCTAGCGATCAACCTGCGAGGCCGGGATTGCCGTCCCATATGGCCCGCAAGCAGAGGAGCTCGTGTCCAGTATGGACGAAGCCACCCCGAAAACGCCATCCCTCCCCGCCACACCCGTCGTATGGCCGCCCGTCGCCATACCCGGCCGGCCCGTCGAGCCTGGACCGCCCGTGGACGGACCCGATCCTGCCCCGGCCTCCGAAGGCGAGCAGGTACTGGCAGATCTGCGGGCGCAGATCCGGCGGTACGTCGTGCTGCCGAACGAGGAAGCCTTCACCGCCGTCACCCTGTGGGTCGCGGCCACCCACCTGCAGACCGCGTGGCAGCACGCCCCGCGACTGGCCGTGGTCGGACCGGCGAAGCGGTGCGGGAAGTCGCGGTTGCTGGATGTGATCACCGAGACCGTCCACGATCCACTGATCACGGTCAACGCCTCGGCCGCAGCGGTGTTCCGGTCGATCACCGCGACCCCGCCCACCCTGCTGGTCGACGAGGCCGACACTCTCTTCGGCTCCGCGAAGGTCGCGGAGAAGAACGAGGAGATGCGCGGACTGCTCAACGCCGGGCACCAGCGCAACCGCCCCACCCTGCGGGTCTCCGGACCCAACCACGAGGTCGCGAAGTTCCCCACCTTCGCCATGGCCGCCCTGGCGGGCATCGGAGACCTGCCCGACACGATCATGGACCGCTCCGTCGTCATACGGATGCGCCGCCGCAGGCCCGGCGAGAAGGTCGCGGAGTTCCGTACCGTCCGCGACACCCCCTCGCTCCACGCGCTGCGCGACCGGCTCCTGGCATGGCTGACCCCGCTCCACACCGAGGCGATGGAGCTGACTCCGGCCATGCCGGTCGAGGACCGGGCAGCCGACACCTGGCAACCGCTGGTCGCCATAGCCGATCTCGGCGGCGGCCCATGGCCCGGCCTCGCCCGCGCCGCCTGCCTGGCCATGACCCAGCACGAGGCCCAGCAGGACCAGGACACCAGCGGCCTGGGAATCCGGCTGCTCCTCGACATCCGCCGCGCCTTCACCGCCGAGGGCAACCCGCCGGTGATCCGCACCAGCCGACTCCTCGACATCCTCAACAAGGACGACGAGACCCCCTGGCCGGAGTACACCGCCAACGGCCTCACCCCCCGCGGGCTGCAACTCCTGCTCAGGGACTACGGCATCAGCTCGGCCAACCGCCGCTTCCACGGCGACGTCCAGGCCAAGGGCTTTACGCGCCTGCAGTTCGCCGACTCCTGGGCACGCTACTGCCCCGAGTCCACGCCTACGGCTACGCCCACGCCGGAACGCGCGACCGGCGCCTGACCCGGCACGACCCGTCGCGACTCGTCTCCGCGCAGGTCAGCGCGGGGACGGGTCGACGACCGGCAACGAGTCGACCCGACATCACCGCCGCACCCGTACCTGCCCTGACCAGGTACGCAACGAGTCGCGACGAGTGTCCCCACACCACGGGTCCCACCAGCCACCCCCGCATTCCTGGAGCACCACCTTGCCCTCACCCACCACCGCCGTCACCGGCATGCCCCCGTCCGCTTCGCCGCTGCTGCCTCTGGCCGCCGCGATACGTGCCGGTGTGGCGCTGCTGGCCGTGGCAGCCTTCGCGCTCTCCTACGACGCCCTGCGCCAGATGGCCGCCGCCAGCCACATCCACCAGGCGCTCACCTACGCCTTCCCGCTCGTCATCGACGGCTTCATCGCCATCGGGATCGGCGCCCTGCTCGTCCTGCGTACCGCGCCGCTCTCCGCCCGCCTCTACGTCTCGGCGCTGGTCGGCATCGCCACCGCCACAAGCATCTGGGCCAACGTCCTGCACGCCATCCGCCTCAACCAACAGGACCGCCACACCGGCCTCGCCCTCGACGACATCACCGTCGGCGTCATCTCCGCCATCGCCCCACTCGCCCTCGCCGGAGCCGTCCACTTCTACCTCCTCGTCGCCCGCCGCCCGGCAGCTCCCCACGGCCACAACAGCGAACGCCACACCCCAGACGCCGGCCACAAAACCACGGCGGGAGGCCAGGACAGCGGCTCGTCACCGCTGCCAGTCGCGAAGGCCGACGACGTGGCGAAGGCCGCCACGAACCAAGTGGCGGAACCCGACAGCCGACCCGATACGACGGGCGGTCGCCGCCCCAGCATCTCCCTGAAGCAGGCCATGGACATCGGCCGCACAGCCCCGCTCGGACGGGCCGGCCGCGTCTCGCGCCGCAACATCGAGAAAGCAGTCCACGCCGAGGAACTCGGCATCGCCCGAAGCCGCCTGGACGAGGTCAAGGAGCTACTGCAGGCCGAACGAGACAAGGCCGGCACCTGCACCAGCTGAACCCCGCAGCCCACGTCACCCGGCCCGCCGCTCCCGTGAATCAGCACGAGAGCGGCGGGCCCCACCCCACACCTCTTCCAGGAGCCCTCATGACTGACCGCCACCGCGAACTCCCTTCCACACAGAAGGAGATGACCTCTACCCCAGCCTCAGGCGGAGCAAGGTATCCCGTTGGACCGTCCACCGGCCGGTCCAACGGGGAAGCCTCCGCCCCAGGGGTGGCGGAGGCACTCGGGCACCAGGGGGTGCCCGAGGAGGAGACGCCCGTCGTCACGGAGCCACGGCTCCCTCGTGCCGCCGACGAAGCCGCGCTGCACCGCGTCGCCCGCCGCCGCGCCCGTAAAGAAACCCAGCGCAAAGAACGCGTCGACGTGCGCTACAGCACCGACGAGAAGACCGACATCCTCGCCATGGCCCGGTCGCTGAACATCGCCGCCGCCCACTACGTCGGCGCCCTCGTCATGGCCCACGTCCACGGCGACCTCGCCCTGCCCGGCCACCGCACCCCCGTCGACGACCTCATCGACGAACTCAACGCCCTGCGCACCCAGGTCGCGAAGATCGGCACCAACATCAACCAGATCGCCCGCGTCCTCAACTCCGGCGGCCACCCACACCCCCAGGACACCACCGTCCTCGCCCAGGCCGAACGAACCCTGAACGCCGTCGCCACCACCGTCACCGCCATCGACGTCACCTCAGACCACACGGCTTCCACGAAGCAGGCCGCCTGAATGATCGCCAAAATCACCAGCGGCAAGAACACCGCCAAACTGATCGGCTACCTCTACGGCCCAGGACGGGCCAACGAACACACCGACCCCCACCTGGTCGCCTCCTGGGACGGCTTCGCCCCCGACCCCGGCCGCACCAACAACTTCAAGGCGACCAAGCAGCGCCTCGCCAACGCCCTGGACCTACGGGTGAAACAGGCCGGCGACCACGCCCCCGACCAGCACGTGTGGCACTGCTCGGTCCGCGCCGCACCCGAGGACCGCCTCCTCACCGACGACGAATGGGCGGCCATCGCCAACCGTGTTGTGGCCGCCACCGGCATCGCACCCGACGACGACCCCGACGGCTGCCGATGGATCGCTGTACGCCACGCCCCCGACCACATCCACATCGCCGCCACCAAAGTACGAGGCGACCTCCGCCCCGCCCGACACTGGAACGACTACCTCACCGCGGACCGCGAACTCGCTACCATCGAGAAGGAATACGGGCTACGCGAGGTCGTACGCGGCGACCGCACCGCCGCCCCACGCCCCACCCGCGCCGAGAAGGAGAAAGCCCAGCGAGCGGGGCAGGTGATGACGGCGCGCGAGCAACTGCGCACCACGGTCCGCACCGCCGTATCCATCGCGGCCGGCCCCGAGGAATTCCTCGCCCTGCTCACCGGAATCGACAGCATGCTGGTCGAGATCCAGCGCTTCCCCTCAGGCGACATCCGCGGCTACAAAGTCGCGCTCCCCGACGACACCAACGCCGCGGGCGAACCGGTCTGGTTCTCCGGCTCCAAGCTCGCACCGGACCTGTCGTACCCCAAGATCCACGAACGCCTGACCGCCGTCGAGCCCGTCGACCGACGCAGGACCAACCCCTGGCACCAGGCCACCGCCACCACCGAACGCATCCCCACCCACCTCGACCACGGCGACGACAACGCCGCCCAGGCCCACCTCGCCGCCTTCGGCGAGGCCCTCGACGCCCTCCCCCGCCTCGCGCCCGAGCACATCCGGCCCCAGCTCCGGCAAGCGGCCACCGCCTTCGAACGCGCCACCCGCTCCCGTATCCACGCCGAACACCACCACGCCCGCGCCCTGCGCGGCGCCGTACGCGCCATGCGCACCCAGCCCGTCACCGGCGACGGAGCCCTCCTCGCCATGTTCCTCGACGCCGCGATCCTCGCTGTCATCGCCGCCACCCGCTGGCACGACCTCCGCCATCACCAGCAACAGACCATCGCGGCCAGGGAAACTCTGGAGCACCTGCGCACCGCGTACGCACAGGCCGCACCCGAGCCACTCGCCACTCTCGTCCGGAACAACACACCGCCGAGGACCGTCGAGCGCTATGCGGAGCAACTACGTTCCGTGGTCCCCGCCCATGCCGACCGGATCACCGCGGACCCGTCGTGGGATGCCCTGGCCGGCGCGCTCGCGACCGCCGAGGAGGCAGGCCACGACCCCGCAAGGATTCTCCAGCAGGCAGCCCAGATAAAGCCGTTGGACGATGCGCGGTCCCCCGGCGAGGTTCTCGTCTGGCGCGTACACCGACTCGCCCAGCGCCAGGCTCCAAGCGCTCGCGCGCTCGCCGCCCAGGCTCGTACGACCGTGCCCGGTGCGACGGTACGCCCTGCCCGAAGCCTGCCGAGCGTCCCGCAGCCACCGATGTCGGCGCCGCCGCCGCAGCGGCATCGCTGACCATCTGGGGAACCGGGGCACCTGGGCGTCATGGACCCGGGAGATGATGGCGACCACCATCGAGGTGCGTCTGATCAGCGGATCAGTGAGGGCATGAGCATGACGAGGAATGATGCGGATGCCGACGGCTGGTTGGTCGGCGAGGCTCGGACCACGCTGGGGGCAGGCGCGACGGCCGTCGAAGTCTTCGCCGTGCTCGCCGAGCGCACTGCGGACTGGCACGCGACAGCCCTGGCAGTGTGTTTGGCACTCGGAATACCGGCGACGGAGGCGGAGCGTCGGCTGGACGAGGAGTTTGCCGGGCTGTGCGAGGAGTTTCAACCCGGGGAGGAGACCGAGTGCGCTGGTGTCCTTGAGATGACCGGCCTGTTCGACGTTCCCCGGACGTTGGACCCACAAGACGAGGAGGTAAAGCGTCTCCTGCAGACCGCCATCGGCGCCTTGGGCAAACTACGAAGCGGCCATGCGTTCAGTCTCTCGCGTCAATTCCGCACCGGACAGCTGACCCGTGCCTTCCTGTCACTCGCACGCGTCGGCCCCCGGCCAGGCCACAGCAGCGCGTCAGATTACTGGGCCGCCCTGGTGGCCGCCGGTGAGCTTCTGCAATCCGGTGACAGGGAAGACCTGGCCAGCGTCGAAAAAGCGCTGGAGGACTGTCGACAGCACACCGCTCAAAGCGCGCTGGCACTCGGCTGACTGTCGCTGTCAGCTTGCCGACGCCCAAGGATCCGCATCGGGTGGAAGGCTGGTCGTTCGGCGGTGCAGGAGGGCGACAGCTTCCTTTATGCGTCCTTGGCGGATGAGCAGCTGCGCCAAGTCGGTCTCGTTCCTTCCGGTCTCGCAGGTGGGCCGCAGGACCTCGATGGCCTCGTCCAGTCGGCCTGCGTCGGCCAGCAGATCGGCGAGGCGTGATACCCCGTACCAGGTGCCGGCCTCGGGACGGGCGCGCAGCTCCGTGATCGCCTGCTCTGTTCGGCCGCAGTGGGACAGGAGCCAGACGCGTTCGCAGAACAGCTCGAACCACATGCCGCCGGACTGCGCCGCGAGTTCGTCGATGAACGCCAGCGCCTCGTCCTCGCGGCCGTGGTCGACCAGCAGCGTCCACAGTGCTCGGACCACCCACTCGGGATCGCCGATTTGGCCCGGTACCGGGCGCAGAACCTCGACGGCCTCATCGACGCGGTCGTACCGGGTCAGCAACTCGGCCAGCCAGAACGCCGCGTTCGGTGAACCGGCCACAGCGAAAGGCCGAAGTACCTCGATGGCGCCTTCGACGTCCCCTCGTTCCTCAAGCAGCTGGGCCAAGTGGCGGGCGGCATCCTCACCGCCTTGCCCGGCGATGTACTCCCTCAGTTCGGGCAGACGGTCGTGACGAGCCAGCAAGTCGGCCAGCTGGTCCTGACCGTTGACCAGCGTGGCCCAGCGAGTGTGCAAGAGGGTCACCGCCTCATCGACCCGGCCCTGCCGCTCACGTACCGTGGCCAGCAGCTCCACGGCGTTCCAGGGCTCGGCGCGCCACACGTCCGCCCCCTGCAGAGCCTCGACGTGCGATTTCAGTAGGTCGGCCACTTCTTCGTCCCGGCCCAGGCCGGCAGAGACATCGACCAACGCCTCGGCGAGGAACCAGTCCTTGGTGTGCGTACGCAGCAGCTCGAACGCCTCCTCGCCACGGCCGTGCCGGGCCAGCAGCCTCGCCAGATACGCCAAGGCGAGCGGCTCGCCGTCCGCCACGTACGGCCGTGCCAGGGCGATCGCCTCGTCGGTACGTCCCCAGCCGTCAAGAATCTCAGCGACCACTCCGGCCGCACCCCACCAGCCCGCCTCGGCGAACGGGGCGAGCACGTCCAGCGCCGCGTCCCGCTGGCCCTGCTCGATCAGCGCCTGCGACCACGCCTTCGCGCAGTACCAGTCCCCGTTGCCCGCCTGAACCGCCACCTCGTCGAGGTAGCCGTGTTCGACCATCACCGAGACCGTCCAGGGCGGTATCCACCCGTCGTAGGTACGGGCCCGTCGTTCAAGATCAGCAGCGTCCACGTCGACGAACAATAGCGGCGCGACATTCAACGCCGACGACGCACCGGCGAGACGCCGTTGCTGCTGGCGCTCAGCGATGTACGGACGGGGGCAGGGCGAGGAGCAGTTCGAGCGCCGCGCCGATGTCGGCCGTGGTGTGGTCGGGGGCCTGGAGGCTGCCGGGCCAGGTGCGGGTGCGGCTGATCCAGATGGTGGGTACGCCCGCGTTCTGGCCGCCGACGATGTCGGCTTCCGGGCTGTCGCCGATCATCCAGGCGTCGGTGAAGTCGGTGCCGCAGCGGGTGGCGGTGCGGTGGAAGATCTCGGGGTCGGGTTTGCGGATGGACTCGGTTTCGGAGATGCACCAGCCGTCGAGGTGGGCGGTGAGGCCGGTGTGGTCGAGGACGGCCTGTTGGACGGTGGTGAGGCCGTTGGTGACGACGCCGAGGCGCCATCCGGCCGTACGGAGAGCGGTGAGGCCATCGAGTACGGCGGCGGGGCAGCGCATGTGCGACGGATAGCGCCGCTCGTAACGCAGTTGAAGCTCGGCAGCCGATTCCGGGAGCCCGAAGTGTGCTCGGGCCTGCGCGAAGAAGTCCGGCTTGGGGAGGAGGCCGTCGTCGTCGGTCTTGATGAGCCAGTCGACGGCGGCAGGGCCGAGTGACTTGGCGGCGGCGAATTCCTGGGCCCAGCGGGTGATCGCCTCGGTGCGGTCGACGAGGGTGTTGTCGAGGTCGAAGAGTGCCAGGCGCATGCCCGAAACCCTACTCACCACCCGGGCTCAGAACGGGGAGGCTCTCACCCAGTACTCGGCTCGGGCGAGGGCTTCATCCGGTGGCGGGACGTCGATACGGGCTCGGTGCGCATGGCGCCAGGCCGCGATGCCGAGGCCGGCGGCTGACATCCATTGGGTGAGCCGGTCGGGTAGAGGGCGGTGGCTGGTGTAGCCGGACAGGAGGGATTCGATACGGGAGGGGTTCTGGTCGGTCGGCTCTTCGAGGTCGGTGAGGAACAGGGCCCGTCCGAGGTCGAGCCCGGGGTGGGCGAGAGCGCTGTTCTCGCAGTCGAGGAGGACGGCTCGGCCTCGGTTGACGAGCGTGTTGGCGGGGCCCGCGTCTCCGTGGGTGAGTACCGGTTCCGCCCAGCTGTGTGCGTGGAGTGGGACGAGGGTGTCCAGGAGCTGGGTGAGGTGGGGTGCCGTGGTGGCGGCGTAGCTCCGAGCCGGTCGTATGAGGTCGGTGGGGCTGATGGCGAAAGCGCGGAAGGTGGTGGTCGGCGTGGTGTGCCAGAGGGCGAGAGCGGCGCCGAGGGCGCGGTAGTCGTCCGGAGTTCGTGGGTGCCGGCCGGGGATGTGCCTCAGGACGAGGCACGGTTGTGAAGGGGGACGGCTGTGGGGCATCCGGATCCGGGACGCCTCTACAAGCTGCGGGCACGGGGTGCTGGGGAGAGCCGCGAGCGCGGTCAGTGCGCGGGCCTCGTGGTGGATCTTCAGGGGGTCGCCGCCGGTTTTGAGTACGACCGGGGCACCGGTGGTGGTGTCGTAAGCGAGGAGGGTGGTGTGCGACCGGCCGCCGTGCAGAGGTGTGACGAGGCTGAGCCGACGGCCGGTGAAGGTGGTGACCGCCTGTGTGGCGGGGTGGGCTGCGGGAGGCGGGTTGGTGGTCATCGGGGTGCGATCGCGGCGGCGAGTTCGTAGTAGACCTGGGGAACGACCTCGGCTACATGTGCGCTGGCCAGCAGGGTGGTGCACCGTTCGCGCAGGGCGCTGTCCCCGGTGGTGAAGGCGAGGCGGAAGAGGCTGAACAGGGCTGCTTCTAGCTCGCGTTGGCGGTTGTACGGAAGGTGGCCTCTGGGCTCCAGGAGGAAGGAGACGATGTGCGGGACGCCTGCGCGTAGGACGGCGGGGATGTCGGGGGCGGTGTTCCGCCAGGGCGCGGTGGGGACGAAGGGCGTATCGGCGGTCTTGTTCGGAGCTGTGATCGCTTGCGTGAGGAGTTCTGCGATGGCCGGCGCCAGGAGGATGCCGTTGCGGTACGTGCCAGTGGCCAGGTACAGGCCGGGCAGCGCGGTGGCGCCGATGAGCGGGCGGCCGTCGGTGGCCAGGGGTCGCATGCCGTGGCGGGACTCGGTGACGGCGCTGGTGCGCAGGGCGGTGTTGATTTCGTGGACGGCGCCGTCGAGCAGGCCGAGGAGTTCGCCGCCGGTGGGGAGGTCCGTAGCGCCCGGGGTGTCGGCGATCCGGTTGGTGGCGCCGAGGTAGAGGTGGCCGTCGGCGCGGCCGATCAGGTGGGTACCGCAGGCGAAGTCGCGGTTGGGCGTGCGGATGACGATGTTCTCCAGCGGGTGGCCGGGCTCGCGGAAGACCAGGCTGGTGCCCTTGCCCGGCAGGAGCCTGGGAACGACGCCGGTGATCGGGCCGAGGCCGTCGAGGAGTTCTTGGGTGGCCACTCCGGCGGCCAGGACGATGTGCTCGGAGCGGACGCGTGTGCCGTCGGAGAGCTGGGCACCGGTGGTGTGGCGGCCGTTGTGGCTGATCTCGCGGACACGGGAGGTCAGAAGGTGGATGCGTGGGTGAGCTGCGAGGGCTCGGTGGACAGCGGGCAGCAGGGTGCTGGTGTCGACGTGCCCCTCGTGGGGCAGCCACAGCGCGTCGGTCGTCTCGTGGCCGGGTGCGGGCGCCAGGTAGGGAACATCGGCAGGGGCGATGGAGTGGCAGGGCAGGTCGAGGCGCTCGGCGGCGGAGCGGATCGCGGCCAGGTTCGTACGGTCGCTGGCCTTGGCGGTAGTGGCGATCACCGCCGTACCCCGATGGATCTGAGGTTGGGCACCGGTGAGTTCGGCGATCCGCTCGGTGAGAGCCGGCCAGGCTGCTGACGAGTCGTGGCGTAGGTGCAGTTCGGCCTCGTCGAGGCTGTCCGTAACGGTGTCCTGGTCGGCGGTGACTTCGCCGAGGACACCGAGCATGGCCCCTGCGGCGCTGGACGCCGTACCCAAGACAGCAGCGGGCTCGCCGACGCAGAGCACAGTCCGGCCGTGGTCCGCGAGAGCGAGGGCTGTGGTGGCGCCGATGATTCCGGCGCCGACTACGAGGACGTCGGCGTGTTGCGGGTGAGGCATGACGACCTTCCTTCGGATCAGAGGAAAGGGGAAGGGACGAGGCGTGGGAAAAGCTGGTCGGCGGTCCAGCGTTCGCCGTCGGGCTGGGGCGGGGCCCAGATCAGCCGGGAACCGGCCCCGTAGGCGGCGGCGCGGCCTTCGGGCTTGCCCATGGGAATCAGCGCCAACTCGGCTGCGAATGCTCTGGGCTCGGTGAGGATGGCGATTCCGGCGGCAATGTGGGGCGGGTCCAGGGCCGGGTAGGCCAGCTTGATCAGCGGCGCTCCAAGATCAGCGAGGAGCGCGATCGGGCGCCGTAAGTCGTCTGTGTCGCGCGGTGGCTCAGAGCAGTGGATTGCGGGGAGCGGTATCAAGCCCGCAGCACGGATGAGTTCGGTGGTACGGCGCGCCTCGCCCAAGTTCCTTACCTCGAACTGCACATGAGTGACGGCCGAGCTGCGTGGGCGCGCCAGGTGGCGGGCGATGGCCTCGGGCTCGTGGTGCCGGGTCATGGCGCTCGCCCGAACCGGATGGGTCGTGGGCGGCGTACGTATGAGGTCGTGGTCGGTGATGTGGTCGAGGTCGATCTCGAACCACCGCCACGGCGGCCGGGCATGGCCGAGGTGCGGAACTTCGAGGACCACTCGTTCAGGATCGATAGTCGAAGGCAGCATCAGACCTGCTGCCACGCAATCAGGTCATCCCCGGCCGCAATGATCTTGGTGAGGGCGGCGGCCGTCTGCGTGGGGAAGTACGGGTCCAGCAGAAGCTGATGCGGCAGAGCTACGGTCGTAGCGGCGACCTCGACCGCTCGCGGGGTCGGCACGGCGTTGACCTGCGGATCGTCGCGGTAGGCGGGGGTGGCCTGCCACGGCGGGAATAGCGTTCTGGACGGGATCCCCTCCGCCGCCAGTGCCGCCGCCAAGGTGGAAGCGCGTACCCCGCGCTCGGTCAGGGAAGCCGGGAGTCGTACGAGGACGGCGTAGTGGTCGTGACGGGTAGCCTCCGGGTGCGGCTCGGCGAGCAGCCCGCCGTGCCCCTGTCCCACCAGCGCTTCGGCCAGTGCGTGCCACTGGCCCTCGCGGGCGCGCCACATGTGCTCGTACGTCCGGGTGTGGGCGAGGACCAGCGCGGCGGCGAAGACGCTGATGCGGGCGTTGCTCCCGAGGAGTTCGTGGTCGTAGGCGCTACTGCCGCGCGGGCGACCGCAGTTGGCTAGTCGTTCGGCTCGGCGGGCGGTCTGTTCGTCACGTAACAACAGGGCTCCGCCGTCGCCACCGGGTAAGAGCTTGGCGGCCTGGAAGGACAGGATGGTGGCATCGGTGGCGGTACCGACGCGGGTGCCGGCCCAAGAGGCGGCGACGGTCTGCGCCGCGTCCTCGATGATCGCGAGGTGGTGACGGCGCGCGAGAGCTGTGATGGCTGTCAGGTCGGCGGGGTGTCCGGCCAGGTGGACGGGGACGATCGCGCGGGTGCGGCTGGTGACCGCCGTCTCGGCGATCCCTGCATCCAGTGTGAGGGTGTCCGAGGTGATGTCGACCGGGATCGGCACCGCGCCGCGTGCACTGACGGCGGCAGCCGAGGAGACGAACGTACAAGCAGGCACGAGGACTTCATCGCCGCGTCCAATGCCAAGAGCGGCGAGGGCGAGTCCGAGGGCAGCGGTGCCGCTGGAGACGGCGATGGCCCGGCGTTCGAACTCGGCTTCCAACCACGCCTCCAGTTCCTCGGCGGCGCTGTTGCCGTTCTGCCACCACGTGCCGGAGTCGTGCGCGGCGACGAGGGCCTTGCGGGTGGCGGTGTTCACGGACGGCCAGGGCGCGAAGGGGCGGGTGCGGGTCGGCGGGCCGTCGAGGAGGGCAAGGGGCATGGTTCGGTGCTCCTTCGGGGAGTCGGGGTGGTCAGTTGCGAATGTCGAAAGGGACCGGCGCGGCCGTGTCGAGGCTGGTCTGCATCGCGTGCAGGAGGGCGGTACTCGCGTACGCCGCCTCCAGCGGGCCCACGGCATCGTCGCTGGTGGGAGCGGTGAGAGCGGTGAAGGCGGTGTCCAGCTGGGCGGTGTACTCGGCATACGGGTCGCGTGGCTGGTGGTGGAGAAGTACCTGTTCGCGGCCGTCGGCGTCAGTGATCCACAGAGTGGGGGCGGGTACGGTGCGCCGGTCGGGGCTCCAGCCAAACACCGTGTGCCATGTCAGCGTCGCCTGCTCGCCGACAATGTCGATACGGGACTGATCCCGCCGGATTCCCGGGGCGGCCCAGGACGCCTCTAAGTGCAGGCGGCGCTCCGGGTCGAGGGTGGCCTCGGCCCGTACGCCGTGCCACTTCGGCGCCGCAATTGCCTGGTTCGCTCGCTCCCGGTGCTGCCAGCCGGCATGAGGGACTTCGCCGGTGGCCGCCGCCGGATGTTGGTGTTCGGCACGTGCTTTACCGGTGTTTCCGTACCAGTCCGGCAGCCACAGCGCGAGATCCACCAGATGGGAGCCGAGGTCCCACAACACGCCAGCCTCCGTGCCTCCCTGTGTGGCGGGCACCCCGTCTCGGCGTAGCCACGAGGCGCGCATCTCCCTTACTGGACCGATGCGTTGAGCAAGCACGCTGCGGCGGATGAGCGCAGCCTCCGGGCGGTGGCGCATCGTATAGAGGGGGTAGACCCAGCCCCCATGACGGCGCGCTGCGGCCAGGACCGCCGCCGCGTCGCCGGTGGTGAGCGCAAGCGGCTTCTCAACAATCACCCGCGCGCCGGTGGCCAGCGCCCGGAGGGTGAGGGTGGCATGGTCGGCCGGCGGTGTGGCCACCAGGACAAGATCGGCTCTAGCGCGCTCCAGCGGCCCGGTGTGCACCTCGGCGCTGAAGTCCCGAGCGGCCCGCGTCGCTCGGTCCGGGTCGGCGTCGGCCACGTACAGGGAGCGCAGTCCGCCCGTGGCGCGGAGTCCGGCCAGGTAGGGGAGGTGGACATGTCTGGATATCCAGCCGCAGCCGACGACCAGCACACGCCACCCCCGGCTCACTGCGCGCGCTCCCAGCTCTCGACGAGCCCGGACAGCAACCCGTGAAAGTCGGGGCAGGTCTTGATCACGCACTCCGGGTCGTCCAACTCGACGCCGGGCGCGCGCAGTCCGAGAACGGAGAACGCCATCGCGATGCGATGATCGCGCATCGTCTCCACCCGGCCGCCGATGGGCTGCGCGGGGCTGATCTCGATCCAGTCGTCGCCCGTAGTCACCGGTACCCCGAGCGTCCGCAGATTGACCGCGCACGCCTCCAGACGGTCACACTCCTTGACGCGGGTGTTGTGGATGTTCTCGATCCGTACGGGACCGGTGGCATACGGCGCGATCGCGGCCAGCGTGGGCATGGTGTCGGACATGTGGTGCATGTCGACGGTGATGCCGGCGAGCCGTTCCGGCCCGGTGACGGTGACCGCATCCGCCTGGATGGAGACGTCAGCGCCCATGTCGGCCAGGACGGTCGCGAACCCGAGATCACCCTGGGGTGAGTCGGCGCCCAGGCCGGGGACGGTGACCGTACGACCAGTGAGCGCCGCCGCTGCCAGGAAGTAGCTGGCGGTCGAGGCATCCGGTTCGATGTCGAGCGTACCCGGGCTGATGTAGCCGCCCGGCTCGACGCGGAAGATGTCGCCTGCGCGCTCGACGGTGGCACCGAAGGTGCGCATCAGGCGCAGTGTGATCTCGATGTACGGGGCGGACACCAGCCGGGTGACCTTGATGGTCAGCCCTTCCCGGGTCAGCGGTCCCGCCAGCAGCAGCGCGGTCAGGTACTGGCTCGACACCCCTGCGTCCAGGGTGAGTTCGCCGCCGGTCAGGCCGTCCGCGTACAGGGTGTACGGGATCCGGTCGCCGTCGATCCGCGCGCCGAGTTGGCGCAGGGCGTCCAGCAGCGGGGCGATGGGGCGGCGGCGCATCTGCTCCGAGGCGTCGAAGCGGTACACCCCGTACCCGGCGGCGGCGAGGCCCGGCAGGAACCGGGCGCCGGTCGCGCCGTCCCGGGTGTGCACCTCGGCCTTCGGCGCGGGTCCGACCGGGCGGCCGACGATCTCCCACCGGTCCGGGTCGGCCGTACTGACTGCGTATCCGAGCCGGTTCAGGGCCTCGGCACATGCTTCGGTGTCGTCGGCCACCAGCGGTCGGCGCAGGACGGTCCGGCCTTGCGCGGCGGCGGCCAGGAAGAGGGCGCGGTTCGTGATCGACTTCGAACCGGGGACGGGTACAGCTGTGGCAACCATGAGGGTGATCTCCTGGTCAGTCGGTAAGGGGCAGGGCTGGGCCATCAGGTGCGCGGTGCGCCTCCGTCCAGCCTGGTCGGGGGCGTGGTGAGGCCGTCCAGCAGGACCGTCAGCTCACCGAAACGAGTGAGCGCGCGCCAGGGGCGGTGCCGGGCCAACGCCTCGGAGCGGCCGACTCCCCAGCCGCAGGCGACGGTACGGATGCCGGCGGCACGCCCCGCCGCCATGTCGGCCTCGGAGTCACCGACCAGTAGCGCAGACTCCGTTGGAACCCCGAAGTGCCGGCACAACCACCACACACCCTCGGGCGAAGGCTTCGGAGCCGGTGGATCGGCCGGGGTAACGAGGGCCTCCACCAGATCGGCGATCTTCAGGTGGTCGAGCGTGGCGAGGGTCCGGGGACGGTCTTTGCCGGTGATCACACCGACCCGTACACCCCGGGCGCGCAAGACGCTGAGCAGGGTGAGCGCGCCGGGGAAGAGCCGGGCCTCGGCGACCCTGGCGCCGGCCGCCTTCCGGTACAGCTCGGCCACCGCCTCGGGCAGCCCCAGCCGACCGACGATCTCCTCCAGAGGCAGACCGGACAGCGCGTGGAACTCCGCCGTCGGCGGACCACCGGCCACGCCCGTCTGATCACATGCCCACGTCAGCGCCGCCGCCGTGATGTGCGCGGTCTCGGCCAGGGTGCCATCCAGGTCGAACAGCACTGCTCTCACAAGGTCGCTCGCGCCGCTCATCCCGCCATCTCCAGTGCTGCGGCACCAAGGAGGCTCGACAGCCCCGGTCGGGCGGGGACGAGGACTTCGACACCGCACGCGGCCATCCGTACGCGCATCTGCGCGCGCAGTACCGGCCGAGCCAGCAGGCCACCGGTCAGGACAACCGTCGGTACGGACAGGAACCGGACCAGATCCCCGAGAAAAGCGACCAGCCTCAGGCCGTCCGGCCAGCCCTCCAGCCCGTCTCCGAGCCGGTCGTCGGGCGGGAGTGTACGGAGCGCGAGCTGAGCGCAGCCCGTACCACCGCAGCCGCACGAGCCCTCGGGTAGTGCAGCGAGATGCCCCAAGGTGCGTGGATCAGCCGGCGCAGATCGGCGGACTTTCCCGTCGAGCACCAGCGCGCCACCAAGCCCGGTCCCAAGGACAGCCACGAGCGCGTCCGGGCGCCCTTGCGCGATCCCGTACATGGCCTCAGCGGCGGCGGCGCTCTCGCCGTCATCGCGGAGGACGACGGCGCGCGCGATCCGGCCGAGCGCGTCGCGCAGCCCGTACCCCACCCACTCCGGGCGGTTCGGCCACGCGGTCACGCGACCGTCCTCGTCCAGCCCGCCGGGGAAGGCAACGCCGAGCCGAGCGACTCGTCCGGGCACCTGGCGCCTCAACCAGGCAGCGAGGACAGCGGGATCATCCGGCGTACGGATCACCGCCACCACCGTCAGTACGCCACCGCCGAGACGGCCGAGCAGGGTCTTGGTACCGCCGATGTCGACCGCCCAGGTGGGCTTGCCAGCTCCGTGCGCTGTCACGAATTCCAACCCCCCCCTGAATCAGTGAGGTTCACGACCGTGCAACCGATCAGGGTCGCCGTCTGCTGTCCGGCGATCACCCACCCGATCGCAGGGTCGCCGTAGTACGTGACGACGTCCTCGCCCGCTTCCAGGCGCCCACCGCGCGGCCGGAACAGGGTTCCGTACACGCCGTCGGGGATGAAGTGCCTTACGCGTACGGCGACATGGTCGATACGCAGGCGAGGACAGGCCCGTACCGCTCGCTTCGCGCACGGGAGGCAGACCGGCGGATGGGTGGTGACCTCGCCTTCGGGCCAGTCGGAACGTTCGTCGCGGCCGTCGTCCAGCAACCACAGCACGCCCAGCTCGTCCCGGTCCGGCGGACCGGCGCACACCTGGCAAAGGCCGCGCCGCATCGCGCGTCGCTGCCGCAGCGGATGGATGCTGCCGTACAGCGGTTCGCCGCGCCCCTGGGCGACGCCGTACCGGGTCCACAGAACGCCGGCGGTGTCGCGATCGTGCAGTGTCTCGTCCGCGTAGGCGACGCCACGCCGGGTGGCGATCACGCCCGGGGCGGCGGCCTTCTCACCGCTCCAAGAGGCGACGAACGGCACGGTGCTGGATTCCGGAAAGTGAAGTCTCCGCTGGTCAGGGGTGGTGCGCGACTGCTCCATATTGGCTGTTCCTCATCAAGGTACGTAAGTGCTCACGGGCAGCCGGCAGGCAAGGCGACCGGGGGACGGGACGTCGATCGTGGGCAGCGCGGGCCGGTGTCGGTCCAGAGAGGCGCGGAGCATTCCCGGGCCCACGAGGTGCGTGCTCTCCCAGGGGCGGTGGACAAGGGCCGTCAGACCGGTCCACTCCCGGCTCTCCGGACACGTCATGTGCCGCCTCCCCGACCACCTGGCCGCCGCGCTCCGCTACGGGCGACGCGGAACCACACGTCCTTGCCCGAAGGGGTAGCCGTCACCCCGAACCCGTCCGCCAGGGCCTCCAGCATCGCGAGCCCGCGTCCGTCCTCGCTGAGGAGATCGGCGGCGCCGACCACCGGAAACCGCCGGTCGAGATCGCTGACGACGACGTACACGGCGGCCGATTCGGCCCGTACGGCGATCCGCGCCTCCGGAGTGCCGGCGTGCCGCAGCACGTTCGTCAGCAGCTCGGACACGCCGAGCAGCGTGACCGCCTCGGCGTCCTCCCGGTCCCAGCGCCGGAGGTGGGCGCGGACGGCATGCCGTATGTATGCGATGCCGCGCTCCGTGACGGTCAGCGTGGCCTCCCACTGGGCGCCGAGGGTGCGCGAGCGACCGGAGGGTGACTGGCCCAACGCGTCCTGCACCGCCGTCTGGGCGAGAAGTTCAGGCATCGGGAATTCCATTTCTGCAGCGGATAGTTCACGGAGCGCTGTGTACTGGGTACGAATGGTTCAACTTCAATGTGCGCCTCACGAAGCGCGTCCGTGCAGTAACCAATGGCAACTTCAGGAGAGTTGTCATGAGAAGGGCAGGAGAGGGCATGCCGCAGCCGCCGAAGGAACTCGATGGGAGCACGTCACCCAGGGCCTGGTTCGGCGTCGAGCTGCGCTATTGGCGGACGAAGGTCGTCGGCTGGTCAATCAAGGAACTGGCCGCGAAAGCGCACGTCAGCCGCGAGGTCATCCGCCGTATCGAGGTCGGCGACTACAACTGCCGTATCGAGACGGCACTCGCCCTGGACAAGGCGTTGGGAACGGGCGGAGTTTTCGAAAGGGGGTGGGGTCACGCCTTCGGCGATGACAACAAAAAGGCCGCTGATGACAACTTTTCCGCCCAACAACCCTCCCCCGTTCGGAATCTCTCCCGGCGCGGACGCATGCTTGCAGCAGACGCATCGCTCACGCATGGGGGCATCGAATCTGTGGACCGCCGTAGCTTCCTCGCCGTACCAGGACTGGCCGCGCTCGCGGTGCCCGGCGCCGCCCGCCTGCTCCAGCCAACCCAGCCGGCACGGCTCCCCACGGAGATCCGGCCGCACGACATCCGCGAACTGATCGAGGCCGCGGCGTTCATCTCACGCCTGGACAACCAGTACGGCGGCGACGGCATCGTCAAGCAGACCGCGACCACCGCCATGCTGTGGGCCGAGGACCTACTCCATGTGAAGTGCCCGACGGAGCTACGCCCCGTGCTCTTCGCCGCGGTCGCGCGCCTCGGCATCGTTGTCGCCGCGAGCCACTTCGACGCCTACGCCCACGCGGACGCCCGCCAGACCTTCCGCTTCGCAGCCGTCTGCGCCGAGGAAGCCAACGAATGGCATCTGCGCGCCAAGTCGTATTCCTTCCTCGCCCGCCAGGCCGTCTGGATCGGCGAGCCCGACCAGGGCCTCACTTACGCCGAACTGGGCCTCGCCCGCTCCGACCGCCTTACCGCCACCGAACGCGCCATGCTCCACTCCGCGCGCGCCCGCGCCTTCGCCAAAATGGGCCAGGCCCAGCAGACCCTCGCCGCGGTCGGCGCCGCCGACGACGCCTTCGCCCAGGCCCGCCCCGACGAGGACCCGCCCTGGATGACGTACTACGACGAGGCCCAGCACCACGGCGACACCGGCCACGCCCTCTTCGACCTCGCCCTCCTGGGCCACGACCCCCGCCACGCCACCCGCCGCCTCACCACCGCCGTCAAAGGCCACGACGACCTCTACGCCCGCTCCCGCGCCATCAGCCGCACCAAGCTCGCCTCCCTCACCATGGCCACCGGCGACCCCGACCAAGCCGCCGCCATCGGCCACCGCGCCCTCTCCGAAGTCGGCAACCTCCACTCCCGACGCGCCGCCGACGACGTACGCGAACTCGGCCGCCTCGCCGCCAAACACCCCAGAAACCACAACGCCACCACCCTGCGCGAACGCGTCACCGCCACGGTCCCCGCATGACCGGCCGCTCCCGCCACGAGACGTACGCCGCACTCCTGGCCGCCTGCGCCACCGCCGGCCTGGACGCCACCGGCGCAGAACCCATACGCCTCGCCGAGAACGCCATCTGGCGCCTACCCGGCGGCCTGGTCGCCAGAATCGCCAAACCCGGCCAACAAGACCACTCCGCACGCGAACTACGCCTGGCCCGCTGGCTCACCACCACCGGCATACCCGCGGTACGCCCCTACCCCGGGCTGCACTCCCCCGTCCTCGCCGACGACCGCCCCGTCACCTTCTGGGAGGAACTACCACCTCACGGAACCGGCACAGTCCTAGACGTGGCCACCCTCCTCAAACAACTCCACGCCCTCCCCCTCCCCAACTTCCCCATCGGCCACCTAGACCCCTTCATCCGCATCAGCGACCGCATCGACGCCGCCACCACCCTCTCGGCCCCCGACCGCACCTGGCTGCACAGCCTCCTGACCGAACTCCGAGCAGCCTGGACCGAACTACCACCCGGCCTCCCCGAATGCGTAGTCCACGGCGACGCCTGGACCGGCAACATCGCCCGCCCCCTCAACGGCGCCGATGCGATCCTCCTGGACCTGGAACGCTGCTCCCAAGGCCCACCCGAATGGGACCTCGTCTCCACCGCGATCAAACTCACCACCACAGGCACCATCACCCCCACCGAATACGACGAGTTCTGCACGACGTACGGCACCGACGTACTCCAATGGCCCGGCTACAACACCATGCGCCGTACCAGAGAACTCCGCATGACGACCTACGCCGCCCAACACGCG
Source organism: Streptomyces paludis (assembly GCF_003344965.1). NCBI lineage: Bacteria > Bacillati > Actinomycetota > Actinomycetes > Kitasatosporales > Streptomycetaceae > Streptomyces > Streptomyces paludis. The sequence continues at coordinate 4,063,519 of NZ_CP031194.1, read as the reverse complement.
GCGACCCACCCCGAATGGCGCCAGGAAGCCCAACACCGGGTGGACTGCCTCCGAGGCCGCGCAGGGCAAGGGCCTTGGCGCTGGCGGGGCATCGCGTAACCCGTCAATCGTCCCAAACAGACCGCAAATACGGTGGTCGCGAATCGGAGTTCAGAGCGTGCCAAGCAGACAGCCCCTGTCCCAGGCGCCGCGTATCAGGTTCTGGTCAAGCAGCCGGGCCTGAACGGCCATAGCCGATCCGGGGGGATCCTTACACAGCACGACCCCACCCGTTGGCATCACCACACCGCCTTGACCACCTCCCAGGAAGATGAGGTGTCGGTCGTGGAGTTGCTTGCGATCCCCTGGATGCATTGTCTTGATCTCGCAGTCCAGCGCAGTCAAGGCAGCCGCAACGGAGGCGTCGACTCTCTGGGCCTTGTCCTTAGCGATCAGCATCCGGATCTGGGTGCCGCAGGTCGCACGAACATCCTGCATGAACCGCAGCAGCGTTGGTGGGTCGACGGCCAAGTAGCGATCCACCCACAGGACCGCCGGTGCACCGGAAAGGAGCCCGCAGAAGGTGGCGACCGACTCCACCCAGCGATCGGGCCATGTCGGAGCCCGGCCGTCCAGCTCGGCGAGAGCCGCGCTGGAACGCAACGCGCTCACCACGTCATACCGCCCGTCGCTCGCCGAGAAGACCAAAGGAGCCAGGGCTTCGGCCGCGAAGTCGTCTGGAGGTAACGTGGCAGGCCCGTCGCGCACCACCTCCTTGATCCATTGGACTGCATCCCACGGTACGTCTTTGACCCAGTCAGGGGCACGCAGCTCAGCTGCCTCACAGACCTGGTGGAGGGCGGGCCTGCCCAAGACCGAGGTCACCATCCCCAGCAGCGCGGTATTGCCTCCTACGGCCACGACGGCATCCACCGACTGGGTGTAACCGACGGCCTTGAAGTCGGTCTCGGCCGTGCGGGGCAAAGGCATCACCCGAGCCCGCGCCACCAGAGGAGAACCACTGCTGACCAGGTGCATGCTTCGCGCCCAGCGCCCCGTCAGCAAGGCGCCAATGTCGACCGCACCCTCGCCGTCGACCAGCAGATGCAGCAGCTGCCGCTGCAACCGCAGTCCGTGTGACCGCCTAAGAGCATGTGGGTAGTCATCGAAGAGGAGATGCGCCGTACCGTGTCTGTCGAGCGCCTCGCGGACCCCTTTCTGGAAGTCCGCGCCGCGCGTGTCCTGGTCCTGCTCGGTGTAACTGCGCCCCCAGGTGGACACGCTGGTATCCCCCAGCTCCCGCGCCACCGCGTTGAGTAGAGTGGTCTTGCCCGAGCCCGGTATCCCCCGGACAATGACGATTTCCCCGTCAATCAAGTACTCGCATACGGCCTGGACCCATTGCCGCTGCGAGGGCAAGAGTTTCATTTCACCACCAGTGCCCGCATGGCGTGAATCCGCGGAGCCCAGTTTTCGTCAGTAATGCCGTACGACATCAGGTGCGCGGCCATGTCGGGCTCGTTCCGAGCCCATTCCTTAGCCTCTGCGCTCTCCTGCGGCTCGTCGGACCACAACAGCGGAAGCATGGCGGCTTCGTCTCCGAACCATTCGGTGAAGGAAGCCAACACGTCCGCCACCTCCGACTGGGGCGTGTTGGGCCCCCGCATCTCTGATGCCTCTTCCAGCGCGAAAAGTGGGACATGCCAGGGGATCTCGTTCCGGGGGCGCTTGCGGGCCGCAACGGAGCACGCCTTCCGCGTGAGGAGTGGGTGGCCGCCGAACTCTTCGAAGAGGAAGTCGATCGTGCGATGGTCCGAGTAGCGCAGCGCCATACGCTTGCCGAGACTACGGACCATCTCCCCCATCTCGCTACGCTTCATCGGGGAAAGGAAGGCCAGCCTCGCGAACTTGTACAGCAGGTTGTCGCGCCCTTCGTGCAGCGGCCTCTCAAAGATGGCGGGATCCACCCCAGCGCAGACAATACCGATACCGTGATTACCCTCGGCCTCTCGGCTCTGGACCACACCACGCAACTGGATGAGACACCTCATCACCGCGGCCGCCTGTTCCACTCCGAGATTGGAGCGGCTAGGCCACGCCTGGTCAATCTCGTCAATGAATAGTTCCAAGCGGTCTGGCAGTGCATCCAACAGGACATTTAGGTCGCGAATCCAGTAGCCGCTGGTCTGAACTGCCGGATTGGGGTTGCCGTCCCGGGTGAGCGTCATCAACCGAGGTGGCTTTCCCCCGAGCTTCCGGACGATCTCGTGGCACTTCTCCAGCAAGGCAAGATGGAACGCCTCGGCTGTCTGCAACACGCTGATGTCCAACCAGATCACCGGCTTGCCAATGCGTTCACGCTGTCGGGAAACGAAGTTGAGCAACGAGGTCTTGCCCGCCTTGCGCAGTCCGAAGATGCCGACAGACTGCCCCCGATCCAAGGCGAAATCGAGCTCTGCCACCTCGGCCTGCCGGCCGTAGAACGCAGCGGGTTCGGTGATGGGACGCGTTAGATCGTAGTGGTCGTGAGTGACCATGATCTCCGCAATTCGATCGCGAAGCCCTGTCCCAGACCCGTTGATCAGCTCGTCCGAGTTAATTGTCAGGATAGCGAGCTGGCCACGGCGTCGTTTAACAAGGTCAGCCGCGCCCGGATCTGAGGTCAGCAGGATGGCGAAGTCCGGGTCGACCCGGGCGTCGCGGTCGTGCAGTCGTTCCGCGACCAGGGTGAGAATTCGTGGCTCCACCCTCTCATACGCAACAGAAAGACAAAGGACATCGAGGCGTAGGTCGAAGGTCTCTCCGACGTTGGCGGGCAGGGTGATATAGATCCACCAGCGCGCCCGGTCCAATTGATCCTCTTTGAACCGATATGCCTCTGCGCCCATATCCCGTAGGATCTTGTTGAACTCCCGTCCGCCGGGGACTCGCTGCTCGAACTTCGCCTTATGCGCTGCCAGGACTTGCTGGTTACGGGTGTTGGCCACGTACGCCTCTCAGCGGGGAGTCTTGCCCACATGCTAGTGAGTGCGACTGGAGTCTGCCGCAGTTTCCTCGAGAGCAACAGAGCTGGCGAGATGGGGAAGCCCCCACCCCGAGGCCGACGCGGGAATAGTTCGGAGGCCGGATCCCCGCACATTTGCCCAGCTCGTTCATGAGGACCCGTCAACAAGCTGCCAAACTTCTGTGGACGATCGAACCTAGTAGTTTCCGAGGCCGACATCCCAGGCGTAGCGTCGTGCGTCCGTAACCAGTTGTGACACGGTAGGAAGCCATGAGCAGGACAGAACGCTCGCAGCGCGGAGGCTCCATCTCCAACCTCGTGCGACAGGAGGTGTGGGTCCGCGCTGGTGGGCGGTGCGCGATCTGCAACCGATATCTCCTGGACGGGGGTATGACCGCCAGGACCTTGCGGTTGGGCGAACTTGCTCACATCGTCGGCAGGCACAACAGTCCTCTCTCACCGCGGGGTGCAAGCGAGCTGGATGACCGTGAATCGGCAGACAACTTGATGTTGGTCTGTGCGGACGAGCACAAAGAGTTCGATGCAGTCGAAACTTTGGATGTTTTCACCGTGGGTGTTCTCAGAGAACTCAAACGCTCACACGAGGACCGAATCCGATACGTCACTGGGCTGAGCGCAGACCGCACAACCACCGTGCTTCGGATGGTTGGCCAGGTCCACGGCCACGAGGTCGAGCTGTCGAGGCAGACGGCGGCAACCGTCGTAGTCGCCGCGAAGCGGTACCCGCTGTTCCTGGAGTCGTACTCCCGGCACGGTATTGAGATTGACTTGCGGCCCCTACCTGGCGAGTCCGCCAGGCGGCCGGACGTGACGTGGAGTGCTGGGGACCGGAGCCGTTCTTACTATCGGCTCGCCACTGCAGTGATCGATGATGTGATCGAACACCAGTTGAAACGGGGGATCGCCAGCGACAATGTCAGGCACCTCAGCGTCTTCGGCTTCGCCCGGCTGCCATTGCTGATTCACCTCGGCTCGCGCCTTGATGACACGGTGCCTACCGAGATCTATCAGCGCCATCGCCACGACGAATCCTGGTGCTGGCAGGACTCGGCTCCAGTCGTTGATTTCGTGAGCCGTCTCGACCATGCGGCCCCGCACGGGCCTGATGAAGTTGTTGTGTTGAGCATCTCGGGCACTGTCAACCCGGCTGAGGTACCTGTTGAGTTGGCGGGCCTGCGCCGTTACGAAATCAGGCCCGCAGCAATACCTAGCGCTCCCGATGTCCTCGGGCACCGAAGCTCTTTGGAGAATTTTGTCGCCTGTGTCCGCACTTTCCTGGCCGATTTGGAGTCAGCCCCCACAACTATCCGTCGGCTCCACATGTTCCCGGCTCTCCCATTGTCCGCCGCCATAGCGCTCGGGCGTCTCCATCACCATCAAGTGCATCCCGAGCTGGCGATCTACGAACGATTGGATGGCAGATACTGGCGCACCTTGGATATCGGGCTCAGCACCGACAAAGGGGAGACTGAAGCTTCCGACGGGCCAGGATTCACGAGTGCTCAAGGAAGCGGTGTGCGGGCCCCCCATGCGCGTGCGGCAGCGCGCAGAGGTGTGTACCGGAGAGCTGCGTGCTCAGATGGGTGCCCAGAAGAATGACCAGGTTGGCGGCCACCGAGGCCACGTCGGCGGCCGAGCCGTGGAAAGTGGGCACCGAACAGCCGCGCGTGGGTACCATTTCGTCCCCCTCTAAAGGCTCCTGCCACAACGAGTGGTAGAGCTCCAACTGCGGATCGCCCAGGACTGCCGGCCCGGCCTGACGGTCGATGGCGGCCGGGCCGGCACTGTCACCGAGGGCTGACACGGCCAGGATGCCAAGGCTCCCGGTCCGTACATCGGTCGCGATCTGGGCAAGGACTGCACTACGGTCGGAGTGGCTGGCGAGCCCGTCAAGAAGGCGACTGACGGAAAGACTCACTGTGGCATCGATGACGACATCTGCTGTATTCACAGCCCGCGTGGCTGCTTCGAGCGAGAGCCACGGTATGACTTTCACGATAAGACGATCGCTGATATCGCTGAGGCGGCGAGCCAGTGCGTCAGCCTTGGCGCGGCCGATATCGTTCTCGGTGTAGTTCTGGCGGACGAGCAAGCCGCCGGTGACGGTTCCCGGGTCGCACAGGGTGATCTGAGCAACTCCGGCGCGGGCAGCAAATTCGGCTGCCCAAGATCCAATGCCGCCACATCCCCACACGTGCACGTTTTTGCCGCGGAATGAACTGACGGGCCGGCCGGTATCCCGTCGGGTCGTTACTGCCTGGCGTTCGTCGGACATCGTGCACCATTCAATGGGAGCCTCTAGGTCGACCGCCCTGAGGCTGAGAGGGACGGCGGCCGCACCATGCTGCCTCACCCGCTGCCGAAAGACGTTGGCGGTGGGCGGGGCTAGGCGACCTCCCAGCAGATGATGAGGTCCTCCCACTGGATGGGGCACAGCCACGACGAAGTACTGCGGGCTGTCCTGTGGACTCTTGGCAGCGCCGGCCGCGAGCGCGGTCAGAAAAGCTGCGGATCGCTCGGAAAGGTGCGAAAGCCGGGCCGTGTTCTGACCGAAGGACGGTGCGTTGAGGAGGGCGACCAACTCCGCGAGGGTGGTCCCTGCCCCGTATGGCAGATGAGTCGTGGAGGTGAGGACCGGAACCCGCATCCCGTCCTCACCCTCGCACTGATAGGTCAGGTCTAGTCGGTCTGATGTCCTGGGCTTCAACCATCCAGACTGGAGGCTCCGATCGGAGCCAGACTCGCGGACCACGATGGTCGGTGTGCCCGGAGTGCGGTGAAGAACCCCGCCTACGGCGTGATACATCGCTGTGGATGCATTGAAACGACCAGATGAGGCGTCCGTAAGCCAGTCCCAGAGCCTGTTGAGAACGGCGGTGATGCCGCCCGCCGGATCCCATTCACGGGAGGGATCCAGGTACAGGCACAGCCGTCGGCCTTGCAGCACATGCGGATGGCCGGCGAAACGGTCGTGACCTACCTCCACCATAGGAGCCTGTAGCGAGTCGTCCGATACGACCACGAGGAAATCTTCCTCGTCTTCCAGCGGCATCCCCGCTTCTTCTGCGGCCAATCCAGCGGTGCAAAGCCGGATCCCAAAGCCGACGAGACCGCCTTTGGTCGCTGCAGATTGATCGGTGACGCGCAGATCGTGTGGCTGCTTGGCAGCCAGAGACCGCAGGTCGTTCAGGACCTGGGTCTGCCACGGTGTCAGTCTCGTGGGGAGCGGCTTGCGTTTGGTCATCCCGCGCGTCCGGTCCTGGTAACCGTCGTGATGGCAGGTACCGGTACGAAGAACTTGGAACCGCCTGAAGTGACCGGTGCCTGGAAGCGGTCGCCGAAGACCTCTTGCCACAGACGAACGCTTTTCGCCGGATCGGTCTCCCTGTAGGCACTCTGGATCTGTGCCGCGTGGACGTGGATCCGCGCGCGGAAGTACGCGTAAGTGGTTTGGTCCCACCGGTGATCGAAGGTCACCCCCGAGCCCGAAGGGTCAGGGATAGAGGGCTTGAAGGGGCGCTGCTGGAGCCAGTCGTCGAGGTCGCTGACGATGTGGAGCAAGGCGGTGGGGACGTTGCCGTAGTAGCCGGGGTTGGCGGGCTTGGAGAACTCGGAGACCCGCTCGCCGAGCAGGGTGGTGAGGATGATCGACCTGGTGCCGGTGAAGGATCCCTTGTGGTCGCGCAGGTACTTCATCAGCCTGATGACCTTACGGAGATTGCCGTCCGCGATCGCGTCCTTCGCCTGCATCCAAGCCGTGAAGCCTGCCGGATTAGTGTCCTCCCACCGGTCCTCGTCCCGGTTCACGATGACCTCGCGACCGCTGGCGAGCCGGACGTAGGGAACGATGTCAACGTGCATCGAGTTCGCGTAGCTGAGCTGGACGCACCGACATTTGCGAGTGTGGGGCATGCCCTTGTAGGTGCTGTGCCGGTGGAGTGCCGCATAGACGCTTTCGATGTAGAGCTTAGGACTGTGCGCCCAGTCGGCGTTCTCCTTCATGTCGAGCATGAAGTCGGCGTCGAACTCCTTGTCACCAACCGGGTTGATGATGGTGCGCTGGGCCCACGAGCCTTGGGGCTTCTTGCCCCTGACCAGGTGGCCGATCTCCGCGTCAGCCTTGAGAACCCCGAAGATCGTATCGACTCGCACGTCAAGCAGGTTCAGCTTGGCATCGCTGAGATTGACCCGGCCCTTGAGGAAGGCGTCGAAGTACGTGGTGTGCTGCATTTTCCCTCGCTTTCATTGACGTCATTGAAAGCGTATCAGTCTGATGCCCCTTCAGGGGCCACGTTCACACGATCGGGTGATCTCCTCGCGCTCACAGCGGTTGGACTGGCATCGTGACGTGCTGTGATGCTCGAACTGGTCGGTCGCCGCCCCTTGCTTCGGAGGAAGCTGCGTGCTTTCGCTGACGCTGGCCCAGATCTTGTCGTCGACGCCAGACGACTGTGTTTCGCCAGCCCTCTCGACCTTGCTGCGGTTGCTGCACTTGCCCGTAAGGGGAGTACGGCCGGGCTGGGAATTGAACTGAGACTTCCGGCCAGCGCCGGCGTGGCGTCCTATGTCCAGCGCATGAATCTCATCGGGTGCCTACCACCTGAGACACGGATCGTTGGTCATCTGCCCTTCGACATCCGCAACGACCGCAGGTCCGTGTTGCTTGAGACCAGCCCCCTGACCGTTGACACGGTCGGGAACGTAGGGAAGCGGATTGGACGACTTGCCGAAGCCGCTCTGGGCGAGGCTGCCGGCAGGCGAGTCTCCCGAAGCGTTGGTGAACTCATCGACAACGCGGTCAGCCATGGCGCCGACTCATCGGCGGCGTTCATCGCCGCTCAGACCTATACCGGCAGGACGACCGGCGAACGGGGGCTGGAGGTGGCCATCTGTGACACCGGTGTCGGCGTACTAGGTCACCTGCGGAGGAACCCGATACACGAAGGGGTCATGACGAGCGTTGACGCACTGCGTCGGGCGCTAGAACCGGGCGTAAGCGGAACCGACGAACTGCGAGGTCATGGACTAACTGATGCGCTGGCCCAGGCGGGAGCCTCCAACCCCGCACGTCTCGTGCTGCGCAGCGGTGATGGACTTGTCCGTACTCGCCTGCGACCGGCCACCATTCGCGGATCCCGGAGGGAGTCTTCCCCCGACTGGGTAGAGGGCACTTGGGCGTGGTTGCGAGTAGCCCTCGCGCCATAGGCGCGCGTGCTTAAATTTGTTCAATGAAACCGACCAAGGATAAGCTGTCGTCCAGGTTCACTGTCCGTGACCGCGGCACGTTTCTCTTCACTCGTGATGACGGCGCCAGCACGCGTACTGCGCTGGAGACCCACGTCCGCGCATGCGGCTCGGCCTCCCTGTTGATCATTGACTTCACGGGCGTCACGGCGATGACGAACAGCTTTACCGACGAATTCCTCGGGAAGTTCTACCTCTCGTTGGCCGCGGGTGATAGCGGCGTCGCAGGTGTCCACCTGGTCGGGTTGGATGAAGAGACACGTGATGCAGTTGCTGTCTGCCTGGAGCGGCGCAAGCAGATCGCGGTAGACGGCGACAAGGGTCTCCTTCTCGGAGACGTGACACTGCTGGCAGACACATACGAGCATGCACGTCAGCTCCGTAGCTTTCGGGCGACCTCTCTCGCCGAAGCCATGGGCGTCTCGCCATCCAACGCGAACAACCGGCTGAAGCGTCTGGTCGAAGCAGGGGCTCTCAAGCGTGAACGTACTACCGGCCCCGATGGCGGCGGCAAGGAGTTTGTGTACACCTTGCCTGGGGCCTCTCGGGACGAGTAGAGCCGGAGGGCCCCGGACGTTCAGCAGTGCGACGAACAGCTTGAGGGACGAGTTGCCGGAAGGCATTGGCACGGCAGTCCGTGCCTCTCGGACTCTGGGCAACTCCACCGCGGCCTACGTGACGTCCAGGCCCACCACGTGATCTTCGCCTGGAACCGCATCGGCCTGCCCTACGCCACACAGGCCACGCTCACGGCCGCCGCTACGACCGTCATCTTCGGCCCCAACCCCACCACCACCGAGAGGAGCACCGCAGACCGTGTGGAAACTCCCTGACTCCCTAGCCCGGCGCTTCCCCCTCGTCGCTCGCCCCCGCCCGACCTACCTCCCCCTTCCCCAGCGTGTACAGGCACTGTCCGAACTCGCCAACACCGCCATCAATCAGAACAACCCGAGCATCGCCTCCACGGTCTACAACCAGGCCGCCCTGCTCGCCTCAGACGTCGGCACCCTGGCCATCGCCCGCACGATGTGCCACCAGCACACCACCGCCTACCTGCACGCCGCCCCCTTGAACGCGACGGCCGCGATCCGCGCCCTCGAACCCGTCGTCAACGTCGGCCGCCTCCAGCTCCGAGCCAGGCAGGCCGATGACGCCCGCCACCGCCTCCTGATCCTGTTCAACGCCGCCACCACGGCGAACTCCATCCAGGTCGAGGGCATCGCCATACCCGCGGACCTCGTAGCCACCGCCGCCGACCGCCACGACGTCCGCACCTGGCTGTGAGAGCGTCCTCCCCGCCGACGGCACACGCGCCCTAACCACCGCTGGGCGCTGGGCCGAGGCGCTCGTCCACGTCGACGACCGCCAGGTCGCCGTCCTCGCGGCCCTCACCGCCGGTGACGCACCCGCCGCTGAGGACCTCTTGTCCTGCACAGAACCGGGCCAGCCGTGGGAGGACGCCGTTACCAACTGCCTGACTGTACTGACCCGCCGGGCCGCCGGCCAGCCGTTCCATCGCCATCTGCGGGACCTGGTGTCCAACTGCCTCGACCGCGCGGCCGAGCCGGGCATGACCGTCTTCAACACCCGGCTCGGCCTCACAGCACTGGACGCAATCGCCTCCCCCGAAGACCCGGCGGCGCGACTGGTGGTCGCGGACCTGCACCGCCGGACAATGAAAACGACCGACGGGTACGCGGCCCGGGAGATCCTCGTGCACCCCTCGCTCACCGCCCTCGCGACCGATTGAGAAGCGCGGAACTGCCGTGCTCTCCTCCATGCCTGCGCGCTCGGCGTGGGCGCGGTCCCCGCCCATCCTCACGACGAGATGACAACCGCAATACACGTCAGCGACCGCGTCATCCGCAGCAGCGTCGCAGCCTCTACGGGGACCAGTTGCCGTACTCGCTGAGGCTTCCACCCGAAGAGAGCTGGGCACCGCCGCATCCGTCAGCGAAGTACCGATGCGGCATCCAAGCCAACTCTCGGACCGGCCAATGCAATCCTCCCAAGGGGAAGCGGCATACGCCCCGCGCCCAGTCCGATCAGCTCACCCCACCCAGCAGCCGCCGCACGCGCTGTGCTCGACGCCCCCTACGCCCGGGAAATCCTCCATGACGCCCTGCCGGGCCAACACACTCCGAGATCGGCCTCGTTGGCATGCCACAGCAGTCGGAGAGAAGGCTCCTGGACTCGGCCCGTGGGCAAGAGCACGCCGAGCACCAAAGCAGTTTTGCAAATTCTTCGACATCAACTAAAGTCGAGACTGCACTGAAATGCTTCGATGCGTAGTCCGACCCTAGGAGTCGTCCGCATGAGTATGCCTTCCTCACAGTGGGCGACCGACGTGTTCGGCAAGCAAGCAGCAGCTGTACGCCTCGGCGTCGGGCAGGGCCTTCGCAACATGCAGGCCAACGCACAGGCCGCACAGGAACAAGCCGCATCCCGTACCACCCGCACGTACGGCACCAGCCGATATGAGAACCAGTACGAGCGGCTGCAGGACGAACTCAAGGATTTGCCCGGCGCCCGCGCGGTCAAGCCGTTCGGGTTCTCTTACGAGCTGATGCTCATCGGCAACGGGCTGCTCTACCCGTTCCGGTACTCCAAGACCAAGTCGGACGTACGCACCGCGCGCATCCCCAGTGAGTCCCAGCTGGTACAGGAGCTCTTCACCTTCGCACCGGCGCCGAAGCACACCCAGGACCCGTTCGACCTCGACTTCGGACCGGCCGTCCCGACCGCCGAACCGCGCGGTGCTCTGGCGACCGTCCCGCAGGGCACCCAGCTGATCCTGGTGCCCTTCGCCTGCAACGCCTCGGAGCTTCTTGAGGCGTACTGGGGCATCGCGGCGCTCGGGATGAACCGGCAGCTGGAATGGGCCACCGATCCAGAGCCGCTCCACCTGCCTCAGGCGGTCACCTCGTACACCCTGCGGCCGATCAGCATTCCGAACCAGGTCACCGCACACACCAGCTTCGCCGACGGAACCGAACCCACCCTTACGCTGTCCTCTCGTACGGCCTCGGACCAGGCCCTGCACGTACCCGCGCAGACTGAGGCAGAACCCGTCAAGGACCAGACCAGCGAAGGCGATGCGACCCATTAAGCAAGACCTCATTCCCGGTACGGAAGAACGAGGCGCCACGCCACGTGCCGTTTCCGACGCCTTCGATCCCACCCGGCTGACACAAGCCCGTCGGCTGGCGGAGATGACGAAGAAGGACGTGGCCGCCCAGCTCGGGGTGACGCCTGCCGCCGTGGGTCAGTACGAGACAGGAGTGTCGAAGCCACGACCTGACTTGATCCCCCGGCTCGCGGAGATCCTCGGAGTTCCGGTGACGTTCTTCCTGCTGGGAAGGCCGGCCAATCGACTCGACGCTTCCATGGCGCATTTCCGAAGCCTGCGCAGCACCCCGAAGTCCCAGCGAGAGCGTGCGCTCGCCTTCGCCGAGCAGGTCTGGGAGCTCACGTACGCGCTGGAACAGCGGATCCAGTTGCCTATCGTCGATCTGCCCGGTTTCGCCGGCGGGGAGGTTCACCCCGGCGAGGAGTTGTCTACCGACCCCGCGTCCGCCGCCCGCGAACTGCGCAGGCGCTGGGGCCTCGGCGACGGCCCTGTCACGCACCTGGTGAGGCGGATGGAATCTCACGGGATCGTGGTGGTCATGCCACCTGCCAATGATCCTTCCGCCGCGAGCGTGGACGCCTTTTCCACCCGGGCCGCGCGGCCGCTCGTCGTTCTGACCGCCAACCGGGCCGATGACATCTACCGACACCGGTTCACGGCTGCCCATGAGCTGGGCCACCTTGTGCTCCACGGCGATGCCACCGGTGACAGCCGTCAGGAGAAGCAGGCTGATGCCTTCGCCGCCGAGTTCCTGACCCCCCAGGACAGCATCCTGCCGTTCCTGCCACGGCGAATGGATCTTGCACGCCTGGCCGAGCTCAGGGGAATCTGGGGAGTCTCCCTCCACTCGCTCGTCTACCGATGCCGCGAGCTGGGGCTGATCTCCGACGCCACCGCCAGCAGGACGTATCAACGCCTACGCGCCCTCGACGGCCAGCCGGGCTTCACCGCCGAATCAGTCTCGAACTTCCCCGGCGAGCGGCCTTCGCTGCTTGGGCAAGCCTTCGAGCTGGCTGCCAAGGAAGCGAGCCTCTCGGTTCCTCAACTGGCACATGAACTGGCCTGGACAAGCGCGAGGGTGCGGGACTTGCTGGGTGTCCAGGAACAGAGGCCGGTGCTCCGCCTGGTCCAGTAGCGGTCTCTACGCCGACCCCACCGCGCCCGCCGTAACGAAATGTTCAGACTCATGGCCGCGAGCATGCCACCCGTCACCGACGGAACTCACCTCGCGACTGCTGCTGATTCGTTCAGCAGCAGTCGCGAGGCGATCCCGTCTCTCCCGACCGCGGAGGGGGCGTGCCATAACGTGCCAGTAGGAGCGGTAAACAGCGGTCAACAAGGGTTGCGCCGACGCAGCCTGAACGGCACCGTCAGCGGGCGTATTCGCAGGTCAGGACCTACACGCCTACCCGAGTACCGGGTGATTCCCAAGCTCAGAGCGCGAGTTCGATTCTCGTCACCCGCTCCAAAGAAGAGCCCCAGGCCAGCGGCCCGGGGCTTCGTTGCTGCCTAGACCATTTCTTGTCCGGCCAGCCCTCCACCAGCCTTTCTGCGCCGAACTCCTCGAATGGCGAGACGCGTTTCCTGTGAACTGGGTCACACGGGTGTGGGGTGTTGCGGCATTGCGAAAGCGATGCGGCTGCCCGCAAACCCCGCCGGGAGCGTGGAGCGGAGACAGAACCGCTGTTGCTGAACGGTGCCGCCTCCGCCACAACGCGACGGACGTGGCCGCCACGACCTCAGCCGGAGTGCTTCCGCGTCTCCGCCTGGGCCTGCTCGGCTGCTTCGCCGCGCTGCTGCCGGACTTCGGCTTCGATGCTCTTCGCGAGCTTGCGCTGGTGCTTCTTCTTGGAGTGCTGGTAGATCAGCTGTGCCTTGGGGCTGGACTGGCCCGCCCGGACCATGAGGTCCTTGAGCTTCGCGCCCGAGTCCGCCGCCAGGGTGTTGCCGGTGTGGCGGAGATCGTAGAAGCGGAAGCTGTCCGGCAGGCCCGCCGCGGTCCGCGCCTTGCGCCACTTGCGCCCGAAGGATGACCGGCGCAAGGCGGCTCCGCGTTCTCCGACGATGAGCAGTCCGTCCGGTTCCTTCTCGGCGAACCACTGAAGGTGGCGGCGCAGCTCGGGCGGCGCCGGGAACTAGGCAATGAGACCCGCCGGGCACAGACCCAGCGCAAGCTCGCCAGCATCGTCAAGGCATGTGAAGTTCCCCCCGCGAACTGGACAGCGGGTGTTTACGCTGCCGGGGCGAGGCTCTGCCTGAGCAAGGATCTCGTTTCGAACGGGGTGACGTACCCGTAGTCGGGGTGCCGACAGAGCCGGCTGCGGTTGTACTCGACCTCGACGTAGCGGAAAATGTCGGCCCGGGCGGCCTGGTGGGTCTCCCACACGGTCGTACCGGTCTCCGCTTTCAGGAGGGCGAACCAGCTTTCCGCGGCGGCATTGTCGTAACAAGAGCCGACGCGCCCCATCGACTGCCTCATGCGCAACGTGCTTATTCCGCTGCGGAATTCGTCACTCGTGTACTCGCTGCCGCGATCCGTGTGCATGACCGCCACGCCCGGCCGCCATCCGCAAGGCGGCGACCGGCAGCTCGGCGCGGTGGTGGTCGGCCATCGCCCAGCCGGCCACCTCCCGCGTCGCGAGATCGATACAGGTCGCCAGATACAACTTCCCTTCCAGCGTGCCGAGTTCAGTCATATCACCGACGAGCCGCATCCCGGGCCGGGGCGCGGTGAAGTCCCGGTCGCAGGGCGGCGTGGATCCGCGGGGCCCTGCGGCACCGCGAGATCCGGCGTGAAGCACTCGGATCTCGCCCACCAGCACCTCCTCGGCCCGCTCCCGCACCGTCCGGGCGGGCCGCGACGCCCTGCGCGCGTGGGAGGCGGAACCGGGGCACTCCCCGCACACGGCAGAGAAACGCAACGCTGTGACCTGAAGAATTACCCTCCGGCGCCTTCTCCGCATCGATGAAACGACACCGCGCCACGGTGTCTACCTCATCCTGTCCTGAGCGAAGAAGGCGGTCGCTTTTCCCACGGTCCGCGCTGGTCAAAGCCCCGGCGGGTCCCTCACCGCGGTCGGCCTTCGCCTGCTTCACCCACCCGCGCAGCCCTTCCGGACTCACTCCCAGATCCCTCGCGACCTCGGTGACCGTCTTCTTTGAGGACAACACCAAGGCGACCACGTCCCACTTGAACTCGGCCGCGTACCGCTTACTCATGCCGCTCTTACTGCTCACTACCTGTGACTGCTTCCTCCGGGACCATTCGTCCCAGTATCAAGCTGTCCGGCCAGCTCTCCGCCTCCACCGACCGTGCCGGACTGCGCGTGATCCAGGCATCGTTGAGCCAGCCGTCGGTCACCGTGCACGGCGCCTCCGGCGACCGCTCCACACTGCGCTTCCCCATGTCCACGCCGTACAAGACCGTTCCCGCCGGTACGACCAGGGAGAGCGTGGTGAGCCGCGTGTTCAGCTCACCACGATCCTGCGGAATCTGCTCAGTGCCAGCCCCATGAAGGCGGCGGTGATGACGAACGCGCACACCAGGGCGTACGGCAGCGCGTTGACGACCGGCCACGCTTCGCCGAGCGGGATGCCGGCGGGGGGCGGGTTGCCGAAGAGTTGCCGCACGGCCGTGGCCGTGGCCGACACCGGGTTCCACTCGGCGACCGTACGCAACGGGCCCGGCATAGTGGCCGTGGAGACGAACGCGGAGGAGACGAAGGTGACCGGGAACAGCCAGATCAGGCCGGCGCTTTGTGCCACCTCCACGCTGCGCGCCATCAGTCCGATGGTGGCGCCGACCCAGGACATGGCGAACGCGAAGAGCAGGATCAGGAAGTAGGCCAGCGCGGCTTCGGGCAGCGATGTCCCGATACGCCAGCCGACCAGCAGACCGCACAGCGACGTGACGGCCAGGGTCACGACGCTCATGATCAGGTCGGACAGGGTGCGGCCGAGGATCACCGCCATGCGCGGCATGGGCAGTGAGCGGAACCGGTCCACGATCCCCTTGTCCATGTCGTTGGCCAGCCCGAGCGCCGTGAAGGCGGCGTTGAAGGTGACGGCCTGGGCGAAGATGCCGCCCATCAGGAAGGTGCGGTAGTCGGCGCCTCCGAGGCTGCCGCCGAAGACGTACGCGAGGAGCAGGACGAACATGACCGGCTGGACGAGCGCGGCGATGACCGAGCCGGGTGTGCGCCGCAGATTGAGCAGGTTCCGCCAGGCGATGATGCACGCGTCGCGCGCCACGCGGTTCATGGGCGGCGCCCGGTGGCGAGGAGTTGGACGGTCTGCTCGGCGGGTGTCTCGGCCGAAGCGTCCGGTGGGGATCCGGCCGGCGGGTACTCGTGTTCTTCCGGCGGCCCTTGCGGACCGGTGGCGGGTTGTCCGGTCAGTGCCAGGAAGGCGTCGTCGAGTGTGGGAGGCGCGAGTTCGACTTCCTGTACGGCTATGCCCGCCAGCCGCAGGCAGCTCAGGGCGTGCTCCAGTGTCTGTGCCCCGCGCTCGGTGGCGACGGTGAACCGGCCGGTGCGGGTGTCGAGTTCGGGTCGGTGCGGACCGAGGGCGTCGAGCACTTCGTACGTCCGCGTGTACGCCTGCGAGTTCCCGACCGTCAGGGTCAGCCGCTCGCCGCCGACCCGTGCTTTGAGCTGGGCCGCCGAGCCTCGTGCGATGACCTTCCCTTGGTCGATCACCACAATGGAGTCGGCCAGTTGGTCAGCCTCCTCCAGATACTGGGTGGTGAGGAGCACGGTCGTGCCGGCCGCGACGAGTTCCTGGATCGACACCCATGTGTCGGCCCGGCCTCGTGGATCCAGGCCGGTGGTCGGCTCGTCCAGGACCACGACGGCGGGGCGGGCCACGAGGGCACCCGCGAGGTCGAGCCGGCGACGCATGCCGCCGGAGAAGGTGCCGCTGGGTTTGTCCGCGGCGTCCTCCAGCCGGAACCGGGCGAGGAGTTCGGCCGCCCTGCGTCTGGCGGTCGAGCGGCGCATGCCGTAGAGGCGGGCTACGAGGTACAGGTTCTCGCGTCCCGTGAGCTTCTCGTCGACGGCCGCGTACTGCCCGGAGAGGCCGAGGTTCTCACGTACGCCCTCCGGGTCTTTCAGTACGTCGCGGCCCGCCATCCAGGCCCGGCCGCTGTCGGGGCGCAGCAATGTGGACAGGATGCGGACCGTGGTGGTCTTGCCCGCACCGTTCGGGCCGAGTACGCCCAGGACCGTCCCGGCGCTCGCTTCCAGGTCGACCCCGGCCAGGGCCTTCTTGTCACCGAAGCGTTTTGTCAGCCCCTCGGCGCGGATCGCGTGACCGTGGTCCTGGCCCGTGAGGCGGGTGGGCCGTTGCGGGGGTGGCATCGGCGCCACGGGGGGCATCGGTGAGGACGTCATCTCAGCCTTTCTTCGGCGTGCGGCAGGCGACGGGTGGTGGTCGCGGTGGGGTCAGACGGCCGCGATGCGTGCGCTCCTGGGAGTGAGGTCGGTCCAGTTCTGCTCGACGTAGTCGTGGCAGGCGTCTTGGGCTGCCGGGCCGAAGACCTCTTCCCAGCCGGCCGGGAGTGCGGCGAAGGAAGGCCACAGGGCGTGCTGGCCCTCGTCGTTGACGAGGACGCGGTGCTGGGTGCGGGGGTCGTCGAACGGGTTTGTCATGACGCTTCTCCTGGTGTGGTGTGGTGTGTGGCGCGCAGGGCTGCCGCCACGGTGGCGCCGATCTGTTCCCGCGCGGCGGGCTGCATCATCTGCGCGTGGGCGCAGGCCACGTCGTGGTTCTCGATGTGGCCGGTGATGTACGGCGCCCAGAGGCCGAGGCCGAAGGTGTCGCGGGGACGGCCCTCGGTGGCGGTGAAGAAGAGCGCGGGTCCCTGGAAGACACGCGGGGTGTAGACACGCATCAGCCGCGCCTGGCCGGCGAAGTTGTCGACCATCGCGTCGATGGTGACGGGCTCCAGCGCGCCGAGCGGGCTGCCGATGCGGCGGAACTCCTCGCGCACGGAGGCCGCGTCCACGGCTGCCGCTCCGTCGAGCGCGGCTGCGTCGACGCCCAGGTTGCTGAGCAGCGCCCGGAAGACGGTGTCGCGGCCGGCGCTGTCAAGATCGTCGAGGGGCGCGAGCGGGAACGCGTCCAGGATGGCGAGCAGCGCGACCCGCTCGCCGGCCTCCTGGAGCTGTACGGCGACCTCCTGGACGAGGTTGCCGCCGAAGGACCAGCCGAGCAGGTGGTAAGGGCCGTGCGGCTGCACGCGGCGCAGCTCGGCCACGTAGACCGCGGCCATCTCCTCCATGCTGTCGGGGAAGGGAGCGGTGCCGTCCAGATTCGGGGTCTGGAGACCGTACATGGGCTGGTCGGAGTCCAGGTGGGGCAGCAGCCCCGCGTACGACCAGGCGAGGCCGCCCGCCGGATGGACGCAGAACAGCGGCGGCCGGGCGCCGGTGGTGCGCAGCGGGAGCAGCGTGGTCAGGGAGCTGCCCTCGGTGGCGTTCCCGTTTCCCTCCCGGAGACGCTCGGCGAGGGCGGCGACGGTTGGCGCCTCGAAGAGCGCGCGGATGCTCACCTCCACACCGAGGGTGGCGCGGATCCGGGCGATGAGCCGGGTGGCGAGGAGGGAGTGACCGCCGAGCATGAAGAAGTCGTCGTCGATGAGAACCTGTTCGACGCCGAGGGCTTCGGCGAAGAGGGTGCAGAGGATGTCCTCGCGGGGGTTGCGGGGCCCGCGGGCGGTTCCGTCGGTCCGTGGCGCGGTGACTGGGACGGGCAGTGCGGCGTGGTCGAGTTTGCCGTTGGCGGTGAGCGGGATCGTGCGCAGGATCGTCCAGGCGGACGGGACCATGTAGGCGGGCAGGTGGCGTGCGGCGTGCGCGCGTACGGCTGCGAGGTCGAGGGTTGCCTTCTCGTCGGCATCGGCGGGAACGAGGTGGGCGACGAGCCGGATGTCCGCGCCGTCGTCCGCGCCGTCCGGCCCCGGGACGACGACCGCCTGCGCGACGTCGGGGTGTGCACGCAGTGCGGCGGCGATCTCGCCGGTCTCGACCCGGAAGCCGCGCACCTTGATCTGGCCGTCCGTACGGCCGGCGAACTCCATTCCCCCATCCGCGGATCTCCGTACGCGATCCCCGGTGCGGTACATCCGGGTGCCGGGGGGACCGTAGGGGTCGGGCAGGAAGCGGGCGGCGGTTTCGCCGGAACGGCCGAGGTAGCCGAGGGCCAGGCTGTCACCGGCGAGGTGGAGGTCCCCGGTGACTCCGGTCGGTACGGGCCGCAGTCCGTCGTCGAGGATCCGGATCCGCGTTCCGCTGACGGGCGTTCCGAGCACCGGCCGCTCGGAGTGGACGAGTTGGGCGGTCAAGGTGTCGACGGTGGCTTCGGTAGGCCCGTAGAAGTTGCGGGCGTCCAGGCCGGGGACCGCGCGCAACTCGGCCCAGAGCGCGGGCGGTACGGCCTCTCCACCGAGGATCAGGACGGCGGGGCGGTGGTCACCGTCGAGCAGGCCGGCGTCGAGGAGCTGGCGCGCGTGGCTGGGCGTGGTCTCCAGTACATCGAGCCTGTGTGCGCGTACGGCGGTGACGAGCCCTTCGGGGTCGCGCCGGGTGAGGTCGTCGGACAGGTGCAGCTCGTGCCCGTCGATCATCCAGAGCACCGGGTCCCACGAGGCGTCGAAGGACAGGGCGGCGGTGAGAGCGGCTGTGAGCCGGCTCCGGCCGGTACGGCGTACGGCGGGAGCGAAGAGGTCCCGCCGGTGGTGCTCCAGCAGCCGCGCCAGGGAGCGGTGTGCGACGAGAACCCCCTTGGGCCGCCCGGTGGATCCGGACGTGTGGATGAGGTAGGCGGCGTCGTCGGGGCCGGGTGTACGGCGACCGGTGCCGCCACCCGGAACTCCGCTCTCGGCCACGTCCACCGGCTCACCGGCTCCTTCGTCCGCGCCGAGGATCAGCCGGGGACTCCCCGGCGGGATCAGGTCGCCGGTGGACGGCGCCGTCAGGACCAGGCGAGGACGGGCGTCGTCGAGGATCGCCTCGACGCGTGCCGCGGGAAGGCCCGGATCGATCGGCGCGTAGACGGCGCCCGCCTTGAGCACACCCAGCAGCGACGCGATCGAGTCCGTCGAACGGGGCAGCAGCACCGCGACCACGTCGCCGGGCGCGACGCCCGCCGAGGTGAGCAGCCGCGCGACACGGTCCGAGCGGGCGGCCAGTTCGGGGAAGGACAGCCTGCCGTCGGGCGCGTTCACGGCGATGTCGCCGCTGCGGGAGCGTGCCACCGTCCTGGCGAAACGGTCGAGCACGGTGTGCTCGACGGCGGGTGGTACCTCGGTGTCGCCGATGAGTGACGCCTCCTGCGCGCTGCCGTACAGCGGCAGATCGCGCACGGGCGTCGTGGGCTCGGCGACGGCGGCGTCCACCAGGTGGCGGAACCAGTCGGCGATCCGCAGTGCCGTCGACTCGTCGAACAGGTCGCGGGCGTACTCCAGTGTGCCGTCGAGCCGTTCGCCGTCGTCGCTCCCGGGCCGTTCGGTGAAGCTGAACGACAGGTCGAATTTGGCTCCGCCCGTCTCGACGCCGTCCATCGTGGCGTGCAGTCCGGGCAGGTCGAGCTGAGGCGTACGGGTGTTGTTGAGGGTGAGCATGACCTGGAAGAGCGGGTGGCGGCTCAGTGAGCGGCTGGGCCGGACTTCCTCCACCAGGCGTTCGAAGGGCAGTTCCTGGTGGGCGTACGCGGCAAGATCCGTCTCCCGTACCTCGGCCAGCAGCTCGCGGAAGCCGGCCGAGCTGTCAAAGCCGACCCGGAGCGGAAGGGTGTTGACGAAGAAGCCGACGAGTCCGTCCAGTCCTTCATCGGTGCGCCCGGCGACCGGTGTGCCGATCGTGACGTCGTCCCCCGCGCCGATCCGGCTCAGCAACGCCGCCAGCGCGGCGTGCAGGACCATGAAGGTGCTGGTGGCGGACTGCCTGGCCAGCGCGGCGACGGCGCGGGCCGTGCCGACGGAGAGGCCGACGCCGACCGTGCCGCCGCGTCCGGTGGACCGTTGGGGCCGGGCCCGGTCGACGGGCAGCGCGGTCTCCTCCGGGGCTCCGCGCATCTGACCCGCCCAATAGGCGAGTTGACGGGCAGAGAGGGAGTCGGCCTCGTCGTCGGCGCCGAGGAGGGCACGCTGCCAGAGTGTGTAGTCGGCGTACTGCACGGGCAGCGGAGCCCAGTTGGGGGTTCGGCCTCCCGCACGGGCCGCGTAGGCGCCGGCGAGGTCCTGGGCCAGGGGGCCCATCGACCATCCGTCGGCCGCGATGTGATGGACCGTCAACAGAAGTACGTGCCGGTCGGCAGCAAGCTCGAACAGCTCCGCTCGCAGCGGTATCCCGGCCGACAGGTCGAACCGCCGGGCAGCCGACGCGCGCAGCGCCCCGTTGAGCATGTCCTCGTCGGTCCCGTCGTGCGCCGTTCCGACGGCCTGGGCCAAGGGCGTCACGGGCATTTCGGGGCGTGCGTCGCCCGGGTCCAGTACGGCCTGGAAGGGCTCGCCCTCGTTCTCCCGGATCAGCGTGCGCAGGCTCTCGTGCCGCGCCACGACGTCGCCGAGTGCGGCGCGCAGCGCGTCGCGGTCCAGGTGCCCGGTCAGCCGTACGGCGATCGGTATGTGGTAGGCGGCGTCCGAGTCGGCGTCGTCGGACCCCATGCAGTGCAGGAACCACAGCCTGCGCTGGGCCGGTGACAGCGGTGGCCGGGCCGGCCGGGAGGCCCGCCGCAGGGCGGGGCGCGCGGCGCCCGCGTCGTCCAGCCGCTCGGCGAGCGCGGCCGGGGTGGTCGCCTCGAAGAGGGTTCGCACGGACAGTTCGACACCGAAGGCGCCCCGGATACGGCCGATGACGTGGACGGCGAGGAGCGAGTGGCCGCCGAGTTCGAAGAAGTCGTCGTCGCGGGAGACCTCTTCGCGTTCCAGGCATTCGGCGAAGAGCGCGCACAGGATCTCCTCCTGTGCCGAGCGCGGCGCGCCGCTGTCCGGTCGGTCGATGCCGTCCCGCTCGCCCTCCGCAGCCGTGTGCGGCAGCGCGTCGAAATCGACCTTGCCGTGCACGGTCAGCGGAAGGCCGGGGACGGGCACGATCGATGACGGCACCATGTACTCCGGCAGCCGCTCGGCGACGAAGGCCCGCAGCGCACGAGCGGCCGGCCGCTGCCCGTCGCAGGGGACGACCCAGGCGACGAGGCGTCCCGCTCCGGCGACGTCAGTCCGCACCGCGACGGCGGCCTGGACCACGTCGCTGTGGCGCAGAAGCGCCGCCTCCACCTCGCCGGTCTCCACCCGGAAGCCGCGCACCTTGGTCTGTCCGTCCGCCCGGCCGACGAATTCGAGTCGTCCCTCGCGGCGCCGGACCAGGTCGCCGGTGCGGTACATCCGGGCGCCGGGAGCACCGTACGGGTCGGGCAGGAAGCGGGCGGCGGTGGCACCCGACGCGTTCTCGTACCCGCGGGCCAGCCCCGCGCCCGCGAGATACAGCTCACCGGTCGCGCCGGGCGCCACGGGCTGCAGCCGCGCGTCGAGCACTCGTGCGCGGGTGTGGGCGACCGGTCGGCCGATGTGCGGGCGGGTGCCCGCCGAGATCCGGCCCATCACGCTGTCGACGGTGACCTCGGTGGGCCCGTACAGATTCCACACGGCCACGTCGCGCAGTGCGCCGAGTTCGTCCCAAAGCGTGTCGTTGACGGCTTCTCCGCCGAGCGCGAGGACCCGGGGGCGCGGCCTGCCCTGGGCGAACAGTCCGCAGGCGCGCAGCTGCTCGAAGAAGGAGGGGGTGGTCTCGACCACGTCGACGGAGCGGTGGTGGAGGAAAGCGGTGAGCGCTTCCGGATCGCGCCGGGTCGCGTCGTCAACGAGATGCAGTTCGTGGCCCGCGACCATCCACAGCAGCGGGTCCCAGGACGCGTCGAAGGTGGTGGCCGCCGTGAGGGCGACGCGCAGCGGGCGGCCGTTGTTCGCGGCCTCCGCCGGGCCCATCAGCCTCTCCCGGTGGCTCGCGAGGAGATTCGACAGCGAGCGGTGCTCGACCACGACACCCTTGGGCCGGCCGGTGGAGCCGGAGGTGTAGAGGACGTACGCGGCGTCCTGCGCGCGCGGCGGTTCGGGCAGCAGGCCGGCCGGGTCCTCGGGAGACGCCTGCTCGTCGAGTTCGAGCCTCGGGTGCGTCGTCCCGGGCAGCGCGTCGCGTGTCGCGCGTGTGGTCAGCACGAGCCGTGGATCGGCGGTGTCGAGGATGAGCTGGTTACGGGCGCGGGGATGGGCGGGGTCCAGCGGTACATGGACGGCCCCGGCGCGCAGCACGCCCAGCAGGGCGGCTATGTACCGTGCCGTCCGGGGCAGCGCGACGGCCACCCGGTCGCCGCGTTCCACGCCCGCCTCGGACAGGGTCCTGGCGAGCCGCTCGCTGTGGGCCAGCAGTTCGCCGAAGGTGAGGGAGTCCGCCCCGTCGACCACGGCGGTACGGCCGGGATCTGCGGTGGCCCGCGAAGTGAGGATGTCCGTGATGGTCCAGTCGGGCCCGTGCGCGGGCGAGTTGAGGAGCATCCCGGAGGAGGTGGACGGCTCGGCCGTCGCCCTCGGCAGTTCGTCGACGGCGGCCCTGCGCTCTTCTCCCGACAGGAACACGGAGTCGGTCACAGGCTGGTCCGGACGCTCCACCAGCGTGCTGAGGAGCGCGCCGAAGTGAGTCACGAACCGTTCGGCCGTCCTGCGGTCGAAGAGATCCTCGGCGAATTCCAGTTCACCGGTGAGACCGCTGGGTTCCCCTTCGGCGTCCTTGAGCTCGGCCAGGTCCCAGGTGAGGTCGAACTTCGCGCCGGACCGGCCGATCGACGTGTCGTGCCGGAGGGTGAGGTCCGCGAGTGAACCGCGAGCGCCGGGCGCGTTGTTGAGGCTGAGCATCACTTGGAACAGGGGGTGTCTGGACGACGAACGGGACGGCCTCAGCTCCTCCACCAGCCGCTCGAAGGGCAGGTCCTGGTGGGCGTAGGCGGCCAGGTCGGCCGCGCGGACACGTCGGAGCAGCTCGTGGAAGTCCGGGTCGCCGGAGGTGTCGGTGCGCAGCACCAGGGTGTTGACGAAGAAGCCGACCATGTCGGCCAGCGCGTCGTCCGGGCGGCCGGCCACCGGGGTGCCGACGCTGATGTCCTCACCGGCACCGAGCCGGGTCATCAGCGCGGCGAGCGCGGCGTGCAGGACCATGAAGGTGCTGGTGCCCGACTCCCCGGCGAGCCGTGCGAGGGCGCGATGGGTGACCGCGTCGATCCGGACCGGTACGGCCCCGCCCCGGCCGGAGTGCCGGGCAGGTCGCGGCCGGTCGGCCGGGAAGGTCACCTCGGGCGGGAGACCGTCGAGCACGGCGGACCAGTGGGCGAGCTGTCCCTCGGCGAGGGTGCCGGCCTGGCGGGGGTCCCCGAGGAGGTCACGCTGCCAGAGCGTGTAGTCGGCGTACTGGACCGGCAGCGGCGTCCAGTTGGGCGCCTTGAGATGGCGGCGGGCCTCGTACGCGTCGGACAGGTCGCGCAACAGCGGGCCCATGGACCAGCCGTCGGCGGCTATGTGGTGGAGCGTCAGTACCAGGAGGTGCTCGTCGGCGGTGTCCGAACCCGGGTAGCCGGTGAACAGTTCTGCCCGCAGGGGCGGTTCGGAGCCGAGCGGGAAGTCGGAGTCGTCCGGTCGCACCGGGTCGCCTCCGGCCGGGAACGGCCTTGTCACCAGCGGGACGCCGGCCTGCTCGACGGGCAGCACACGCTGGTGGGGCCCGTCCTCGTCCTCCCCGAAGACCGTTCGCAGGCTCTCGTGCCGCCCGATCACATCCCCCAGGGCCTCCGCCAGCGCGGCACGGTCGAGCCGCCCGTACAGACGCAACGCGATCGGCAGGTGGTAGGCGGTGCCTGCCTGGCCCATCCGGTCCAGCAGCCAGAGCCGCTGCTGGGCGAAGGAGAGCGGCAGCCGCGCGGGGCGCGGCTCGACGGCGGCGACCGGTGGCCGTACCGGAGCGCTCGTGTCCAGGGCGGTGACCAGCCCGGCGGGAGTCGGGTGGTCGAACAGCGCCCGGATGGGCACCTCGGAGCCGAAGCGGTCCCTGACACGGCTCACCAGCCGGGTCGCGAGCAGGGAATGACCGCCCAGGAGAAAGAAGTTGTCGTCCCGCCCGACGGCCGGCACCTCCAGGCACTCGGCGAAGACGGCGCACATCGACTCCTCCTCGGGGGTGCGCGGCGCGCCGCCGCGTGCGGCGAGCGGGGTCGCGGCCGGGAGGAGGCCGGTGTCGAGCTTGCCGTTGGGGGTGAGCGGCAGCCGCGGGAGGACGGCGTACGCGGTGGGCACCATGTGCTCGGGCAGCAGCTCGACGAGGGCGTCGCGCACGGCGTGGAGGCCGGACGCGTCGTACTGATCGAACGCGTTGGTGTCCACGGCCTCGTCGTCCCGGTCAGGCCCGGTGACCAGATAGGCGGCGAGCCGTTCCGTGCCGTCTGGTGACGGGCGCAGGACGACCGCCGCGTCCCGCACCCCGCTCAGTGACCTCAGCGCCGACTCGATCTCGCCGGTCTCCACCCGGTAGCCCCGGATCTTGACCTGGCTGTCACCGCGCCCCAGGAACTCCAGCGCGCCGCTCTCGCTCCACCGCGCGAGGTCGCCGGTGCGGTACATCCTCAGCCCCGGCGGGCCGAACGGGTCCGGCAGGAACCGCTCGGCGGTCAGTCCGGGACGCCCCGCGTACCCGCGTGCGACACCTTCGCCGGAGACGTACAACTCCCCCGCCGCGCCGACCGGAAGCGGATGCAGGGCGGTGTCCAGCACGTACGCGCGGGCGCCGGCGACCGGGCGGCCGATGACGGGGCTGTCGCCCGCGATACGTGAGGTGACCGCGTTCACCGTGGTCTCTGTGGGGCCGTAGAAATTGAAGACCACCAGATCGTGGTGGGAGGCGAGTTCGTTCCACAGCCCGTCGTCGACGGCCTCGCCGCCGAGCGCGATGACCCGGGGCCGGTGCGCGGGGGCGGACAGCAGTCCGGCGGCCATCATCTGCCGCAGGTAGGTGGGGGTGGTCTCGATGGCGTCGATCCGCCGCTCGACCAGGAAGTCCACGAGCGCCTGGGGGTCACGGCGCGTCTCGTCGTCCACGATGTGCAGTTCGTGGCCCGCGACCATCCACAGGACCGGGTCCCAGGAGGCGTCGAACGATGTCGCGGCGGTGAGTGCGACACGCAGGCGGCGCCCGAGGGACTGCTCCGCGTGCGCGTGGGCCTCACCGCGGTGGTGCTCCAGAAGGTTGGCCAGCGAGCGGTGTTCGACCACGACACCCTTGGGACGGCCGGTCGAACCGGAGGTGTAGATGACGTACGCGGCGTCTTTCGGTCCCGGCATGGCCGTATGTACGGGCCGGCCGGCGGGCTCGGCCACCGGAGCAGCGGGGTCCACCAGCGGCAGCGTGCGCCCCGGATCAGTGGCGGCGGCCGTGCCGGTGGTGGCGACCAGGGCCACCGGCCGGGAGTCGGCGAGCATGAACGCGACGCGGTCGGCGGGATAGGACGGGTCCAGCGGCAGATAGGCGGCGCCGCAGCGCATCACCGCGAGCATCGCCACCACCAGGTCGGTGGAGCGCGGCAGCCCGACAGCCACGCGCGTACCGGGTCCGGCGCCGCAGCCGCCGAGTTCGGCCGCGAGCGCCGACACACGCGCGTCCAGCTCGGCGAAGGTCAGACGGGTCTCCGCGCACACGACAGCGGTGTCATGCGGCGTCCGCCGCGCCTGCTCGGCGAACTGTTCGGGAAGCGTGCCGGTCCGGGATCCCTCCCGCGGCTCGGCCGCGGGTTCTCCCGAGCCGAGCCCGATGACCCGCCGGCGCTCGTCTTCGGGAACGATGGGCAGCGCGCCGAGCTGGCCGGTGGGGTCGTCGGCGAACGCCTCCACGAGCCGCCACAGGGCGTCGTGGTGCTGCTCCAACTCGCGTGCGGTGTACAGACCGGGATTGCCCAGCAGGTCGATCCGCAGCCCGCCGTCCGCGTACGACGCGTGCACGGCGATCACCAGGTCGTCGACCGGACCGACGGAGAGGTTGTGCAGAGTCGCGGTGTGCGGGCCGAAGCGGAGCCGGTCGTCGAACGCGAGGACGTTGACGGACGGGCCTGTCAGGGGCTCACGGGCGCCGATGGGTGCACCGCCGGAACCAGTGGCGGTGGAGCCGTCCTGCCTGCGGTCGCGCAGGAGGCCCTCTGACGGGTAGCGCTGGTGCTTGAGCACCCTTCTGGCCTCGGCGGAGGCCCGCTTGGCGATGTCCGCCACCGTGTCGGAGGAAGAGATCTCCAGCCGCAGAGGCAGGACGTTGGACAGCATGGTCGGAGTGGTGCGGGCGACAGCGGTACGGCGGCCCGTCACCGGCAGCCCGAGGATGACATCCCCCAGTCCGCGGCTCCGGTGCAGGTAGACACCCATCGCGGCCATGAAGAAGGTCGGCCAGGCCACGCCCGCGGTCTTGGCCGCCGCGCGCAGACGCTCGCTGCGAGCGGTGTCCAGCTCCCGCCGCACGGCGAGGAACCCGTGCCCCGGACCGGCAACCGTCGTGGAGCCGTCGTGCAGGCTCGTCGGAGCGGGGGCGCCGTCGAAGTGGTCAGCCCAGTAGCGCCCGTCCTCCGCGTACTTGTCGGAGGACCTGTAGGCGTTCTCTTCGTCGATGACGGGACCGAGAGGGGCGGCACGCCGCTCCACCGGCTCGTCGGGGGCAGTGGCCAGGTGGGTGTAGACCTCGGCGATCCGGGCGAGCGCGAGAGCCGCGCCGTACCCGTCCAGCGCGAGGTGGTGCACCTGCTGGTGGAAGAGATGGTGTGCCTCGGCGAGCCGGTACAGCGTCAGCCGCACCAGGGGGCCAGTGGCGATGTCGGCGGGCCGAGCGAGATCCGCCTCCATCAGGCGCTGAGCCTCACGCAGGGGCTCCGGATGGCCGGAGAGATCGACCAGAGGAACGTCTATTCGAATGTCCGGGTGGATTTCCTGGAAAGGAACGCCGTCGTGTTCACCGAATGTCACCCGCAGGGCTTCCGACTCCTCGCTGACATGCCGTACGGCTCTGCCGAGGAGCATCGTGTCCAAATCGCCCCTTACGTCAGCGTATTCGGCGATGTTGTACGCCGGATTGGCCGGATCGAGCTGCTGCGCGAACCACAGGCCGCGCTGCGCGGCAGTGAGGGGAAGAGTGCGAGTGGGATTGTTCGCCGAAGTGGGGTCCTGCGATGCGGTCACGCCGTTTTCACCTTTGCACTGGGCCTGGGAAGCGGCTGGGGAAATGAGGGAAGCCGCAGGGCAGGGCTGAGAACAGGGCCGGATCGGTCCGGCCGACGCCGTCACATGGCGCCTCGGATGCTGTACGCGCTCGCGAAGTGGACCGGACCTTCAAGCACACAGACCTCGCGCCCGTCATCGACATCGCCGCAATCGCGCTAGCAAGAAGAGGTTCGGAGTCGCGGATCAACTGGATTGCCCATGTGACCCAGTGCACACGAGCTGGTCATTCACTCTTCACAACTGCACAAGACGGGAAGGATGAGACCTGCGTCACAGATGAGTGGGACACCAAACCCGACAGCACGCGGCTTCGAATCTGTGCGCAACACATCTGTTCGGTAGGAGACTTGGAGTGCAGTTGAGGATTCCTGTATCCATCACCCGCCTGGCCACCGCGACAGTGGCCGCCGGCGCTCTGCTCATGTCGGTGTCGACCGGCGCGAACGCATTCGGTGCCGTTGATTCGGCACGCACGACGACAAGTGCCGAAGACCGCGGCCAACAAAGCACCGATTCAAGGCCGTTGTCGAACATCTACCGCGGAATACAAGGCGGGAATCTGTGCCTGCTGGCACGCTGCACCGTCGGTGATTCTGCCGGGAGTGGCGGATCCAGCCAGACGCAGGGGGCGAATATCTGTCTGCTGGCGACCTGCGTCGTCCGTCCCTGATACGCCCTCACTCCCGAGGGCGTCAGACGCGGCACGTGAAGGCCGTCCGCCCTTGCACAGGGTGGGATCCCCGGCGTCTGTTGGCGGGGGTCCCACCCGGGCGCGGCGTCCGATCGGCACCCCTCTCTTCTCCTGTCCGGACGGGACGCGGAGGAGCCGGTCCCTGGTACTTTCGGGCAGCACCCGGTCGGGCCCGTTTCGTCGGGC
Organism: Streptomyces paludis; assembly: GCF_003344965.1. NCBI lineage: Bacteria > Bacillati > Actinomycetota > Actinomycetes > Kitasatosporales > Streptomycetaceae > Streptomyces > Streptomyces paludis. The sequence continues at coordinate 4,034,973 of NZ_CP031194.1, read as the reverse complement.
GCGACGGTCAGGGAGTGCGGGTCACCGACCTGGATGAGCGGTGGCACCTCTGTCAAGTGGGAGTTCGTACGGCCGCTGCTGCCCGAGTCGTTGCGGGGGCGGAAGCGGCTGGAGGACCGTCGGTGCCGCCGGGGCCCGAAAAGGGGGCTCCGCAACACGGCGCTCGGACGCTCGCGGGGTGGCCTGACCAGCAAGATCCATCTGGCATGCGACGCCGTCGGCCGGCCGCTCGCCTTCACCCTCATCGGCGGGAACACCAACGACTGCACCCCGATGGATGTGTTCACTTCAACACACCGCGCGGCAACACTGGCCGCATCGTCCCTCGCCACAAGCGGAACCGGGCCGCCGGAGCAGTCTTCGGTCCCCCCAATGGCTCCAGCCCCATCCCAGCCCTTTAGGGCGGTACGCCGAGGTCAGAAGCGGTCAGTCGACCGCAACCAGCACGGCCCGTAGACCCAAGTAATCCCTGGCCAGAGCCCTGTGGCGCTCCGGAGCGCCGTGGATTCCCGGCGCTCCGGAGCGCCGTGGATTCCCAAGCTCAGAGCGCGAGTTCGATTCTCGTCACCCGCTCCATACTTAAGCCCCAGGGCAGGGACCTGGGCTTCCTTGTCGTTTTGACCTCATTCCGGGAGAAACCATGACCGTGAGCAAGAACATCAACAACCCCGTGGGCATGGGGGGCGGCCAGCGTAAGAGGCTGTCTCGTGCCGAGCGGCAGAACAATGGTCCGCACCGGAACCTGGACCGTAAGGGGGCCGCCGACCAGAAGGCTGAGCTGGTGCGCAAGATGCGCGAGAAGGCTGGCGCGGCCGAAGGAGTCGGCGAGGGCGCTGCGCAGGCGGGCGGTGGCGTGCAGGGCTGATATGCCGGTGCCGCGGGGCTCGGGGCGTTTTTGTCGGCGGGAAGCGGACCGGATCTTGGCGGTGCTCGTGTCGCGCAGCCGGGCGGCGAGTCGGGCCCACGGTTGTCCGTCCGTCGTGCATAGGTGATCGTCCGGTCCGCCCGTGGTGCTGCCTATCGTTGGCTCCATGGACGTGTTCGACGAGCTGTTGCGGGGCGTACGGGGCAAGGGCGCGGTGTTCGGCCGTTCGGTGCTGTGGCCGCCGTGGTCGCTGCCGTTCACGGACGGCGCGTATCTGACTCTGCTCGTACCGCTGCGTGGCGCCGGATGGATCGTGCCGGAGAACGGAGAGGCGCGGTACGTGGCACTCGGCGAGACGGCGGTCGTCCGGGGGCCCGCGCCGTTCTGCTTCACCGACACCGACACCGACACTGCGGACTCTGCAGGCCGGGATCGCGAACTCGGTGGTTCTACTGTGCTGTTGGCTGCCGCTTACGACGTACGGGAGCAGGTTCCGCAGCGGCTCCTCCGCGCCCTGCCGCCGGTCCTGGTGGTCTCCGACGAGCAGGACTGTTCGCCGATGTGGGACTACCTGGAGACGCAGATCGGCACCGGCCGGCCGGGGGACCAGACCGTACTCGACCGGCTGCTGGACTGGCTGCTGGTGTGCACACTGCGGGACTGGTTCGACCGCCCGGAGGCCGAACCGCCGGGGTGGTACAGCGCGCTCGGCGACGAGGTGGCGGGGCCCGCCCTGCGCGCGATCCACGAGGATCCGGCGCACCCGTGGACGACGGCGCGGCTCGCGAGCCGGGCGGGGGTGTCGAGGACGACCTTGGCGAAGCGGTTCACGGAACTGGTCGGCAGCGGGCCGGTGGCGTATCTCGCCGAGTGGCGGATGACGCTCGCCGCCGATCTACTGACCCGCCCGGAACTGACCGTGGCGGCGGTGGCCCGGCGGGTCGGCTACGCGGACGCGTTCGGCTTCAGTACGGCGTTCAAGCGACTCCGGGGCGAGAGCCCGAGCGCTTACCGGCAGGAGGCGGCCACCGCTCAGCGGGAGGCGGCCACCGGCCGGCAGGGGGCCGCCACCGCCCCCGTACCTGACGGCGCCGTGTCGGGCCGGGGCGTGGCTTCGTTCACTTCTACGGGTTCTGGCTCAACTTCCGTGAAATACGGACGTTGAGTGATGGCTGACGCCCGCAACCGACTTGGGATGGAGCTGCTGTTCCCGTCGGTCGCAGACGTAACGGTGGTGTCCGTGGACGCGAGCGACGAGACCGTACGTATCGAAGCCAGTGGTGCCACGGCCGGGGCCGCGTCCCGCGGAGGCGGCACTGGCCAACTGCCCCGAACTTGACGCGCTCACCAGCCACGTCCGGTCCTTCACCCAGATGCTCACCGAGCGCCAGGGAAAACGGTGCTCCGAACAACTCGGTGCCGTCGCCAGAACGGCCTGCCCAGGCATCGACAGAGACCGAGACGCTGTGATCGCCGGCCTCACCCCTGTCCTGGAACTCCGGCGTGGTCGAAGAACACTTCAACCGGATCAAGATCCTCAAACGGCAGATGAGGGAACTGGATGGCGTTAGCTTGACGACTGTGGAAAAGGCTTTCGCCACAGTCGCCAATGTCGCCAATGGAGAGACCGAGATGCACCACGACGATGCTCTCCAGCAGCTCAGCCGTATAGCTCACGAGAGGGCGTTCGGCCAGCATGTTGGATCCGACCGTCTCATCCAGGTGGGGTTGGACGCACTCATAGCTGGGGTTGAGAGTCCATCGCTCGCGATGCTCGCCGGCCTCCTGCAGAGCGAAGAACCGGAAGCCCCTGCTCTCTTCGACCAGGTCCTGGAAGAACTCGGACTCCTCTTCCAGCCGCCAGCCGACCCCCGGGCCGCGAAGTGGGCCATGGCCTACTGGATCGCCGGTCAGATCGTGGACGGATCTCTCGATCCCGCGACCGGCACCCACCTGATCCGGACCGACGTCGCCTACGACCTCAACCATCCCGAAGACCTCCAGGCACTCGTCTCGTGCGCGCTCAACCTGGATAGCTGGGACGACAGCTGGGATGCCTCCGTCGAGGCACTGAAGGAAGAAGCGATCGAGGCAGCTGAACAACTCCTGACCAAGCAGCCGCCGGGAGGGCGCTAGGACTGACCGCGGTCCATGCGCCGTTGGGTGGCTCATCTACTCGGCTGTCACACTCCGTGCCCGCCTCACGGAATTGAGCCAGAATCCTTCCAGGAGCAGTGTTTGACAGTGGCAGCTCTGACCAGCAGTTCGACGGCTTGGAACCGGTGTCGGGCGGGAATACGGTCGTCGACTGCGAGGGCTGTGACCAGAGCGAGGCCGTCAGCGGTGGCGGGCCGGCAGGTGTCCTGGTGGAGGATCTCGTTGTAGAAATCGCCGAGGAAGCTCCGGTCGTCCCAGAAGGGGTCGGCCTCGGCGCCGAACAGCATCGCGGCCTGAGGCGGCCTGGGGCCCGGCAGACGGTCGGCGATGACGTCCCGGAACAGCTGCCGGATCGGCGGACCAGCAGCATTCGTGTTGTGCCAGGTCTGCTCGGGTTCGGCGTGCGTGTCCATGGCCGCCGCAGCCTACTGGAGCGTCTCGGGCCGACAGCCCCGGCGCCTGGGTGGGAGCGGATCGTCGGCCCTGGTCTGTCGCGGTCAACCGTCGCTTACGGTGCACACTTCACGGAGCGTGAGCAAGTACCCGAACGTGCCGGCGGGCTGAGGAGTCGTGGGCGGCACCCGCTGTTTTTCAGGACCAGGCGCCTGCCTCGGACGCCGTGCGGACGAAGTCGGTGATGTCGCGGGGTGGGCGGCCGAGGGCTCTGTGTACGCCGTCCGTGACCGGGGCCTCCTGGCTGGTGCGAATCGGCTTCATCGCGTCGGTCCAGAGCGCGGCCTCCTCCTCGGGCAGTCCCTGTGCCACCAGCCCGGCCCGGAAAGCGGGCTCCGGCACCGGAACGTATGTGGCGCGTACGCCGGTCGCCTTCGCGATCTCGTCCAGTACGTCGGCGATGCCCAGCGCCCGGGGGCCGGAGAGTTCGTACACCTCGCCGTTGTGACCGTCCTCGGTCAGGGCCGCCACGGCGACCGCCGCGATGTCGTCGGCGTCGACGAACGCGGCGGTCCCGCTGCCGGTGGGGAGGGCGAGTTCGCCGGACCGTACGCCGTCGAGGAAGAAGCCCTCGCTGAAGTTCTGGGCGAACCAGCCGGGCCGCAGGATCGTCCAGGCGACACCGGACGCCCGGACCGCCGCCTCGCTCTCCATGTGCGGGCCGCCGCCCTCGTAGGAGGGGCCGAAGTAGCCGGGCACGTCCACGCCCCGGGCCGAGAGCAGCACCAGCCGTCGCACCCCGCTCGCGACGGCCTGCTCTACGAAGGCGGGCGTCGGGGAGGGCGAGGTGTCCAGCGGGACGATGTAGACGGCGTCGACCTTGTCCAGGGCCGCCTGCCAGGTCGTCCGGTCCGCCCAGTCGAAGGGGGTCTCCCCGGACCGTGAGGCCGCCCGGGTCTCCACGCCCAGCTCGCGGAGGCGCGCCACCGTCCTCCGGCCGGTCTTGCCGGAGCCGCCGGTCACCAGCACCGCCGTGTTTGCGGGGCTCGTCGTTTCCGTACGGGGCGTGGCCGTGTGTGTTGTGGGCGTCTGCGTTGTGTCTTTTTGTGTCATGCCGCAAGCCTCGTCGCGCCGGTGGTCCGCGGCCATGCTTCATCGTCCGGGAAGGATGCCCGCGCGTCCGTCGTCGCCGCTTGGGTACCGTGCTTTGTCGTGGATCTCGGGGTTGTCAGTGGCATGTTGAAGAGCCGAAGCCCTGGTTGCGTTCCCAGAAATCCCGGCCGGCTCGGATGTTCCATTCGGGGTCGAGTGCGGAGCGGCGTGATCCGCCGGAGTCCTTGATTTGCTGGTCGGTGAGCTGGAACAGGCCCCAGCGCCAGGTCGTTGGCTCTCCCTCGTCTGTGCGTACTTCTTCGTCCGTCTGTCGGACCCACATCGGGTCCAGGTTCGACAGACAGCGGATCAGGGCGACGGCGGTCTCGGGGGCCTCGGGGAAGATCGCGCGCAGGTGCTGTTCCACTCGGTCCGGGCCCCAGCGGTCGGCCTGGGCGGCGATCGGGGAGTCCTGGTGGTCGATGGCCTCCTTGGTTGTCGCGTCGACCACGCCGGTCACCGGGAGTTGGGACGCCGCCTGGAAGGCCGCTACGCGTGCTCTGGTGATCGGGCCGAAGGAGGCGTCCACGGGGAGGTCCAGGGAGTGGCGCCGCAGGTTCAGCTGTAGTTGGCGTACGCAGGGGCCGTACGCTCCCGGGCTGAGGGTCTCCGAGCAGTCGGCGCCGGGCGCGCGCTCGCGTGCCGTCTCGCCGGTGGTGAAGAGCCTTACGCACAGGACTACTCCCAGGACCGTGACCGCCGTGATGCAGGCGAGGAGCGATGCGCGGCGCCAGGGCGGTGGCCCGCCTGGCCTTCGGCGGCCCTGTGGCATCTTGGGCGCCGGCTCTGGTGGGGAGGAGGGGGGAGGGGGTGGGCCTCCGTTGGTGGTGGGGGCGGCGGTTGGGTTCTCCGTCGGTTCGGTCCCCGCGACGCGTTCCCGTTCGCCCAGCCATACGCGTACCCGCGACCCCTGCCCGCAGGCCCGGACGAACACGTCCACGAACTCGGCTCTTGGCAGCGTCTCCCGGCGGAGCGTGTCCGCCAGGGTGCTGCGCGCGAGTCGGTGCCCGCACCGTGCTGTCCGCTGCTCCAACTGCCGGTAGGTCAGCCCCGAACGCTGCTTGAGCAACCGTAACTGTGCGACGAATTCGGCGGTTTCCGCCGACGTACATGGTGAAGCATCCCCCTTGTCGTGCATAACGGGCATCCTCACCGACTTCCCCGATACGCACAATGCCCCTTTTCGGCCTTTCCCTTGCCACGGGCCCCTCGCCGGACGGCCGCCGAAAGCGTCCGAAGCTGTCCGGAAGCGTCCGGACAGGGCTATGACCAGGCCGGACAGCGCGGCCTGTCCGGGACAGGCGCTCAGCATTCCCCCCGCCTTCTTCTCGGGGGCAGACTCCGTGCCAACCCGGAACCGACGCCCTCTCGCCAATGCCGCGAAGTCGTCGGTATGCGGTCAGCCCCTCACCTTCGTGAAAGGAATCACCGTGTCCTTCCGTGCCAAACTCGCCGTTCTCGCGACATCAGGTCTGATGGCCATCGGCCTCGTGATCGCCCCGACCGCACAGGCCCAGGAGGCGCCCGCGGCACCCGCCCCCGCGGCGGTCACCGCGGTCTCGCTGGGTGCGGGCGAGGCCATCGGCTTCGACACCGCCGCCGGCGAGGTGGGGGCCCAGGCGTACTCCGACTGCGCCTCCGGCTGGATCTGCTTCTGGTCCGGGACGGGCGGTACGGGGTCGAGGTGTCAGTGGAACGACGCGCTCAACCCGCGGGCCCGGGAGCAGTGTTCCTGGATGAACAACGGCACCGTCACCAAGTCCGTCTACAACCGCACGTCCTACCGCTACCACTACTACCGGGCCTTCAGCTACCAGGACCGTATCGGCAGCACGCTCTCCGGCGGTCAGGGCAACCTCGCCGGCACGTACACCATCGGCTCTCTCTGCCGCCACAACGCCAGCGGCTGCGCCAACTGAGCCGTCCGGAAGGCGGAAAGAGCGAAAGACTGAAAGGCCGATACGACGCGGACGCCCGGCCGGAGGTTCCGGCCGGGCGTCTGGTGCGCCGGGAGGGGGTCTACCGCCCCGGCGCGGATTCTGCGGATTCTAGGGTGCTGCTGGGTGCTGCTGGGTCAGATCGTCGGGGTGTCGTCGACGATCTCCTTGTGCGGCTCGACGATGAACCGCCAGCCCTCGCTGGGCTCCAGGAAGCGCACTCGGGTCGGGTAGATGTCCAGGGCGCGGCGGTCGCGGTTCTGACCGTTCGTGTTCTTGCGGCCCCGGGCCGGCTCCTCGTAGAGGTCGACCTTGACGTCCGGCACCTCTACGGTCTCCTCGCTCCAGCGCTGGACGATCCCCGCGCCGAAGGCGTCCCGCGCGGAGGCGTAGAGCGCCTCCAGGGATTCCTTGTTGCCGTTCGGTACGAAGAGGGCCAGGTTCAGGAGAACACCGGCGCTCTGGAGGACCTCGATCTCCTCCCCCGCCTTGTCCGCGATCCAGATACCGCCCTCTTCGGCGTTGTCCGGGAGGATATGAATTTCCTCACCGAAAGCCGTCCTCGCGGTGAAGGACCCTCCCTCGAAATTCTTGCCCGGCTCCGTGAGGAAAGCCGGGGCGTAGCAGTCGAGAGGAAGGCCATCCGTCTCTGCCGAGACGAAGATGCCGTCCTGGAGACCCAACCCTGAAACCTCCTCGGCCGTAAGACGTCGAGCCGTAACCTTCTCGGTATTCACGCCATTCCCCTTTTTTCGCGGCGCCCTGTGAATTCATTAATACCCTACCATGAAGACGCTCAACTCCTTTTCGTTACACGCCCGTTCGCATCCTCCGCCCTTCCTCCGCTCTCATCTTTCGACATCTTTCGGCTCGTTGGGAAATTGTTTCCCGTGACGCCGGAGGTCAACGCAAATGAAGCAAAGTGCGCATTAACGCGCCGACTCGAAGGAAGTACGTATCGCGGTCCCGGGGTGACCTGCCGTCACCGCCGGGCGGTGGCCGACGGGCTTTCGTGCCGGGCGCGCCGTCGTGGTGCGTTCCGGGGGCTCGGATATTCTGCATCCGGCCTCTCCGACGTAACTGCCTTGACGGCAGCAGGAGTTGGGGATACACGGACCGCTTCCGGCACGGCCGGGGCGACGGGGCCGACATCGATGCGAAGGCTCACCCCTGGAAGGACCCCATGACCGCTCCTCCCGACGACCCGACGGCAGGTCCGTCCCTCCCCCGTCGGACGACGAGATCCTCCGCGATAGCCACGGCCGCCGCCGGGAAGGCCAGGCCCGAGGAGAAGCCGGACAAGCCGGCGCGAACGCCCGGGGGCAGGCGGGCCGCCGCCGTGTCCGAGGTGATCGAGGAGCCCGCGACCGGCGCGGACAGCGCCTCGGCGGACACCGTGTACGCGGACGGCTTCGCCGCCGGGCTCGCTTTCGCGGCGAGCGCGGGGGCAGCGGGCGGGGGTGGTGGGACCGGTGGCGGTGGCGCCGCCCCGGAGGTTCCGGCGGGCCTCGCGGGGGCTTCCGGGGCGTCCGGCGGTCGGTCGTGGTTCGCGGCTCGCGGGGTTCTGGTGTCGGGGGCGGTCGTCCTGTGCGCGGCGCTTGTCGGCACCGCGTTTCTCTTACGGTCGGGGGGTGACGACCGCCTCAGCGCCTCGGAGCCACGTACGGTTCCGGCCATGGAGCAGCGCGGTGACGACGAGCTGGGCGAGGCCGGGACCGACGAACTCGCATCGCCTTCGGCGTCGCCGTCGCCATCGGTTTCCGCCTCGTCATCGGCTTCCGCGGATCCCTCCTCGGACACCTCCGCGTCCGCGTCCGTAACGCCTTCCGCGGCGTCATCGCCGCCCGTCTCGCCCGCCGCCGGCAGCGGGACCGACAGCGGGACCGGCAGCGGCGGTTCCACGGAGAAGGCGGCACCGCGTAACCCTGCCGATGGGGTCGCCATCCGGGGCGACGCGTCGGGCCGCTGCGTCGACCTCACTCACGCGGATCCCGAGGAGTACACGCCGCTCCAGCTCTGGGACTGCAACGGGTCCGCCAACCAGACCTGGAAGTCCCTGTCCGACGGGACCATTCGCACCCGGGGCAAGTGCATGGATGTCGTCGGGCGTTCGCAGGACGATGGCGCGGGGGTCCAACTGACCACCTGCAACGGGTCTGTGGCCCAGCAGTTCCGGCTCAGCGCGGCGCATGAAGTGATCAATACCCAGACCGGCAAATGCGTGGACGTCCTGGACGGGCGGACCACCAACGGGAGCCCGTTGCAGATGTGGGCCTGCCGGGGCACACGCAGCCAGGCGTGGAGCTTCGGCTGACGCCCGTGTGAGCCGCCGAGCGCTGCCGGGGCGGCAGCGTTACGGGAGCGCGCTACGGGGCGCAGGGTCGCGGCGGGGGCCGGTTCAGGGGCCGGCCACTCGCCCCTGCTGCCACTCGCCCCCGGCCGCTACTCGCCCTTGCCCGCCGCTCCAGCGCACTCCGGGCACACGCCCCAGTACGTGACCTCCGCCTGCGCCACCGTAAAGCCGAATCGTTCCTCCACGGGCAGGTCCGCGAGTGCGTCGCCCGTCGGGTGGACGTCGCGGACCGTGCCGCAGCCGGAGCACACCAGGTGCTGGTGCGGGTGGCGCGCATTGGGGTCGTAGCGCTTGGCGCGGCCGTCCGTCGAGACCTCGATGACCTCGCCGAGGGCGACCAGCTCGCCCAGCGCGTTGTAAACCGTCGTACGCGATATCTCGGGCAGCCGCCGTGCCGCACGGGCGTGCACCTCGTCGGCCGTGAGGTGTACATGGTCGCCGTCGAGAACCTCCGCGACCACGCGCCGCTGGGAGGTCAGCCGCCAGCCACGCCCTCTTAGCCGCTCCAGCAGATCACTCATGTCGGTCGGTTCACCTCAATCGCTCATTGCTCATCGCTCACACCCGCGACACTCGCCGTTCGCCGGCGGGCGGCCGGTGGGTGCTGTCCTGATTCCGATGGAATGTGGAGCTGGCTCGCTTCTTGACTTGGACTCTGTCCATTGTAGGATCGACTCCGGCGATAAGCCAAGAGGGCGGGACGACTCCACTACGGCCTCCACCCGCAGACCGCCGCAGAGCCCGAGAGCCGAAAAGACCACCGCAGACCCCGCAGACCACCGCAGTCCCTGAGCACCGTGAGCACCGCGATCGAGCTGGTCCGGAAGGATTCCCATGACCGAGAACCATGACGCAACCGCCGTAGACGCGAAGACCGAGGGCGGAGGGGGCTGCCCCGTCGTGCACGGGCGCGCCCCGCACCCGACTCAGGGCGGCGGAAACCGCCAGTGGTGGCCGGAGCGGCTCAACCTCAAGATCCTCGCCAAGAACCCCGCCGTGGCAAACCCGCTCGGTGAGGAGTTCGACTACGCCGAGGCGTTCAAATCCCTCGACCTCCCGGCCGTGAAACAGGACATCGCGGAGGTGCTGACCACCTCCCAGGACTGGTGGCCGGCCGACTTCGGCCACTACGGCCCGCTCATGGTCCGCATGGCGTGGCACAGCGCGGGTACGTACCGGATCAGCGACGGCCGCGGTGGCGGCGGCGCCGGCCAGCAGCGCTTCGCCCCCCTGAACAGCTGGCCGGACAACGGCAACCTCGACAAGGCCCGCCGGCTGCTGTGGCCGGTCAAGAAGAAGTACGGCCAGAGCCTCTCGTGGGCCGACCTCATGATCCTCGCGGGCAATGTGGCCCTGGAGTCGATGGGCTTCGAGACCTTCGGCTTCGGCGGCGGCCGCGCGGACGTCTGGGAGCCCGACGAGGACGTGTACTGGGGTCCCGAGAAGGTCTGGCTCGACGACGAGCGCTACTCCGGCGACCGCGAGCTGGAGAGCCCCCTCGGCGCGGTCCAGATGGGCCTCATCTACGTCAACCCCGAGGGCCCGAACGGCAATTCGGACCCGCTGGCCGCGGCCCGCGACATCCGGGAGACCTTCCGCCGGATGGCGATGAACGACGAGGAGACCGTCGCCCTCATCGCGGGCGGCCACACCTTCGGCAAGACCCACGGCGCCGGCCCGGCGGACCACGTCGGCGCCGAGCCCGAGGGCGCCTCGATCGAGGAGCAGGGCCTCGGCTGGAAGAGCACCTTCGGCACCGGCAAGGGCGTCGACACGATCACCAGTGGCCTTGAGGTCACCTGGACGTCGACCCCGGCGCAGTGGGGCCACGGCTTCTTCCAGAACCTGTTCGGCTACGAGTGGGAGCTGACGAAGAGCCCCGCCGGCGCGCACCAGTGGATCGCGAAGGACGGCGCGGGCGCCGGTACGATCCCGCACGCCCACGACGCGTCGAAGAGCCTCGCCCCGACGATGCTGACGACCGACCTCTCGCTCCGCTTCGACCCGGCGTACGAGCAGATCTCGCGGCGCTTCCTGGACAACCCGGACGAGTTCGCGGACGCGTTCGCCCGCGCCTGGTTCAAGCTGACCCACCGCGACCTGGGCCCCGTCGTGCGCTACCTCGGCCCGGAGGTCCCGTCCGAGACCCTGCTGTGGCAGGACCCGCTGCCCGAGGCCGACGGGGAGACCCTCGGCGCCGCGGACATCGCCGCGCTCAAGGAGCAGGTCCTCGCCTCGGACCTCACGGTGTCCCAGCTGGTCTCCACCACGTGGGCGGCCACCTCCTCCTTCCGCGGCAGCGACAAGCGCGGCGGCGCCAACGGCGCGCGGATCCGCCTCCAGCCGCAGGCCGGCTGGGAGGTCAACGAGCCCGACCGGCTCGCGGTCGTGCTGCGTACGCTGGAAGGCATCCAGGAGTCCTTCAACTCCGCCCGGACCGGCGGCGCGCAGGTCTCCCTCGCCGACCTGATCGTGCTCGCGGGCGCCGCGGGTGTCGAGAAGGCCGCCAAGGACGCCGGTTTCGACGTCGAGGTCCCCTTCACCCCGGGCCGGGTGGACGCCTCGCAGGACCAGACGGACGTGGAGTCCTTCGCCGCGCTGGAGCCGGCCGCCGACGGGTTCCGCAACTACCTCGGCAAGAGCAGTCGGCTGCCGGCCGAGTACCTGCTGGTCGACAAGGCCAACCTGCTCAATCTGAGCGCCCCCGAGCTGACGGTCCTCGTCGGCGGCCTGCGTGTCCTGGGCGCGAACCACGGAGAGTCGTCCCTCGGTGTCCTCACGGACGCCCCCGGGACCCTGACCAACGACTTCTTCGTCAACCTGCTCGACCTGGGTACGACGTGGACGGCGACCTCGCCGGACCAGAGCACCTTCGAGGCCCGCGACGACGCCACGGGCGAGGTCAAGTGGACGGGCAGCCGGGCCGACCTGGTCTTCGGGTCGAACTCGGAGCTGCGCGCGCTCGCCGAGGTCTACGCGAGCGACGACGCGAAGGAGAAGTTCGTGAAGGACTTCGTCGCGGCGTGGGCCAAGGTGTCGGACCTGGACCGGTTCGACCTGGTCTGACGTGACCTGCCCGTACCGCGTCTGATGCGGTACGACGGGGCGTTCGGGGTGGCCGCTATGGTCGCCCCGGGCGCCCCTCAGTCATGGGGTCACCGGATCACCTGGTCACCGGGTCACCGGAGCGCCGGGTCACTCCGTCATGTCGATGACGATCTTGCCGACGGCGTGGCCGTCCTCCAGGAGGGCCAGGGCCTCGGCCGACCGCGCCAGCGGGTACGTCCTGACGACATGGGGGTCGAGCCGCCCTTCCACCATGAGCGCCGCCGCGCGCTCCAGGTCCGCCCGGGCCGCCCGGCGGCGCACCATCTCGCCGCCCAGCTCGGTCACCGTCCCGTCGGTGACGGACACGATGTACTTCGGCTCGCGCACCAGCGGTGCCACCGTACGGAGGGACGCGCCGCCGACGAGGTCCACCAGGCCGTCGACCCCGTCCGGCGCGAGGTCGCGCAGCCGGGGGACGACCGGGCCCTCGGTGTAGTCGACGAACGTCACACCGACGGCCTCCGCGAGCGCCCGCTTGGTGGGGCCGCCCGTACCGATGACGTTCAGGCCACGGTCGCGCGCGACCTGCGCGGTCGCGATACCGACACCGCCGCCGACCCCGTTGATCAGTACGGTCGTGCCCTCGGGCAGGTCGAGCTGGTCCACCGCGTCGAGCGCGGAGGTGGCCGCGACGGGGATGGTCGCCGCCCAGTCGTCGCGGAGCCCCTCGGGCTTGCGCGCCGTGTGGGAACCGAGCAGGAGCGTGGTACGGGCGTAGGCGCCGGCCCCGGTGTACGCCATGCCGAACACCGCGTCACCCACCGCCAGCCCCTCGACCTCCGAGCCCACCGCCAGCACGACACCGGCCGCCTCCGCCCCCATCACCTGCGGGAACGGCCGCTCGCCGTAGAACCCCGGCAGGGCACCGGAACGCAGCTTGAAATCAAGGGGGTTCACCCCGGCGGCCGTGACCCGCACCAGGACCTCGGCCGGACTCGGCACCGGGTCCGGGCGGTCGAAGAACTCCTGGACCTCCGGGCCGCCGAATGTACGGAAACCGAACGCTTCACTCATCGTCGTCATCTCCTGCACCCATTTGATGGATTCCGGCGCGCTCGCCGGCTCCACTCCGGACGCTAAGACTTGACACCAATGTCAAGTGCAAGTCCGCTGGTAGCTAGTGGTTGATCGCGGCGTCACAGTCGTAGTCCGGGTCGACCGTGGCCTGGATCACCATGTCCAGCTGGTCACGGACCGTGAACAGGTCGGAGATCTGCCCCTCCACGCGTTGGCGTTCGGCGGCCAGGAGCGTCAGCAGCTCCGGTGTGGCCTCGCCTGTGTCCACGCAGGGCAGCACCTCGCGGATGGTCCGGCTGGAGAGCCCGGCGCGGAAGAACAACTGAATGAGCCGGACCCGCTCCACCGCCGTGCCCTCGTACGTACGGTGCCCCGCCGGTGTCCGGGTCGAGGTCAGCAGCCGCTGCTGCTCGTAGTAGCGCAGCACCCGGGTGCTGACTCCCGCTGCCGCGGCCACGTCGCCGATGCGCATGGGCCGGATCCCCTTTCCCGCAGGCAACACACTCCCCCCACTGTGACACGGGCGTGGGGGGAGCGGGGGGGGGTAGGTCAGGTGCGGGTCGCGTAGACGATGAGGTTGTTCACCGGGTGGCCCTCGGCGTCGAAGTCGCCGTCGCAGGTGATCAGCCGCAGCGCGTGTTCGTCGGTGGGACCGTAGACCTTCTCGGTGGGGAAGGTGCCCTTGCCGACGCTCTCCGTGTCCGTGACGGTGAAGTGCACCGGTTTTCCGCGGTCGTTGGCGACGGTGATGTCCGCGCCCTTGGAAATCTTGTGGAGGTCGTGGAAGACGGCCTTGCCGAAACGGGTGCTGTTGTGGCCGATGATGACGGCGGGACCGGCCTCGCCGGGCGCGGGACCGCCGACGTACCAGCCGGCCGTCATGCCCTTCTCGGGCGGCGGGACCTCGACCGTGCCGTCCGCGTTGAGACCCAGCTCCATCAGGGGACCGCTGATCCCGATCGAGGGGATGGTGACCTCGGTGGGCGCGCCGCGCGAGGGGGTGGGAGTGCCGACCGTGGTGGTGGCGGGGCTGGAGAGGGAAGTGGAGGGGCGCGGGGCGGCCGTCCCGGCCGTGTTGGCCGTATTGGGCGTCGACGAGCAGCCGGTCAGCAGCGTGAGGACCGCGGGGACGACGAGGGCCAGTCGGGCAAGCGCAGGGGACACAGCGGACTCCAGAGCGGGGCTGCCGAGAAGGTGGGGGACGGACGGGTACGGGCGGGATACCGGCGGGGTACGGGAAAGGCGCGGTGGCGCCGCCCGGTGTAAGGCGGCGCCACCGCTGTGCCGTATCAGGCGGTGGGGCGCTGGGACGAGCGGCGGCGCAGTACGAAGGTGCCGGCGCCCGCGAGCAGCAGTGTGCCGGCCGCCGAGCCGGCGAGGGCGGCCGTGCCGGTGCTCCCGGCCGGGGCCTCGCCCGCGGCGACGGAGCCGCGCGGCCACACGCCGTCGGCCCTGGCCTTCTCGGCCGCGATCTGCCTCGCCTTCTCCGGCGGAATCTCCCCGGTCGCGATTTCCTTCGGGAAGGTCCGCTGGTCGGCGGGCTCCTTCGCCCGTTGGTCGGCGGCGGCCTTCTCCTTCTCCGCCAGGCGCTCCTTGTCGGGTACGGACTCCTTCGGCACCGCGGACGCCCCGGTGGCCGGGCCGGATCCGTCGGAGGCGACGGCCGCGGCGGCCGGGACCAGCAGGGCACCGGCTGTGAGGGCGGTGAGGACTGCGAAGTGCAGGCGGTAGTGGCGGGACATGTATGGCTCCAGTTCCAGCTCGGCCTTCGTGGTACCCGGACGGTGGAACACACCGGGTCCGGGCAGGGCTCAAGACTGGCGACAACTTGTGAGGAAGCTGTCAGAACGCCATGCGTATCGCATCAGGTTTCTGTTGTGTTCTCGACGGCCTTCGAGACGGTGTTCTCGACCGCGTTCTGGGCCTGGGCTCCGTCAGGCGCGACCGGCAGCCGTAGTGTGAAGACCGAACCCTCCCCCTCGGTGCTCACCACACCCGCCGTCCCGCCGTGCGCCTCGGCCAGCTTGAGGACGATCGCCAGACCGAGACCGCTGCCGCCGGTACTCCGGCTGCGGGACTTCTCTGCCCGCCAGAAGCGGTCGAAAACATGCGGAACGTCGTCCGCCGGGATACCGCTGCCGGTGTCGGCCACCTCCAGGGCCACCTCGTCCCCGGGGTCGGTGACGTACGAACGCAGTGTCACCCGGCCGCCGGGCGGGGTGTGGCGTACCGCGTTGGAGACCAGATTGCTGACGGCCTGGCGCAGCCGGACCGGGTCGCCATGCGGCCGTGGCTGATCCGTGCCGGGTTCCGGCGGGGACACCGCCAGCGCGACGCCCGCCGAATCCGCCAACGCCTGGTGCGCGGCGGCGACTTGGCCCAGGAGTTCGTCCACGCACACCGGCTCCGGGTGCAGCCGCAGCGCGCCCGCGTCGGCCGCCGCCAGATCCTGGAGATCGTTGATGATGTGCTGAAGCTGCACCGCCTCTTCGAGGAGCGAGGAGACGAACGCCGGGTCCGGATCGGCCAGACCGTCCTGCGCCGCCTCCAGCCAGCCGCGGATATTGCTCAGCGGGGTACGCAGTTCATGGGCGACGTCGCTGACCATCGCCTTGCGCTGCTCCTCAAGCCGGGCGCGGTGTACGGCCATGTCGTTGAAGGCCGCCGCCAGCCGGCCTATCTCGTTGTCCGAACCGACCGGCACGGGCGCCGAGTCCAGACCGTCCCGCATCCGCTGTGCCGCGCCGGTCAGCGCGTGCAGCGGGCGTACGAGCCGGGCCCCGGCGATCACCGAGGCGCCGACGGTGAGCGCGAGGACCAGCGCGGTGACCCCGACGATGCGCCCGGTGTTCGCCGGCGAGAGGTCGAAGCCGGGGGCGCTGGCGGTGGCGCCGGGGTCGTCGATGAACAGCAGGGCGGGCCCGGCGACGTACGAGGTGAGCTGTTCGCGGCGGGCGCTGCCGACGCAGGTGGCGATGGCCCGGTCGTATCCGCTGTCACGGGCCACGGGCTTCTGCGCGGGCCGGGTGCCGGTCCAGGGGGTCTCGGCCGTGGGCTCGGGCTCGGGCCCCGGGACATCCTTCTGCTCAGGTGCCGCCTGTTCAGCCGCCTGCTCCTTGGCCGCCCGTGCCTCGGCCACCCGCGCCTCGGTCACCTGCTCATCGGCCGCCTGCCGCTTGGCCGCCTCCCTCTTGGCGTTCATCGCGTCCGACTCGTCCACGGGGACGGGGTACACATTGTCGAACCCCACATACACGCCGTCCCCCGCGTCGGCCCTGTCGTACCCCCGGTCCCAGGAGAGATTCAGGTTCAGCTTCAGCTTCACGCCGGTGCGTCCCTGGCGTTCGAGACAGGCGTCGGCCAGGCCGTTGAGCGCCCTGAGGGCCTTCTTCTCGGTCGCGGTGGGACCGTCCGGTTCGGAGGTCAGACACCTCTGTTCCGTGGCGCTGTTGGTGCCGCTGCTCACGAACTGGAGCCGGGGCCGTCCGCTCGGGCTCTCTACGACATCCGCGGCGATGCCGATCGCGTTGAGGCACTCCACACTCGCGCTGGCGGCCCGGCGCAGCTCGGCACGTTCCGTCTCGGGCAGCAGGAACGGCCCCACGGCGCGCGGATCTACGCGGTCGGCGCCCGCGGCGGTCGCGATGGTCGCGACAGTCGTGGTGGTGGCGCCGGGCACCAGTACGGTGTCGACGGAGAGCGGATCGACCACCGCCGAAGCCTGCGCCGGCAGCGGGGCGGCGGGCGAGGTGCCGGCCGACGTGCTGGAGTGGGCAGAGGACGCGGCCCCGGACGAGGCGTCCGGCGGCGCTGCCAGGGCGGAATCCGCCAGCAGCCGCCGGTCCTGGGTCGTCAGCGCGATCCGGCGGTGGGACTCGCGGGCCAGCTTCCGTACGGTGGCGTCGACGCCCTCCCAGCCGGGGTGGGTGGCCGCGTACCCCAGCAGGGTGTTGTAGATCTTGGCGTCGGAGCTGAGGCTCTGGCCCTGCTGCTGGCGGATCGCGCCGGAGGTCGTCTGCACCGCGAGCCAGGCGGTGGCGGCGACCGAACAGAAGGCCACGAGCACGGACACGGTCAGCATCCGGCCGAGCAGGCTCTTACGGAGGGGCAGCCTCAACAGCGTTTGCCGCGACGGCCGTTGGTCGCTCTCCCGCTGCTGGTCAGGACGGTGCATGACGTATGCCCTTCGCGGGGTCCGTCAGCTTGTAGCCGACGCCGAAGACGGTGAGCAGCCGGTCCGGCCGCCGTGGGACGCGCTCGATCTTCTTGCGCAGATTCATGATGTGCACATCGACGGTACGGCCGCTGACGTACTTGTCGAAGCCGTGCAGTTCCTCCAGGAGCCGCTGCCGGGTGAAGACACGGTGGGGCTCCGCCGCCATCGCGGCGAGGATACGGAACTCACCGGGGGTGCACGGCACCCGCGCGCCGTCGACGGTGACCTCGTGCTGGGCCAGGTCCACCGTGAGTGTGCCCACCGACAGCGTCTCGCCGGCCGCGTCGGGAGCGGGGACAGGCGTAGAGACGGGCGCGGGGATGGGGGAGGCGGATGCGGGTGTGGGCGCGGCGGGCGCGGGAGCGGGCGCTGGCGCTGGCGCTGGCGCGTAACTCGGCTCTGGGGAGCGCCGGTTGCGGCGCAGCAGTGTCCGTACGCGGGCCATCAGCTCACGCGGGCTGAACGGCTTCGTCATGTAGTCGTCGGCGCCCAGATCCAGGCCGAGCAGCAGATCGTCCTCGGTGCTGCGCGCCGTCAGCATCAGCACCGGCACCTCGCGCCCCTCGGCACGCAGTATCCGTACGACGTCGAGCCCGTCGGCCCGGGGCATCATCACGTCGAGCACAAGCAGGTCGGGGTCTCCCTGCCGTACCTTCTCAAGGGCCGCGAGGCCGTCCTCGACCACCGTGACCGTGTGGCCCTCGTGCTCCAGATAGCGGCGCACCAGTTCGGCCTGCTTGACGTCGTCCTCGGCAATCACGATGTTTGCGCGCACACGGCCGATCGTAGCGAGGGCGCGGGCAAGGGCGGGGGCGACTGCGCGGGCGGCTGTTGGGTCTCTCGCGACCGGACGGCCGCCAGAGACCCAACAGCCTTGCTGTCAGAGGCCGTAGCGGCTCTTCACATGGCGCCAGAAGTCACGCAGCATCCACTTGTCGAACTCCGTGATCTGCGTGGCGCTGCCCGCTTTCATCAGGAAGCAGCACTGCCCGGTCGGCGTCCAGTCGTAGAAGTCGTCGAGCCCGAAGGTGTGGCCGACCTCGTGCAGATAGATGTGGATGTTCTCCTGGCTGAGCGCGCCCGTGAAGTACTCCTGTCCGACGCGCTGACCCCAGTCGCCGCCCGCGCCGCCCTGGAATCCCTTGGTCAGCCAGAGCGACTGGTCGTAGTGGCGGGCCGCGCCGCCGGGGCAGCGCGAGTAGTCGCCGTTCTGGTGGAAGAAGCGTCCGCAGTCCGGTGCGCACTGCGGGGCGCCGCCGCCGTCGAGGTTGCCGGCGTAGATGTCGACCGAGTTGTCGGTCCACTGGAGTGTGGAACGGTTCTTCACCGCCCAGCCGACGATGTTGACCGGCACAGTGGTGTACGGCCAGGCGTTGTGGCCCGTGCCGTTCTCCACCATCGCCGCCGCCCACTTGGCGAACTGCCGCTTCAGCGCGGCGTGGACGCTGTCGCGCAGGGCGGCGCTGACCGGGGCGTCGGACTCCCAGCGGACGCAGTAGTTGATGCTGCCCCTGTTGGCCATGACCTGGTCCCAGCCGTAATTGCGGAAGCCGTAGAGGTTGGGGTAGGTCGTGGAGACGTGGTTCCACACTTCGTTCAGCGGCTGGGTGAGGTTCGAGGGCGGGTTCCAGTTGTCGGCGGCCTGCGCGGCGGGTACGGAGGGTACGGCGGACGCGGCGAGTACGGGGGACGCGGACGTGACGGGGGTGGCGACGAGGGCGATGAAGGCGGCCAGGACGGTGAGAAGCCGCGCAAGGGGTCTGCGCATGGGGGGCTCCCTGGGTAGGGGATCGGTGGGGGGTTGGGGATGGTGTGGCAGCTTCAAGTCGCCACCAATGCGCGGAGGGTTGCCAGTTGCTAGGATCCGAATGTCCCCATCAGGGACGATCAAGGGGCCCCACACCCTGGTTCCACCCGTACCGCCGCAACGGCGGTCGGACATACCGCTCCGGCGGATCGACCACTTGGGAATCCTCTTTGAGACGTCTTGCCCTGTTGGGCAATCGGAAGCCGGCCCGCCGGGGCACGGCCCTGGCCGCCGTGGCCGCGCTGGTCGCGGGGTTCACCTCGCTGACCGGGGCGGGGACGGCGGGCGCGGCCGGTGCGGCCGGTGCCGGCGGCGCGGCTGATATATCTACCCCGGTACCGACGGACGGCGTCTGGGGGATCGACTTCTCGGGCGGCATCCTGCACACCGTCGAACGCGGCGCGTACGGCGACCGGTTCGTCGCGGTCCGGAAGATCGCGGCGGACGGCTCGACGGCGTCCGCCCGTACCTCCATGGGATACGTCGGCCCCTTCGGCGACGACGCGTACGCCAAGGAAGTGCCCTGCGACATGGGTGGCTGCATACCCCTGGTGGGGGCCGGCAACGGCAATGCGGGCCATGTCTTCATGGACAGGGGCAAGGAACGCGTCCAGATCCTCACCGGCCCCAACAGCCACCACGGCATCGAACCCGCCGTCACCGGCGCGCGGATCGTCGACATCTCCGGCCGCTACTTCGTCTACGACGCGCAGTCGACCGGCAAGCAGTACATCGACAACGTCCCGCAGTACCGCCGACTGGTGAAGCGGATCACCCGCACCCCCGTCGCCGCCTCCATCTGGGCCGCCCAGCTCTGGAGCGCGAGCGCCACGGCCGGTACGGTCACCCTCACCGACATCAAGAGCGGCAAGGCCCTCGGGTCGTACGCCACCGGATCCGGCTGTGTCATCAAGGAGTTGCGGGCCGTCGGCCGCTTCGTCTACTGGAACTGCGGCCCAGGCCCGGCCGCGCGCGCCGGGGTCTACGACCGTACGGCGAAGAAGAGCTTCACCGTGCCGTCCGGGCCCGCCCTCGTCGGTGACGGTTACCTCGTCCAGCACGACAGGACCGCCGGAAAGCTGCTGCTCACCGACTTCCACACCGGCAGGAGCGCGGCACCGCGCGCGATCGCGGAGCTGCCGGCCGGTGACACCGCCGACCAGCGCCGGTTCACCTGGGCCGTGGACAAGTTCGGCGGGGACATCGCCTATGTCGGCCCCGACGACAGTGTGCGTATCGTCCCCAGCGGAGTGCCGTCCCAGTCGCTGACCCGGACCGAGTCCGAGGTGGACGAACCCGGCGTGGATCTCAAGTACACGAACTGGAAAAGCAGTTGGGGCTTCAGCAAGCCCGTCAAGTGGACCTTCCGCGTGAAGGACGCGAACGGGCGCGCTGTCCGTACGTTCACCGGCCCCGGTACTGGCGCCGGCACCACTGAGGCCAACGTCGACTGGAACGGCAAGGACGCGGCAGGCGCCTACGCCTACAACGGCTCGTACACCTGGACGCTGACGGCCACGGCCACCGAGGGCGCCGGAACGTACAGCACCAGCGGCAAGATCGTTCTGTCCGGCGCCCGGCAGGGCCATCACGACCAGGGCGGCTACAGCTACGGCGAGCTGCTCACGCTCAACGCCAAGGGGACGCTCTCCCTGCACTACACCAAGGGCAAGGGCGCCTTCGACTCGAAGTTGTCCGGCTCGGGCTGGCCCGCCGGCTCGGTCGCCGTGCCGTTCGGCGACATGGGCAGCGACCGCTGCTCCGAGCTGCTCGTACGGATGCCGAAGGGCGAGCTGCGCCGGTACGCGGGCCGCTGCGGGAACCCGTACACCCCGTCCCACAAACACACCTCGCTGGGCACCGGCTGGAACGCGTACGACATGCTGACCGCGCCCGGCGATCTGACCGGCGACGGGCGTACGGACCTGGTCGCCCGCAAGAAGTCGACGGGCGATCTCTACCTCTTCGCCAACAAGGGCGACGGCAAGCTCGCCGCCCGCAAGAAGATCAGCTCCGGCTGGTCGGCGTACACGCATATCGTCGGCGCGGGCGATCTGACCGGCGACGGCTTCGGGGACATCCTGGCCCGGGGGAAGAACGGCACGCTGTACCGGTTCGAGGGCACGGGCAAGGGTACGGGGAAGGGCACGCTGCGGGCGCGGGTGGCGGTGTCCACCGGCTGGGGAGCCTCGTACAACGCGATCGTGGGTGTCGGTGACATCACCGGCGACGGCCGGAACGACCTGGTCGCGCGCGACAAGGCCGGTGTGCTCTACCGCTACCACGGCAACGGCAAGGGGTCCTTCGGGGCCCGGAAGAAGATCTCCACGGGCTGGCAGGGGTACAAGGGGCTTTTCTGAGTGCCGAGTTCGGCGCCTCGGTCGTCTTCTGTGCAGGTGGGTGGTGTGTTCGTTTACACACCACCCACTCGCACACGGCGGCGGGCGCGGCCCCTGCGGTGCAGGTGGCGCAGCAGCCATCCGGCGGGAAGCAGGAACACCGGCCAACTCAGGCCCTGTACAAGCGGGTTGGCGACATCGCCCACAATCACGGTGGGGATCGTCAACACGGCGGCGGCCATCGCGAACACCCCGAGCGGGACCATGTGCGCGGGCAGCGCCCCGCCCACCGTCCGGGACGGGCGGACAAGGACCACACCGGCATAACAGGCGTAGACACCGAACGCCAGCAGGGCCAGTGACAGGGCGGTCATGAACTGCGGCTCGCCCTCCGGAGTGTCGGTGGTCCGCTGGACGTGTCCGTCCTTGGTGACGGTGGTGGCGTAGTCGCGCCACATGGTGACCGTCACACCGTCGCCCGGCTTGAGCCGCTTCAGGAACGGGCCCGCGTCGGGCAGGTCCACCTCGTGGGGTACGTCCGGGCCCCCGGTCAGCCGGAGCCGGTACGTCGTCCCGGCCCGCCCGTTCTCCCTGGTCACCGTACGTTCGACGGACGCGGGCACCGCGCGCAGGCAGTCGGCCCCGGCCCGCGCCGCCGCCGGGCAGGGCTCCGCCGCGCGGAACGCGCGCTCGTCGGCCGTCGTCCCCCGTACGTCCGCCAGACCGGCGCCCGCGCCCAGCAGCAGCGCGCCGCCGAGCAGCAGGGCGCAGAGGCCGACGGCGTGGCGCAGTGTGGGGCGGCGCCGCCTCTGCGGCTCGCTCGTGTCCGTTTTCTCGGCCATGCCATTCCCCCTCGTACCACCGTCGCCCGCCCACCTTAGAGGTGTGCCCGTGCACATACGTCACACCCGTAACGCGTACATCGCACTGACTACCCCGGCCACCTCCTGTGGCACCTGAGTACTACGCCATGACCAACTCGAAGGCGGATTCGCCAACTCCGTTTGCCTCATAGCGTTTTGGCGGGGAACGTGAACAGGAGAACCGCACATGACGACCACCAGTGGGACTACAGAAGTACGGGGCCAGACAGAGGGGCGGGCAGCAGGGCAGGCAGAGCCGGTCGTACGCGGCAAGGCGTTCGCGCCGGAGTATCAGGGCGCGCTCGGTTCACTGTCCGTGAACTCGTCGCTGACCGATGTGCTCGCCAAGGGGATCGAGGAGCTGCACGCCGCCGAGAAGGCCGGGCAGTGGGGAGAGATGGCGCGCTGCGGGCTCGCCGTGGCGGAGGCGTACCGGCGGCTCGGCCGGATCGCGGAGGCCGACCTCGCGTGGAAGGCCAGCTACCGCGCGGCCCGCTCCGGCGAGGACACCGGGGCAATGGCCTGGGCACTGTGGAGCGGCGGCACACTCGCCCGGCAGCGCGGCGCGCTGCCGCTCGCGTACCGGCTGCTGGGGCTCGCGGCCGAGCTGGGCGAGCGCGGGGGCGATGTGGTCGTACGCGGCTACTCGCTCGCCGGGCTGGCCGAGACGGGCCGTATCCAGGGCGACTACCGCGCCGTCGGCGAACTCCACGAGAAGCTCCTGGCCGAGGCCCGCCGACGCGGCGAGGCGCGGCACACCGTGTGGGCGCTGGAGGGCATCGCGCAGATGCACCGGAACACCGGTTCGTACGACACCGCTCTCGCCCTCTTCGAGGAGGCCGCCGAGACCGCGGGCGCCGCCGACGACCACCGGGGACGGGCCTGGGCGCTGCGCGGGATAGCGGACGTGGTGTCCGTACGGGACGGCGATACGGAACGAGCCCTGACCCTGCTCGCCGAGGCCGAAATCACCTGCCGCTCGATGGAGTTGTCCAGCGCGCTCGCCTACAACCACAAGATGCGCGCCAACGTCCTTTACCGTGCCGGTCGTTACGAGGAGGCGCGGGACGGTTACGCGCAGGCGCTGGCCGAGTTCGACGCGATGAACGAACCCCGGGGCTCCGCCCTCGCCCGCCTCGGCCTCACCAAGGCCCGCGCCCGGCTGGGCCGCGACAGCGCGGAGACGGCCACCGAACTGGCCGAGCTGCGCGATGTCCTGGACCGTATCGGGCTGCGGCACGCGCGCGACATGGTCGACCGGGCGACGACGGAACTGGGGCTGGAGCCGGGTTCGGACATGGACTCGGAGTCCGGGCCGGAGCCGGGGGCGGTCTCGGGTCTGCGTCAGGGGGCGCTGTGACGGGGGCCTCCGCAGTCGCGCCCGCGCACACGAGTGCCGCCTCCCCGGCGGCCGCCGATCTCGCCCATGCGCCCGAAATCCTGTCCCGCTGCCGGGAGTTGGTACGGCCCGCGCTGGCCGCCGCCGTCGGCCGGCTGGAGCCGTGGACCGGGGAGATGGCCGCGTACGCACTCGGCTGGAGCGAGGTGGGCGGCGCCCCGAAACCGGGAGCGTCCCAAGGCAAAGGCGTACGGCAGGCACTCGCCGTGCTGGGCGCCGAGGCCGCAGGGGCCGCCGGGGCAGACAGGGTGGCCGGGGTGGCCGGGGTGGCCGGGGCTGACGAGGCAGCCAGGGCGGCCGGGGAGCGGGCGGTGCCCGGCGCGGTCGCCGTCGAACTCGTGCACGCCTTCTCGCTGTTGCACGACGACATCATGGACGGGGACGGCACACGCCGGCAGCGGCCCGCCGTGTGGAAGGCGTACGGCACCGGACCGGCCGTCCTCGCCGGGGACGCGCTGTTCGCGCTCGCCGTACAGACGCTCGCCGAGACGACACCGCCCACCCACACCGCCGACGCCGTGCGGCGACTGTCCACAACGCTGACCGGGCTCGTGCACGGCCAGGCCGAGGATCTGCTCTTCGAGCGCCGGCCATGGACCGGGCCCGACGCCGTACGGCCCGACGAGTACCGGGCCATGGCCGAGCGCAAGACCGGCACACTCCTCGGCTGCGCCGCCGCCCTCGGCGCGCTGCTCGGCGGGGCGGGCCCCGGCACCATCGCCGCGCTGGACCGGGCCGGGCGCCATCTGGGCGTGGCGTTCCAGGCCGTTGACGACCTGCTCGGCGTCTGGGGCGATCCGGCCGTGACCGGCAAACCCGTCCACGGCGACCTGCGGCAGCGGAAGAAGACGTACCCCGTCCTCGCCGCGCTCGCGGCGCTCGACGCGGGAGACGGCCGCGCCGGGCGGGAACTCGCGGCGCTGCTCAGCTCCCCCCACCCCCTCGACGACGCGACGGCCGCCCACGCCGCCACCCTCGTCGACCGGGCCGGCGGGCGCGCCGCCACGCTCGCGGAGGCGCGCCGGCATCTCGACGCCGCCCGTACGTGCCTGCGTGGGGCCGCGCTGGCGCCCCGGGCGTCGCGGGAGCTGGACGTACTGCTCACGTATCTGCTCCACCGGACGGCGTGAGCGCCGCCGCGCTCGCGCGGGGGTAGTCCGTTGGTCCGTTCCCGGGGGGATTGTCCGGACAGAAAGCGCTCTCTACACTCGCGGGCATGGACTCGGACAGCTCGGCGCAGGACAGCCCGCCCCCGGACAGTGCGACCCCGGACGGCCCCGTGGAGGATTCCTACTTCGACTACTGCCCCTGGGACTTCGCGCGACGGGCCTCCGCCGCACAACACGCGGCGCAGGCCGCGCACCAGAAGCGGCTGGCCGATGCCGGCGCGAGTCTGGGGCCGCGCTGTTACGTCTCCCCGGCGGCGGGCGTGTTCCCCGATGCGCTGAGCCTGGGCGCCGACTCGTACATCGCGGGGCACGCCTACGTCACCGGTGAGATCCGGGCCGGGCGCGACTGCACGGTCAATCCGTACGCGACGGTACGGGGCCGGGTGACGCTCGGCAACGGGGTCCGTATCGGCGCGCACAGCTCGCTGCTCGGCTTCAATCACGGCTTCGCTCCGGACGCGCCCGTGCACCGGCAGCCGCTCACGAGCGAGGGCATCGTCCTCGGGGACGACGTGTGGATCGGCTCGAACGTTGTGGTCCTGGACGGGGTGACGATCGGTGACCACTGTGTGGTGGGGGCGGGCGCGGTCGTCACCAAGGATCTGGCGCTGTGGACGATCGCCGCCGGAAACCCGGCCCGCCCGCTCCGCGACCGTCGGGGCGGGAGCCACCCATCGCGTACGGGCACAACGCATACGGGCGACGCCGTGGCGCGCTTCTCTGAGCGCGCCCGGGCGCAGGCCGCCGCCGTCCTGGCCCGCTCCTGGAACGACACCACCGGCCGCTACAGCGACCGGCCGGGCGCCCCCGCGACCGTACGCGCACACTGCGACGCGGTCGAGATCGCCGATCTGCTGCTGAACGCCCCACCGGCACAACTGCCCGCCGCCGAACACGCCGAGCGGCTATGCGCACTTCAGGATCCGGCAAGCGGGCTGGTGCCCGAACTCGCCCCGGGCGGCGGCACCGACAGCGTCCCGGGCACCCTGCCCGCGCCGGCCGCCGACGGCTGGATCGAGGACGGCGCGGCCGAGTACCACGTGCTGTCGGTGGGGTACGCGCTGGAGCTTCTGGGGTCCCGGTTCACCCACCCGGTGCACGCGGTACGGCGGATGACGGCCGAGCAACTGGTCGCCCGGCTGGCCGCGTTGCCGTGGGGGACGCGGGCGTGGTCGGCCGGCGCGTGGGTGGACTGCTGGGCGACCGGCGCGTACCGCAACCTCGCTCTGGGGCAGGATGGGCCGGCGAGCGGGCAGGCGAGCGGGCAGAGCGGCGCGCTGGAGGCGCTGTTCGGCTGGCTGGGTACGCGGGTGGACCCGTGGACGGGGATGTGGGGTGGCGGGGCGCCCGCCACCCCACCCTCACCCGCCGAAGCCCGGCTCCAGATGGTCAACGGCTACTACCGGCTGACGCGCGGCTCGTTCGCGCAGTTCGGGGTTCCGGTGCCGTACCCGGAGCGGGTGGTGGACACCGTGCTGGCCCACTCCGCCGAGCCGCGATGGTTCGCGGAGGGCCGCCAGAACGCGTGCAACGTACTTGACGTGGCACACCCGTTGTGGCTCGCGGGCCGCCAGACCCGCCACCGGTCCGACGAGGTACGGGCGTGGGCCGGGCAGCAGCTGACGCAGGCGCTGGGACGCTGGCACGACGGCGCCGGGTTCGGCTTCGGCCCGGCGGGCGAGGGCGGCTCGGGGCCGGGCCGGGAGCCGGGGTTGCAGGGCACCGAGATGTGGCTGGCCATCGTCTGGCTGCTGGCCGATCTGGTGGGAGTGGCGGACCGCCTGGAGTACCGGCCGCGCGGTGTGCACCGGCCGGAACCGGCGCCTGGCGCAGCCGCGTTGTTCGCCATGGCCGCCGTCCAGTAGGGCTTGTTACGCGTCCGAGCGGTGCCGGTCCGGGGCTTGTTACGCCCCCGACCGGGCTCCGGTCCGCGCCCCCGACCGGGACCGCGTCCGTAGCCCGTACGCCACGAGCCGCCGCACCGGCGCGCGCGGCGGCCGTACGTCCAGTGCCGCGCGCAGCGGCGGGTCCAGCAGCGCGGCGGCGACCGCCGGGGCGAGCGGCGCCAGCGCCCGGGGCAGCCGGGCCGCCAGCAGCCCGGCGCTGGTGGCGGCCCAGAGGGCGCGGCCCTGCGGGGTGGGCGAGAAGTGGCGGTTCTCGTACGCGCTCATCCACCTTTCCACGTCAGTGAGTTGGCGCTCGTCCGGTGGCCGGGGCAGCCCGAGCGCGGCGAGCAGGCCGGTGTGGAACGCGTACGCGCCCTCCCGCTCCTCGTCCGTGACGGCACGGTGGCCGTGCTCGTCGATGAAGCGCAGCGGACACACCGTGAAGCACGCCATCACGTACCGCATCAACTCGGTTGTGATGCCCGGCCGTTCGTGCACCCGCCGCAGCCCCGCCACCACCGGCCGCCCCGCCTCGGTGTCCACCCCCGACCCGATCAGCGCGAACATCGCCACACCGGTCGCCTTCGCCCGCGCCTTGGCCGCGGCCTCCATCCGCCCGGTGCCGGCCAGCACACGCGCGATGCCGGGGATGCCGAACGTACGGACAAAGCCCAGGGTGAGCCCGATCCGGGACTCCTCGGGCATCGTCTCCAGCATGAGGCGGGCGTAGGCGCGGTGGGTACGGGAGGGGTCGTACGGGGGCGGGGCGCCCGGCGCGGGGTCGGGGTCGGAGTTGGGGGCGAGGCTGGGGCAGGAGCCGGGGTCGGGGTCGGAGTGGGCGTGGGAGCCCGGGTCGGGGTCGGGCGTCACGGGATCACCGGGGGTTCGTGTCGGCGCCGGCGGCGCCGGCGGCGGCCAGCACCTCGCCGGTCAGGGGCGCGGAGAGACAGCGGGCGACGCGCACGAGGTGGGCTCGCTCCTCGGCCGGTTCCGTGTCGAGGCCCGGCAGTTGGGGCTGGTCCTCGCGGGCGCGGGGCGGTACGCCGGCGCGCAGCGCGTCGGCGGCGTGGCGCAGGGAGGCGGCGACGACCAGGGCGGCGCGGTCCGCGTCGTCGAGACCGGCCCGGTCGGCGAGCCGGTGCGCGGCGGCGATCACACCGGGGTCGCTCCAGGGCCGCAGTGTGAGCTGGCCGTCCCGTATCTCCAGACCGCGCCGGGCGGTGCGCCACTCCAGGTCGCGTACCGCCAGCCGCTCCGTCCAGCGCGACGCGGGCGCTTCGAGCGCCAGCCGGCCGTCCACGCCGTACACCAGGTCCCAGAGCGGCCGGAGGGCGCGGTAGTCGCGGCGGCGGCGCGTCCAGGCGGCGACGGCCGGGCCGGCGAAGCCGGTCGTGATGAGGACGGCGCCGAGCGCGGCGAAGACCGGCCCCAGGGCGGTGCTCAGCCACTCCGTGCCGGTGACACCACGGGCGGCGGCGCCGATCGCGACGACCTTGCACACCACATACCCGCAGGCGACGAACCCACCGAGGGCGAGCTGCCGGATGCCGCGCCGCAGTGGTCCGGCCGGCAGCCGGGCGGCGTGGCCGAGGAAGACACGGCTGATGTCGACCAGTGCGAAGCCGAACAGCGCCTGGTAGATGACGAGGAACGCGGCGATACGGGGTTCGGTGGCGAAGGTGGTGTCGAAGGTGAGGGGGGTCTCGGGGGTGTGCGCTCCCCCGGTGAGGAACAGGACGACCATCGCGACGACCAGCACGGCGAAGACCGCGAGCCGCCGCCGTACCTGCCGCCAGGTGTCGGCGGTGGCCGCGTCCCACGCCTGCGGCTGCGGCTGCGTGTGGGTGAGCGTGTGGGCGTGGCCGCCGGCCCCCGCGCCGCCCTGGGGCGGCGCCCACATCCGGGCCAGCACGACGGCCGCGGCGGAGAAGCCGGTGATGCCCAGGTAGACGAGGAGCGTCGCCAGATTGCCGCGGTGCGCGAGCCGGTCGATCAGCCGGTACACCACCGGCGCGGCCACCACGAAGGCGGTGGCGGGCGAGGCGATCGTGAGGGCGACGACGAGCAGCCCGGGGGACGGATCGCGGCGCCAGGCCCGGAACTTCAGTACGGCGACGGCCCAGGCCAGGGTGCCGATGGTGAGGTAGACGACGTTGAACGGGGCGTCGGAGATGGGCGCGGCGGAGATGGGCACGCCGGACGTCGCGACCGATGTCGCAGCGGACGTCGCGACCGACGCCGCAGCGGACGTCGCTGCCGACAGCTCAAACATTCTGCCCCTTGCGATGCTCCAGCGCGGGCGCCAGCTGGGAGGTCGTCCCCGCTCCGGGGGCCAGGACGAGCGTACGGGTCAGCTCGGCGCCCAGGATCTCGGCCTCCTCCTCGGCCACGGCGTCGTAGTGGGAACGGCCGAGGACGAGCCGGAGCATGTCGGGGTCGATGGTGGACAACTCCACGTGGCCGGTCTCGGAGCCATCGGCGTCCTGCGCACCGTCGGCGTCCTGCGCGTTCTGTGCGGGCGCTTCGGCGAGGTGGCCGCAGAGGAGGTGGGCCAGTTCGTGGCAGATGATGTGGGCCTGGTGCAGACCGGAGGTCTCCTGCTCGAAGTGGATGACGTCGACGTCCGCGCGCCGCTCGACGAATCCGGACGGCTCCCCGACCCGCATCCGGCGGGGTACGAGCCGTACGGGACGCCCGACCCGGTCCGCGACCGCCGCGGTCAGCTCCTCCACCGTACGCAGCCGCGGCAGGTCCAGCTCCCTGACCTTGGCCCGCATCCGGCGGCGGGTACGTCCCAGATCTCGCACGTCATCCTCATCAGCATCGGTGCCGGCCGGTTGCCAGCGCCCCAACGGCGTCAGCTCATAACCGGCCTCGGCGGCCTCGGACCCCGCCCCGGACCCGGTCACGCCGAGGGGCGATCGCCGGACGGGTCCGTCGTACGGCCGGTGGCCGGCGTACTGCCCCCGGACCGGTCGTCGCCACCGCCGTCACCGCTGTCACCGCCGTCACTGCCGTCGTCGCCGTCACCACCGTCGTCGCCGCCGTCGGGCAGCCCGACCGCCTTCCGCAATTGCTCCACCACGGTGAGAGCGGCGTCCTGCATCTCCGGAGGCAATCCGGCCGCCCGCATCGCGATGCGCTCCACCCGAGCGTCCCGCAGGGCCTCGATCTTCCGCAAGTCCCGTTCCACGGCCAGCGCGGTGGCCGAATCGCTGAAGTAATCCAGCGGCACACCGAAGAACTTGGCGATCTTCACCGCATTCTCCAGGCTCGGCTTCTGGGTGCCCTTGCGGAGATTCCCGATATACGTGCCGCTCAGGCCGGTCCCCTCGGCGATCTCCGAGTCGCGCCAGGGGCGCCCCAGATCCTTCGGGTAGATCACCGAGATCACACGCCGGAAGCGAGCCGCGAAGTCAAGCGAAGAATCGGTGTTCATGCGCCGGATCATAGAACTCTTCGCTGTCGGCCGGGGATCAAGCCCTGCGTGGCCATTACACGATCGTGAAGAATAAAACGCCCAAAATAACGCCTTCCCAGGGAGCGGCCCTTGGCCCTCACTCCTTCAATCCACGTTAGTTGACTTTCGCTCGCCTCACCTTCAGGATCGACACCCTTGGCGCTGTGCGCGCCCCACGGCCGCCCGCCCCAGGCGAGCGGCACGCGCAGGCGCCGGGTGCAGCTGCCCCACGGGGGTGGGCAACAGCACCCGGCGCCGGGCATGGACCCCAGCGAGCGACGAGGCGGCCGGAACCCTGTCGGGGTGGACCGATGACGACCCGGTGGACCAAGAGGTAGACCGGGGTGTACGGGAGCGAGGCGCTGAACGCCAGGTGCCTGCCGGGCCGCCCCTCCTCCTGCCAGTGTCGCGCCTCCAGGGGAGGAGTAAAGGGCGCTCCTTCGTCGCGTCGGCTACGCCGATTACGCTGCGCTTCACCCTTGACACCTCCCCTTCCGGCGCGCGTACGGGAGAGGGGGGGCGGCCGGGGGGAGGGGGGCCCGGGGGGGGTCCGCTGTCCTGCCACTCGGCTCAGGGTCCGGCGGGCGGGTGGGCCCTGCGGGGCTACGCGACAGAGGAATGGGGTGACTCGGCACCGGCTCAGCGGCCAGCGGCCCGCTGTTGGTTGCGATCCAAGCCCCGCTGGTCACCGTTGTGTGGGTTGTGGGGTTACTGGGACGCGGGTGCCGACGAGTGGTCCCGTGAGGGTGATCCGTGCGTCCTGGAGTGCTCCTAATGCACCTCAGGACACATGTGCCAGCCCAAGAGCCCCCAACACTCCACCAAACCAGCCCATATCGGGCAGGCGGGCAGCGGACCCCGTCCGGCGGCGCGGGAAGGTGCCTGCCGGGACGCGTGTGACGCCAAGCGGGCCCCTGATGGCCGCCCATGCGTCCCGGAGGGCCGCTAATGCACCTGAGGACACATGTGCCGCCCGAGGGGACCTCCAACGGACCACCAAACCAGACCATATGGGACAGGCGGGCGGGGTGTCCGGCCCGCAGACCCGGCCGGGCCGCAGGACCCGCCGGCCTTCCGGGCACCACAACGCAACGGTGACCAGCGGGGCTTGAGTCTCAGCCGACAGCGGACGGTCGGCCGCTGAGCCGGTGTCGGACCACCCCATTCCTCTGCTGCGCAGCCCCGCAGGGCCCACCGGCCCGCCGGACCCTGAGCCGAGTGGCAGCACGGCACCACCCCTCGGGCCCCCCTTCCCCCCGGCCGCCCCTCCCGCACCTGCACTTGCGGCTCCGGGGGAGGTGTCAAGGGTGAAGCGCAGCGCAATCGGCGAAGCCGACGCGACGAAGGAGCGCCCTTTACACCTCCACCGGAGACGCGACACTCAAAGCAGGAGGGGCGGCCCCACACCCAACAACCCCCGCCACCGGCACACCCCACTCAACGCCGCTCTGACCCGCACCCGACAACCCCACCGTGACCAGCGCGGCGCACACCCACGCGTGTGGCTCATGACAGAGCTGTTACGTCATGCGCACATTCAGCCGACCTCGACTCCCTTACGCTAAGGCCCAGTTGGCCGG
This sequence comes from Streptomyces paludis, assembly GCF_003344965.1. Lineage (NCBI taxonomy): Bacteria > Bacillati > Actinomycetota > Actinomycetes > Kitasatosporales > Streptomycetaceae > Streptomyces > Streptomyces paludis. The sequence goes on along the minus strand of NZ_CP031194.1, from coordinate 4,003,272 downwards.
GCGGCAGGTCCGTCCGATGTGCCGAGGAACTCCTGTACCACCGTCACGGCTTCGTATGCCCGCCGCTCCTCCGAGCATCGAGTGCCTCTCCCCGTTGCGTAAATATTGATTGATTTAGGCAGGATCATGGCCACGCCTCGCAAACTGAAAATGACACCCCGTCGCGCCCTTCTGATGGCAACTGTCCTCGCGGCCACCGCAATGCCGACGGCCTGCGCCTTCAGCGGGGACGAATCCACACCGGCGCCCCCGGCCGCCGCGTCGAAGGAGAAGGAGGCGAAGGAGGAGAAGGAGGCTGAGGCGGCAGAGCAGGCCGAGGAGGCGACAGGGGCGAAGGACACGTCAGTGACAGCCAACTCCGGCTCTGGGTCCGGCTCGGCGTCCGGCTCGGACTCCATCACCACCGCCGCCGCCGCTGCCGACACCTACGTCCCCGGCGCCGACCCCAGTGTGATCAAGGTGGGGAGCACCTACCACGCGGTGAAGACGATCGGGGGCGGTATCGCCGTCCGGTCCGCGCCCACCCTCGCCGGGCTGGCCAACGTCGCCTCCAAGAAGGTCTGGACCGACCCGGGTATCGGTGACATCTGGGCGCCGAAGCTGGTGAAGGTCGGCGCCAAGTACTACATCTACTTCACGGGCGGCAAGAGCGCGGCCCACCGTATGTACGCCATCAGCTCGGACTCGCCCAACACGGGTTACGGCACCGCGCAGAAGATCGCGCTGCCGGACGACATGTGGGCCATCGACGGCTCTGTCTTCCGGTACAACAACCAGCTCTGGATGGTGTGGTCCGGCTGGTCCAAGGCCACCAACGGTTCGGAGCAGAACCTCTACATCGTCAAGATGAGCGGCCCGACCACCCCGACCGGCCCCCGCTACATCATCTCCCAGCCCCGCGAGAGCTGGGAGCGCAAGGTCGGCAAGCCGTACATCAACGAGGCGCCGATTCCGCTCAAGGACCCCGAGGGTCTGCTGCACATCGTGTACTCGGCCAACGGCTCCTGGAGCGACCAGTACTGCCTCGGCGAACTGCGGCTGCGCAAGGGCGGCAACCCCACCTATATCTGGGACTGGTACAAGTCCAACGGCTGTCTGTTCGGCTCCAACCCCGCCACCATGATGAAGGGCTGGCCCGCCACCTCGAAGGTCAACGGCCCCGGCAGCAACTCCTTCGCCCTGCTCGACGGCGACATCAACAACAGCCCGCCGGCCGGCCCCCGGGCCCCCTTCGTCTACCACGCGGTCCCGAAGGGCACGCCCTACTCCTGGTCGGCCCGGCAGTGGCGTAACGGTACGTTCGTCTGGTGGGGGAACACCACGTACACCCGCGCCAATGTCCCCGGCGCCACCAGCAACACCGGTGCCAGCCTGAGGTTCTTCGAGTAGGGATTCGAGTAGGGATCCTTCAGTCGGTCGACTCCAGCAGGAGTTCCAGCAGCCGGTCGCTGGTGGCCAGGTCCATGACCAAGGTCCTCAGCGAGACAACATCCCCGGTCGCCACCGGCGCGGGCCCGGACAAGCCGTCGTTCTCGTCGGGTGCGGCCGTCGCCACGGGCAGCGGAGGGACACCGGACGACGTGACCGCGTTGGGGGCCGGGGCGCGGCCCGCCGTGGAGGCCGCCGTGGCGCCGTCCAGGGCGCCCGCCACCACCTGGACCGTCCAGCCGTCCTCGGTCACGTACGTCACCCCGACGGCCGGCCGGCCGGTGGTGGCGTCGGCTAGCGGCTGGGCGGCGCCCAAGTCAACGGGGGTCGGCGTGCTCGGCCCGTTCGTCGGTGTGAAGGCTTGCAGCTCGGCCTTGTTCTTCCGCAGGACGGTGGGCTCCGTACACCACGCGTGGTCCTTCCAGGGCGTGGTGACGTACTGGCCGGCGAGACTCACACACTCGCCCGCCGCCAGAGCCTGCCGCGCGTCCCGGGCTTCCGTGACCGTCGGAAAAGCGGCGACGTAGAGCAGCGAGCCGTCCGGCACCCCGGCCCCCGTCAGCCGGAAGTAGCGGCCCGGGACGACGGCATCGCGCGGGCTCGCCTCCGTCAGCTTCAGGGAGCTGTTCGGGTACGCCGTATGCAGCGCCGAAGCGCTCGGATACAGGATCCCCGGCATCGTCCTGGGCCCGGGCACCGTGGCGGTGGTGACCCCGCCCGAGGGGCGGTCGACGCGGAGACCGCTCAGCATCGAGGGCAGTGTCATGGCACCGCCCGCCAGCACCAGCACCCCCACGGCCGAGCCGAGCGCGGTGGAGACCCGGCGGCGGGTACGGATCCGGTAGCCCTGTGCGATCGAGGCCCTGACCAGGTCGGGCATGGGCGGTTCCGCGCCGGCGTCCAGCCGTTCCAGCGCCCGGGCGAAGCCCTCACCCGGGTCCTGGCCGGCGCCGCCCCGGCCACCCACGCCGCCGCCCCGGCTGCTCTCGTTGCCTTCGCTGTCCTGGTTGTCCTGGTTGTCCTGGTTGACCTGCGTCATCCCTACCACTCCGCCATTGTGTAGCTGGTGCCGTGCGACTCCCCCTCCAGAGGGGTGTCGCCGAGGATCCGGCGCAGTGCGGCCAGCCCCCGGGAGGTCTGGCTCTTCACCGTGCCGGTGCTGCATCCCAGGGCCGCCGCCGTCGCCTCCACACTCTGGTCCTCCCAGAAGCGCAGTACGAGCACCGCCCTGCTGCGCGCGGGCAGTTGGCGCAGCGCGTCGAGCAGTGTCACCCGTAGCTCCGAGTCCTGGGGCGCGGCCACCACGTCGTACTGGTGTGTCCCGGGCCGTTCCCACCAGCGCTGACGGCGGGTCTCGTCCACAAACGTCCGATACAGCACCTTACGGGTGTACGCGTCCGGGGACTCCGTCCGCTCCACCCGGCGCCACACCGCGAAGACCTTCGCCAGGGATGCCTGGGTCAGGTCCTCGGCCAAGTGCCAGTCCCCGCAGAGCAGATAGGCGGCCCGGCGCAGCTGCCGCTGACGCGAGCGCGCGAACTCCTCGAACGACGACTCCAGTTCCGTCGCGCCCTGGCCCGGTCTCCGGCCCGCCCCCCGCCCTGCCCCCCGGCCCGGTCCCCAGCTCAACAGCCCTCACCGCCAGGCACGTCGGCGGCGGCGTGCGACGGGGAGCGGCGGGGCACGGGATGTCCGGCGCCGGGCGGTGCGGAGTGCGTCATGCGGGGGTCAACGGGATGACAGGGCCGGGAGGTTGTCAGGTTCACTGGAATTTCTCAGGGACTTTTACGGCGGGGACTACGGAGGGGACTACGGCGGGGATCTTTTCGGCGCGGACCTTGGTGGTGGGCGCGCATGCGGTGGGGGCCTGTACGTGATCGTCACGCCGGACCGCGCAGCGCGTCAACCGGCTCCATCCGCGCCGCGCGGAGCGACGGGTAGAGCCCGGCGAGCAGCCCGACCAGCGCCCCCGCGACCGGCGCGCCCACCGCGAGCCGCAGATCGAGCACCGGCGTCCACTCCTTGGTGATGGACACACCGACCACGATGACGATGCCCGCCACAGCGCCGATGACGCCGCCCAGCAGCCCGATCGTCGTCGACTCCAGCAGGAACTGGAAGGCGATCTGCCGCCGCGACGCGCCCAGCGCCCGGCGCAGGCCGATCTCACCGACCCGCTCCATCACCGTCACCAGCGTGACGTTCGCGATGCCGATCGCGCCCACCACCAGGGACACCAGCCCGAGGACGAGGAAGAGGCCGTTGACGTCGCCCTCCACGTTCTTCTTCGCCTTGGAAAGGTCGGCCGGCGACTCCACGGCGAGCGAGCCCTCATGCCCGGGCGAGAGCGCGATCGGCGCCTGCCGGGCGACCTGCTGGGCCGCCCCCAGCACGGTGTTCACCAGCACCCGGCTGACGTTCTCCAGCCCCAGCCGCTCCCCCGCCGTGGTGTACGGGACGATCACCGAGGTGGAGAGCTGCTGTTCGCGCCGGATCCCGCCGAGGATCCCGATCACCGTGTAGGACTGGTCCGCGAAGAACACCGCCGGGGAGTCCTCCACCGACGTGATGCCCAGCAGCTCCGCCGCCTGGTCGCCGAGGACGACGACCCGGTCGTGTCCGGCGATGTCACCGGCGTCGAAGAACCGTCCCGCGGTCATCTCGCCGCGTACCGCCGCCGGCAGATTCAGGGTCGAGGCGGTCACGGCGAGGGTGGTGCCGTTCGTCACGCCCGGCGACACCACCTCGTTGGCCCGTACCCGTACGTTGGCGGTCTTGTCGGAGGTGCCCAGCGCGGCGGCCGACTCGACGCCGCTGAGGCGCTCGACCTGCTCGGGTCCGCTCCAGGACACCAGCGGAACGGACTGCGCACCGGGCGGCGGGGGTGGCACCGTAACGGCGACCGAGGTGGCGGTGAGGGCGTCGAACCGGCCGACGATCTGATTGCCGGCGGTGGCCGCCACACCGATGGTGATGACCAGTGTGGTGATGCCCAGGACCGTACCCAGGGTGGTCAGCGCCGAGCGCAAGGGGCGCGCCATGACACCGGCCAGCGACTCCAGCCACAGATCCCGGGGATCCATCCACGGGCGCTCTATGCCGAGACGCGTCCGCCGCCGCCGGGCCTTCGGCTCCTCCCCTCGGTCATCGGCCGGTCCGTTGGTCGAAACAATCTGCGGGGCGGAGTACGGATCGACGTACGGGCCAACGGGCGAGCCGGCGTTCATCGGCCCTCCACGGTGAGACGGCCGTCCGTGATCCGCACCCGCATCCCGGCGCGCCGGCTCACCTCCTCGTCGTGGGTGATCACCACCAGCGTCATCCCCTGCGCGCACAGGTCGTCGAAGAGTTCCAGCACCGAGAGGGTGTTCTCGCTGTCGAGGTTGCCGGTGGGCTCGTCGCACAGCAGAAGCGCCGGATCGCTGACCAACGCGCGGGCGATGGCGACGCGTTGGCGTTCGCCTCCGGAGAGCCGGTCCGGGCGGAAGCCCGAGCGGTGCCCGAGACCCACCCGTTCCAGCGCCTCCAGAGCCCGCTCCCGGCGCCCGGCGCGCCCGCGTCCTTGGCGGGGACGGCGGTAGGTCTCGGCCATCATCACGTTCTCGTCCACCGTCCGGTACGACAGCAGGTGGAACGCCTGGAAGACGAAGCCGATCCGGCTGCCGCGCAGCGAGGTGCGCTCCAGGTCGCCGAGCCCGGTGGTCTCCACACCGTCCAGCAGGTACGAGCCCGAGGTGGGCCGGTCCAGCAGCCCCAGTGTGTTGAGCAGTGTCGACTTGCCGGAGCCGGACGGCCCGACGATCGACACGTGCTGGCCCCGGGCGACCGTCAGATCGACGCCACGCAGCGCGTACACCGGGGGGTCGGTGGGGAACGAGCGCTCCACGCCGGTGAGTTGGATGACGGTGTCCGCAGGGGCGGGGGTGATGTCCGCCGTCGTATCGGTACCGGAACCGGTATCGGTATCGGTACCTGTACCTGTACCTGTACCTGCACCGGTACCGGGCTTCCTTCTGGTCCCTGAGAAGATCACTGACCCACCACCACGTGGTCGCCCTTCTTCAGCGCGCCCCCGTCCGCCTTGACCTCGACGAAGCCGCCCGCCGAGATGCCCGTGGTCACGGCCACCTCGACCACCTTGCCGTCACGCTGCACCTTGACCCGGGTGCCGCCGTTCTCCGCGCTGCGGACGGCGGCGACCGGGACCGCCAGCACCGAACCGCCCGAGGTGCCGACCTTGATCGTCACCTTGACGGAGGTCCCGGCGGAGTCCTTCAGCAGGTCCATGTCCGCCACCGAGATACGCAGCTGCGCCGGGGCCGCGCCGCCGGACGCCCCGGAGCCGCCCGTACCGTCGTCCGTCGAGCCGCCCGTCGAGCCGTCCGTCGAGCCGTCCGTACCGCCGGAACCGGCGCCGCCCTCCTTGCCGGTGCCGGGCTTGGCATCGTCGCCGATCGCCTCCACCTTGCCCTGCGCCGTTCCGCCCTGGGCCTCGATGTCCACGGTCATGCCCTTCTTCAGGAGCACGGCGTCGGCGCCCGGCACCACGGCCTGGACCATCAGCTCGGAGCCGGTCACCGTGCCCAGCTCCCCGGCGGGGGTGTCGCCGGCCTTCACCTTCACCTTGTCGACGCGCACCGGCAGCTTGGGCAGGAAGATCACCTCACCGGCCGGGATCTTGGTGCCGTAGGACGCGTTGAAGCTGGAGAGCGCCGAGTTGGCGGAGTCCAGGCTCATCTGGGCCGATTTCAGCTCCAGTTCTTTGGTCTTCTTCTCCGACTCGGAGTCCTTCGCGCCGATCAGAGCCAACTGAGCGGCATTCACGGCTTGCTGAAGTTGTGTCAGCTCCTGCTTGTCCTTCTCGGTCGGGGCCTGCGCCTCGAAGCCCCTGGCCTTGTACCACTGGGTGACCGCGTCGGCGGTCCCCGAGAGGTACGTACCGCTCTGTGTTCCCGGGGCGAAGCCGATCCGCCGCAGCGCTTCCTGGAGCTGGGTGACGTCCTCCCCCTTGGTGCCGGGCACGATCGAGCGGTACATCGGGACCGTCCCGCTCAGCACGAACACCGGACGCCCGCTCACCGACATCAGGACGTCCCCCTCCTTCAGTACAGTGCCAACAGCCGGCGCCTTCGTCACCCGCTGCTCGACGGACTCGTCGCCCGGGCCGCTGCTGCCGACCTGGCCGGCCAGGGTGAGGCTCTGCGGCGAGGAGAATTCGACGGTTCCGGTGGCCACCACGGTCGCGGTGAGGTCGCGCTCCTCGACCGCCACCGTCACCGGTCCGGGCTTCGGGGGCGTGTGCCCGGCGGCGGCGTCGGCCGGGGACTTCACCTGCGTACCGGCGAACCAGCCGCCCGCGCCGACCAGCACGATCACACCGACCACCACGCCCAGCTTGCGGCGGCTGGTGCTGCCGCCGCCGCTCTTCTTACGGCGTGTGCCGCCGTCTCCGTCACTGCTGCGCCTGGCCATCAGCCGTTGCCTCCGCCGGTGTTGTGAGTAGTGGGGGTGTGATCAGTCGTGGTGGTGTGACGAGTGGTGCTGGCGTGTGGCGCGTCAGCCGGCGCCGTTGCCGCGGTAGGTCGGGTTCTGCTGGAATTTCGGGAAGTAGGCGGCGCGGAACTCCTTGCCGCACTCCAAATCCTTCAGCGCGATCTCGATCTCCTTCGTGAGGAGGACCTTGGCCTCGTCCACCGACTTCTCCTCGCCGACGGGGACGACGGCGCCGGCGGCCCCGCCACTGGCCCCGGCCCCGGCGGCACCACCAGTGAGCCGGATCTCCTCGCCGATCTCGGTCGGCTGGGTGTTGGCCGGCTCAAGTCCCGCCGCGGTGAGGCAGGACGCGTAGGACTGGGCCAGCTTGACCAGCTCGGCATCGCCGTTCAGCTTCAGCGCGTTCGCCTTGTCGGCCTCCGCGCCCGCCTTGTCCTTCGCGTCGATGTCGGCGTCCGACCCGTACACCTCGGTGCGGGCGGATCCCTCGCACCCCTTCGGCCTGCCGTTGTTGGTCGCGTAGTCCTTGCCGGCCCGGGCGATCATGTAGGCGTCCTGCTGGCTCTCGGTGAGGCTCTCGTGGTACGCCTGGTTGGGGGTCTGCTTCTGCCCTGCGGACTTCAGCTCGCCGTCGTTCGGGTAGACGGTGGTGGCGTTGGAGCCGCCGAAGCCGTACTTCTCCCGGTACTTCTTGGCCAGCTCGTAGTCCGCGCCCGAGATCGCCGCCATCGCGGTGCTGACGGCGTAGATGTCGCCGAGGTTCGGGGTGTGCTCGAAGCCGGCCTTCTTCATGCAGGCGGCGAGCAGCTTCTCGTAGGCGTCGTTGTCCTTCACCCGCTGCTGCGTCTTCTCGTCCGCGGTGCCGCCGCCGGCGTCCGTACCGGAGCCGGAGCCGGAGCCGGAGCCCGCCTTCGCGCCGGCGGAGGTGTCGCCGGACACCTCGCCGCCGGCGCAGGCGGTCAGGGGGAGGAGGACTGCGGCCAGAATCGTGGGGAGAAGAATCGAAGGCTTCTTTGACATGTCCAGGACATCTCTCTGTTCGCAGGGGTGCTAGGGAGGGGACCGCGGGGTGTGTCGGTGGGTCTGCCGACGGGTCTGTCAGCTGCCGAGCGCTCGGTGGGCTCGGGGCGCTCCGGGCGCCGTGAAGTGCTTCATGGGCGTGAGAACGGGATGACCCGCCCGTGAGGTTGTCAGGCCATCGAAAAAAGTTTTCGCGGATTGCGGAGCGGGTTCCGGAGCCGGTTCCGGAGCGGGTCGCGGGGCGCGGGGCGCGCTCAACTCAGCGACATCTGCCGGACCGCGTGCATCAGCCGTACGGGGGCGGTCAGCCAGCCGTACGGCAGGGCAGGGCTACGCCACCGGCGCGCGCGCCCCTACGCCAAGTCCTCCGCCAGCATGTCCATCAGCAGACCGTCGTGCCAGCTGCCGTCCGGACCGCGCTCGTACTGCCGCATGATGCCCACCTCGCGGAAGCCGACCTTGCGGTAGCAGCCGATGGCGGCGGCGTTGTCGGCGGCCGGGTCGATGACCAGCCGGCGGTAGCCGTGCTCGTCGATCAGGTGGCGCGCCAGGGTGCGTACGGCGTCGGCGCCGAGGCCGCGGCCGTGCACGGCCGGGTCGAGATAGACGTCGATGCTGGCATGCCGGTAGTCCGGGTCCTCCTCGGCGCCCCACTGAATGGCCCCGGCCACCTCACCGGCCAGCTCGACCGTGAAGCTCCGGGCCTCGGGATCCCCGAGATCCTCGGCCACCGCCGCCGTCAGATCGTCGCCGCCGCGCCAGCGCGCGTACACCTCCGGCGTGGACCGGATCGCGGCCAGCGCCGGGATATCGGCCGCCGTCGACGGGCGGAGGGTCACCTGGGCTCCGTACAGGACCGTACTCATGAGGCCGATCATCCCCGTCCGGGGACGCGTCAGTCCAGCGGGGCGGGCCATTCATGGGCGGGCAGCAGTTCCCGGAGCCTTGCCGACCTGTCGCGGGCGAGGACCACTTCGGTGTCCAGGTTCGCCGGGTCGATCTGCCGTATGAACTCCCGGCACCGTCCGCACGGCGGCAGTACGTGCAGAATGCCCTCGTCGCTGCGCCACACGGCGACCACCTTCGTGATCCGGTACTCACCGGCGGTCACCATGGCGGCGATGGCCGCGTGCTCCGCGCAGAAGCCCGTGCCCGAGCCGGTGTCGATGCACACGCCCGAGTACACCCCGCCCGCCTCGGTCACCAGCGTGGACGCCACATCGCCGAACAGCCGACCGCCCACCATGTGGGGGTTCAGCACGGCATCGGCGGCGGCGATGAGGTCACTGTTCGAGGTGGCTGTCACCCGTCGGAAGGTACTGGCCCCCACCGCCCCAAGGCCACTGGATTCCCAGGGGCGTTCCGGGGCTTGAGCCCCGGGCTTCGGGGCTCGGGGGTCGGGTCTCGGGCTTCGAGCCTTCCCTTTGGTTTGGGTGGTGGTGGGAAACCTCCCTCCCTCCCCTACCTTCCCTCAACCGCTACGGCCTGCGGTCTCCAGGGCGGCGGGCCTCGGTTCACCAGGCAGGGCGGATCGGTCCCGGCGGTGCGAGGAGTGTCAGGTCGGCGACGAGTTCGCCGAAGCGCGCCTGGCCCAGTGCTTCTCGCCACGATGCGACGGCAGCCCGGGCTGCCCGGTCGGCGGCACGCGTAGCGGCCCAGCCGGTCTCGGTCAGCCCCAGGAGGCGGGCACGGGCATCGTGCGGGTGGGGATGCCGCTCCACGTACCCCTTTCGGACCAGCTCCTCGACCAGTTGGGCGGCGGCCTGCTTGGTCACCCCCAGGTGCTCGGCCAGGTCGGCCGCGGTGGCGCCGCCTGCGGAGATGCGGGCGAAGGCGAAGCCGTGTGCGGGGCGTAGGTCCTCGAATCCCTGCTGGGACACGCTGGTGTGGATTTCCTGCACCAGTTGTCCGGAGAGTGCCAGCACGAGCGCGGAGAAGGCCAAGGCGTCATCCATGGCCTTGACTATAACTCGTCAATCCGCTTGTCTATATAGACAAGTTACTTGTCTAGAGGAGGCTGGAGCATGCCGTTCATCCGCAGTGAAGAGGCCGTCGTGCACGAGATTCACGGTGGCCGTTTCGTTTCCTACGTCCGTCCGGACACCGGCAGCCGGGACCTCGCCGCCTGGCGCGTCGAAATCCCGGCCGCAACGGCGGGGCCGACCCACACGATCAGCCACGAGGAGACCTTCTACGCCCTCTCCGGTCGCCTCCAGCTCACCATCGACGGCGAGAGCGCCGAACTCCGCGCAGGTGACGCGGCAGTGGCGCCTGCGGGCTCCGCACTCGCGGTCGCCAACACCACCGGCCAGCCCGCCCACATGTGGGTCACCACACGTGTCGGGCTCACCGCCAAACTGGCTGACGGCAACACCATCACACCACCCTGGGCTCACTAGCGCGCCGGTGACCGCGCAGGTTCGCCGGGTTCTTCAGGCTGCGGCGACGAGGAGGCCGTCACGACCGCCAACCCGGCGAACCTATGTGGTCACGGCACGAGGAACATGGCTATGAGCAGGCAGTATGACAATTAGCGTTCAGCTTGCAACGTAACGTGATGAAGGTCTAGCGTTCGCGGCATCTGCCGCATAAAGCGGCCCCGGCTGGTGTTCCAAGCACCGAACCAGGGCCTCGCCTACAGGGCATGTGCGGCTGCCGAAGACAGTAAAGACAGGAGCACATGCACGATGGCTGCCGCCGACTGTAGCCCCGCCCCGCCCGCGCCCGCACACCCCTTAGCCAATCCGGGGTACGGCAAGCGCTCCGCGCCCGAACAACTTCCGCGCAGCGAAGCCGACTTCGTACATCTGTACCCACGGGAAGCGTCGATCGCCGCGTACATCGACCGGCTGCCCGAAGGCTCCGCCATCGGGTACAAAGCCCTCGCCGCGAACATCGCCGCCTACGGACAGCAGGCGTGCGCCAGTTCGCTCCGGCGCCTCTCCGATGCCGGTCATCTGCGCCTGATCAAGGAGCACTTGCTGCTGGCGGACAACAGCTTCCGCTGGGTGACCCGGACCTACTTCTCGCGTACGTCCAGGGACGACGCCTGGTGGAAGACGTTCGTACGGGGTCTGTGCGGGGTTGACGTGACGGAGCGGGAGCGGGAGCGCGAGCGCGAGCGCGAGCGCCAGCAGGTACGGGATCAGGCGCCGGGGACGGAGGCGGAGACCGCGCCGGAGGCGGAGGCGCAGCCGGCAGGCTCTTCGGCCGCCACCGCCCGTTCCCTCGCGTACCTCACCCTCGCCCAACTCGGCCGCGCCGACGCCCGTATGACCCTGTCCGCCGCCGAGTGCGCCGCGCTGGAGGGGCTCGCCGCCAAGTGGCTGGCCAGAGGCGCGACGCCGGACCATCTCACCGTCGCCCTGACCGCCGGCCTGCCGTCACCGTTGCACAGCCCCGCCGCGATCGCCCGTACACGTCTGGAGAACAAGATGCCCCCCGAGCCCGTCAACGCCCGAACGATCGCCGCGCAGACCGTCGAGGTCAACCGCGTCGTCATGGTGTGCATCGGCTGCGACAACGACGAAACGACCGTGAAGCTGATCCGGGGCGTCTGCGTCGACTGCCGTACGGAAATGGAGGCGGAGATGGAGGCGGAGGCGGGGATGGAGACGGCCGGGGAGGCCAAGGGCGACGGCGGCTCCTCCGAACCCGCCCGCACCCTCGTCGACACCGCCCGTCGCGCCGCCGAGATCCGTGCCTCCGCCGGGCTGAAGAGCCGCAAGGGCAAGCGGGGCCGTAAGTGACGGCCCCGCTGACGGCCCCGCTGACGGCCCCGCTGACCGGATCGGTCCGCCACCGGACCCGATACGGCCTGTCGCCGGCCCCACCCGTACGGCCAGGCTCAAGGCCATGAGCCGAGCCAAAGACAGTACAGAGCGCGCCCTGATCGTCATCGACGTCCAGGAGTCCTTCCGCGTCCATCCGCTGTGGGAGACCATCTCCGATCCGAAGATCGCCGACCGGGTGCACCGCCTCGTCCAGCTCGCCCGTCAGGCCGGGGATCTCGTGGTGTGGGTGCTGCACTCCGAGCCCGGCAGCGGCGGTGTCTTCGACCCGGCCCTCGGCCATGTCCGGCTGATGGACGGGCTGGAGCGGGCGGCCGACGGGGCATCGGAGCCGCTGATCCACAAGACCTCGCACAACGCCTTCACCACCACCAACCTGCAACAACTCCTCACCTCGCGCGGCATCCGCGCGCTCACCGTCTGCGGTATCCGCACCGAGCAGTGCGTGGAGACGACCACCCGCGTCGCCGCCGACCTCGGCTATGACGTCACCCTCGTCATCGACGCGACCGCGACCAACCCCATCCCCCACCGCGACGCCCCCGCAGGCCAGAGCGTCGCGGAGCTGCTGGCCGACCCGCGTACGCTCCCGGCCGAGGAGGCCATCCGGCGTACGGAGTACGCCCTCGCCGGCCGCTTCGCCACCATCGCGACGATCGACCAGATCGAGGCCGGGGCCGAGTTCGCGGTCGAGGCAGTCAAGTAACCAGGTCAGCCGGGGCAGAGATTCCGGCACAATGACCGGATCGTGAGCCGTATCGTCTTCTTCCTCGTGCCCGGGATCCATCTGCTGGACCTGGCCGGACCGGCCCAGGTCTTCTCCACGGCCGCCGGCCTCGGGTACCCGTACGCGCTCTCCCACATCTCCGAGCAGCCCCAGGTCCCCAGCGCCCAGGGGCTGCCCCTGGTGGCCGGGGTCGACTGGCCCGCGCTCACGGCCGAGGATCTGATCCTGGTGCCCGGCTGGCGGACCGGCACCGGCACCGGTACCGGCACCGGCACCCCGGCGGACGGAAGCACAAGCGCCCACGCGGACGGAAACACCGGCGCCCCCGCCGCCCAACCCCCCATCGGCGCCGCCGCCCTCCAGGTCCTCCGGGACCACCACGCCGCCGGCGGTACGGTCGCCAGCGTCTGCGCCGGGGCCGACGCGCTCGGCCGGGCCGGGCTGCTCGACGGGCGGCGCTGCACCACCCACCACGACTTCCAGGACGAGCTGGCCCGGCGCCACCCCGGCGCGGTGGTCGTCCGCGATGTGCTGTTCACCGTGGACGACCGGGTGATCACCTCGGCCGGTATCGCCAGCGGCATCGATCTGGCCCTGCACCTGGTCGCGGTACGGCACGGGCCCGCCGTCGCCGCGCGGGTCGCCCGCGACATGGTCGTCCACACCCGTCGCAACGGCCATGAACCACAGTCCAGCGCGATGCTGCGGCACCGGTCCCACCTGGACGACACCGTGCACCGTACCCAGAACCTCATCGACGCCCGCTTCGCCGAGCCGCTCCCCCTGACCGCCCTGGCCGCCGCCGTCGGCGTCAGCGAGCGCACCCTCACCCGCCTCTTCACCCGCGCCACCGGGCTCACCCCGCTCCGTTACCAGCAGACGCTGCGCCTCGAACGCGCCCAGCACCTCGTCGGCAACGGCGCGACACTCGACGCCGCCGCCCGCTCCGTCGGTTTCGAGGACGCGCGCATGCTGCGGCGCCTCCGCGCCCGTACGGGCTGAGTTCGTCCGGCACCGTTGACGGTCCTTCGCCGAGGATCTACGTTCGGCCGGATCCCCGAACTCCGTTCGATATCACGAACGTTGGCGAACGACGTCTTCACGCACCACCCGCATGCACGCCGGACCTGGGCCCGCACCGCCAGAAATGAGGCAGCCATGACACCGCCACCCCCACCGCCGCTCAACCGACGCGTCTTCCTCCACGCCGCGACCCTGATCGCGGCGGCACCCGGCCTCTCCCTCCTCCCCGCCGGACGGTCCTCTGCGGCCGTACCCCGCGCCGCTGCCGCCGCCGCCTCGCTGCGCCCCTTCGCCCTCAAGGACGTCACCCTCGGCCCCGGTGTCTTCGCCGCCAAGCGCGCGCTGATGCTCGACTACGCCCGGGGGTACGACGTCGACCGCCTCCTCCAGGTCTTCCGCGCCAACGCCGGGCTCGACGCGCGCGGCGCGGTCGCCCCCGGCGGCTGGGAGGGGCTCGACGGCGAGGCCAACGGCAATCTGCGCGGGCACTACACCGGCCACTTCCTCAGCATGCTCGCGCAGTCCTACGGGAGTACGGGCGAGGAGGTGTACGCCGAGCGGATCCGCACGATCGTCGGCGCCCTCACCGAGGTCCGCGAGGCGCTCCGGCGGGAGCCGGCCGTACTCTCCGTGCCGGGCCGGAGCACCCAAAGCACGGGAGACGCCGCGCGTACGGCCGTCGAGAACGTCCGGGGCTCGTACCAGTACGTCGAACTGCCGCCCGCCGTCCTGAACGCCTCCCCCGCCGTCACCCTCTCCGCCTGGGTGCGGCCCACGCACAACGCCGCCTGGGCGCGGGTCTTCGACTTCGGCGACGGCACCACCCGCTATCTCTACCTCGCCGTCCGCAACGCCTCCGGAGTCCCGCGCTTCGCGCTCACCACCGGCGGTGCGGGCGCCGAGCAGGCCGTCAACGGGACGGCGCCGCTGCCGCTCGACCGGTGGAGCCATCTCGCGGTCACCCTCTCCGGCACCACCGCGATCCTGTACGTGGACGGTGTCGCCGTCGGACGCAACACCGCGATGACACTCACCCCGCGCTCGCTCGGCACCCCGGCCAACAACTGGCTCGGGCGGTCGAATTACCCGGCGGACCCGCTCTTCGCGGGCGCGCTCGACGACGTCGACATCTGGTCGCGGGCGCTGTCCCCGGCGGAGGTCGCCGAACTCGGCACGGGCTCCGGCACCGCCGCCCCCTCCGCCGGGGCGGGCGATCTCGCCTCGTACCGTATGGACGAGACCTCCGGCGGCACCCTCGCCGACGCCTCGGGCCGTGCCCTGCACGCCACCCTGCGCCGTTCCTGGGGCGGCCCGAGCCACCCCGGCTTCCTCGCGGCGTACCCGGAGACGCAGTTCATCGCGCTGGAGTCGATGACGCGGGGCGACTACACGGCGGTGTGGGCGCCGTACTACACCGCGCACAAGATCCTGCGCGGTCTGCTCGACGCGTATCTCAACACCGACGACGCCCGCGCGCTGGACCTCGCGGCCGGGCTCTGCGACTGGATGCACTTCCGGCTGTCGCGGCTGCCCGCGAGCACACTGCAACGGATGTGGGGGATCTTCTCCAGCGGCGAGTTCGGCGGGATCGTGGAGGCGATCTGCGATCTGTACGCGCTCACGCACCGGCCCGAACACCTCGCGCTCGCCCGGCTCTTCGACCTCGACCGGCTGATCGACGCGTGTGTGGCGGGGGACGACATCCTCGACGGTATGCACGCCAACCAGCACATCCCGATCTTCACCGGGCTGGTCCGGCTGTACGAGGAGACGGGCGAGGCCCGGTATCTCACGGCCGCCCGGAACTTCTGGGACATGGTCGTGCCACACCGGACGTACGGGATCGGCGGGACCAGCACCGCCGAGTTCTGGCGGGCGCGCGGTGTCATCGCGGGCACACTGAGCGACACCACCGCCGAGACATGCTGTGCGTACAACATGCTGAAGCTGAGCCGGACGCTCTTCTTCCACGACCGCGACCCGAAGTACATGGACTACTACGAACGCGCCCTCCACAACCAGGTTCTCGGCTCCAAGCAGGACCGGCCGGACGCCGAGAAGCCGCTGGTCACGTACTTCATCGGGCTGCTGCCGGGGCAGGTGCGCGACTACACGCCCAAGGCGGGGACGACCTGCTGCGAGGGCACGGGGATGGAGAGCGCGACCAAGTACCAGGACTCGGTGTACTTCGCGGAGGCGGACGGTTCGGCGCTGTACGTCAACCTCTACAGCGCGTCCACACTGACCTGGGCGGACCGGGGTGTCACGGTCACGCAGACGACGGACTTCCCGGTGGAGCAGGGCTCGACGCTCACCATAAACACAACCGCCGGCAATCGACCCGCCGCCTTCGACCTGCGGCTTCGCGTACCGGAGTGGGCGCGGGACGGCGTCAAGGTGACCGTGAACGGCGTCCCCGTACCGGAGACCCCCCGCCCCGGCGGCTACTTCACCCTCTCCCGCACCTGGCGCGCCGGTGACACGGTCCGTATCGACGTCCCGTTCCGGCTGCGGACGGAATCGGCCCTGGACGCCCCGGCGACGCAGACCCTGTTCTACGGCCCGGTCAACCTCGTCGCCCGCGATCCCCGCCGTACCTTCCTGCCCGTCTCCCTCCACCACAACACCGCGCTCTCCGGCGACCTCCTGCCCTCCCTGACCCCGGTGCCCGGCAGCCCGCTGCACTTCACCACGCCGGACGGCATCACCTTCGCGCCCTTCGCCGAGGGCACGGAGGACCCCACCCACGCCTATATCCACCGCACCGAACCGCGCGTCGTCCTCGGCACCCTCGACTCCGGCGTCACCAACCCGTCCGCCCCGGACGGTACGACGCTCCTGGACGCGATCTGGGCCGGCGCCCCCTTCGCCTCCAAGCGCGCCCTGGTCGACGCGGTGGCGGCGACCGTACGGACGTGGACGGCGGAGGGCCGCCTGAGCGAGGCGGACGGCGACCGGATCCTGTCGACGGCGCGCCGGGCCTCGTACCAACCGTGACCGCGCCTGACCGCCACTGGCCACCTCTGACCGCGCGTGAATTCAGGGTCTTGGCGAGGTCAAGCGCGGGGAAAAAGGCTGTCAACCCGGTCCTCTGCCGCTGAACAGGTTGAACCCGGGCAGCCGGTGAACCGTACACACCGATATGGTCGGCCCCTGCCTCTCCCGGTGGGGGCCGCCGTACGATCACCGGGCTTCGCACGGAAGGGCCTTCGGATGTCACGGACGGATCCGGACACGGAAACGCAGACGGACACGGAAACGGACACGGACACAGAAACCGGCGCGAGCACGGACAGAGACACCGACACAGACACCGGCGCGGATACGGACACGGGAACGGACACCGGCGCGGATTCCGCTCCCGCGGCCGTCGAACCGCTCTCGCGCGCGCGGCGAACCGTCAGTGTCGTCGTGAGCGTGCTGGCGGCCGTGCTGGTGCTGGGGGCGCTGCTGCTGCCGAACCACATGGATCTGCTGACGGTCGGCATGTTCCTCCGGATACCCGTCGAGGCCATCTTCGCCGTCGCCCTGCTGCTCATCCTGCCGCCGAAGCCACGGCTGGCCGCGGCGGTGGCGGGCGGGGTGGTGCTCGGGGTGCTGACGATCCTGAACCTGCTGGACATGGGGTTCTACCAGTTCCTCGACCGGCCCTTCGACCCCGTGCTCGACTGGATCCTGTTCGCCGACGCCAAGTCGTTCCTGAACGACTCGATCGGCTCGGCCGGGGCGATGGGTGTGGTGATCGGGATCATCGCGCTCGTGCTGGCGCTGCCCACCCTGATCACGCTGTCGATCGTCCGGCTGAGCGGGCTGTTCACACGGCACGGCGCGGTGGCGACGCGTTCCACGCTCGTGGCCGGCACCGTATGGGTCACCTGCGCGGCGCTCGGCGCGCAGATCGGCGGCATACCGGTCCCGGCGAGCAACGCGGCCCAGCACGTCGACCGCAGCTACCGGCAGATCGCGGACGGCATCAAGGACAAGCGGGTCTTCGCCGAGGAGGCGCGCGTCGACGCGTTCGCCAAGACCCCGACCGACCAGCTGCTGACCGGGCTGCGCGGCAAGAACGTCATCTTCGCGTTCATCGAGAGCTACGGCCGCAGCGCGATCGACGACCCCGCGATGGCGCCGCAGGTGGAGGCCGTACTCGAACGCGGTACGGAGCAGCTCGACCAGGCCGGTTTCGGCTCGCGCAGCGGCTATCTCACCTCGCCCGTGTCGGGCGCGGGGAGCTGGCTGGCGCACACCACCTTCATGTCCGGCATGTGGGTCAAGAACCAGCAGCGGTACCGCAGTGTGACGTCGAGCAAGCGGCTCACCCTGACCGACGCGTTCCGGCGTACCGGTGACTGGCGTACGGTCGGCATCATGCCGGGGGTCACGCGGTCCTGGCCGGAGGGCAAGTTCTTCGGCCTCGACCACATCTACGACTCGCGCCAGATGGGCTACAAGGGACCGAAGTTCAGCTGGTCGCCGGTGCCCGACCAGTTCAGCCTGGAGGCGTTCCAGCGGCTGGAGCACGGTAAGCCCGGCCATCAGCCGATCATGGCGGAGATCGTCCTCGCCACCAGCCACAACCCGTGGGCGCCGCTGCCCGAGATGGTCGACTGGGACGAGATCGGGGACGGCACGATCTACCACGAGATCAAGAAGGCGGGCAAGGATCCCAAGGAGGTGTGGACGGACAGTGCGAAGATCCGTAACGAGTACCGGCGTTCCATCGAGTACTCCCTGCACTCCCTGATCACCTGGGTGGAGAAGTACGGCGACGACGACACCGTCCTCGTCTTCCTGGGCGACCACCAGCCCAACGCCACGGTCACCGGCCCGGACGCCGGCCGCGAGGTCCCGATCTCGATCGTGGCCCGCGACCCCGATGTGCTGAAGCGGATCGACGGCTGGAACTGGGACGAGGGCCTGCGGCCGGGCAAGAACGCGCCGGTCTGGCCGATGAACGACTTCCGCGACAAGTTCTTCACGGCGTACGGCCCTACGGCGGGCAAGCCGTAACGGCGGCCCGGGGCCAGGACCCTGGCCCCGGCTATAGGGTGACGGGAACGAGAGAAGACGCACCACCATGGATCCCCGCGTACCCCGCCTGCGGCGCAAACTGGCCGCGATCCCGTTCCAGCCCCTGCGCAGCCACTCCTTCGGGGAAGAGGAACACAAGTTCCGCCTCGGTCCGAAGCTGACGGAAGCACGAATCGCCGCCTTTGAGGACGAGCACGGCGTCTGCCTGCCCGACGCCTACCGGCAGTTCCTCACCCACATCGGCGGCTCGGGCGCGGCGCCGTTCTACGGCCTCGTACCGCTGAGGCAGCGTGGACTGCTGGTGATGGATCCGCGCGGAGAACCAGGAACGCCCCGGGGCTTCACGGCAGCGGACCCCGGGGAGCGGGAACGCGACCTCTTCCTCCGCATCATCGAGATGGGCTGCACCGACGTATGCGTCATCGCGGTGACCGGCCCGCTCACCGGCCGCGTCCTCATCGGTAACAGCGACGGCTTCTGGGGCCCCAACGTCTCCTCCGCCGCCGACTTCCTCGACTGGTACGAACGCTGGCTCGACCACATGAGCGCCGGCCGCGACAACCGGTCCCTGGAACTCACCTCCCCCCAACTCCGCGCCCACCCGAACCGCCACCGCCTGGCTCCGAAGATCTGACGCTCCGCGAACGCTCGGCGGCGGGGACGCGGACCGGCCGGGTCTATCGGACGGGCCGGTCGGCCGCCGGGTGGTGGTGGGCGGAGGCCGTCCAGGAGGCGAGTAGGCGTAGGGCGTCGTGGGAGGGGGTGCCGGGTTCGGCGGTCCAGATGACCAGTTGCTGTTCGGGGTCCCCGGCGCAGGAGAGGGCGTCCCAGTCGAGGGTGAGGTCGCCCGCGACCGGGTGGTGCAGCGCCTTGTTGCCCCGGGTGCGGCCGGCGATGTGGTGCTCTCCCCACCAGCGGCGGAAGTCGTCGTCGGCCATGGACAGTTCACCCACGAGACGCGCCATGCGCTGGTCCCCCGGGGCGCGTCCGGCCTCTCTGCGGAGCATGGCGACACAGGAGCGGGCGATATCCGCCCAGTTCGTGTGGAGTTTCCTTGTCGCCGGGTCGCGGAAGAGCAGCCACGCGTAATTCCGGTGCTTCTCCGGAATGACGGAGAAGTCGGTGATCAGCGCGGCGGCCATCGGGTTCCAGGCGAGAATGTCCATACGGCGGCCGAGTACGAGGGCGGAGCTGGTGGTCAGCTCGCCGAGCAGCCGCCGCAGCTG
Organism: Streptomyces paludis; assembly: GCF_003344965.1. Classification (NCBI taxonomy): domain Bacteria; kingdom Bacillati; phylum Actinomycetota; class Actinomycetes; order Kitasatosporales; family Streptomycetaceae; genus Streptomyces; species Streptomyces paludis. The sequence continues at coordinate 3,983,533 of NZ_CP031194.1, read as the reverse complement.
CGGCCGTACCGTCTGCGCGGCCTGGCGGCGGGGCCGCGCGGCGGACTTGCCGGCCAGCTCCAGCATGTACGTCCGCTCCTCCTCGTCCAGGTGCAGGACCCGGGCGAGCGTGTCCAGAACCGGCGCGGACGCCTGTCTGCGCCCCTGCTCCAGACGGGTGTAGTAGTCCGTGCTGATGGAGGCGAGCAGCGCCACCTCCTCACGGCGCAGGCCCTTGACCCGCCGCCTGCCACCGACGGCCTCCGGCAGCCCGGCCGCGCGCCGCACGGGCTGGAGGACCCCTTCCAGCGTGCCGACGACTTCCGGGCCGCGGTGGCGTATCTGGCGGGCCGTGCCGAGGTCGACCCCGAGCGGATCGGCGTGCTCGGTATCTGCGGCTCGGGGGGTTACGTACCGTACGCCGCGCAGACCGATCACCGGATGAAGGCCGTGGCCACGGTCAGCGCGGCGGACGTCGCCGCGTTCCTGCGCGGTGGTGACCCGGAGGGCTTCCGGGCGGCGGTCGAGCGGGCGGGGGTGCTGCGCGCCGAGGAGGCGGCGGGCGGGCCGGCCACCCTGGTCGATGTCGTGCCCGAGACGGTCGACGCGTCGACCCCGGCGCTCGTCCGGGAGTTCCACGACTACTACAAGACACCGCGCGCCCACCACCCCCGCGCGACCAACAAGTACGTGCTGCGCAGTGTCGGTCAGCTCGACCAGTTCGACGCCTTCGCCGATGTCGCCAGGATCGCGCCGCGTCCGCTGCTGATGATCGCGGGCACCGAGGCCGCGACGCTGCCCTTCAGCCGGGACGCCGTGGCCAGGGCGGGCGCGAGTGCCGAACTCTTCCTGGTCGAGGGCGCGACCCACGTGGATCTCTACGACAGGGAGGAGGCGGTCAACCCGGCCGTCGCCAAGCTCACCGGCTTCTTCAGCGCGAGCCTCTGAGCCCGGCCAGTTCGCCGTCCGACTCGCCGCCCGCCACCAGGGCCAGGTGAGCGGACGGCGTCGGCGCCGTGGCAGCCGCGACGGCCGCCACCGTGTGCCGGCCGTGCCACAGCCACAGGATGTCCCGGCCGAACGACCACACCAGCGTCGCCAGCGCCGTCAGCACCACCGCGTACAGCGGTACGCGCGGCAGCGCGCCCGTGGCCGCGACCAGCAGCAGTACGCCCTGGAGCGCGGCCACCGTCTTGCGCGCCATGCTCGGCGGCAGTGGGGAGTTGAGCCACGGCAGCGCGCGGGCCGCCGCGACGAAGACGTACCGCATGGCGCCGATCAGCAGCACCCACGCGCCCAGCGACGCTGCCACGTACACACTGAGCACCATGATCAGGAACGCGTCGACCTCCATGTCGAAGCGCGCGCCGAGCGAGGACTCCGTACCCGTGCGGCGGGCGACCTTGCCGTCCACCGCGTCGAGGAAGAGCGCCACCGCCGTGAGCCCGGTGAGGAGCACGACGGGTGCCCCGACGGCCGCCCCGGCCACCGGCTCGCCGCTCGCCAGGGACTCCGCGACCAGCGCCGTCACCCCGCCGACCAGCGTCGTACGGGCCAGGGTGACCGCGTTCGCCGCGCCGAAGCGCCGGGCCGGCGGCCACTGGCGGCTCAGCGCGCGGGTGAGCAGCGCCCAGGTCGCGACCGTGAAGAGCAGGCCCGCCAGCCACCCCGCCGGCCCCAGTCCGGCCGTCGCCCCGAGCGCGGCCAGCAGCAGAAGCTGCGCGCCCGCGCCTGCGGTCGTCGCCTGGCGCAACACCCTCGGCACTCTCGTGTCGTACGTGCGGTCGCAGGTGTTGTACGCGTCGTTCAGGGCGGCCACTGTGCACCCTCCGGCTGTGTGACAGAGTCGTTGTGGGCCGCGTACGGTGTGCGCGGCCTCGTGTTTATCAGAACGTGAACCATCACCCGAGCGTTCAGGAGGACGCAGATGACCCGCTCCGCGCGCGCCTTCTGGCTCCGCTCCCCCGGGGTCGGCGAGATCCGCGAGATCGCGCTGCCCGAGCCCGCCGACGGTGATGTCGTGGTGCGGACCGTGTGCTCCGGCGTGAGCCGCGGCACGGAGTCCCTGGTCTTCCGCGGTGGTGTCCCCGCGAGCCAGCACACCGCCATGCGCGCGCCGTTCCAGGACGGCGACTTCCCCGGGCCGGTCAAGTACGGCTATCTCAGCGTCGGTGTCGTCGAGGAGGGCCCCGAGCGGCTCGTCGGCCGTACGGTCTTCAGCCTCTATCCGCACCAGACCCGGTATGTCGTGCCCGCGGACGCCGTCACGCCCGTGCCCGGCTCCGTACCGGCCGAACGGGCCGTTCTCGCCGGGACGGTGGAGACCGCCGTCAACGCCGTGTGGGACGCGGCGCCGCTGCTCGGGGACCGGATCGCGGTCGTCGGGGCGGGCATGATCGGCTGCTCGGTCGCCGCGCTGCTGGCCCGCTTCCCGGCCGTACGGGTCCAGTTGGTCGACGCCGACCCGAGCCGCGCGGCGGTCGCGGAGGCGCTCGGGGTCGGTTTCGCGCTGCCCGGCGACGCGCTCGGCGGCTGTGACCTCGTCGTTCACGCCAGCGCGAGCGAGGCGGGGCTCGCGCGGTCGCTGGAGCTGCTCCGGCCGGAGGGCACGGTCCTGGAGCTGAGCTGGTACGGGGACCGGCGGGTCTCCGTACCGCTGGGCGAGGCGTTCCACTCGGGCCGGCTGACGCTGAGGGCCAGCCAGGTCGGCGCGGTCTCGGCGGCCCGGCGCGGCAGCCGTACGTACGGCGACCGGCTGGCGCTCGCGCTGGAGCTGCTCGCGGATCCGGCCTTCGACGCGCTGATCACCGGCGAGTGCGCGTTCGAGGAGCTGCCGTCCGTCATGCCCCGGATCGCGGGGGGCGAACTGCCGGGAATGTGCCACCGGGTACGGTACGACGCGGCGGCGGACGGCGTCGTACGGTGAGCGCTCACCGTACGCGGGCACCCTCGCGCGGAGAGCGCCCCACGCACGCGGGCACCCTCGCGCGGTAAGCACTCCCACGCACCGGACCACGCACCGAACCACGCACCGCGCGTGGCGTCGTACGAGGTGCGCGGGGTACACGAGGTACACGGTCCGGAGTGGCATCCGCCACCCCCGGACCCGCCCGGCCGGGCTCCCCCCGGCCGCTGATTTCACCCGAACCCTGAACAAGCGGCACGTCACCGCCGTACTGGATGACGTGGCCCGGGCAGGGGCCGGCCGAGCCGACCTGGAGGTCAACCGTTGTTCAGCGTCACCGTCCGCGAGCACCTCATGATCGCCCACAGCTTCCGGGGCGAGGTCTTCGGACCCGCGCAGCGGCTGCACGGCGCGACGTTCCTGGTGGACGCCACGTTCCGGCGCACCGAGCTGGACGACGACAACATCGTCGTCGACATCGGCCTGGCGACCAGTGAGCTGGGCGAGGTCGTGGGCGAGTTCTCGTACCGCAATCTCGACGACGAGGCCGAGTTCGAGGGCATCAACACCTCGACGGAGTTCCTCGCCAAGGTCATCGCGGACCGGCTCGCCGACCGCGTGCACGCGGGGAAGCTGGGTCCGGGCGCACACGGTCTGACCGGTATCTCGGTCACACTGCACGAATCGCACATCGCGTGGGCGAGTTACGAGCGTACGTTGTGAGCCAGGCCCCGGGTCTGATGGCCGCCACCACCGCGCACACCTCCGCCACCACCGCCAGCCCGGTGCGTTTCATCCTGCCCGGCGGTGTGGACGACCCGGCCGCGCCGAGCGGTGGCAACACCTACGACCTGCGGGTGTGCCGGGAGCTGCCCGGCGCCGGCTGGCGGGTCCACGCGCACGCGGTGGCCGGTGACTGGCCCCGGCCGCGTCCCGCCGCCCGTGCCGAACTCGCCCGGATCCTCGCGGCGATGGCGGACGACACCGTCGTCCTGCTGGACGGGATCGTCGCCTGCGGCGTGCCCGACGTCATCGTCGCCGAGGCCGAACGGCTGCGGCTGGCCGTCCTCGTCCATCTGCCGCTGGCCGACGAGACCGGGCTCGACCCGGCGACGGCGGCCGAGCTGGACGCGCTGGAGCGGCGGACGCTGCGGGCGGTGGCGGCGACGGTCGCGACGAGCGACTGGGCGGCCCGCCGGCTCATCGAGCACCACGGTCTCGATCCGGCGCGCGTCCATGTCGCGGCCCCCGGAGCCGACTTCGCGCCACTGGCAGCGGGAAGCAGTAGCGGTATTGGCAGCGGCAGCGGTATCGGCAGTGGTACGGGCACCCCCCGGCTGCTGTGCGTCGCGTCCGTCACGCCGCGCAAGGGGCAGCACCGGCTGGTGGAGTCGCTGGCGGCGCTCGCCGATCCGGCCTCGCCCTGGAGCACGTCCTGGAGCTGCGTCTGTGCCGGGGGCCTCGGCCACGACCCGGCCTATGTCGCCCGGCTGCGGGAGCTGATCGGCGGGTACGGTCTCGACGGCCGCGTCCGGCTCGTGGGCCCGCAGACCGGCCCGGCGCTGGCCGCGCAGTACGCCGCCGCCGACCTCCTCGTCCTGCCGTCGTACGCCGAGACGTACGGCATGGCCGTGACCGAGGCGCTCGCGTACGGCGTCCCCGTCGTGGCGACCGCCGTCGGCGGGGTGCCGGAGGCGCTCGGGCAGGCGCCCGACGGCAGTGTGCCGGGGATGCTCGTACCCCCGGAGAGCGAGGATCCCGAGGGGCTCACCGACGCCCTGCGCACATGGCTGCGCGACCCGGCGGTACGCCGCCGTACGAAGGCTTCCGCACTGGGCCGGCGCACCGCGCTGGCCGGCTGGGACACCACGGCCCGGCGCCTGGCCGCCGCATTGGAACAACTCCGTCAGGAACAGGAACACAGGAGGTCCGTGTGACCGCGACCGACGCAGCCCCCTCCGACGTACCGCGCTACGCCCCGGAATGGCTGGCGCTGCGGGAGGGCCCCGACGCGGCCGCCCGCGCCCTCGAACTGCTGGAACCGCTGTACGCGCATCTGGCGCAGGCGCCGCGCGCCACCCCCGAGCTGGTGATCCGCGACCTGGGCTGCGGCACGGGCTCGATGGGCCGCTGGCTGGCGCCCCGGCTGCCGGGACCCCAGCACTGGATCCTGCACGACCACGATCCGGAGCTGCTCGCGCTGGCCGCCGCGTCGATGCCCGACACGGCCGCCGACGGCAGCGCGGTGACGGTGTCGACGGAGCGCGGTGACATCGCGCACCTGGGCGCGGCCGGGCTGGTGGGCACCTCGCTGGTGACGGCCTCCGCGCTGCTGGACCTGCTCACCCGCGAGGAGCTGGACGCGCTGGCGTCGGCGTGTGCCGGGGCGGGCTGTCCGGCGCTGCTGGCGCTGTCGGTGGCGGGCCGGGTCGAACTGACCCCGGCCGACCCGCTGGACACCGAGATCGCCGCCGCGTTCAACACCCATCAGCGGCGCGTGGACGCGAACGGCCGCCGGCTGCTCGGGCCGGACGCCGTCGAGGCCGCCGCCGACTCCTTCGCCCGGTACGGGCTGACCGTACGGACCGGGGCGAGCCCGTGGCGCCTCGGCGCGGCCGAGTCGGCGCTGACGGCGGAGTGGCTGCGGGGGTGGGTGGGCGCGGCACTGGAGCAGCGGCCGTGCCTCAATCCGCATGGAGAAGCGTTTCTGCGGCGCCGGCTGGCGGCCTGTGAGGCACGCGAGCTGGGCGTGACGGTGGCGCACGGGGACATCCTGGCGCTGCCGCCGGCGTGGGGCGGACAGGCGGACGGCAACACAGGGTGGGGCGGTCCCGTGTCTGACGGCGGCTCGGGGTGGGCCGGTCCGGCGGCGGACGGCGGCTCCGCTTGGGGTAGTTCCTCCCCTGACTGGACGCCTCCGGGCGGCGGGGGCCTGTTGTGATCCCGGGGGCGCTGCGGGCCCGCCTCGGCATGGTCGCGGGGGTGGTCATCCTCGCCGTACTGATGTGGCGGCTGGGCACCGGCGCGTTCCTCGACGGGCTGCGCGGTATCGACGGCCCGACCCTGCTCGGCGCCCTCGGACTCGGCCTGCTCACCACGGTGTTCAGCGCGTGGCGCTGGCGCCTGGTGGCGCGTGGCCTCGGCATCCGGCTGCCGCTGGGGCGGGCCGTGGCCGACTACTACCGCTCGCTGTTCCTGAACGCGGCGCTGCCCGGCGGGGTGCTGGGCGATGTGCACCGGGCCGTACGGCACGGACGCGACGCCGGTGATGTCGGCGGCGGGGTGCGCGCGGTCGTCCTCGAACGGGTCGCGGGCCAGGCCGTGCTGATCGCGGTCGGTGTGACACTGCTGCTCACCCATCCGTCCCCCGCGGTGGCGCGGGCGCGCGACGCGGCGACGGAGCCGGGCGTACTGGCGGGCGCGGCGGCGGTGACGGGCGCGGCGCTGGCGGTGGTGGCGACCGTACGGCGCAGAAAGGCGCGTACGTCAGCCGGAATCCAGAAGCCCGATGTCCAGGAGCCCGATGTCCAAGAACCCGGCGTACGGGCGCTGTTCGCGCGTGGGTGCTGGCCGGGGGTGACGCTGGCGTCGGCCGTGGTGCTGGCGGGACACCTCGGGACGTTCCTGCTGGCCGCGCGGGCCGCCGGTGCGACCGCTCCGGCCGCCGAGCTGCTGCCCCTGATGGTCCTCGCGCTGCTCGCCATGGCGCTCCCGCTGAACGTCGGCGGCTGGGGCCCGCGCGAGGGCGCCACCGCGTGGGCCTTCGGCGCGGCGGGGCTCGGCGCGGCCCAGGGGCTGACGGTGGCGGTGGTGTACGGGGTGCTGGCGTTCGCGGCGAGCCTGCCGGGGGCCGCGGTGCTACTGGCCCCCGGCTGCGCGAGGCTGCTAAGGCGTGCGCGTACCCATACGTCCGCTGAGATCCAGCTCGAAGAGGGTGTCCTCGCCGAGGTGGGCGCGCCGGACCGGCGGCCGGAGGGCGTCGCGCATCCGGTCGGGGCCGGTGAAGCGCAGTCCGGGCACACCGTCGCCGAGCAGGACCGGCGCGACCGTGACGTACAGCCGGTGCAGTGCCCGCTCGTGGAGGAAGCGCGACACGGTGTTGCCGCCGCCCTCGACGAGCACCCGGCCGAGACCGCGGTCGGCCAGCGCGCGCAGCAGCCGGTGGGGCGCGAAGGCGTCGTGGGACGGGAGTTCGAGGACGTCGACGCCGGACCGTCCGGCCGTACCGCCGAGACCGTCCGCTACTCCTTCCCCCTTGTCTTCCCCCTCACACTGCCCGCGCTCGCGGCGCTCCCCGTCGCCGCTGTCGGCGCCGCCGCCGGCAGCCGGGCCCACCACCCACAGCGTGGGCGCTGACCCGTCCGTGAACACCTGGTGGCGTGAGGGGACCCGGCGGTACGGATCGATGACGACCCGGACCGGATGCGGGCCCGCGCAGGCGCGGACCGTGAGCCGCGGATTGTCCGCGACGGCCGTACCGGCCCCGACGACGACCGCGTCGGCGAGCGCCCGCAGCCGGTGCAGATGTTCGCGGTCCTCCTCGCCGGTGACGTAGTCGGCGTCCCCCGTACGGCTCGCGATGAATCCGTCCAGACTCTGCCCCAACTGCCCGAAGGTGAACCGTGGACCGGCCAGGCACAGCGACAGATAGCGCTCGGCGAGGAGGTGCGCCTCGGGCGAGGCGTCGCGCCAGCGGCGCTCTCCGGCGGAGTCCGGGACCAGCCCGGCCGCGTCGGCGTCGGCCGGGGTGCGGATGCCAAGGAGCAACGTCCAGGCGGTGGCAGCATCAACATGACTCAATGGGCTCGGGCTTGGGCTTGGACTCAACGGAAATCCCCAGACGTGAGCAGCGAGTGATACGCGGCGAAGGAATCCGCAAGGCCGGCGAGCAATTCCTTTCCTTTCTCGGCGGAGCCGAGGGACGGGCGCCCGATGACACCGGACTCCGTATAGGCCCGCATACCGAGCGTGAGCAAATGCGGCCGTTCGTCGGCGAGATGGTCCGCGGTCCCATATCCGGGGCGTACCAATTCCGGGGAATGGTGGAGCAGGATGGAGGTCTCCACCTCTCCCGCGTGCATATCGGCGTGCGAGGAGGTACGTACTCCCGCCCGCTCCCGGGCCGCCTGCCAGTCCCCGGATCCGGGAAAGAGCGCCATGCGCGTACCCGTACCGGCGGACTCCTGGACCACGTTGCGCAGTACGTAGTTCCCGCCGTGTCCGTTGATCAGAACAAGGCGGTCGATTCCGGCTCTCCGGAGGGATTCCGCGATGTCGCGCACAACGGCGTGGAGAGTCGCGGCGGAAATGCTGACCGTTCCGGGCCAGGCCGCGTCCTCGTGCTCGTGCGAGCAGGAGACGGTCAGCGGCGGCAGGAGCCGCACCGGGTGGGCCGCGGCTATCTCCTCGGCTATCGCGCAGGCGACGACGGTATCGGTCGCGAGCGGGAGGTACGGTCCGTGCTGCTCGAAGCTGCCGACGGGCAGCACGGCGACAGTGGCGTTCGCGGCCTTTACGTCCTCTGTGGTTTCTCTGCTGTACGTGCTCACCGGAGCAGGCTACGCGGAAAAGATCCACCGAACGACGGTACGCGGCAGAACGCGATCAGAACGCCACGCACATCAGCAGACAGCGGTCCGGCGGCCAACAACCGCCGCCCTTCCACCCATTCCTCTCTACGCACACACCGCCGGGGGTACCGGATATGACGCAGATCACCACGGACAGCAATGACACGCACCACGACGACATCGTGACCGCACCGGGCATCGAACGCGCGGGGGATGTCCAGTTGTCCACCGAGTACGGCGAATTCCTGGCCGTCGGATACCGGGACCTCATTCTCGGCGACGAGCAAATAGCCCTGGTGTACGGCGATGTGGCGGGCGACGGGGCGCTTACCCGTCTCCATTCCGAGTGCCTCACCGGCGACGCCTTCGGCTCCCGCCACTGCGAGTGCGGCGACCAGCTCTCGGCCGCGCTGCGCGCCATCGCCGCCGAGGGCCGGGGCGTCCTCGTCTACCTCCGGGGCCACGAGGGCCGCGGCATCGGCCTGCTCGCCAAGCTCAAGGCCATGCGCCTCCAGGCGGAGGGCCTCGACACGGTGGAGGCCAACCTCGCCCTGGGCCTGCCGGCCGACTCCCGCGACTACCGCGTGGCGGCCGAGATCCTGCACGACCTGGGCGTCAGCTCCGTACGCCTGCTCTCCAACAACCCCCTCAAGCGCGCGGCGCTGCTCCGCTACGGCGTCAAGATCGCCGAAGAGGTCCCCCTCCTGATCCCGCCCCGCGAGGAGAACATCGCCTACCTCCGCACCAAGCGCGAACGCCTCGGCCACCACCTCCCCCACCTGGACTGACGCCGGCGACGCGGGGGCGGGCCGGGACCACGGACACCGCCCCACGTCGGCCCCCCGTCCCACCACGTCGGTTAGCCCGGTCGAGGCACAGCCCCGTCGTTCCCCTGCCGACGGAAGTCCCCCCGCCGTACGGTTGCCGTCGGCAGCGACTCGACCGCGGGCGACGGGAGAGGCCAGTGACGGAGATCGACGCGGTGATCGGCGGGCGCATCCGCAAGGCGCGTAGACGTAAGGGGTGGTCACAGAGCTTTCTCGGGGACCGGGTCGAACGCTCCGAATCGTGGGTGTCCCAAGTGGAGCGGGGTGTCCTGGCCCTCGACAGCGTAGAGACCGCTGATCGGCTGGCCGGGTTGCTGGGGGAGTCAACGCCACATTTACTGGCGTTCGACGTGAGGTACTCGGCGGCGGATCTTGACGTGCCGTCACACAGATCACACATCCCCTGCCTGCCTTCACCACGCATTGCAGGGCCCGATGCGGAAAGCTCAGATGCTGTGCTCCGACGTACGTTCAACCTCGGTGCTCTCGCCGGCCTGACGACGGCTCTCGCGGGGCTTTCTCCGGATGCCCAGGCCCGGGTGGGCGACCCGCCCCGTGGCACGGTGGACCGACAAGCCGTGGCCGAGCTGCGATCCATCGGCGCCGCCCACCGCCGCTCCTACAAGTCCTTTCCCGCCTCCTCGTTGGTGCCAGTGGCACACGGCCACATCGACCTGGTCATGTCGCTGCGGCCCAAGGAGCAGCCCGCTGAGCTGCGGAACTCGCTGCTCGCGCATATGGCGGAGATGGCCGCACTCGCGGCTTGTCTGCTCGCCCTGGACCTGGGTGACCGCCAGAGGGCGGAGGCTTACATGGATCTGGGGTTCGAGATCGCGAAGGAGATCGGCAGTCCGGAGACAGCCGCGCTGATCCTCGGCGGCCGGGCCTTCACCCGCTCCTACGGCGGTGATCCGGAGAGTGGACTGGACTACGCGCTGGCGGCCGTGGACCACGCCCAGCGCGGGGCCTCACGGCGGATGGTGGCCTGGACGCACGCGGTCGCCTCCGAGATGTACGCCTCGACCGGTGATGAGCACGGCTTCGGCTCCTCGCTCGAAGAGTCCCGCTCGCTGCTGTCGGGCCCGATGGATGACGAGCGCTGGGGTGGCATCGCGTGGTTCGACCTGTCGAAGGCGGACGCCTACGAGGGCAGTGATCTAGTTGTATTGACCCGCAGGGTTGTTGACGCGACTGATTGGCGGTTGACCACCGAGTGCAGTGTGGCACCGGTGGTAGTTGTAGGTGTGGAGGAAGTCCGCAAGGGCCTCGGTGCGCTCGGTGTTGCTGGAGTAAGGACGCACGTACGCCCACTCGTCAAGCAGGGTGCGATTCAGGCGCTCGACCTTGCCGTTCGTCTGCGGGCGATAGGGACGCGTGCGTTTATGGATGATGTTGGCGGCGCTGAGGGTCTGGGCGAACAGGCGGGATCTGTAGCAGGAGCCGTTGTCCGTGAGGACGCGCTCGACGGTGATGCCGTGCTCGGCGAAGAAGGTGTTGGCGCGCTCCCAGAAAGCGGCGGCGGTCTCCTTGCGTTCGTTGGCCAGAACCTCGCTGTACGCAAGTCGGGAGTGATCGTCGATGGCTGTATGCACGAAGCTGTAGCCGATCACTGGGCTGCCGCCCCTGCGCGCGTCGGTGGTGGCCTGCCGGTTGCCGTTTGCCTGCTGCCGGGGCATGATCCGATGCCCTCCGCCGTCGGGTATGTTGCCGAGTTTCTTGATGTCGACGTGGACCAGCTCGCCAGGGCGTGAGCGTTCGTAACGGCGGATGATCTGCCCGGTGGGCCGGTCCATCCAGCGCAGGCGGTTCATTTGGTGCCGGGTCAGGACGCGGTGGACGGTGGAGGCAGGCATGCCCAGGATGGGACCGATCCTGGCGGGGCCGAGTTTCCGTTCGCGCCGCAGCTGGCAGATTTGGGCTTCGACGTCGGCAGGGGTTCGGTGCGGCGTCGTCCGGGGTCGGCTGGAGCGGTCGTAGAGTCCGGCGTCGCCTTCGTCGCGCCAGCGCCGTACCCACTTGTGGGCGGTGGCGCGGGAGATGCCCATCTCTTCGGCGACGTGGGCGACGGGTCGGCCGGCCCGAACCCGGTCGATCAGGAGCCGTCTGCCGTGGACGGTCAGCCGGGCATGGGGATGAGACACGAGGACCTTCGCGGTGATGCGGGGCGGGTGCGGACACCGGCGGCCGCCACCTGATCCAGGGGCGGCCGCCGTGCATGGGTTCAGCACGCTGTCTGGAGGAAGGCGCGCACGTCGGCGACGAGTTCGGCGGGTTCCTGGAGGGGGACACCGAATGTTGAACGTGTGCCAAGTTGGAGTGACGCACCAGAGTCTGATCCGGGTGCGGCGTGGAGTGCGGCCGCATCCGGGCAGCGTCATCGCGGGTCAGGCGTTGATGTCCTCGCCGATCGCAAGGTGGGCGGTCTCGGGCTTGGTCAGGGTCTCAATGACCTTTCCGAAAATCATGTCTCCGGCGGGGCCCAGGAGGCCGTTGTGGACGTCGATGGTGCGGGTCGGGTTGACCTCGCGGATGTAGTCCACGACCTCCTCGGACTTGCTCCACGGGGCGACAATCGGGAACAGCAGTGTCTCGACGGCGCGGTCAGGCACGGTGAGTGCATCGCCGGGGTGGAAGATCGCGTCGTCGATGAGGAAGCCGACGTTCTGGCTCTTGGGCAGGTCGCGGTGGATGGCGCCGTGGTACTCGCCGTACACCTTGACGTCGAAGCCAGCTGCGATGAAGGCGTCGCCGTTGCCGACTGTGTGGACGCGGCCGGGGAACGCCGCAGAGAGGGCCTCGGTGACCGTGGCCTGGCTCCACAGTTCGAGGGCGGGGTTGGACTCCATGAGGGAGCGCACCAGGTCGGCATTGAAGTGGTCGGGGTGTTCGTGCGTGACCAGCAGGGCATTGGCGCCGGCCGCCTCCTCCGGCTTGCCGAACAGACCCGGGTCCATCACCAGGGCGCGGCCGCCCTTCTCCAGGCGGACGGAGGAGTGGGTGTTCTTGGTCAGCTTCATGGTTCGGCTGTCCTTACTTTCCGGGCGGCGCAGGCATGCGCCGACACGTGGTCTTCAGGGTCGCAATGGCCAGCACGCGCCGCATGTCCGGTCGCGCCGTTGCGACTCGTTCATGCACCGCTTGGGCCCTTGTATCCGGATCAACGCCCCGCGAACAGGTCACATTCCACTCGGGTGGTACCCACTTTTAGGTAAGATTTGGAAGATGAGCGATCCTATGAACACTCCGGGCGAGCTTCCCGTCACCTTCCGGCGCGACTGTGCAACGCGGACCGTCCTCGATCACGTCACCAGCCGATGGGGGGTACTGATTCTGCTTGGGCTGTACCGCTCGACCCTGCGCTGGGGCGAACTGCGCACCGCCGTGGACGGCATCAGCGAGAAGATGCTCAACCAGAACCTGCGCACCTTCCAGGACGATGGCTTCGTCACCCGCACCTCGCATCCCGAGGTACCGCCGCGCGTCGAATACTCCCTCACTCCACTCGGGCGCGACCTCGTCGAGCACCTGCTGCCGCTCACCGGCTGGATCGCCGCCAACGCGGACTCCATCGTCGGCAGCCCGTCACCGACCGTCAACAACGCTCGTGGTTAATACATCTAGTGCGGCTGGGCCGCTACGGCGACGCCCTGCCGTCCCTGGACAAGGCGATCGACCGGCTCGCACCGGAGATGCTGCGGCACCGGTGCACCGCCTACATCTCCCGGGCCGAGGCCAACGCCGGCGCGAACCACGTCGAGGCGGCGTGCGCGGACGGCCAGGCAGCACTGGAGTTGGTCGAGAAGGTCCAGCATCGCGAAACGCTTCGGCGCGTGTCCGAGCTGCACCGAGCCTTACGGCCGAACCGTACCGCCGCGGTCCGCAGCCTGGGCGAGCACCTGATCGACACCCGAACCTTCCTCAGGACCGCAGGGAGCACCGCATGATCCACCGCACGGGCTTGATTCTCGACTTCGGCGGAGTGCTGACCACCGGCGTCGCAGCGTGCGCTCGCGCCTTCGACCTGCGGGCCGGCCTGCCGGAGGGCACATTCCTGTCCGTCATCGCCAAGGACCCGGCGGGTAGCGCCCTCTACGCGGATCTGGAACGCGGGACGGTCACCCAGGCCGAGTGGAACAAAGGGACGGCAGCGCTGCTCGGCATCGAAGGCACCAACCTGCTCGGCCGGGTCCTGCAAGACCTGCACCCGGAGCCGTCGGTCATCGCCGCCGCCCAGGCCGCACGCGCCGCAGGGGTGAAGCTCGGGATCTTCTCCAACAGCCTGGGGATGGAGCCGTACAACGTCTACGACGGCTACGACCTGGCCGTGAACTACGACGTGGTGTTGATCTCCGAGCACTACAAGATGCGCAAGCCCGATCCCGAGATCTACGAGATCATGCTCAACCTCATGGAACTGCCGGGTGAAGCCTGCGTGTTCGTCGACGACACCGCCCGCAACCTGTCTCCGGCGGAAGAACTCGGCATCGCCACGATCCTCGCGGAGAACCCTGCGAGCACGATCTCGCAGATGGAAGCGCTCCTTGGCATCTCTCTGACCAAACAGGTCTAGACCCGGCCCCAATTCGGCTGCGGGCTCGCAGCCGGGCTGCGGATGGGGCGCCCTCCGGGACGGCACTGTGGTCTTCGAGCCGCCCCGGACGAGACAGGACTTCCCCGATCCGGGACGGCCGGCCAAGCCGCGCGGCACCCTCCAGGGTGCCCCATCCGGAACGGAGACCCAGGTGACCACCACCGTCGCCAAGACGACGATCACGGTCGAACTGCCCGAGGCGTTCGACCAGCGATGGAACCGTCTGCCCGGCATCACTGTGGACGGCAGGCACATCGCGATCGACCCGGAGACATACTTCTTCCGCTTCGAGAACAGCTCCTGGCTCGTCATCGACTGGGAGACCGTCAACTCCGGTCTGCTGCATGCCGAGGAGACCGAGACATCGGCCGTCGAGCAAATCGCCCTGGACTTCGTGAAGGCCCACGGCCGTTCGACCAGCGACGCGGGCGAGGTCCTGGCCATCGCCCACCGGGTCTACTCCTACCTGTTCCGCGACGAACACCTGGCCACTCTGGGGCTGTCGAAAATCACCGCCGAACACCTGCGGATGCTCCGCGAGGCCGCGACTTTCATGGCCCTCAACAAGGTCGAGCTGGACGGGCACATCTCCAACGTCGGGCCGTGCTGGTTCTTCCCCTCCGCCACCGGGGTCGTCTTCGACCTCTCCGAGGAGGACGGCCAGATGCTCGACGAGGTCTACCACGGGGCCTGGTTCAACGAGCACCGCCGGATCGAGGGCATCAAGGCCCACACCGCGCTCGGCGGCCGGCTCGTCCACGGCTGCCAGTCCGCCCCCGACCAGTCCGGCGGAGTCGTCGCCGCCTACGGCACCTCGATGGCCAACTTCGGCGTGGAACTCGCCGGGATGAAGGCCGAGTGGATCCAGCAGGTCGAGTCGTACCGCGTGACCGCCTCCTGACCCAGGCGTTGACCCACCGGTCCGGGGTGGCAGGCGCCACCGCCCCGGACCGCCCGCCCCAGCCCCTCCCCCTTTCCCCTCCCGCCCATTCGGAGCCTGCCCGTGGACCCCCAGCTCATCACCGCCCTCCTGGCCGATCTCTGTTCCGGTACCGGACTGCCGCAGCCCACCCGAGTACCCATGCGCGTGTGGTCGCTGTCCGGCGTGGAGCGCATCGCCTTCCCCGACGGCACCACCGCGATCTACAAGTTCGCCACCGAGCCGTTCACCGGCGAGGACCGGATCCTGCGCGCGGCCGGCCAGGCCGGCATCCCGGTGCCCGCCGTCATCGGCTCGATCGTCCGCGACGGTGTGCTCGGCATGGTCATCGAGGACCTGGGCGAGCCCGTCCGCGAGGCCGAGGACACCGACGGCATCGCGTCGGCCGTCGCCCTGCACGGCGCCTCTCCGGCGTCGATGCTGCCCGTTCTCGACGACGGCACCCTCACCGCCCTCCCTGCTCTGGCCCTCGACCACCTGCGTCGCCTGCGGAACAGGAACCGGTGGACCGGCGACACGGACGACATCGCCGCCGCGCTGAACGCCCTCGCAGGAGCCGCTGCCAAGCGTGCCGAGGGCGCCACCACCGCCCCGTGGGGCTGGGTGCACTCCGAGTTCCACCCCACCAGCCTCCACATCGGCGAGAACGGGTGGCGTCTGCTGGACTTCGCCCGCGCGTTCAACGGACCCGGCCTGTTCGATCTCGCTTCCTGGCACGGCACCGTCGACGTCACCGACCCCGACCGGCTCCGCCGTCTCATCGAGGCGTACGTAGCCGCAGGCGGCCACCCGAGCGCGCTGGCCGGGCGAGGCGGCCTCGCCCCGGAGAGCTGGGCCCTCGGCTGGCACCGCGTCTGGGCTGTCGAGTGGTTCATGGAGCAGTCTCTTCGCTGGATCAACGACGCGTCCAAGGACGAGGCGTACGTCAACGTCGTCCGCCGCCACCTGAAGACGGCCGTGCAACTCCTGGAGCCGTGACATGGATGTCTGGGACGCCCACGCCGCCGCCCGGTTCACGCAGCACCCGGCAGGGCCCCTGAAGCCACCCGCCCGGATGGAATGGACCCAGCGCCCCGGCATCGGCCCCGCAGCCGAGATTCTGGGCGGCGGGGACCTGGCCGGCCGCCGGATCGTGGAGCTTGGCTGCGGCGCCGGCCACAACACCGCACACCTCGCCGCCGCCGGAGCCACCGCCGTCGGTGTGGACCGCTCGGCCGGCCAGATCCGCCGCGCCATCGCCCACTACGGGCACACCGGGGCCACGTTCGTACACGCCGACGCGACCCTCCACCTCAGCCGGGACACCGGCCGCCTGGACGCCATCTTCTCCGTATTCGGCGCGATCGGCACGACCGAGCCGTCCCACATCCTCGGAGCGTGCTCGCATCGCCTCACCCACTGCGGCGTCCTCGTCTTCTGCGTGCCACACCCGCAGCGGACCGGCACGATCCCCCGCAGTCCACGCACCCGCGACACGGTGGCCCTGCCCGACGGCGCCACCGCCACCGTCGAGCGGTGGGAGATCGCCCCCGCCGCATGGGCCCGCGCCCTCAACCGCTGCGGACTGCTGGTCACCGACGTGCAGCACCTCCACGCCCCGGCCGATGTCCACCGGCCCACCACGCTCCTCATCAGCGCGCGGAAGCCCTGACAACCCACTTCGGGAGAGACCGATGCACCAGATTCCGTATCTGCTGCTGGACATAGACGGGGTACTGATCCCGTTTCCCGCCGCCGACAGGTCCACCCCGGTGACCCACACCCGCCACCAGGTCCACCTGGCCGGCTACCCCGACCCGATCCGGGTCTGGCTCAATCACACGCACGGGCCGCTGATCGCCAATGCCCTCAGCACCGGCCTCGTCCGTCCGGCGTGGTGCACCAGCTGGCGCGCCGACGCACCGGGCCTGATCGGTCCCCTCCTCAACCTGCCCGCCTTTGAGCACATTGAGTTGCCCCGCCTGCCGCTCACCACCAGCCACCCCGACGGCTACTTGTGGAAACGCGACCACGTCGCCGACTGGCTCGGCCCGGCCCCGGCCGTCTGGATCGACGACGACTTCACCGCTCTTGACCACCGGTGGGCCGCCGACCGCACCGCCTCCGGAGTCCCGACCCTGCTGATCGAACCGGACCCGCACGCCGGACTCCAGCCAGAGCACATCATGGCCGCCCTGGAGTGGGCCGCGCGTCTCATCACCAAGGATGTGGCCTGATCGCTATCCGCCTCCCCAGCCGATCGAGACCGGCTGGGGAGGCACACCGGACCGGGAAGACCGGGTCAACCCGCCCCGCCTCGTGCCACTGCGGGAGCGGGTTCAGAGAGAACGCTTGACCTCGGCGGTGAAGGCTGCCCACGCTGGGTGAGCGAAGGGGACTGCGGGTGCATGGGGGTTCTTGCTGTCGCGGACGACCACGCCGGCCATCCACACGCCGGTCTCCACGCAGTTGCTGTTGGAGCCGCTGTGGCTGGACTTGCGCCACTCGACGTCCAGCGCCGTGGCATCAGGGATGAATATGCTCATGCTGATGTGCCCTTCCTGCTCGCGATGAGGGACAGTGACTCGTCGAACGGCAGGGCCGAGGCTGTCAACCGCTCGTACGCTTCCGCGTAGCGTTCCACCTCTGTCGGCTCCTCGATGTAGAGACTGCTGTCGAGGTGTTCCAGCAGCACCACGTCAAGTCCGGGTTGCCCGAAGCCCAGGGTGGTGAAGCCTCCGCCGCCACCGGGATTCAACTCGGCCCCCAGTGGCAGTACTTGGATTCCCACATGTGGGTACACCGCCAGATCGAGAAGTCTCTGCATCTGATCACGCATCACGCCCGGATCGGGAGTCCTGGCCATCAGCGCCGCTTCGTGGATGATCGCCCGGAGCTTCAATGGCTGGGGTTGCGTCAGCGTGGACTGCCGGGCCATGCGCACCTCCACCAGCGGTGCGATCTCCTCGTCCGTCGCGGTCATGCTCATAGCCCCGATAACGGCTCGTGCGTATGCGGCTGTCTGGAGGAGCCCCGGGATGAGTAGCGGCTCAAAGGTGTTCACCGAGGACGCGTCGGCTTCCAGCCCGATCAAGTCGGCGTAGACCGGCGAGAGATCGTACGTCTGCCACCATCCGCGCTTTCCGCCGTCCCTGGCCAGTATCAGAAGGAACTTCGCGAGGTCGCTGTCCCTGTCGGTCACGCCGTAAATCCCGAGGAGGCGTTCCACGTCCGCCGTCCGGGCGCCTCGGGTGGCGCTCTCGATGCGGGAGATCTTGGACGCGCTGAGACCCGATTGGTTCCCCACATCCTCAAGCGTCAACTTGGCGTTCTCGCGCAGCCGCTTCAGCTCCAAGCCGAGCCTTCGCCGCCGCACGGTGGGTGCCGTCATGACGTTGCCGCCCCCCGCGACCCGCTCGAACTCCACCCGCGAGCAGGGCCACATCAAGGCGCTGTGCCGGCTTCGTCCCGAAGACCCCGTGCTGGGTCCGGGGGCGTGGTCCAACGTTTCAAAGGAGCGTCAGACGTGGTGAACCTTATCGTTCGCGTCCTCAAGTCACTGTTACGTGACTGGCCGACAACTGAAAGGTACCGTCGGCCCGCGCCCGTGCCCCGGCCGGCGCCCGTCGTACGCCAGAGGCCGCAGGCGCTCCGCCCGGCGGTGATGTTCGTGCACAAGTGCGGGTGGGAGCGGGCGGAGCAGCGGCGGCGTGAGCGGCTGCGGGACGCGTGGGTCGCGGCGCACGGTGTGGGGGTGGCGCGGTGAGTCGCGCTCCGGTGGTGTGCCGGTGGAAGCGGCACGCGCGGTCCGTCGGGCCGGCGCGAGCGGAGTTACGGAAGACGTTGGCGTTGTGGGGGCTGGGCGCGGTGGAGGAGGCGGCTGTGCTCGTGCTTTCGGAGCTGGTCACCAATGCTGTGCGGCATGCGCAGGTGGCGCCGGGGCGGGAGATCAAGACCCGGTTCTCCCTGGTTGCGGAGGGGTTGCGCATTGAGGTGCACGACGCTTGTTCCGTACGGCCGGAGCGGCGGCGGGTGGTGGGCGATGACGCTTGCGAGGGGCGTGGGCTCGTCATTGTCGAGGCCCTCGCGGACTCATGGGTTGCGGCTGACCGCCACGGGGTCGGCAAGGTGGTGTGGGCGCTGCTGCGGCACTCCGAGGTCAACGACAGCGTCGGCGGGAAGCGGTGAAGCGCAGCCGTAGTGTCGCGCGCCGCAGCTGGCTTCTGATACGCCTGGTTCTCGGGTCCGGGCTGGGGTTTCCCGGCGTTCCCCGCCGGGACGGCTTGTGCCCGTGTCTGTATTGCGTCAGCCGCAATGCCCTGTCCGGGGTGCGGCCGGTGGAGCAATTCAGTACATACAAACACGAGTTGGCGGAGTGGGAATCTCTCGTCACCTGGCTGAGAAAGGGAAGCCCCACTATCGGATAGACCCTCCTGGGGGCTTGGGGACGGTCGGCCGCGCGGTCAACCGTCCCCGGTAGTGGTACGACCCCGGACGTCCGCTCCGCTCCCGGGAATCCCGGAGCAGACATGGTCACGTCAGTTGGTAGCCTGTCGCCTTTCGTGTCGGCTCCTCCGAAGAGGTGTGAATGAAGACAGGCAGACGAACCATCGCGGCGGCAGCGCTCGTGGGGGCGTTGGGGGTCTCGGTACTCAACGCTCCGGCGGCCCAGGCGGCGGACACCGGCATCACCGTGTCGGACATCGTCATCAACGACATCAAGCCCATCGTGGTCGGCACGTCGAAGGTGGTGAGGCCGCCTCTCACCTTCAACATCACTCTGCCGTCCGGTTACAGCACAGACGACCCCCACCGCTACGACGCGTATCCCTTCCTCTACCGCGGCAGCCTGAACGCGGCGGCCGGCAACGGAAAGAACTACATCGGGCCGGGCGGCTACACCTGCTACGAGATCAGCTCCAGGCGTGCTCGCTGCGAGGGCTACCTCTACATCGACCCGCACCCGACCCGGGACCAGGTCCACACCAACAGCAACGCCGCCACGTGGAAGGTCGCCGTGTCGCTCCGCCTGTTCAAGGACAGCGGCGGCCTCAAGGCGGCGGAGCACCAGACACGGTCCCAGACCGTCCGTCTCAAGCGCGCCGCCAAGGTCACCACCGCCGATGCCACACCGGAACCGGTCACCAAGGGCAAGAAGATCACCGTCACGGGCAAGCTGACCCGGGCGAACTGGAGCACGAAGAAGTACAACGCCTACGGCGCCCGTACGGTCAGCCTCCAGTTCCGCGCCAAGGGCACGGACTCGTACAAGACGGTCAAGAAGGCCACCACCAGCAGCACCGGCGCGCTCAAGGCCACCGTCACGGCCTCTGTCGACGGTTACTACAGGTGGAAGTACAACGGCAACACCACGACCGGCACCGCTGTCGGCGCGGCGGACTACGTCGACGTGCGCTGACGGCGGGGCAGTCGGCCCGGCACCCCTGGGGCGTCACCGTTACGGACGCGCGCGTCCCTCACCCTCGTCCAGGAGTTGCCAGGGGCCGACGCCCAGTTTGCCCGTGGTGCCCAGGTCGAATTCTGGGGTGACCGTTACCGGGGCGGTGCCGGGTTTCGCGTGGATTCGGGCGTATGGGGCGTGTACGGGGTCTTGGCCCGCCTCGGTGGTGTTGCGCCAGACCAGGGTTGCGTGGGCGCGGGCGCCGGGGGTCAGGGTCAGGGGGGTGGGTGGGGCGTCGGCGCCGGTGCCGGTGGCTATGCCCGCGTTGCCGTCCAGGACCCGTACGCCGGTGACGGGGGCGTGGTCCTCGCCAAGGAGCTGGACTTCGGGGTAGCCGTTGAGGGGATAGTCGCGGGTGCCGCAGTTCTCCAGGCGCAGGCCCACGACGCGCAGGCCCATGGCGGCGTCGCCCTGGTCCGCGTACAGCCGCACCCCCGAGGGCGGGCAGGCGCCGCCGGTCCTGGGCTCCTCGGTGGTGGGGACGCTCCGTACCTGGAGGATCCGTACGCGCGCCGCGCCGCCCGTCACGTCGGCCGTCAGGTCGCTCGCGGCTACGGTACGGCGGACCTTGGCGCCCGGTTTGACGGACCGTACGGTCTCCTTCGGGTTCGCCAGCGCCTCGCCCGACGGCGACAGGAAGGTGAGGGTGACCGTGTACGTGAGGGGCTCGGTCCCCTCGTTGGTCACCTCGAACTGGGCACAGGCGCCCGCTCCGCCGCCCACTCCGGTGATCTCCACCCCGTCCCGCTTCAGCTCTGAGGGGTCGCCTATGGGTTCCGCTCCGCAGGCGGGGGAGGCGGTCGACGAAGTGCCGCCGTTCGCCTGCTGCGTTCCGCAGGATGTGAGCATCAGCAGTGCGCCGCAAGTGGCAGAGACAGTCGCGGTCAGTGGGGCGGGTTTTCGCATTCGTTGAGTTGATCAGGCGTGGGCGCGGGCCGCTGTGACGGAAGCCATACCTCCGGGCGCGGGCCCGATCAGCCCCAGCTCTGCGAGTACTGGTTCCGGTAGCGGTTGCGGCCCACGCGGTCCGACAGGATCCAGTGCGCCGTCATCAGCAGCAGCAGGCTGCCGCCGATGATGATCAGGCCCGGCGCGAGAGCCCGGAAGTCGATGAATCCGGCGATCGTGGTCGTCTCCCCCACGCCACCGCCGACACCCACTCCGCCCCCGATGTTCAGGCCACCCCCGCCCCCGGCGCCGCCCGGGGAGATCCCCGAGGCGGCCGGAGGGGCGGCCGGGCTGGAGGCCGGGGTGTTCGCGGCGGAGCCGTCGCCCGCGCCGCCGTTGGCGCCATTGGCGTTGCCGCCGTCACCGTTGCCGCCGCTGTCCACGATGAGGTTCACCCCGAGGGCCCGCATCGCCGTGGTCAGCGGCTGGAAGAACGTGACACCGCCGGCCGTACAGTCGCCCGTACCGCCCGAGGTGATCCCCAGCGCGATGCCCTGCGAGATCAACGGGCCGCCGCTGTCGCCCGGTTCGGCGCAGACGGTCGTCTGGATCAGGCCGGTGACCGGGCCCTCGCGGTAGTTCACCGTCGCGTTGAGCGCGGTCACCCGCCCGGTGCGCAGCCCGGTCGTACTGCCGCTGCGGAAGACCTGCTGGCCGACGACCGGATCGGCGAGGCCCGTGATCCGTACCGCCTGTCCGTCCCCGATGTTCACCAGGCCGGAGTCGGAGCCCTCGACGCGCGCGCCGTCCCCGGATCCGTACCGTACGAGCGAGTAGTCGTCGCCCGGGAAGCTGCGTTCGATCGTCGTGCCGACCGGGCCGGTGCGCTGCTCGTCCTCGAACCAGTTGGTGCCGACGGGCCCGCAGTGCCCGGCGGTCAGGATGAAGTTCTCCTGGCCCTTGGTCACGTTGAAGCCGGCCGAACAGCGCCCGACGCCGTTGAAGATCGGGGAGGCGCCGTTGGTCCGTGTGGAGAAGGAACCCTCCATGCGCTCCATACGGACGACACCGCCCAGGGTGTCCGCGAGTACGGAGAGCCGGTCCCAGTCGGCGGACGAGACGGACTCGTCGGCGCGTACCACCACCTGGTTGGTCGCGTAATCCACCGACCAGGCGGTACCGGGCACCCGGGGTGCCTCGCCCAACGCCTCGGTGGCCGCTCGTAAGTCGCTCATGCTGAAGCGCATCACCTTGGCCCGCGCGCCCGCCTGCCGTACCTCTTCCGCCGTGTCCTCGTCGGTCACGGCGACGACCGCGCGGCCGTCGTCCGCGATCCAGGTGCCGGCGGTACGTTCGTTGCCGAGCCGCGAGACCAGGCCCGTGCCCAGCTGGGCGGAGGCGGTCTGATCGCCGCCGTTCGCGCCGCCGCCGTCCGCGATCCCGTTCGGGGTACGGCCGTCCGCCTCGCCCGCGACCGCGTTGGAGACCATCAGGCCGCCGCAGATCAGCCCGCCGACGGCCGCGAGTCGCGCGATCCGTCGGAAGGTGCGTCGTGCGTGCCTCATCCGTGGCCCCCAATGCCGTACCGACTCGACGTCACCAGCGCCGGGCCCACGGGAGAAGAGTGAGCCCCCGTTCCATACGTACGGCCGGGCGGTTCGGTTCAACGGGGTTCGGGACGGAGTTCGGGCGGGGACGGATCGGAGCAGTTGAGGTGGGTCAGAGCAGCTTCGGCGGCAGCAGCTCCAGCGCCTCTTCCCAACGGAAGCCGCTCCCCGCGCCGTTCGTCCCGGCCGCGTGCGGTACGTGTGAGCCGACGCGCACCGCCATCGCGTGCAGCCGCTCCAGACTCAGTGCGTACGCGGGATGGGCCGCCTGCGCCCCGTTCACGTACGGCAGTACGGCGATGGGCACGCCGAGTCCGTACGCCTCGCAGACGATGCCCAGGGCGAGCGTGTCGGAGATGCCGGCCGCCCATTTGTTGATGGTGTTGAACGTCGCCGGGGCGACCGCGATCGCGTCCGGCGGCGGCAGCGGCCGGGGTTCGCCGGGGAGCCGCCAGGCCGAGCGGACGGGATAGCCGGTGGTGGCCTCGACGGCGGCGCGGTCGATGAAGCCGAGCGCGTGCGGGGTGGCGACGACGCCGACGTCCCGGCCGTCGGCGTGCGCGGCGTCGATCAGGGTCCCGACATCGCCGGCGTTCCCCGCCGCGCAGACGACGACGTACAGAAACGGCTTCCTGGTGCTCCTGGAGCTGCTGGCGCTCCTGGCCCTGCTGGTGCTCCCGGTGCTCTTGGTCCCGGTGGCCGATTCCGTCGCCGTCCCGGTCGTGCGATCCGTCACGTGAGCCTCCCAACGTCGGTGATCAGCATAGACGTTCGACGCGTTTGTCCTGGATTGGATGGATGACGCCACATTAAATTTGATCGCTTTTCAACGATCCACCGTTGAAACCTTCACGAGAGGGCCACTTAATCCACTACCCTTTCATTAGTCGCAACGCTCGGCGCCCCGGCCCCAGTTGGGCTGTTCCGCGCCCCGATCCCACGCGACCACCACCTTCCTCTTGTGCTCAAGACCGTCACAATCGCGATCCCGATCACGGATCCGCGTACGCCGTTTGGCGACGCTGGAGGCAAACTGCGCATGCCTGAGATGAGCGGTGCCGACCCCACTCGGCCCACGGAGCACGAACAAGCGGACGCGCCGGCGGACAACCTTCCGGCGCCCGCGCATCGTCCCCCCACCAGGAAGGAACTCGCGCTGCCCGCGCAGCCTTCCGGTGCCCACCGGCGCAGCCCCGACCCGTCGGACCTGCTCCTCTTCGCGGCCATGGACGACGCCGCACCGCCCCAGGGGCCGCACGGCCCTGTCCAGGGCGGACACGTACCGGACGGGAACGTACCGGACGGACACGTTCAGGACGGACAACACGTCCAGGACGGGTACGCGGCCGAGGGCGCGTACCCGGACGCGGCCACGACCGTGATTCCGGCCGTGACCGCGGGTCCGCTTCCGGGCGCCCTCCCGGCCCAGGCCCACGCCCAGGCCCCGGTCCCGACGACTCCGCCCCCGGGCGGAGTCCAGGGCCCGGTGCCGGCCACCGGCGGCTGGGTCGCCCCCGGTCCCATACCCGACTCCGGTCCCATACCCGGCTCGGGCTCCGGTCCGGTGTCCGCGTTCGGTACGCGACAGGGTGCCGCGTTCGGTTCGGGGGCCGGATTCGGCTCCGGTGCCGGATTTGGCTCGGGTTCCGGATTCGGTTCCGGTTCCGTCTTCGGCGCCGGCGTCTCGGGCGGCGGAGCCGGTCATGGCTCCGGCCCGGACCCGGACCCCGCCCGCTGGGAGGACCAGCCGGAGCCCACGCCCAGCAAGCTGAGCCATGTACGGAACACGGTGCTGGCCGGTGTCGCGACCCTCGCGGTCGGGATCGGCCTGGCCTTCTTCGCCGCACCGGGGGACCGCAACGCCCACCAGGCGGCCAACCCCCTGTCGGACGGTTCGCTGCCCCAGCCCGGGGGCCTTCGGGCCTTCCCGGCCCAGGGCACGGACACCGAGCCGGGCGATGTCAGCGACACCCCGACCGGCGCGGCCGGCGACTCCGAACTCTCGCAGGTCGACGGCGGGGGCAGCACGCAGACCGGGTCCGCGGGCACGGCGGCGGGCGGCTCCCCGGCCGGCAAGGGCAAGGAGAGCGACAAGAGCGACGGCAAGGGCACGAAGGACGACGACGACGATTCCGATTCGGGCTCCGGTTCCGACTCCGGCTCCGGAACCGACAAGGGTTCGGAGACCGGCAGCGGAACGGACAAGGGCTCGGGCTCGGGTTCCGGCGGCGGCTCCGGTTCCGGCGGTGGCGACTCCGCCCCGCCGCCGGCCGCCTCCCGCCAGCGCGCGATGCAGTCCATCAACTACCCGGACCGCTACTGGCACATCCGCGACGACTTCGCCTTCCTCGACGTCGTCAACCGCGGTGAGGCCACGTACACGGTCATCGACGGCCTCGCGGACTCGGACTGCTACTCCTTCTCCCTCGGCGGCGGACGCTACCTGCGGCACGCCAACTTCCGGCTGCGGGCGAGCACCAACGACGGCTCCACGACGTTCAAGCAGGACGCCACCTTCTGCCCCCGTCCGGCCACGTACGGCGGCGGGAACAACAGCGGCTGGGACGACTTCTGGAACGGCAACTGGGGCGGCAACAACAACAGCAGCAAGAACGACAGCAACCAGACCGTCGGCGAGGACGAGCCGATGAAGCTGGAGTCGTACAACCACCGGGGCCGCTTCATCCGGCACCGCAACTTCCAGCTCTGGCTGGACTCCTACCAGAACTCGAACCTCTACCAGGCGGACACGACGTTCCGCATGGTGAAGAAGTAGACGACGAAGTAGGCAGCGAAAGCACGCAGCGGAAAGCGGCGGGTGGTGACCGATCAGTCACCACCCGCCGCTTTCCGCTGCCGCGTTCATTGACCACCTGACGACCGCGTGCCATTCTCACGGCGCACCACCGACATGGGAGCGCTCCCATCGAGCCACCATCCTGGAGACTCTCAGAGACCACGACGGAAGGCACCCCACATGCCCGCATTCGTCATGCCCGCGCTCGTCTCCGTACTCGCCTCCGCACTCCTCGCCACCGGCGGCCTGACCACCCCCGCGTCAGCGGCCCAGACAGCCCCCATCGCGTCGGCCGCCCCAACCGCCGCCGCGGCCACCGCCGTACGGGTCAACCAGCTCGGCTATCTCCCCGACGGCCCCAAGCGCGCCACCGCCGTCAGCACCGCCACCGCCCCCCTCCTCTGGCAGCTGCGCACCGCGGCCGGCGCCGTCGTCGCGAGCGGGTTCACCACCGTCCGGGGCGCCGACGCCGCCTCCGCGCAGTCCACGCACCAGGCCGACTTCAGCGCGTACCCCGGGACCGGGAGCGGCTTCACCCTGGTCGTCGGCGGGCTGAGCAGCCCTCCGTTCGCCATCCGCGCCGGGCTGTACGACAGCCTGCGCTCGGACGCGCTGTGGTTCTTCTACCAGCAGCGCAGCGGTATCCCCATCGAGGCGTCGCTCGCGGGCGGCGCCGCCTACGCCCGGCCCGCCGGGCATCTCGGCGTCGCACCGAACAAGGGCGACACGTCCGTGCCCTGCCAGGCCGGGGTCTGCGACTACAGCCGTGATGTACGGGGCGGCTGGTACGACGCGGGCGACCATGGCAAGTACGTCGTCAACGGCGGCATCTCCACCTGGCTCCTGGTCAATTCGTTCGAGCGCGCCAAGGCGAAGGGCACGGACGCGGCCGTCGGCGACTCCACCCTCCGTATCCCCGAGCGCGGCAACGGCGTGCCCGACCTCCTCGACGAGGCGCGCTGGGAGCTGGACTTCCTGATGCGGATGCAGGTGCCGACGGGCCGGCCGCTGGCCGGGACGGCGTTCCACAAGATCCACGACGTCAACTGGACTGCCCTGCCCACCCGTCCCGAGCGCGACGCCGAGGTGCGCGAGCTGCACCGCCCCTCCACCGCCGCGACCCTCAACCTGGCCGCCACGGCCGCCCAGTGCGCCCGGGTGTACGCGCCGTACGACGCCGCGTTCGCCGCCCGCTGCCTGGACTCCGCGCGCCGCGCCTGGACGGCGGCCCGCGCCAACCCGAACCTCATCGCCCCGGACTCGGACTCCAACGGCGGTGGCGCGTACGGGGATTCCACGGTCAGCGACGAGTTCTACTGGGCCGCCGCCGAGCTGTACGCGACGACCGGCGAGGCCGCGTACCGCGACGCCGTCACCGCCTCGCCCTGGCACACCTCCTCGGGCGCCCTCACCGCCTTCGGCTTCGGCTGGGCCGACACCGCCGCCCTCGGCCGGCTCACCCTCGCCACCGTCCCCACCGGCCTCCCGGCCGCCGACACCGCCCGGCTGCGCGCCTCGGTGACCACGGCCGCCGACACCCATCTCGCCACCATGGCCGGCCAGGGGTACGCCGTACCGCTGCCGTCCACCGCGTACTACTGGGGCTCCAACGGCCAAGTCGCGGGCAACGCCGTCGTCCTGGGCACCGCGTACGACCTGACCCGGCAGCCGCGCTACCGCGCCGGCGCCATCGAGGCGCTGGACTACCTGCTGGGCCGCAACGCCCTCGGCCAGTCCTACATCAGCGGTTACGGCACCCAAGCGTCCCGGAACCAGCACCACCGCTTCTGGGCGCACCAGGCGGACGCCTCGCTCCCGAACCCGCCGGCCGGGTCGCTCGCGGGCGGCCCCAACTCCGGTCTCCAGGACCCGGTGGCGGCGGAGCGGCTGCGCGGGTGCGCGCCGGCCGCCTGCTACATCGACGACATCGAGTCGTATTCCACGAACGAAGTGGCCGTCAACTGGAACGCCCCGCTGGCCTGGGCGGCCCAATTCGCGGCCGAGCGCCCGTAACGACCGCGCCTCCGAAGCCCGTTCAGGACCGTATGCCGAGGGATCATTTTCAGCCATCCGCAACCGAGAAAATCGACCAATGGGGTCTCTCGGCTTTCCGCCATCACTGACAAGGTGTCATAATGGTTCTCGTAGCCCTTCGTGCATCCCCCGTCGCGAAGGGCTACACCCCTTTCCTCCCGCGCCCCACAAGCCTCTCGCGCCCCTCGCGCGTGAATGCCGGTGCGCTTTCGACGCACTTCCGGCGTGCTCCGACGCACTTTCAGCGCGCGCTTCGCACGGGCAAGGAACTCCCCTCGTGGCTCCTT
Source organism: Streptomyces paludis (assembly GCF_003344965.1). Taxonomy (NCBI): domain Bacteria; kingdom Bacillati; phylum Actinomycetota; class Actinomycetes; order Kitasatosporales; family Streptomycetaceae; genus Streptomyces; species Streptomyces paludis. The sequence continues at coordinate 3,955,668 of NZ_CP031194.1, read as the reverse complement.
GCCCGTGTTTTTTTGAGTTAACAGTGACGCAGAGTGTTTCCGCAAGCTCGGCACCGATTCCTGCACCGGACATTCATGGGACGGGTCCGTTAAAGTACGGCGGACCCGGATCGCGGTGGGGGCGTGGATGGACAACGGCGGAGAGCACGCGCCGCAGCTGAAGACGTTGCGGCAGAAGGTCGAGTACATGGTGGAGACGACCTTCCCGGACCAGAAGGTCTCGGGCCGGTTCTTCGCCGACCTGGTCAAGGAGCGCGGCGGCGCCCTCTCCCACAGCTACTTCTCCAACATCCTCGCGGGGAAGGTCACCCACCCCTCGGAGGAGATCCTCCGGGCGCTCGGGCTGGGATTCGGCGTGGACTGGCGCTTCTTCAAGGAGGAGTCCGAGGTCGTCGACGACGTCGTCGCCGGTCTCCAGTTCCTCGCGAAGCGCAGGACCGGCGAGATCAGCGGGGTGGCGGGACGCGGGGTGGACGAGAGCGGACTCCCGCCCGAGCTGCTGCGCTTCGCGATGTCCCTGCTGGAGGAGGCCCAGGCGAAGGGCTCGGGCGGCGGTACGGGTGCCGATGGGGGCACGGGCGCCGGCGGGGGTACGGGCACGGGCGCGGGCCCCGTTACGGGCGCCGGCACGGGCTCCGAGCCGTAGACCGCCACCGCCCCGACCGACCAAGAGGTCCTCGATGTCTCTGCGCGAACTGCGGCGGGAGTGCGAAGCCGGCCTGGCCGACCTCCCCCTCCCCACACCGTTCAGCGTCGCCGGGCTCGTGGCGAACATGGAGGCGGCCCGGGGCCGGACGATCGTGCTGCACGAACTGCCCGACCAGCTGGCCCGCGTGAACGCCGCCTGCGGGCTGCGCCTCGCCTCCGGCTCCACCAGCCTCGTGCTCTACCGGCGCCGCCCGACCGCGTACCAGACCCAGCACGTCATCCTGCACGAGCTGTGCCACGAGTGGTTCGACCACGGCACGACGCTCGACGCGGAGCAACTCTCGCGGCTGCTGCCCGTCTTCGACCCGTCGCTGATCGGCCGGATGCTGTCGACGGACCCGGCGCAGCCCGCGAATGCGGCAGAACCGGCGAACCCGGCGAACCGGCCGACCACGATCCAGGCACGCGCGCAGTACGACACCCACGATGAGCGAGTGGCCGAATTCGGTGCGTCACTCATCCCCCAGATGGTCAGGGACATGTCCACAGATGACATGGTGGGCCGACTGGCCAACTCGCTCTCCCGGCCGGTCGCACGCCGCCGCCGGGGCATCGGTGGCGGCGGCGGCTTCTTCCGCCCGTAAGCCGTACGTCCGTAAGCCCGTACGTCCGTTACGTCCGTTACCAAACCCCGCCACCCCGCCACCCCCCAAGGACCCCACCCGTGAGCGCGCTCGACCTCGCCGGCTACCTCATAGCCGCCCTGATGACCGCCGTCGCCCTCTGGCGCATGCCGGCCGCCCTGTGGGGCGACGAGGACGACAGACGCCGGCGCGCCCTCTGGGGCTGCTACGCCGGATTCGCCATCGCCCTCTGGACCAAGACCAGCGCCGTACGGATCGGGCTCAACAACAGCCCCGTCACCGACCTGGCCGTCCTCATCAAGCACTACACGGCGACCATCGCGATCCTGGCCATCCTCAGCTACATCGTCGCCATCTACGGCCAGTACCCGACCGACGGCGACATCCCCCGGCACGTACGGTTCGCCCGCCGCGTCCAGCGTCTCGCGGCCCGGACCGCCGTCGCCACACTCGCCCTGCTGACCGCGCTGTTCTTCACGGTGGTCGACCGCTCCGTCCCCTCGGACCGCTTTGTCTCCGATCACGCGGGCGAGTGGGGCGCCACGCTCTACATGAGCGTCTTCTACCTCTACCTGGGCGCGGCGTCGGCCGTCTGCGCGTACCAGTGGGCGCTGGCCACCGCCGGGGCCACCCGCCGCCATCTGCGGGTGGGGCTGGGCATGATGACGTTCGCGATGTTCATCGGCGTCGGCTACACCGTCAGCCGGACGCTCTTCATGTGGATCAGCGTGGTCGACACCCCGAGCGAGCACTTCGCGCTCCGCTTCGACCAGATCACCGAGGCCGCTCAGCTCGTCCTCTTCGCCTTCTTCGCGCTCGGCGCCTCCCTTCCCGCCTTCAGTACGGGCTGGCGCCGGCTGAAGCTGCGCCGGGCGCAGGCGCGGCTGCACCCGCTGTGGCACGAGCTGATGACGGCCTTCCCCGACCAGCCCTTCGAACCGCCGAGGTCGCTGGCGCGCGAACTCACCCGCTTCGACACCCCGGTGGACCTGCGGATCGACCGGTGGGCCGCCGACATCGCGGACGCGGTGGAGAAGCTGCGGCACTACGTACCGGACGGCCTCGTCCCGGCGGCCAAGGAGGCTGCCGCCGCCGCTGCGGCCGACGGCCCGGGTGCGTCGGGCGAGGGGCCGCTGGCCGACGCGTACTGGATCAAGTCCGCCCTGGCCGCGAAGAACGGCGGCGCGCCGGCGGGCGGCGCGGCGGCCATCGAGGCGAACCACGCCACCGACCAGGACGGCGAAGTGGCCTGGCTGGTACGGGTGGCGAGCGCGTACCGGACGATCACCGACGACCGGGTGCGGGACGTACTGAATACCCTGGAGACTCTGAAGACCGGGGGCAAGGAGAGGACAGCGTGAGCAGGGTCGACACGAAGGTAGAGGCGGATACGGAGGCGGATGCGGATACGGACGCGGAGGCCGTGAGTCCCCGTCTCACCGCCGCCCGTACGGTCACCAACGTCTTCCAGCCGCGCAATCTCCTGCTGGTCTGCATGCCCGGCGTCGGCTGGGCGGCGGCGGGCGACTGGACCGGGCTGCCGTGGGGCTTGCTCGCCGCCCTGTGCGCCGGGCTGATCCCCGCCGGCTACATCGAATGGCGGCGGAAGCGGGGCGCCTGGGGCGACCGGCACGTCGTCGACCGTACGAAGCGGGCGCCGATCTTCCTCGTCATCCTCGGCTCCATCGGCACCGGGTCCCTGATCATGGTCCTCGGCGGCGCGCCGGCCGGCATCCTCGCGGCGATGCTCGGGCTGTGGGCGATGACGGTCGGCCTGCTGGCCGTCAACACCGTGTGGAAGATCTCGGTGGACGCGACCGTCGGCTCGGGCGTCGTGGCACTGCTCGCCGCCGCGCACTCGCCCTGGTGGCTGCTCGGGTACGCGATGACGCTGGCGGTGTGCTGGTCACGGGTGGCGCTGAAGTACCACACGGTCGCGCAGACGGTGGCGGGCACGGGACTGGGGGCGGCTTCGGCGGCGGCGTTCCTGTTCGTATGACGCGGCGGCCCGTGGGCGCGCCGTGCTCCCCGACCGGCGGCCGGGGAGCACGGCGACGGCGTTACGGCGTTACGCGCCCCGGCCCGCGCGGCGCCTGCTGATCAGGAGGAACCCGCCGGTGAGGGCGGCCCCGGCGGTGATGAGGGCCGTCGCGATACCGCTGGCGCCGGTGGCGGCGAGGTCTTCGCCGATGCCGCTTTGGGGCGAGGCGGTGGATGACGGGGTGGATGACTCGGTCGGGGTCGGGGTCTCGGCCGGGGTCGGGGCCGCGCCCGTACCCGTACCGGAGCCGGAGCCGGAGCCGGATCCTGCGCCTGATCCTGAGTCGACGCCGGAGACCGCGCCCGTACCCGTACTCCCGCTCGCTGCCGGGGCTGCCGCCGGGGCCGCGTCCCTGGTGAACGCCAGTGTGCCGAAGCCCAGATGGTCGAAGCCGCCGCCCCCGAAGCCGTAGTCCCCGCCGCCGCCCTCGGGCCGTACCTGGGCGTTGATGGCGGTCACGTACGGCGCGGCCAGCCCTCGGCGCTTCACGTAGTGGTTGTGGATGCCCTCCCAGATCGGCCGGACCTGCCCCCGGCCCGCCCCGGACGCGGCCGTGAACGTCTCCGTACCCGACCACTTGCCGGGCGCGCCCTTCCGCCAGGTGTACGGGCTGAACGGGACGGACTCGCCGAGGTTCCACTTGGCGACGTACTCGGCGCCCTTGAGGAAGCGGTTGTCGTCGTGCCCGTACAGGTCGATGCCCTGGTTCCAGGCCATCTCGCAGATGGTGGCGGCCAGTCCGATGCCCAGCAGCGCGTGCCCCTGGTCGCGGCCGGCCTCGATCCACTGGCCGAGGCCGCCGGGGTGGATGACGGAGATGGCGTTCTTGAGGGAGCCGTTGCCCTCGCCGGACTTGAAGTAGGTGACGGCCTGGTCGACCTTGGCGCGGTCGTCGCAGAGGATGCCGATGGCGAGGACGGAGGCGATGCTCACCAGGTCCCAGTTGGGCCAGTAGTTGGTGATGAAGGCGTCGTTGTGGTGTGTCAGGAAGGAGTCGTTCATCGGGTAGAAGACGGTCAGCATCATCTTCTGGAAGCGGGCGAGGTCGAAACCCTCGTAACCGCGCATGATCTCGGCGGCGTTGGCGAACTGGTAGCCGTGGATACCGGCCGCCAGGAACCGGTCGGCGTTCCCGTCGAGGGTGGTGAGCGACGCCGACCAGGTGTTGAGGATGTCCCGGGCGGTGTCCGCGTGGGCGGTGTCGCCGGTGACCTTCCAGCGCAGCGCGTTCTGGTAGGCGGCGTGCACATCGAGGTAGAACTGCGCGACGTTGTCGCCCTCCCCGCCGCGTACGACCCGCTCCAGCGGGCGCGCCCGCCAGGAACTCTGCGCGCGGCCGTTGCGTACGAGCTTGTTGAACCCGGCGAGGTACGGCTCCGCGCCCGCCTTCACCTTGGCCGCCATCCGGTCGAAGTCGGCCTGGGTGTGCAGCAGTCCGGGGTGCGCGAAGGCGGGTGCGGCTGGCGCGACAGGCGCGGCGGCGGCCGGGGTGACCGCGCCCCCGAGCGCGCCCGTGCCAGCCCCCACCACACCCATCGCACCGGCGGCCCGCAACGCGGTGCGCCGGCTGATGGTCCGCGCGTCGGTCTTCGCGCTGTGCCTCGCGCTGCTCTTCTGACCCGTCTGACTCACTGAATCGCTCCTGTCGGAATCCGCCTCTGCACACAGGAGACGGAGCCGACGGCCGCCGATCACAGAAACCGGTACCTCAATTCAGCTGGACCTTCGGCTCCAGCCGTCCCGTACCGGCGTGGCCAGCGCGCGCAGGCCGAGCTGGAGGTAGGCGTCCTCGTGCTTGCTCCAGCCCGTGTCGTAGCGGAGGGGGCCGCCGAACATGAGCTGCTCGGGGTCGGAGACGGGGGGAGGGGGTGTGTTGCGCGGTCTTGTCCACACCGGCACCACACCCCGCCACACCCCGCCACACCCCGCCACACCCCGCCACACCCCACCGCACCCCACCCCGCACCCCCGCCACGGCGTACGCGTCCTACTCGGCGGCGTCGACCGCCACCAGGTCCAGCAGCACCTTGGACGCGCGCGAGCGGTCCCCCGCCAGCTCGAACGCCTCGGTGGCCCGCGCCAGCGGGAAGGTGTGGGTGATCACCGGGTCGACGTCGATACCGTCCGCGAGCAGGGCGAGCGCGTCGTCGAAGTCCGCGTCGAAGCGGAAGGAACCGCGCAGCTGGATCTCGCGTGTGACGACGACGTTCCCCGGGAAGCCAATCTCCCCGGGCGGCAGCAGCCCCAGCAGGACGACAGTGCCACCGCGCCGTACCAGCTCCACGCAGGTACGGAGCCCGGCCGGCGCGCCGGACGCCTCGATCGCGAGGTCGGCGTCCTGCGCGCGCTCCTGCTCCTCGGGGCGGTCGGCGCGTACGGTCGCGGTGGCGCCGACCCGGGTGGCCAGGGCGAGCGGCTCGTCGAGGAGATCGCTGACGATGATCTCGGCGGCGCCGAAGTGCCGCAGCACCGCGACGACCAGCAGCCCGATGGGCCCGGCGCCGGTGACCAGCACCCGCTTGCCGGCCACGTCGCCCGCGCGGCGTACGGCGTGCAGCGCGACGGAGAGCGGCTCGGCGAGTACGGCGCGCCGCTCGGTCAGCCCCTCGGGCAGGGCGCGCACCTGGTCGGCGCGGACGACGACACCCTGGGCGAAACCGCCCTGGACGTGCGGCATACGGGCGGCGCTGCCCAGGTAGCGGGCGTTGGCGCAGATGTTGCGGCGGCCCTCGGCGCACTCGCGGCAGTTGTCGCAGGGGGTGGCGGGGTGGATGGCGACGGGCGTACCGACGGCGAGCGCGCCCGTACCCGTACCCGTACCCGTACCGCTGTCTGCCTGCGCGTCCGTACCCGTACCGAGCGCGGAGACCCGGCCGACGACCTCGTGGCCGAGCACCATGGGCTCCTGGAGCCGGAAGTCACCGACCGCGCCACGGTGGTAGTAGTGCAGGTCGGAGCCGCAGACCCCGCCGTACGAGATGGCGACGGCGATCTCGCCGGGGCCGGGGGCACCGGGGTCGCGGTCTTCGACCCGCAGGTCCTTGGCACCGTGGGCAACGCATGCGCGCATAGGAGAAGCCTCCGTGTCTTGTGGGTGGTTGCGGGTCACAGAACAGGTCACAGAACAGGTCACAGAACGGACGTCATGCCGCCGTCGACGTACAGGATCTGTCCGTTGACGAAGTCGGAGGCGGCGGAGGAGAGGAAGACCAGCGCGCCGACGAGGTCCTCGACCTCGCCCCAGCGCCCGGCCGGGGTACGGCCGCGTACCCAGGAGCTGAACTCCTCGTCCGCGACGAGCGCGGAGGTCAGTTCCGTACGGAAGTAGCCGGGGCCGAGCGCGTTGACCTGGATGCCGGAGGGGCCGAGGTCCGCGCACATGCCCTTGGTGAGCATCTTGAGCCCGCCCTTGGTCGCGGCGTACGGGGCAATGCCGGGGCGCACGACCTCGCTCTGGAGCGAGCAGACGTTGACGATCTTGCCGTGGCCGCGCGGCATCATCCGGCGGGCGACCTCGCGGCCGACGAGGAAGGCGCTGGTGAGGTTGGTGTCCAGCAGCCGGTACCAGTCGTCGTCAGCGAACTCCGCGAGGGGCGCGCGGTGCTGTGCGCCGGTGTTGTTGACGAGGATGTCGATGGGCCCGGCGCGGTCCTCGACGCGGGCGATGCCGTCGACGACGGCGGCGGGCACGGTGACGTCGAACGCCTCGGCGAGCACGGTGCCGCCGGCACCGGCGGCCTCGGCGACCTCGGTCAGCTCCAGCCGGGTGCGTTCGAGCGCGGCGGCGTCACGGCCGTTGAGCACGACGGTGCACCCGGCCTCCAGGAGCCCCTGGGCGAGGGCGCGGCCGATGCCCCGGCTGGAGCCGGTGACGAGGGCGACGCGCCCCTCGATAGAGAAAAGCGGATGACCGTGCCCCATGCCGGAAGCTCCATTCTTTCCACTGAGTGGAAAAGTAATCCATTCAATGGAAACATGGTTGGCATCTGGGGCAGCGGATGTCAACCACTGAGGTAATTTGTCGGCGTGCAGACCAACGACGACAGGAGCGACACGGAGACCACCGGCGACGCAGCGGCCGGAGTCCCGGCGGTCCCGGCGGACGTCGTGGGCCGGGCGATGCGCCTCCTGGTCCTGGTGGGCGAGCACCCGCACGGGATCACACTGTCGGAGCTGGCCCGGGAGAGCGGCGTACCGGTCAGCACGTCCCACCGGCTGGTCAACTCGCTCTGCCGGGAGGGCCTCGTCGACTTCGACCCGAGCGGCAAGCGCTACCGCCCCGGCCTGCGCCTCTTCCAGCTCGGCCAACAGGCGGGCCTGGCCTACGGTTTCGCCGGAACGGCCCTGCCGGTCATGCAGCGGGTCACGGACCGGACGGAGGAGGCGACACTGCTGTCCGTCCTGGACGGCACCCGCCATCTGTACGTCCACTACGTGGACGGCCCACTGCCGGTAGGCGTACGCAGCGAACCGGGCCGGCACGGCCCCCTGCACTGCACGTCGATGGGGAAGGTACTGATGGCCTTCGCGCCGGAGGAGGTACGGACCGACCTGCTGGCCCGCGTCGACCTCACCCCGTACGGCCCGAACAGCATCACGGACCGCGCCGTCCTGCGCGAGGCGGTACGCCTGGCCCGGGAGAACGGCTACGCCACCGCCGACGAGGAACACCACGCGGGCCTGCGCGCCGTAGCCGTCCCCGTCCTACGCCCCGACGGCACAGTCTTCGCCGCCCTCTCCACCGCAGCCCCCGCCTTCCGCCGCACCCTGCCCGACCTGATCGCCCTGGTCCCCCTACTCCAATCAGCAGCAACAGAACTGGGCGCACGCTTGCCGACAAGGTGAGGGCGGCGGGCGGGGGAGTGGGCCCTGCGGGGCGCGCGGCAGAGGGATTGGGGCTGCCGGGCTGGCCTCGGCGGCTGACGGCCGCCGGTTGGGCGACTCATGCCCCGCTGGTCACCGTCGCGCTGTCGGGTGCGGCTCAGAGCGGAACTCTGTCGGGGGTGGGTCGGTGGCGGAGGTTGTCGGGCGTGGGGCCGCCCCTCCAGCCTTTGAGTGTCGCGCTTCCGGGCCGGGAGTCAAGGGCGCTCCTCCGTCGCGTCGGCTACGCCGATTCCGCTGCGCTCCACCCTTGACACCCGTCCCTCCAGCGCAAGTGCGGGTGCGGGAGGGGCGGCCGGGGGGAGGGGGGCCCAAGAGGTGGTGCCGTTCTGCCACTCGGCTCAGGGGCTGGCAGGCGGGTGGGCCCTGCGGGGCTGCGCGACAGAGGAATGGGGTGACTCGGCACCGGCTCAGCGGCTGACGGTCCGCTGTTTGCTGAGACTCAAGCCCCGCTGGTCACCGTCGCACTGTGGTGCCCGGAAGGCGGACGGGTTCTGCGGCGCGGCCGGGTCTGCGGGCCACCCTCCTGCCGATCTGCCCCATATGGGGCGGTTTGGAAGCCCATTGGGGGTCTTCTCGGGCGGCACATGTGTCCTCAGGTGCGTTAGGAGCACTCCACGACGCATAGACGGCCTTCAGGGGCCCACTTGTTGTCACACACGTCCCCGAAACCCCACAACCCACACAACGGCGCCCAGCGGGGCTTGAGTTTCAGCAAACAACGGACGGTCGGCCGCCGAGCCGGTGTCGGACCACCCCACTCCTCTGCCGCGCAGCCCCGCAGGGCCCACCCGCCCGCCGGACCCTGAGCCGAGTGGCAGAACGGCACCACCTCCTGGGCCCCCCTTCCCCCCCGGCCGCCCCTCCCGCACCCGCACTTGCGCTGGAGGGACGGGTGTCAAGGGTGGAGCGCAGCGGAATCGGCGTAGCCGACGCGACTTTAGGAGCGCCCTTGACTCCCGGCCCGCAAGCGCGACACTCAAAGGCTGGAGGGGCGGCCCCACACCCAACAACCCCCGCCACCGGCACACCCCACTCAACGCCGCTCTAACCCGCACCCGACAACCCCACGCCCCCCGCACCCACGCTAAAAACGTACAAGACTCCCGCCCGTCGCCCGGGCAGTCTCTCCACATGGCCGAACACACCGAACACACCACTCCCACACCCACCCCCGCGACCACCCCCGTCAACCTGGCCCACAAGCTCTCCCAGTTCAGCGAGTTGTGGTCCCAGAAGAAGATCGCCGACGTCAACGACTGCGAGGTCAAACTCGCCAAGCTGAAGGGCGAGTTCGTCTGGCACACCCACCCGGACACCGACGAGCTGTTCCTCGTCGTCAGCGGGCGGCTCACCCTTCAGCTCCGGTCCGGTGATGTCGTACTGGAAGCGGGGGAGCTGTTCGTCGTACCCCGGGGTGTTGAGCACTGTCCCGTCGCGGACGAGGAGACCGCCATCCTCCTGCTGGAGCCGGCCGGCACCCTCAACACCGGCGACGCGGGCGGCCCGCTCACCAAGGCCGCCGAAGCACTGGGCTGACCAGCGCCAGGGCACGCCCCACACCCCCACACCCCCGCCCCCTACTCCCGCGGTCTCCCCAGCACCAGGATCTGGATCGCCAGCACCGCGGCCCCCCGTGCCCAGTCGTTGAAGTCCGAGACCTTCGTCTCCAGGACCACCGGCTCCGCGAGCGGGTCGCGGTTGGCTCGTACGGTGGACCAGACCCGCTCGGACGCGATGTCCATCAGCCCGATCCCCTCCCCCGCCAGCAGGATCTTCTCCGGCATGGCGAAGTTCGCGATCTGCGCGACCACCGTCCCCAGCGCGTGCGCCGCCTCGTCCATCACCCGCGAGGCCAGCGGGTCGCCCGCCGCCGCCAGGGTCAGGATCTCCTCGTACGTATGGTCCCGGCCCGTCCCGGCCGCGACCTGGTAGCGGATGTTCGGCACGGTCAGCAGCGAGACCGCGCTGCCCCGCTCTCCGTCCGGCGTGAGCGGCCCGTACGGGTTGACGATCCAGCGCCGCCCGATGCCCCGGCCGTCGTCGGCGGAGCGGACCAGCCGGCCGCCGATGACCAGGCCGTACCCGATCCCCGCCCCGATGGTGAGCACCGCGAAGCGGTCGAGGCCGCGCCCCGCGCCGAACCAGGCTTCGGCCTCGACCAGGGCCGCGACATCGTTCTCGACGACGACCGGCAGCCCGGTGCGCCGCTCCACCAGCTCCGCGAACGGTACGTCCTGCCACCCCAGGAACCGCGACGCGACCGCCCGCGCGAAGCGCTCCACCTGCCCGCCGATGCCGACGCCGATCCCGGCCAGACGCGGGAACTCGGCGCGGAAGTCCCTGGTCAGCTCCTCAAGGAGGTCCGCGACGTCCTCGGGGTCGCGGGTCCGCAGCGGGACGGTGCGCTGGGCGACGACCTCGCTCCTGAGGGTCGTCACCACCCCGTACACCGTATCCGCGGTGATCTTGAACCCGGCGAAGTAGCGCGAGTCGGCGACGATGTCGAGCGGCTGCGAGGGGCGGCCCTGCCGGGTGGCCGTGGCCGCCGGGACCGGCGCGGGCTCCTCGATCAGGAGGCCGGACTCGATCAGGGGCTTGGTGAGCCGGGTGAGGCTGCCCGCGGAGAGATTCAGCTTCCGCGCGATCTCCGTGCGCGAGACCGGGCCATGGGTCAGTACCTCGATCGCGACGGCGCGTTCGGCGGGGCTCAGTGGCGCCCAACTGGCTGCAAGCATGGGCTTACTTTATTCCACTCCAAAAATAATGTCAGCCCCTGCGGGGACACGATCGAGGCGCGCCCACCCCCTCACCGCACCACCACCGCCACATCCCCGGCCGTAAACCAGTTCCGCCCCACCCCTTGACGCGACGATTCTTTCAGGTCAAAAGTAAACCTCCCGAGGACGAGTCATGGACAAGGGAGTCTCTGATGACTGTCGCCTCAACGGTGATGACAAAAAGAAAGCCCGCCGACGGCTCCAAGCATGCCGACGCCGACGGCGGCTCCAAGCCCGCCGGCGCCGACCGCGGCGACGGCCTCCTGGCGGCGCTCTTCATCGCTCCCGCCATGTTCGGCTTCGTGGTCTTCCTGGCCTGGCCCACCCTGCGCGGCATCTATCTCAGCTTCACCCGCTACAACCTCCTCACCCCCGCCGAGTGGGTGGGCCTCGACAACTACCGGCGCATGGTCAACGACCCCATCTTCTGGAGTTCGCTGCGCGTCACCGTCGAGTACGTGTTCATCAACATCGGCGTCCAGACGGTCGCCGCCCTCTGCATCGCCGTACTGATGCAGCGGCTCACGAAGTCCTCGTTCCTGCGCGGCATCGTGCTCACCCCGTACCTCGTCTCGAACGTCGTCGCGGGTGTGGTGTGGCTGTGGATCCTGGACACCCAGCTCGGCATCGGCAACCAGATCCTCGGCGCGCTCGGCTTCGACCACGTCGCCTTCCTGGCCAGCAACGAGTGGGTCATCCCGAGCATCGCGCTGATCAACGTATGGCGGCATGTCGGCTACACCGCGCTGCTGCTCTTCGCCGGGCTCCAGGCCATACCGGGCGATGTGTACGAGGCGGCGCGGGTCGACGGATCCGGTGAGCTGCGCACCTTCTGGAAGATCTCGCTGCCGCTGCTGCGGCCGGTGCTGGCGGTCGTGATGATCATGACGGTCATCGGATCGTTCCAGGTCTTCGACACGGTGGCGGTGGCCACACCCGGCCCCGGCGGCCCGGCCAACGCGAGCAATGTGCTCCAGCTCTACATCTACAGCTCGGCGTTCGGGCGCTTCCAGTTCGGCTACGCGTCCGCGATGTCGGTCGCGCTGCTGGCCGTACTGAGTGTGATCACGATCGTCCAGTACCGGCTCACGCGGGCCGGCGAGAGCGACCTCGGATGAGTACGGACATGACCGTGACCGCCCGTACCCGCAGCCGCGCCCGTACATGCACGGGTACACGAACGCGTACGCAGGAGCAAGGAGCTACGCCATGTCCGTACTGACCCCGCCGCCCCCCACATCCCCGTCCGCGCCGGCCCCCGAGCCCGCCCCCGAGCCCGCGCCGAGAACCACCGCGGAGGTACGGCGCCGTACCCGCCGCACCCTGCCCTCCCCCGGCCGGATGCTCGCCTGGACGGTCATGGGCGGGATCGTGCTGATCACCCTGCTGCCCTTCTACTGGATCGTGCGCACGGCGCTGTCCTCCAACACCGCGCTCACCACCGACCCGTCCTCCCCGCTGCCCGTCGACTTCAGCTGGGGCGGCTTCGAGCGGGTCTTCGGGCTCCAGAGCACGGAGGAGGCGCTCGCCCAGGGCGGTTCCGGTGGCTCGCTCAACTTCTGGCGTTATCTGTTCAACTCCACGATCGTCGCGACCATGGTGACGGTCTGTCAGGTCATGTTCTCGGCGATGGCCGCGTACGCCTTCGCGCGGCTGCGCTGGCGGGGCCGGGACAAGGTGTTCGGGCTGTTCCTCGCCGGTCTGATGGTGCCGGCCATCTTCACCCTGCTGCCGAACTTCGTACTGATCAAGCAACTCGGGCTGATCGACACCCTGACCGGGATCGCCCTGCCGACGATGTTCATGACCCCGTTCGCGGTCTTCTTCCTCCGCCAGTTCTTCATGAACCTGCCCCGGGAGCTGGAGGAGGCGGCGCTGCTGGACGGCGCCGGGAAGGTCCGTATCTTCTTCCAGCTCCTGCTGCCCACGGCCGCCGCGCCCATGATGACGCTCGGCATCCTCACGTACATCACCGCGTGGAACGACTACTTCTGGCCGCTGATGGTGTCGTACAGCGACAGCTCCCGCGTACTGACGGTGGCGCTGAACATCTTCCGCTCGCAGACCCCGCAGTCGGGCACGGACTGGGCCGGGCTGATGGCGGCGACGCTGGTGGCCGCGCTGCCGATGCTGCTGCTCTTCGGGGTGTTCGCGCGGCGGATCGTCAACTCCATCGGCTTCACCGGAATCAAGTAGGGAGAGGTAACTGTGCCCAGGAACGCACCAGTAGACGCGCACACCCACCGACACACCCCCTCCACCCCCTCCCGCCCCCGCCGGCAGCTCGCCGCCGCCATCGGCGCCGTATCCCTGTCCCTGCTGGCCGCCGGCTGCGGCAACGACTCCTCCGTCGCCGACGCCGCTGCGGCCAAGACCGTCTCGTACTGGCTCTGGGACGCCAACCAGCTGCCCGGTTACGAGGCGTGCGCGCGGCAGTTCGAGAAGGGGAACCCCGGGCTCAAGGTCGATATCTCCCAGATCGGCTGGGACGACTACTGGACCAAGCTCACCGCCAGCATGATCGCGGGCACCGAACCGGACGTGTTCACCGACCACATCACGAAGTTCGCGCAGTTCGCCGACCTGAACGTGCTCGCGCCGCTGGACGAACTCCCCGCGACCAAGGGCATCAAGGACTCCGACTACCAGCCGGGGCTGGCCGCCTCCTGGGTCGGCAAGGACGGTCACCGCTACGGGTCTCCGAAAGACTGGGACACGGTCGCGATGTTCTACAACAAGAAGCTCACCGATGCCGCGGGCGTCTCCGCCGACACACTCAACAGCCTCGCCTGGAACCCGGACGACGGCGGCACCTTCGAGAAGACACTCGCCCACCTCACCATCGACACCAAGGGCCGCCGCGGCGACGAACCCGGCTTCGACAAACACAACGTCGCGACGTACGGCCTGGCCACCAACGACGCAGGATCGGCCGACGGCCAGACCCAGTGGAGCGCCTTCGCCGGCTCGGCGGGCTGGAGCTATACGGACAAGAAGGCGTGGGGGACGCACTACAACTACGACGACCCGGCCTTCCAGTCCACGATCGAGTGGTACTTCGGCCTGGCGGAGAAGGGGTATCTCGCGCCCTTCAAGGAGTTCTCCCGCTCCAACGGCCCCGACATCCAACTCGGCGCGGGCAAGGCGGCGATCGCGCTGCACGGCTCGTGGATGACGAAGACGTTCTACGGCCTGAAAGGCATCGAGGCCCGCACCGCCCTGACCCCCATCGGCCCCTCCGGCAAGCGCGCCACCATGCTCAACGGCCTGGCCGACTCCCTCACCAAGCGCGCGGCCGACAAACCGGCGGCGCAGAAGTGGGTGGCGTATCTGGGTTCGGAGGAGTGCCAGAAGACGGTGGGCACGTTCGGCATCGTCTTCCCGGCGACGAAGTCGGGTACGGATGCGGCGATCGCGGCGTACAAGAAGGACGGAATCGACGTGACGGCGTTCACGAAGCCGGTGGCCGACGGGACGACGTTCCCGTTCCCGATCACGGACTACGCGGCGGATGTGGCGGCGCTGATGAATCCGGCGATGCAGGACGTGTACGCGAACGGGAAGCCGGCGAGCGGCCTGACGGAGACGAACAGCCAGATCAACTTGATCCTGGGCCAGTCCAAATAACCCCCAACACAACAACCTCCCACCTCACAAGCAACCGGAAATGAGACCCCCCAAATGACCTTCAAACTCGCCATAGTCGGAGCGGGACAGTTCGCGGGACAGTTCGCCAAGCTCTGGGCGCTCCACCCGGGCGTGGGCGACATCTACGCCACCGACCTGCTGCCCGAGCGCGCCGAGAAGCTCGTCGCCGATTACGACCTGACCGGCACGTTCCCGTCCTTCGAGGCCGCGATCGAGTCGCCTGACATCGACGCGGTCGCCATCTTCACCCAGCGCTGGACACACGGCCCGCTGGTGGTGAAGGCGCTGCGCGCCGGAAAGCATGTGTACTCGGCGGTGCCGATGGCGATCTCGGAGGCGGAGATCGCGGCCATCATCGAGGCCGTACGGGAGACCGGGCTGACGTACATGATGGGCGAGACGAGCCAGTACAACCCGGCCACGGTGTACGCCCGCGACCAGATCGCCGCGGGCGCCTTCGGCCGGCTCTTCCACGCCGAGGGCGACTACGTCCACGACATGGACCTGGGCTTCTACGAGGCGTACCAGTACAGCGGCGGCGAGCAGTGGAAGTCGACCGCCAGCTACCCGCCGCTGCTCTACCCGACCCACTCGGTGGGCGGTGTGCTGGGCGCGTGGCAGACGCACGCGGTGAGTGTGTCGGCGATCGGTGTGAAGGACGACCGGGGGGACGGGGTCTTCGACAAGGACGTCAGCCAGTTCGACAACGACTTCTCCAACGCGACGGCGCTGTTCGAGGTCGCGGGCGGCGGATCGTTCCGTACGAACGAGTTCCGCAGGGTCGGCTACCCGTCGCACATCCGTGAGTCGCGGTTCCGCTTCTTCGGTACGGAGGGCAGCCTCGAACAGCTTGCCACCGTAAGCCTCTGGCAGGACAAGAACGGTGTCGAGGACGTCACCGACCACCTCCAGCCGAAGCCCACCCTCTCCCCCGACGACCCCTCCCTGGAACATGTCGCCCCCGCCCTCCGCGACGCCTTCACCTCCGGCTCGGCCCCGGTCCACGACCGCACCCGGCTGCCGGCGGAGTTCGCGAACGTGTCGAACGGCCACGAGGGAAGCCACCACTACCTGGCCGACGACTTCGTCACCGCGGTCAACACGGGCACACTCCCCCCGGTGAACGCCTGGGTGGCGGCCCGCTACACACTCCCCGGCATCATCGCCCACGAATCCGCCCTGAAGAACGGCGAACGCCTCCCCATCCCCGACTTCGGCGACGCCCCCAACTAATCGCCCCCACCCCACCCACCACCAAACCACCCCCACCCCCACCCAAGCGCCGCCGCCCCCAGGGCAGCGGCGCTTCCCCATGCCCGGTGCGACGGTGCCTCACCGGCGGGGCCGGGTCACAGCCTGGTGCCCGCCGCGAAGCCCGTCCACCTCAGGTCGGCCGGCAGGTGGCCCATGTCGTTGTACGACAGCAGCGTCGGCGCTGTGCCGTCGCGGTACTCGATCGCCGTGATCGCCGTGTTGCCGCAGTTCAGACCGAGCCATCGTTCCCGCGGCGCGTCGAGGGCGTGCCGGACCAGCCAGGCCACCGGGTAGGCATGGGTGATCAGGACCTCATGGGTCTCGGTCTCGGCGGGGCGCGCGAACCTGGCGGTCAGCGCGTCGGAGCGGCGTTCCGCCTCGGCGGCCTCCTCGGCACCGTACCCGTCGAAGAACGGCGCCCAGTCCCGCGGCGCCTCCTCCGGTACGTACGGTATGTGGTCGATCAGCTCGGGCGCTTCCCGTACGGCGGCTCCCGGCAGGTGCTCGCCGATGATCCGCGCGCACCGCACCGCCCTCGGGAGGGGCGAGTGCCACACCGCGTCGACAGGAAGAGCGGCCAGGCGCCGCCCCACCAGTTCCGACTGCCGCTGTCCGACGTCGGTCAGTTCGCCGAACGGGTCGGCCGCTCCGTGCCTCACCAGATACACGTGCCGTGTTGCCATCACAGGTCTCCTCGCAGGACAAGCTTGTGGGGTCGATGAGTTGTGCGGTGCTCTCCGGCTCACCGCGCGTCAGCGGCGACGCAGTACGGCACGGGCCGCTTCGAGGCGCCGGGATTCCTCGCGTACGGAGTGGTCGCCCGAGATGTCGTCGGCCCAGCCGAGCAAGCGGTCAAGGTGGTCGTCGGCCGCGTTCGCGACGATGTGGAGACGGCCGAGGGCGATTTCGCCGCTGGTTCCGTCGATGGTGACGAGGGTGCCTTCGCCGATGGTGCGACCGGCGACCGCCACCGAACCGGTGCCGGTGTCGGTGCCGGTGCCGTTGTCGGTGTCGACGGTGAGACCGCTGACACCCACGACCGCCGGCTTCGACATGGCTCGCGCGACCACCGCGGCATGGCTGGCCGGCCCCCCGCGCGCGGTCACGACTCCGGCGGCTGCGGCAAGTCCGTGCAGGTCGGCGGGGGAGGTCTCCGGGCGTACGAGGATGACCGGGGCGTCCCGGGCCATGCGTACGGCGCTGTCCGCCGTGGTCGCCACTCTGCCGACCGCCGCGCCGGGGCAGGCACCGATCCCCCGGGCGAAGATGTCGGCCTCGCCGGACGACGCGACGCGCGGCGTACGGACGTGCCGGAGGTGCTGCGGTGAGATCCTGAACAGCGCCTCCTCGCGTCCGATGACCCGCTCGTCAACGAGTTCGGTGGCGACGCGGACGGCGGCGCCTCCGACGAACCGGCCGGTCCGGACCTGGAGGAACCACAGCTCGCCGGAGTCAAAGGTGAACTCGACGTAGCAGGCGTCACGGTGGTGTTTCTCGATCCGGCCCAGGGCGTCGAGCAGCTCCCGCCACACGGCGGGCTCCCGCTCGCCGAGTTCACGCAGCGGCCGGGTCGTCGAGCTGCCGGAAACGACGTCCTCTCCCTGGTGCCCGAAGAGGACTTCGCCGTACGGGATGTTCTCGCCGGTGTTGGGATCGCGGCTGAACGCGACCCCGGTGCCGCTGTGTTCGTCGCGGTTCCCGAACACCATCGTCTGGACGATCACCGCTGTGCCGAGGTCGTGCGGAATGTCGTTCAGCGCGCGGTAGGTCCGTGAGCGAGGTGTGTTCCAGGAGGAGAACACAGCCTCGACCGCCCACTCCAGCTGGCGGGTCGCGTCGTCCGGGACGGGCCGGCCGCACCGTTCCCGTACGAAGTCCTCGACGGCCTTCGCCGCCTCACGGAGGCGCGCTTCCCCTCCCTCGTTCACCGGCACGGGATCCCGTCCCTGGGCGGCTCCCGCGCCGTCCGCTTCCGTCACCGCGGCGGCGAAGCCCGACAGGAAGCGGAGCCGTGAGTCCAGTGCGAACGTCCCGTCGCCCGTCTCGGCGGTCAGGCCCGTGGTGGCTCCGGTGGTCAGGCCGAGGTTGAGGATCGTGTTCATCATGCCGGGCATCGACACTCTGGCCCCGGACCGGACAGATACCGCCAGCGGCTTCCGCGAGCCGCCGAAAACGCGCCCAGTGGAGCGTTCGAGGCCGGCCACGGCCGCCGTCAGCTCCGCGTCGAGGCCGTCGGGAAGACGTCCGTCCCGCAGGAAGGCGCGGCATGCCTCGGTGGTGACGACGAAGCCGTCCGGCACGCGTAGCCCGAGACGGTGCAGAAGGACGAGGCCACGTGCCTTGCCCCCCAGCGTCTCCGCGCCCTCCTCGGTCTCGGCGGAGATCGTACGGATCCATCTCATCGCGGTATCCCGAGTGTGGAGAGCAGGTCTTCGTGCAGCTCCGCCCAGACGGTGTGGTACGACGCGGTGCTGTCGGTCACGTACTCCAGCGCTCCGGAGCCGGCCCGTTCGAGGGCCCCGGTGAGGCGGACGCGGTAGATACCGAACCGGGGCAGTGCCGCGGACAGTTCCGCGCAGACCGTGC
The DNA here is from genome assembly GCF_003344965.1 of Streptomyces paludis. NCBI lineage: Bacteria > Bacillati > Actinomycetota > Actinomycetes > Kitasatosporales > Streptomycetaceae > Streptomyces > Streptomyces paludis. The sequence goes on along the minus strand of NZ_CP031194.1, from coordinate 3,937,186 downwards.
CGGCACGGCGGTCCAGGTCGGCGAACCGGTCGAGGACCCTGGCGTCGTAGGCGGCGTCGCTGTGGTCATTGGCGCTCACGACGCCTTCTACAGTGCGGAGTTGCCATGCGCGGCAGAGGTCGAGCAGCTCCGGGTTGAGCACGAGGAAACGGTGGTACGCCGCCGTCACGGCCCCGCGGGCGGCGGCCGACTCCAGCTCGTCGGTGATCAGTTCGGCGTCCGCGGCGCGGCCGGCGTCCGTGAGCCACCAGCCGGACATGGGGCCGGGGGTGCGCGCGACGAGTCCGGCGACCCCGAGATCGATCAGCTCGGACTCGACATCGGACTCGTCGAGACCGGTGACCAGACGGAGGCGGGCGGGACCGGTGGCACCGACGCAGCGCAGGGCGTGCAGCACCAGCAGGCCGGGGTCCGCCGTTCGGGTTTCGGGCCGGTTCATGTTGTGTCTCCCGGGTGTGCGGTTCGGCCGGCAGGACGGCTGCCGGTGGTGCGTATCGCGAATCTGCTGTGTGCGGCCTGCCTGGACACGCCCAGGACCGCCGCGATCTCGCGCCATGACCTTCCTTCGCGGCGCGCGTTCTCGACGAAGTGCTCGACAAGCTGTGCGGCGGTGTGGTCCAGGGCCACGGCGAGAGCGGTGGCCCTGGCGACGCGCTGGATCTCGGACGCTTCCGGGTCCTGCGAGACGACTTCGGAAATCAGTGGGCCGAGGGATGCCGGGATGGTGTTGTCGGTCGGCATCGGCGCTCACTCCCGGCGACCGTAGGCGCGGACCGCGAGCGGGCAGAAGACGCAGAACAGGACGGCCGACCACAGCAGTGTGAGGCCGACACTCCCGTCGTCCGGTGTTCCGTTCAGCAGCGCGCGGCAGGCGTCCATGACGTGGGTGACGGGGTTGATGTCGGCCCAGGCACGCAGCCATCCGGGGAGGGTGTCGGTCGGGGCGCCCAGGCTGCTGCCCAGTTGGAGCGGCAGGAAGGCGATGAAGCTGAACGACAGGACGGCGTCGGCGCTCTTGACGAGGACCCCGATGAACACCATGACCCAGCTGAGGCAGAACCCGAACAGGATGGCGAGTCCGGTCGCACCGAGTGCGGCGAGGAGGCTTCCCTGAATACGGAATCCGAGCAGTGCGCCGATGACGAAGAGAACCGACACGGCGACCAGGTAACGGAGGAGGTCGGCCGCCACGGAGCCGAGCAGCGGCGCCGTACGGCTGACCGGAAGGCTGCGGAACCGGTCGGTGACGCCGTTCTTCAGGTCGAGGTTGATGGCCGACCCGGTGGAGATCATGCCGGCCAGGCCGGCGCCCATGGCGAGGATCCCGGGGAACAGGTACTGCACGTACTCGGCGGTGGAACCGGCGACCGGGCCGCCGAACAGATAGAGGAAAAGAACCATGAACAGTGCGGGGGTGACGACGCCGTTGACCACCGGGCCGGGGTTCCGGGCGGACTTGACGAGGCTGCGCCGGGCGAGGATCCCACTGTGCCGGATGGTGGCGAAGCCCCGGGGGCGGGCGGTCCGCGCTGTCGGGGGGAGGGCGGCGGTCATGCTGCGTCCTTGGCGTCGGCGGTGGGGGCCCCGGTCAGGGAGAGGAAGACCTCGTCGAGGCTGGGAAGGCGGAACGCGAACTCGCCGACATCGATGCCGTGGCGCCGGAGTTCGGCGGTGATCTCGTAGAACTCCGCGTCGCCGGCGACCGGTACGACGAGTTCATGGCGGCGTGACCGGTCAGGCTCACGCCCGGCGACCCGGGCGACGATCGCGGCGGCCGGGCCGAGGTCGCCCGCGTCGGCCGGGCGGAGCACGATGGTGTGCCCGCCGACCTCCCGCTTGAGATCCGCGGGGGTGCCGGAGGCGAGGACGCGTCCGTGGTCGATGACGGTGATCTCGTCGGCGAGGGCGTCGGCCTCTTCGAGGTACTGCGTCGTGAGCAGCACCGTCACACCGTCGTGGGTGAGCCCCCGGATCATCTGCCACAACTCGTCGCGCTTCCCGGGGTCCAGCCCGGCCGAGGGCTCGTCGAGGAATATGACCTCCGGCCGTCCCACCAGACTGGCGGCGAGGTCGAGCCGGCGTCGCATCCCTCCCGAGTAGGTGGCGGCGCGCCGGTCCGCCGCGTCGTCGAGGCCGAAACGGGAGAGCAACTCGTCCGCCCGTTGTCGGGAGTCATGCCGTCCGAGGTCGAGGAGCCGGCCGATCATGACCAGGTTGGACCGCCCGGACAGTTCGTTGTCGACACTCGTGTGCTGCCCCGACAGCGCGATACGCCGACGGACCTGAGCGGGATCCCGCCGTACGTCGATCCCCGCCACCCGCACCTGGCCCGCGTCGGGGCGCAGCAGGGTCGCCAGCACGCGGACCACGGTCGTCTTGCCCGCGCCGTTCGGCCCCAGCACTCCCAGCACATGTCCCCGGGGAGCCGAGAGGCTCACTCCGTCGACCGCTGTCGTCCGGCCGAATCTTTTGACAAGCCCTTCGACCTCGAATCCCTTGTCACCCACTCGACTGTCACCCACACTGTCACCCACTCAAACTCTCCGATGCCCACATCATCCAGATGATGACACCATTCGGATACTGGGCGTATCATGGCACAGCGGAAGCGGAAAGGGGACACGGTGGCGAGACTGACCCGTGCACAGCAGCAGGAGCGGACCCGTAGGGCCGTGCTGGAGGCGGCCCGGCAGGAGTTCGCCGAGTACGGCTACGCGGAGGCCAAGATCGACCGGATGGCCGAGCGGGCCGAACTGACCAGGGGCGCGGTCTACTCGAACTTCACCGGCAAGCGCGCGCTGTATCTCGCCGTACTCGCCGACGCCGCCGAACAGGCATGGGCCGCCGCCGAGCCGCCGGTGGAATCACCCGATTCCACCGGGCGGGCCCTGGGCGCCTTCGCCAGGGTCTGGCTCGAACGGCTGCCCCTCACCGGCGACACCCCGGGGAGCGGCCATCTTCAGCTGCGTTCCCTGTCCGGAGTGCTCGACTCCGAGCCGTCCCGGACCGCGCTGGCCGAACTCTTCCGGTTCGAGGCCCTGCTGCTCGCCCTGGCGCTGGAGCCGCACACCGCCGTACGCCGCTCGACGATACGACTGGCCGAGCTGGCCCTGACCTTGCTCAACGGAGCGGCCGGTCTCGCGGAGAACGCCCCCGGGATCAGCGATCCGTTCGACCTGGCGAGCGCCGCCGAGCACCTGGCCGGCATCACCCTCCCCGACGACGGACAACCGGCACACCTCCCCTTCGTCGCTCCGGCGCGGCCGGCGGAAGACCCGTGGACGACGCCCTGCGTACTGCGCGACGAGATCACCGGCGACCGCGTCGACCTCGGCGACGACGGCGTAGTGGTCGTCCTGGGCGTAGGACGGCTGTCGGCGGCCGAGGAGGCGGTGTCCGCGGCGCGGCTGCGCGACGCGGTGACAATCGCCGTCGTGACCAGCGACCCCGCCGAGACCGGCCGACTGGCCCGGCTCCGTATCGTCGATCTCGCCGGCTCGCTGCGCCGGGTGTTCGCGGCAGGGGAACTGCCCCGGCCGCGCATTGTGTTCGACTACGACGGCGCGATTCCGGCGGCCCTCGGCCAGCCCCCGGCCGACGACCTCACCGAGGTGGCGATCCGGGTACGCGACGGGCTGATCGTGGCCCGCGCGGAAGGCCGCGGCGCCGGCCACGCCGTGACCACCCACACCACCCGCGAACACCGCCGCCAGGATGACGGCGCGAGCCCACGAAGGCCCGCGGACGAGCCGTAAACGGCCGCCGCCCCGGCCTCGGCCCCTTCTGCTCGTCCTTGACTGCCTGTCGAGCAGCTCCTTGAGCCGCTTCTCCTCGCCCGTGTCACAGCCGCTGCCCCAAGGGCAGCGGCGCTTCCCCATGCCCGAGCCCCAAAAGTTCCCCATGGCAAACTAAATCCCAACCCAGCAACCACAACAGGAGGGCAAAATATGGCCTTTGACAACGAAAAGCCAGAACAGCCCGAACTGCGGGCCGGCCCGGGCACCCCGAGCCTCGTCTCGACCCCGGCCGAGAAGCGAGCCGCGGCGGCGGCCATCAGAAACACCCTGCTGGGAGACACCAAGAAGGCAGGCGACCACGCCCACGAGAGCACCGCGAAGGCCGGATCCGCCTTCGGCGGCTGGGACACCGGCGCCGGGCTCAAGAAAGTTCAGGAGACCTGGGAGGCCCAGGTCAAGACCCTCACAGACCGCCTTCAGGGAGAAGAAGGCAAACTCCTGCGCGCGGCAGGGGACCTCCAGGGCGCCGACCTCCTGCCAAGGTCGCAGATCAACGCCATCCCCGTGAACTCACCGTTCAACGAATACTGACACCCCCACACACGCACACACGTACACACGCACACCAAAACAGCACCACAACAGCACCCAGCGGCCGAAGCCGCGCTTTTGCGGGGGATATTCACATGCTGAGCTACTACGACATCATGACGATGAACTACGGCCATCTCACCACCGCCGCGGCCAAGTGGGAGGAGATGGCAGGCGAGTTCAAGAAGGTGGAGGGCAGCTACCGCGACAGCGTCCAGAAGATCACCATGGGCCCCCACTGGATCGGTGACAGCGCGATCGCGGCCCACACCAACTTCGCCGCGACCCGCTACGAGTACCAGGCGGCCCAGACCCAGGCCAAAGCGACGGGCTCCCTCCTGCGCGATGCCCATACGCAGTTCATCGCACTCAGGAAGAACCTCACAGCGGCCCGTGACGCGGCCATAGCCGCCGGTATGAACGTCTCGGAGCAGGGCACCGTCACGGTCGACCACACCAAACTCACCGAGGGCGAACGCAACGCCCTGCGCCACGAGCCCGGATACGTCCAGAGCCTGACCCAGCCCTGGACAGACCGCATCCACGACATCGTCCGCGCTGTCACCGACCACGACCAGGGCGTCAAACTCGCCCTCGAAGCCGTCACCCTGGACTCCATAGGCGACCCCAACGACGACACCCTAGGCACCGGCTTCAACGGCCACGCCAAGGGCGACATCGAACTCTACGAAGCCGAGAACGCCGCCAACATCGCCACCCGCCTCAACGCGGGCGAGAAAATCTCCCCAGCAGAACTGGCCGAACTCCAGCGAGTCTTCCGCGACAACGCAACCAACAAGGAATTCTCGCAATCCTTCCTCAGCACCTTGGGACCCTCGAATGTCATAAAATTTAGTAACCAAATGAGCAATTTTTCGCATTCCGGAAAGGCAGGAACCAGGGAGGCGTACCGCGATCTAGGAAAAGGCTTGGCCACAACCTTGGCCACCGCCACGCATGTACCAAATTTCACATACGAGGACTCAAAAGGGAATTCAAAGCCCTACAAGTATGGGACCGAGGGTTACGAAAAATCATTCGCCGCATGGTCCAGAACTTCTGACGCAAAATTCTATAACGAGTGGCGAGAGGGCCTCAAAAAGGCCGGCACCGAAAGGTACGACCTCGATGCGGCGGGGAACAAGGTGCCCAAGAATGTCAGCAAATATGGCCACGATCAACAGGTAAACGGATATCAGAGCCTTGTCACTCTCATGCAAGAAGGGAGCGGCTACTCTCCGCAGTTCCTCGGCGACATCGCTGACGACATGATTGACGCGGAAAAGAAGGACAAGAACATCTGGAAGCTCTACGGTCGCTTCGAGGGGAAGGATGACGGCTGGTTCGCCAACGACCCGGTCGACGGAATTCTTGGACTCATGAGCAAAAACCCTGAGGCGGCCACCGGATACCTCGATTCTGCGGCCGATGGCGGAAACGGCCGTCTGGAGCATCTGCTGAAGGATCGCGACTGGGATACGGTGAAAACGACTCAATGGATGGGAAATTCCGAGATAACCAGCTCACATCACCTCTTTGAAAAAGACGTGCGCGCAGGCTTGGGACAGGCCCTGGAAGCAGCTACCCGGGGAACCGAGTCAGGGGCTCCCGGCGAGCGCTTCGGCCGTCACTCCGAAGCAGAAGCTCGCATCATGCACGAGACAATCAACCTCATTGACTACGGCGACGCCCAGGGGACAAAGGGAAACAATAGCCAACCCGGAAGAGGGGACGCACTTCTCAAAAGCGATGAATATGCGAATCTTCGAGACCCACTCGCGCGAGCCCTTGCTTCATATGCACCGGACACGGTCGAAATCATTACAGGTGAAGGAGCAGCACGCAAGGCAGGCCACGAAACTGAACTGTCGGACGGAACCGAGTCAAAGATTCAAAATAGCAGAGGCAGCATACTAAGAATTATGCGCGGCCTCTCGGATGTTCCTGCTGGATCCGAGGAGTCAAGAAATTTCGATCTTCTCTACCAGGCCCAACAAGGCTATATGACCGAGCAGCTCAGCACCGAGGACTACTCGGATGAAGCAGCTCTCAGGATCCGCGCAAGGAGGGTTGGCGAGGTTTACGGAGCACTCACGTCCCTCGGTGGCGATCTAGCACTTATTTCCGGCGATGACGTAACGTCGAATGCGAGCGACATTCGGTTCTACGGCTATCACGCCGGCGGAGTGATAATAGGAGCCATACCCTTCTTCGGGGATGCTGCGCAACGAACGCTCGACATCGGTTTGAATGAATGGCAGTCGGCTGTCTCCGCTGAGCAGGGAATGCTCGCCAGAGGCCGACTGAGTGATCTTAACGACAGCGCAGAGGACGCCCTTGAGAATTACTTCGAGAAATGGGGCAATGCCAATAATATCGATAAGTCCACGCTGGCGGATGCCATAGGCGAGGCGGGTCAGAGCTACACGAAGGGGCGCGCAGCGGCCTATTCGGCGCTGGTGCAGCCCTAACCAAAGAACGACGACAACAACAGAGAGGCCCACCTTGCCGAAGATGCACATATCCAGAAAGAAAGTCGTCGCCATTTTCCTGGCAGGCTCAGTCGCGGCAACCGCCGGAATGTTCCTCTGGTCGGACACGAATATTCTTGGGAAATCCGACTTCTGCGACGGGCAAGTCTCCTTGCCCGATCTGGAGTCTACACTCGACACGCGAGGCCGTATCTCCGCCGTCAACCCTCCGAGTTGCACAATTGAGCGAACAAGTAGATTCAGCGGATCGACTGATGCTCGAATCTCGTTCGCAACCTCGCTCGATTATCCGGATTTCCAATTCCAGACAAACGTCTGGAAGGAACCGTCAACCATGTCTTATTTCTCTGGTGAAATATCTGGAGCGGTCTCGGACACCCGAGGATGGATAATCCTCCCGAACTCCTGCTGGGATACATCGGAGCCGGCCACGCCCACGCGAGAAAGAGTCAGAACGGTCCAGGTGAAAATGGAGGAGGGTACGTCCGGCCGGGAGGACCTGGCCAGGATTCTCCTGCATTTTGCTCAGAACAAGTCTTCCGCAGCGGGCTGTCCAGACATCAAGCTGACGGACGCTCCTCAACTCTCCCATCCCGAAAGTTCCGACAGCGATACCGATTCAGACAATGCATGCGGAATCGAAGGTTTCAAGCTTCCCGGGAGCGTCTTCGTAAACAACAAGGCCAAGCCAGGATCGGAACAATACGGCGACAGAAACTCAAAGTCATGGGCCTGTGATTTGCATTTCCGAGGCCCGGGCGAACTGAAGACATCCTTCGCAGTCAGCACCGATCCAAACATAGTCGAAAACGTCAAGAACATGGACTCGCTCTCGGACCTTCCCAAGAAAGTCGGACGGATCCACGACGGCAGGATGGTATTGAACTGTGCTGGAGTCGATGTGTACTTTGGAATGAGGTTCTATCCAGAATATTCAAGAATATTGCTGGACCAGGACAAGAAGTCCTACGCCGAAGCACATCGAGCGCTGTTTCAGTCCTACATCGATTCAGCCGGAAAGCAATACAGCTGCCCCACGGTAGTCATCCCCGAGGACTACTGAACTACTACTGAGCAGCGGGGCGGAAGGGGCGGTCGCACGCCGGAAGGGGCGGCGGCAAGGGTCACGCCGTTGTGGTTTTGCTTTTCTGGGGCCAGGGTGGTGTGGGGAGGGCGTTGTTGATGAGGATGGTGGCGATGGCGGCGGCGGTGGGGAAGGATTCGGCGTTGAGGACTCGGGTGCGGGCGGAGGCGCCGTCGAGGAGCAACGCCAGTTGTTCGCCGAGTTGTTCGGGGTGGGGGGCGCCGGCTTCGCGGGCGGTTTCGGCGAGCCGTGCGGCGATGGCGAGTTTGTAGTCGCGCGCGTATTGGGACGCGGGGTGTTCGGGGTCGTGGATCTCGACGGTCGCCGCGATGTAGGGGCACAGGGGCGTGAGTTCCTCCGGGCCGGACGTGGGGACCTCGAAGACGGCGAGGAGCCGTTCGCGGGGGGTGAGGTCCGTACGGTCGAACACGCCGGCCATGACGTCGGGGTCGAACCGGCGCAGATACTCGGCGACCAGGTCGTCCTTGCCGCTGAAGTGCTGGTAGGCCGTGCGCTTCGAGACCTGGGCCACTGCGCAGAGTTGGTCCATGCCGGTGCGGTTGATGCCCTGAGCCACCGAGGAGCAGTTCCATCGCGCGTTCTCGCTGAACGCGCGCGGCACACTGTTCACCGTACAGAAGGCGTTGCCGCTGCTCAACGACGGTGGCTCGGTCTTCATGACCGGGTCGAACGCCTCCCTCAAGGGCTTCCCCGGGTGGAGTGTGTACGCGGGGAGCAAGGCCGTGCAGCAGGCGTGGGCCCGGGTGTGGCTGAACGAGCTGAGGGACCGGCGGATCCGGGTGAACGTGCTGACCCCCGGCCAGGTCGCCACAGCCAAGCAGGCGGAGTTGTTCGACGAGGAGACAAAGCGGCAGTTCGAGTCCCTCATCCCGCGGGGCGCGATGGGCCGCCCCGAGGAGATCGCGGCGGTCGCGCTGTTCCTCGCCTCGGACGACTCAAGCTATGTGAACGGGCTGGAGCTGACCACCGACGGCGGCACCACGGTGATCTGAGCGGACGGACACACCGGTACAGAGGTTGAGGAAGAGGACCGTCTCATGCGCAGCATCACCATCATCGGTACGGGAAACATGGCCCGCGCCCTCGGCACACTGGCGCTGGCCGGCGGCAACACCGTCGAGGTCATGGGCCGCGATCACACCAAGTCCGCCGACCTGGCCAAGGCTCTCGGCGGCGGCGCCACGGCGGGAGAGTGGGGCGCCGTCCCGGCCGGGGACCTCGTCATCGTCGCCCTGTTGTCCGACGGTGTCGTTCCGGCCGTCACACACTACGGAGACGCCCTCGCGGGCAAGGTCATCGTCGACATCAGCAACCCCTTCAATGCCACGTCCGACGGCCTGGCCCACCGCGAGGTCACCTCGATCGCGCGGGAAGTCGCCAAGGTGGCCCCGGCCGGCGCCAGTGTGGTGAAGGGATTCAACACCGTCTTCCGTCATGTCCTGGAGAACGGCCGGCCCGACATCTTCATCGCCGGCGACAACGCGCAGGCCAAGGCCGGTGTGGAGGCGTTCGTCAGGAGCCTCGGAATGCGCCCGTTGGACGCCGGTGGCCTGGAAATGGCGCACTGGCTGGAGGGCGCGGGTGTGCTCACGATGGGCCTCGCCCGCCACGGGGTGGGGGGCTGGGACTTCGCCCTCGGCGTTACGGAACTTCCCGCCGCCTGAGCCGCGCTGGCCCGGCCCGGCCCGCACTGCGGCAGCTTCGCCGGTTCGTGCCGTACGTGTCGTACGTACGTGTCGTACGTACGTACCGTCGGTCGTGGCGCGATCGTCTGCTCGCCCGCGCCGCGCGGGGAGCCGGGGAGCTGTGCCCCAACTCCCCTCCCCCGGCTCCCCGTTGCCGCCCTCAGTCTCGTTCGTGCGGTTCGATGTACCACTCTTCGTTCGCCTGGTACTCGCCCCACGTACCGTCCGGCTGGAGCTTCCATACGCCCCTGATGTACCCCGAGTCGATGCCGCCGGGGAACGCGATCTCGTTCTCGCTGGCCCAGCGGCTGTCACTGCCGAAGGTGGCGTTCACGTCGATACCGCCCGGCGCGACGATGTCGTAGCGGTACTGGGCGCTCTCGTAGAGCAGATCCGGCTCGGTATTGGTCGTCGTCCCGACGAAGGACGATCCCGTGTTCGACACTACGTAGTCGTACAGGTTCGAGTAGCTCGGATCCCTGGGCTCGAAGCCGTTCAGGAAGATGTCCTCCGGGGGGCGGTCGTCGAAGCGGTAGAGCGTCTCGTCCGACTCGCGCCACACCACCTCGTCCGGGATACCCGACACATCCGCGTCCGGGTCGGTCGCGACCTCGGGGTGCGGGTTCGGCTTCGGCCCCTTCTGCTTGTCCTTGGCCGCCTTGTCGAGCTTCTCCTGGGCTTCCCTCTCGGCCTCTTTCTGCTTGGCTTCCAGGTCCTTGACGGCCTTTTCGAGCTTCTCCTTGGCCTCTTGTTCCTGCTTCTCCTTCTCCTTGGCCGCCTTGTCGAGCAGCTCCTTGAGCCGCTTCTCCTCGTCCGTGTCGCAGCTGCTGCCCCCGCCCGGCGTGAGCGCGGAGTTGCTGCCGCCGCTGTTCCCGTCCCAGGCGTTCTTGGCCGCGTCCTCGGCGTCCTGATACGTGTCGAAACCGGGGACGGCGGCGCTGCTGACGGACAGGGAGGTAGCGGCGAACACCGCCATGGCGGACTGCACTTGCTCCGTGGTGGAGCCGACGCCGCCACTGGCGCCGGCGGCCAGGATGATCCGGCCGCTGGAGTACGGGACCGATGAGGTGAGGCCGCTGGAGCGGTTCCCGGACTTGGCGGACTGATCGCAATCGTCGTCCGGCTCGTCCGGGTCATCATCCGGGTCATCGGGATCGTCCGGGTCTTCCGAGTCATCCGGGTCGGGCTCCCCGTCGGACTTGCCGCTGCTGCTGGACCCGCCCGAGGAGCCGCCTGAAGCCCCTCCTGAAGAACCGCCTGAAGCCCCACCCGAAGCCCCGCCGGAGGAACCGCCTGACGCGCCGCCGGAGGAACCGCCGCTGCTGCCGCCACTGCTCCCGCCGGAGGAACCGCCTGACGCGCCGCCGGAGGAACCGCCGCTGCTGCCGCCACTGCTCCCGCCGGAGCTGGAGCCGCCCGAGCTGGAGCCGCCCGAAGAGCCACCTATCGCGCCACCTACGGCACCTCCAACGGCACCGCCCACTGAGCCGCCCGAGCCACCCGAGGCGGAACCACCGGACGAGCCGCCGGACGAACCACCGCTGCTGCCGCCGGAACTTGAACCGCCGGAGCTGGAACCACCGCTACTGCCGCCGCTGGCGCCGCCGCTAGCGCCGCCCGAACTCGAACCACCGGACAAACCGCCGCTGGAGCCGCCGGAGCTGGAGCCACCGGACGAACCGCCCGAAGCCCCGCCCGAAGCCCCACCGCTGCTGCCGCCACTGGCGCCGCCCGAACTTGAACCACCGGAACTCGAACCGCCCGAAGAGCCACCAGAGGCTCCGCCTACGGCCGCGCCTCCGCCGTCGTCGTTTCCACCGTCGCTTCCGCCGGAACTGGAACCACCCGAGCTGGAGCCACCGGAGCTGGAACCGCCGGAACTGGAACCGCCGGAACTGGAACCGCCCGAGCTGGAGCCACCGGAGCTGGAACCGCCTACAGCGGCAGCTCCTCCGTCGTCGTCATCGTCGTTTCCACCGCTACTGCCACCGGAAGCACTCCCACCGGATGTAGTACTCCCGCCGTTGTTCCCACCGGAGCTGGAGCCGCCCGACGTGCCTCCGGACGTCCCCCCGGATGTACCACCGGACGTACCGCCGGACGTACCGCCGCTGCCGCTACTACCCCCGGAGCCGGAACCCCCGGAGGCCCCGCCCACGACGGACCCTCCGCCGTTGTCGTTGCCGCCGTCGCTACCGCTACTGCCGTTACTGCCACCGGAGTTCGAGCCTCCCGAAGCGGCCCCGCCCGAGTTGGTGCCCCCGGAGGCCGCGCCCTCGTCATCGCCTCCGCCGCCGCCCGAGTTGTTGCCGCCGGAGGCCGCGCCCTCGTCGCCGCCACCGTTGGCACCGCCACCGTCAACGCCGCCGTTCGCACCGCCCGAACCGGAAGTACCGTTGTCACCGCCGCCGTTGGCGCTACCCGTACCGCCGTCAGTGCCACCCGTACCGCCGTTGTCGCCGCCGCCCGTACCGCCGTTGGCCCCGCCGCTCGCGCCCCCCGTACCGCCGGTACCGCCCGTACCACCCGTATCGCCGCCACCACCGCCACCGCCACCGCCACCACCGCCGCCTCCCCCGCCGCCGGCCGTTCCGCACGACGCGTCGACGATGTTGCAGACCACCGTCCTGAGCCCGTCCCCGACGCGGTTCGACACGCCGCCGGTGACCAGGGCCGCGATGATCAGGGCGACGAGGACGACCAGCCCCACGTACTCCACGGTCGCCTGCCCCCGCTGGCGCCGTCGGACGCGTAGGCGGGAGAGCGAGAGCCGGGCGAGCAACCGGGCGAACAGCTCGCGTGGGCTTTCCGTCCGTACGGGCACCCCGAACCACTCGCGGCTCTCGGGCCGGGAGAGGAACGTCAGGATCATCACCGGCAGCAGCAGCTGGCTGAGGCCGCGGTACGAACCGGCGGCGAGGTTGAGCAGGCTGCTGACGACCAGCCATATCTGGAGTGCGGCCAGACCGCCCCAGACCCGTCGGCCACGCGGGCCGCGCGGGCGCTGTGGGATGTACCACGCGAGCAGCCAGGACAGCGTTCCCGGCCCGGCCGCGTACAGCGCGATGGCGACGAGCCCCGGAGACATCACCCCGCCGGCGGCGGACCCGGTGATCACCCCGAATACGCCGAGGCAGGTGAGCGCGAACAGCACGTGGAGCAGCACCCACGCGGCCCTGAGCGACGCGGGCAACGCGCGCCGATCGCCCTTGGACGGCGCCTGGTTGCCCGTGTGCGCGGCAACGCCGGTATGCGCATGGAGACCGAGTCCGGACAAGTGCCCCACCCAACGTGGCTCGTCTGCAACTGAATTGATCAGCACACACGGCACATGCGGGTCGGGCCGGCAGCGCTCACATCCGTTCGCCAGGGCCGCCGCACTGCTTCTCGACCACTCGTGCCTTGCGTGTTCCCTCGTACGCGTTCCCCCGTGGTCCCCCACATACGTTCCGGCACGTTAGGCCCTGCCCGCCCCGGAGGACAGGGCCCGTGGGCCCACACGTGGGCCCAAACACGCACCCGACACGGCCCGTCACGCACGAAAAAGCGAGGGCCGTCTTGCGTGAAGAGAGACCTTGACGACGTATCGGTCAGATCTCACCGATCCGCCAGGCGACCATTCCTGACGCCCCGTCACCACCCACAATGTCGAAGCGGACCATTTGTGTCTCCGCTACCGTGAATCGTTCGGAGGCCAAGGATTCATCGCATGCGATGGTCTTCTTCGGGATGCCGACAGTGGGCGTGAAGGTGACCGCCACGCTTCCGTGCCCGACGCACACCACAGTCAGTCGGTACTTCTTGTCCTTGTTGAACGAAGGCTGCGTATGAGCGCCGTCGGTCACGCGCTCCAGCCCCGATTCGACCAGTTTCTCTCCCGATGCCGTGGCCTCGATCGCGGCACGCGCCCGGTCTCCGAGCTTCTTCTCCTCCTGTGCGGAGGAGGTTTCGGATACGGATGCATGGGGCGTCCGCGGCGCCTCGCTCTCACCCGGACCGGTGCCGGAATCCGCGGTGCAGGACGTCAGCAAGGGAAGGAAAACAAAGGCCGAACCAAGCAACCATGCCCGGCGCCGCGCCGTGGTCGTGGACGTAGACGTAGACGTAGACGTGGTCATGGACGTGGCCCCTCCGCGATAAGTGAGTGCGGGCCCCCTTCCCCAGAGAGGGAAAGGGGGCCCGCACTCGGGCGTTACGTCTGCATGGTGTCAGGCCGCTGGCCGCTCAGGCCGCCGGCCGCTCAGGACACCAGTTGCTCAGGCCACCGGCTGCTCGGCCGGGGTGTCGTCCGTGTCCGTTGGCTGCGCCGCCGCCTTCGCTGTTTCTCTGCGCGTGGTGATCGCGCTGCCCACGACCACCGCGACCAGGGAGGCCAGGATCAGGATGATGACCGCCGCGTGGCCCCAGCGGACCGCGCTGCCCAGGAGGAAGCCGGAGACTCCGAAGTCGGCGTCGGAGAAGGTGGAGTTGGCGAGGCCGACATCGCCCAGGAAGGGGAGGACGAGGAGCGGGAGGAAGGTGATCATCAGGCCGTTGGTCATGGCGCCCAGGACCGCGCCGCGCCGGCCGCCCGTCGCGTTGCCGATGACACCGGAGGCGGCGCCCGTCATGAAGTGGGCGACGATGCCGGGGATGATGATCGTGCCGCCGACCGCGACCAGGATGCCCATCCCGATCAGACCGCCGACGAAGCTGGCGAGGAAGCCGATCAGGACCGCGTTCGGGGCGAAGGTGAAGACGATCGGGACGTCGAGCGCGGGCTTGGCGTTGGGGACCAGCTTCTCGGAGATGCCCTTGAAGGCGGGGATGATCTCGGCGAGGACGACCCGTACACCGGCCAGGATGATGAACACACCCGCGGAGAACTTACCGGCCTGCATGACCGCCCACAGCAGGAACCACTGGCCGCCGCTCAGCTCGGACTCGACGTAACCCGGGCCCGCCACCAGCGTCACCAGCAGGTAGATGATGCCCATCGAGACCGCGATGACGACCGTGGTGTCACGGAGGAAGCCGAGGTTCTTGGGGATCTTGAGGTCCTCGGTGGACTTCTTCGTGTCACCGACCAGCTTGCCGACCAGACCGCTGGTCGCGATACCGAAGTTGCCGGTGTGACCGAGCGCCACGTTGTCCTGCTTGGTGACCTTGCGCATCCAGGGCTGTACGAGGGCCGGGGAGAGCGTGGTGACCAGGCCCTGCGCCAGGGCGCCCCAGAGGATCGCCTGCCAGGTGCTGAAGCCGTTGGCGATGAGGATGACGGCGATCATCGCGGCGAGGTAGAGCGCGACATGGCCGGACATGTAGATGTACTTGAAGCGGGTGAACCGCGCCAGCAGCACATTGACGACCATGCCGAAGAAGAAGATCAACGCGGCCTGCGAGCCGTAGTCCGTCAGCACCTTGCCGACGATCGCCTCGTTGTTCGGTACGACGCCCTGCACACCGAAGGCGTGCTGGAACATCTCGCCGAACGGCGTCAGCGCGTCGGACACCACCCCCGCGCCGGCGGCCAGCACCAGGAAGCCGACAAACGCCTTGATCGTGCCCTTGAGGGTGTCCGACAGGGACTTGCGCTGGAGTACGAGCCCCAGCAGGGCGATCAGTCCGATGATCACGGATGGCTCGCGGAAGATGTCCACGAAGGTATTCAGAACGCTGTTCACGGGGATACGCCTCTCTGCGGGCACGACTGCGCCCGACGGGGCGCGGGCGTGGGCGTGTGTCTACGGGCACGACTGGGGGCAGGACGTCGGCGGGCAGGGGGATCCGCGCTCCCGCCCCCCGTCTCCGTCGGCCTCGTACAGCTGGCGCTGGCGAGAGGGTCGGACGCTGGGGCGGGTCAGGACGTTCCTTGAAGGGGGTGGTGCGGGGGTAGTGATGGGGACGGGGGTGTTGATGGGGACGTACGTAATAAGGGGGGACGGGGAGGGTCGGGGAGGGCGCCCGAGCGCGCCGGGCGCACGGTCAGAGCGCCCCGTGCCTCACCGCCGCGGCCTTCACCGCTTCGCGCAGCTCGTCCTTGTCGATGATGCTGTTCAGTACGACGACATCACCGAGCCCGGCCGCCGCCTCCTCCAGATCCTTCGCGACGAAGAAGACGTCGGCGCTGTCCGGACCGGCCGAGCTGATGTCGCAGTGCTCCACCGAGACATCCGGGAGCTGAAGCTCACGGACGATGTCCTCGATGTTCATCCGCACCATGAAACTGCTGCCGAGCCCGGTGCTGCACATGGCCAGGAACTTCATCGGTCCTCCTCGAATCGCTTGATCAACGTGGTGACTTCGGCCGCCGAGCCCGCCGCGCGCAGCGCCTCGCGGGTCTCCGTGTCCGACAGAATGCGGGCGAGCGACGACATCGCCGTGGTGTGCGCCGTGGCGTCGACCGCCGCGAAGCAGAAGTAGAGGTCGACGGCGTGCTCCGGCAGGTCCAGCAGCGGGGCGGGACCCTCGGTGAGCCGCAGCATCGAGAGCGACGTCCGTACGGCACCGGCCTCGGGCCGCGCGTGGGCCAGCGCGATCCCGTAACCGAGGTGGATGTACGTACCGCCCGCGGCGATCGACTCGATCATCGCGTCGACATAGCCGGCCGTGATGTCGCCGGCGGCGAGGAGGGGTTCCGCGACCTGGGTCACGGCCTGCCGCCAGGTCAGGCTGTCGCTGGAGAAACGTATCTTCTCCGCCGTCAGCAGTTCGCTGAGCATTTCTGTTCTCCGTAGGTTGAAGAGGACCGCTACTCCGTGGGCGACCGCGGTGCCATGGACTACCGCGGCGCCATGGACTACCGCGGCGCCATGGACTACCGCGGCTCGCTGACGACCGCTACTCGGCGTCCGCGATGATGTCGAACGACAGCTCCGCCGTCTGCGGCAGAAACTTCGACGTCCCGTGGATCACCGGTTTCCGGTTGAGGTCGAACACCCTCGACGTCGCCAGCAGCAGGGGCGAGCCCCCCTCCACCCCCAGCAGCTCCGCCTCTCGCCGGTCGCACGCGTGCAGACCGACGACGATCTCGTTCCGCGCGAGCAGCACATCGTGGTGCGCGCGCAGATACGCGTAGAGGGAGGTGGAGGAGAAGTCCGCGGTCAGAACCGACTCGAACCGCTCCGCCTCCACATACGACTCCGCGAGGTGGTGCACCACCCCGTTCACCCGGCGCAGCCGCTCCAGCCGGATGACGGACGCGGCCGGGCTGATGTCGAGCGCGGCGCCGAGCCGCGCGCCCGCCCGCACCCGTTTCTGGGCGAGCACCTCGGAGGTGACGGTGTGCCCCTGCCGGCTCATCTGGGTGAAGAAGCCGGTGACCTCGCTGACGAACCGCTCCCGGTGCTTCAGCGCGTAACGGGGGCGGGTGACGAAGGTGCCCCGGCCGTGCTCGCGGATGAGGTGGCCGTCATTGACCAGCTCCTCCACCGCGCGGCGCAGTGTGATGCGGCTCACCGCGTACTCCTCGCAGAGCGCCGCCTCCGGAGGAAGCTGGCCCCCCACGGGGAGATCACTGACCCGGCGCAGCAGATGGTCGCGCACCTGGGCGTACTTGTGCTCGGCCATCCGGGGTCTCCTCGTCGAGTCCTTGTGTCATCAAGACGTCATAATGACCACAACCCCAGAAGACGTCAATAGGCAATTCGCTTGTAACACTCCGGCCTCCCTCAGGCCCATGAGATCGGCCCCTGGCGCGGAATCAGCGGTGGGTTACGTTGTCCTGAGTCATCATGACGACATGATCTCTTAGGAGCCCGCCGTGACCCTCCCCGCCGTCGGTACGACCAGCCCCGCTCCCCGTACGACCAGCCCCGCTCCCGGTACGACCAGCCCCGCGCTCGGCACGAACGACCGCCGCGCCATCGCCGTGGCCCGTGCCCTCGCCATGGACGCCGTCGAGTCGGCCGGATCCGGCCACCCCGGCACCGCGCTGGCGCTCGCGCCCGTCGCGCATCTGCTGTTCCAGCGGCACATACGGCACGATCCGGCGGACGCGGCGTGGGAGGGGCGCGACCGGTTCGTGCTCTCCTGCGGGCACGCGAGCATCCTCCAGTACACCCAGCTCTACTTCACGGGGTACGGGCTCGACCTCGACGACCTGCGAAGCTTCCGGCAGCTCGGCTCCCTGACGCCCGGTCACCCCGAACTCGGGCACACCACCGGCGTCGAGATGACGACCGGGCCGCTCGGGCAGGGCGTCGCCACCGCCGTGGGCATGGCCATGGCGCTCAAGCGGGACGAGGGCCGGTTCACGGGCGACAGCGGCGGCAGCGGCAGCGGCAGCGGCAGCGGCAGCGGGGACAATGCCGGCGACGGCACCGGGATCCCCGCCCGTACCGTCTGGGTGCTCTGCTCCGACGGCGACCTCCAGGAAGGCATCTCGTACGAGGCCGGCGCGCTCGCCGGGCGGCACCGCCTCGACAACCTCGTCGTCGTCTGGGACGACAACAGCATCCAGATCGAGGGCTCCACCGATCTGACCACCCGTGAGGACACCGCCGCCCGCTTCGCCGCGCAGGGCTGGTACGTCCAGACCGTCGGCCTCGGCGCCGACGGCGACATCGACACCGACGCGCTCGACGGCGCGCTCTCCACCGCGCACGCCACCGAGGGCCGGCCCAGCCTGATCGTGCTGAAGTCGCAGATCGCCTGGCCCGCGCCGCACGCCGTCAACACGCCCGCCGCGCACGGCGCGCCGCTCGGCGCGGCCGAAGTCGCCGCCACGAAGGCGCTGTTGGGCGTGGCCGCCGAGCCGTTCACCGTACCGGCCGACGTCCTGGAGCACACCAGGGCCGCCCTGGGGCGCGGCGCCGAGCTGCACCGCGCCTGGGACAAGGCGCTGGCCGAGTGGAGCGCGGCGCACCCGGAGCGGGCCGCCGCGCGCGAGCGCGCGATCCGGCCGCTCGACGCGGCGGAGGTGGCCGGCGCCGAGGCCGCGCTGCCCGCCTTCGAGACGGGCGCCTCGATCGCGCCCCGCGACGCGTCCGGCCAGGTCATCCAGGCGCTCGCCGCGCGGCTGCCGCGCCTGTGGGGCGGCAGCGCCGACCTGGGCGACAGCAACCGTACGACCATCGCCGACGGCGGCTCCTTCCTCCCCGTAGGGGAGGAGCAGAACGGCGGTCCCGCCGGGCGCAACATTCACTGGGGCGTACGCGAGCACGCCATGGCCGCCGCGCTCAACGGCATCGCCATCGTCGGCTACGACACCCCCTTCGCCGGCACGTTCCTCGTCTTCAGCGACTACGAGCGTCCGTCGCTGCGCCTCGCGGCCCTGATGCGGCTGCCCGTCGTCCACGTCTGGTCGCACGACTCCGTGGCGCTCGGCGCCGATGGCCCGACCCACCAGCCGATCGAACACCTCGCCTCGCTGCGCGCGATGCCGGGCCTCTCCGTGGTCCGCCCGGCCGACGCCGCCGAGACCGCCGCCGCCTGGCTGAGCGCCCTGGCGCGGCCGGGCGCGGGCCGCCCCGGGCCGGTCGGGCTGGTGCTGGCGCGCCAGGGTCTGCCGGTGCTGCCGACACCCGCCGAGGCGGTACGGGAGGGTGTGGCGCGCGGGGCGTATGTGGTGGCAGGGGCCGGTGAGACGGCCGATGTCATCCTGCTGGCCAGCGGCAGCGAGGTGGCCCTGGCACTCGCCGGGCGGGCGGCGCTCGCGGAGCGCGGGATCGGCGCGCGCGTCGTCTCCGTACCGTGCAAGGACTGGTTCGCCGAGCAGGACGCGGCGTACCGGGACGCGGTGCTCCCGCCGTCGGTCCGCGCGCGCGTGGTCGTCGAGGCGGCGTCGGTCTTCGGCTGGCACGACCTGATCGGCGACGCGGGACGCGCCGTGACGATCGACGGGTTCGGGCTGTCGGCGTCGGCGTCGGACGCGATGACGGCGAAGGGGATGACGGCGGACGCGGTGGTCGCGGCGGCGCTGGAATCGCTCGGCGCGGTGGGATCCCACTGATCGGCCGCGTGTGCCTGATGGTCCCTGAGCTGCCGAGTCGCTGAGTCCCGTCCGGCCGCGCTGTCCGGTTCGCGACCGTGCCCGCAGCCCGAACGCGTGCGGCGGACGGGACCCCGCGCGCCATGGGTTACGTTCGGCGGGACCGGTCCGACCAGGGGCCGGCGACCAGCGACCGGGAGCGTACGCGTGGCAGTCGGAACCGGCAGCGGCAACGGCAGCGGCGGCGGCGCCGCCGGCGCGGGAGGTACAGACGGCGGCACGGGAAGCACAGCAAGCGCTGGAGGCACGGGGAACGGCGGACCGAGCGGCGCCGGAGCGGGCGGGACCGGGCCGGGCGGCGGGCCGAACGGCGGCTCCCCGGGAGAGCACGGCATACCCGGGGAGTATCTGGAGGGGTACGCCTCCATCCTCATGGCCGCCTCGCTCACCGGCCGCCGCCTCACCCGCGCGGAGATCCTCTCCCGCCGCACCCTGGGCGAGCAGGCCGCCGAGGCCGGCCTCCAACTGCGCGCGCTGGTCGGCGCGCACCTCGCCGCCGCCCGCGCCGACTGGCCCGAGGCCGGCGACCCCGACAGCGTCCTGGCCGCCGTCGAGCAGGCCGTCGACGCGTTCGCCGAGGGGTACGAGCGCGCGCAGCGCCTCGCCGTACGGCAGGAGACCGCCGCGCGCCGGGAGTTCATCGACGACCTGCTGTACGGCCGCAGCGACCTCGGCCGGCTGGCCGAGCGCGCCGAACGGTTCGGGCTGCGCCTCTCGTACGAGCACGCCGTCGCCGTCGCCGAGGGCTTCGTCGCGTACGACGAGGAGGACGCCGTGCCGCGCGCCGTGGAGCAGGCGCTGCTCGGCCGGTTCGGCGACCGCAGTGTGCTGCTCACCACGAAGGCCGGCCGCATGGTGTGCGTCGCGCCGGGCGACCAGGCCGAGGTGCTCTCGTACTTCGCGAAGCGGGCGTACGCGGCGACGGACGGCGGCCGGGTCGCGGTCGGCCGGCCGCAGCCCGGCGTGGGCGGGGTCGTCCAGTCGTACGAGGAGGCGCTGAACGTCCTCGATCTCGCCGAGCGGCTCGGCATGGACGAACCGGTGCTGCGCGCCGCCGATCTGCTGGTCTATCCGGTGCTCACCCGGGACCGGCACGCCATGACGGAGCTGGTCCTCAACACCCTGGGCCCGCTGGAGTCCGCCCGGGGCGGCGCCCAGCCGCTGCTCGAAACCCTCACGGTCTACTTCGACGCGGGGTGCGTGGCGGCGGAGGCGGCGCGGCGGCTGTCACTGAGCGTACGGGCCCTGACGTACCGCCTTGAGCGGATCCACAAGCTGACCGGGGCCGATCCGGCGGATCCCACACACCGCTACACCTTGCAGACGGCCGTGATCGGGGCGAGGCTGATGGGCTGGCCCGAAAAAACGTTCTGACAACGGATTTCGGCCTGCGCGCCGAGACTCGGCCCGGCGCCCGCGCCGATCTGGTATCGGATTCGGCGCAGGTCCCGGGCCGGTCACGCGGCGGAGCCGTGGAGGTCCCGTGGCGGGTCGGCATCAAGAGCGCGTTAAGACTGCCGGGAATCGGCAGTGCCGAATGTCAGACCGGGATGTCACTATGGAGTCCTGGCCGAGGAAGCTGCGGCGTAGGGGGAGGTGGATCCGATGACCTTGTTTCTGGGAATCGGCATCGCGGGGCTTGTCCTGCTCGTCCTGTCACTGATTTTCGACGGGGTGATCGAGGGGCTCTTCGGTGGTGTGAATGTGCTGGACGGCCTGTTCGACGGCTTGTTTTCGCTGCCCGTGATCGCGGGCTTCATGTCAATGCTCGGCTTCGGTGCCGCGATAGTCCTCGGGACCACGAATCTCGGCACCGCGCCGGCCACCGCCGCGGGGGTGGCGGCAGGTGTCGGAGCCGGGTGGCTGACCTGGAAGTTCAGCAAGGTCCTGATGCGCGACCAGACGGCGACGACCCCGCGCGGGTCCGACCTGGTGGGCAGCGCGGGGACCGTGGTCACGGCGATTCCGGCTTCCGGGTACGGCGAGGTGCTGCTGCGGCTGGGCGGCCAGCCGATGAAGTTCTCGGCGAAGAGCGCGGAGGCCGTGCCGTACGGCACGGAGATCTGGGTCGAGGAGACGCTGTCGGCAAGCTCCGTCAGGGTGCGCAAGGTAGAACGCTGACGGAACGCGGGCCCGGGGATCGCGTATCCCTGTCTCCTCTTCCCTTTTCCCTCTTCCTTCTCGACAGCTCCGACACATCGACCTGCACGTTGCGCGGGGGATCCCGCGCGAACCGTTCCAACTGCCATCCCCCCGGGAGGCAAGGGAGAGAGCCTTATGAGTCCAGTTGTCATCTCAGTGCTGGGGGTCGTCGTACTCGTCGTCCTGCTGGCCCTTGTCGTCATCACGCGCTACAAGGTCGCGGGGCCCAGCGAGGCGTTCATCGTCACCGGACGGCGCGGCAAGAAGTCGACCGACCCGACCACCGGTCAGGTCTCGGTCGACAACAGCGGCCAGAAGGTCGTCGTGGGCGGCGGCGTCTTCGTCGTCCCGTTCGTCCAGCAGAAGTTCACGCTGGACCTGTCCAGCCGGCACATCCCGATCGCCGTGCGCGGCGCGGTGACGCTGCGCGGGGTGAAGGCCAACCTCGAAGGCGTCGCCATCGTCAAGGTCGGCGGCACGGACGACTCCATCCGCGCGGCGGCCCAGCGATTCCTCCAGCAGCAGGGCGGCATCGTCGGCTTCACGCAGGAAGTGCTCTCGGGCGCGCTGCGTTCCATCGTCGGCCGGATGTCGGTCGAGGACATCATCCGTGACCGTGCCGCGTTCGCCGGGCAGGTCGCGGAGGAGGCCGAGGCCAGCCTCTCCGGGCAGGGCCTGGTGCTCGACGCGTTCCAGATCCAGGACATCACCACCGAGGGTTCGTATCTGGAGGACCTCGGCCGTCCCGAGGCCGCTCGGGCCAAGCAGGAGGCCGACATCGCGGAGGCCGTCTCCCGTCGGGCCGCCGAGCAGGCGCGCCTGAAGGCCGAGGAAGAGATCGCGATCGCGCAGCGGACCTTCCAGCTCAAGCAGGCCGAGATCAAGGCCGAGACGGACGAGGCGTCGGCCCGCGCCGCCGCCGCCGGCCCGCTGGCCCAGGCCGCGCGTGAGCAGGACGTCCTCATCGAGCGGGAGAAGGTCGCCGAGCGCCAGGCCGCGCTGACCGACCGCGAGCTGGACACCAAGGTCCGTAAGCCCGCCGACGCCGCGCGCTACCAGGCCGAGCAGGAGGCCGAGGCGCGTCGTGTCGCCCTGGTCAAGGAGGCCGAGGCGGACGCCGAGCGCTCGCGTCTGACCGGTGAGGGCGAGAAGGCGCACCGCGCCGCGCTCGCCGCCGCCGTGCAGATCGAGGGTGAGGCGGAGGCCGCCGCGATCGGCGCCAAGGGCGCGGCCGAGGCGGAGGCCATGCACAAGAAGGCGGACGCCTTCGCCCGTTACGGCGACGCGGCCGTTCTCCAGATGTTCGTCGAGGTGCTCCCGTCGGTCGTCGCGAAGGCGTCGGAGCCGCTGAGCGCCATCGACAAGCTGACGGTCATCTCCACGGACGGCGCGAGCCAGCTGGCCCGTACGGTCACCGACAACGTCGCGCAGGGCGTCGAGCTGCTCAGCTCGACCACCGGTGTCGACCTGGCGGAGCTGCTGAAGGGCATCACCGCGGGCAAGGGCACGGCGGTCGTCCCCGCGCCGGCGGCCGAGACGACGAACGGCACGACCAGCGGCACGACCGTCAACAACGGCCGGGTCGAGGTCACGGACTGACCGGTCCGGCGGACGCACGCACGTAAACGCGCGCCTGTACGACGGAGGGCCCGCTCGGTGACGGACACCGGGCGGGCCCTCCGCGTGTCCGCCTCATGGCTTCCGGCTTCCGGCTTCCGCGACCCACGGCCAGGACCCAGGTGGAACACAGGATTCACCCAGCCGACCGGGACACGATCCGTACATGGACCGGTATACGGATCGCGCCACGCCCAGCAGCACCGGGGCCCGTACCCGCGAGCGGGTCCGCGTCCTGATCGTCGACGACGAGCCCGGACTCACCGAGCTGCTGTCCGTGGCCGTCACCGAGGCCGGCTGGCGCCCGTACCCGGCCGGTGACGGCGAGAGCGCGCTGCGCGCCGCACGCGGCTGCGCACCGCATGTCGTCGTCCTCGACGGAATGCTCCCCGATCTGGACGGACTTCAGGTGCTGCGCCGGCTGCGGTCCGAGAACCCGAAGCTGCCCGTCCTCATGCTCACCGCCCGCGACGCGCTGGAACACCGCATCGACGGACTCTCGGCGGGCGCCGACGACTACGTGACCAAGCCGTTCTCCCTGGAGGAGGTCGTGCTGCGGCTGCGCGGGCTGCTGCGCCGGACCGGCGCCGAGGAGATACGGACGGACGACCCGGTGCGGGTGCTCGGCGGACTCGTGCTGACCGAGCGGACCCGCGAGGTGCACCGCGACGGCGCCCGCGTCGGGCTCACCGCGAAGGAGTTCGACCTGCTCAGCCTGTTGCTGAGCCATCCGCGCCAGGTGCTGAGCAAGGCGCAGATCCTCGACCGGGTGTGGAGCAGCTCGTTCGACGGGGGCGGCAATCTGGTCGAGGTCTATATCTCCAGCCTGCGCCGGAAGATCGACAGGGGCCGGGCACCGATGATCCACACCGTGCGCGGTGTGGGGTACGCGATCCGCGCGGCGGAGGAGGCGAGATGAGGGCCCCCGGCGGCGACCCGACCCGGCCCCCGGGCCGCCCCCCGGCCGGACCGCACCCGAGGCCCCCGACCCGGCCACGGGCCTGGGAACGGCCTTGGGTACGTACGCGCCCTCAGCGGCTGCGGCTACGGCTACGGCTACGGCTACAGGGACACTTGCCGCCCGGACACTGGCCGCGTGCGCACTGGCCGCGCGGACACTGGCCGCTCCGTCGTCGTCGCGTACACCCGTCGAGCGGGCGCTCGCTCCGCGTCCGGCTGGTGCTCTCCATCGGCGCCGCCCTCGTCGTCGTGTGCGCGGCGATGGCGCTCACCACCATCTGCGTACAGCGCGCCTACCTCCTCGGGAATCTGGACGAGCGCGTCACCAACGCCGCCGAGCGCGGCCTCGGCGGCGTCAAGGTGGGCCCGCGTACGGACACCGACCTGGCGTTCCTCAACGAGCAGGGGCAGGCCGCCGGTACGCTCGCCGCCCGGCTCGACGCCACCGACGGGACCGTCACCGCCGCCGAGGTCATCGGGCCCGACGGCCGGCCGCGGGCCGTCACCGCCGACCAGCGGGCCGCCCTCGCCGGTATCGGCGCGGACGGCTCCCTGCACACCCGGACCGTCCCCGGCCTGGGCACGTACCGGATCGCCGTCCTCGGCGGTGACGGGCTCTACGTCCTCATCGGGCTCCCCATGGACGACGTACGGACCATGCTCAACGGTCTGGTCGTGGTCGAGGCGGCGGTCGCCACCGCCGGGCTCGCCCTCGCCTGCGGCGTCTGCGCCGTCGTCATCCGCCGCCAGCTGCGCCCGCTGGGCCGGGTCGCCGCGACCGCCGTCGCCGTGTCGCGCTCGCCGCTCGGCAGCGGCGAGGTCACCGGCCTCCTCCGGGTCCCCGAGCGCGACACCGACCCCGGCAGCGAGGCCGGCCAGGTCGGCGCCGCGCTCAACCGGATGATCGACCACGTCGAGTCCTCGCTCGCCCGACGCCAGCGCGGCGAGGAGCGGATGCGCCGGTTCCTCGCCGACGCCAGCCATGAACTCCGTACCCCGCTCGCCTCGATCGCCGGATACGCGGAACTCATGAACCGCGGCACCCACAAGATCAAACCCGGCCTCGCCTGGCGCCGGGTCTCCGCCGAGTCGGCCCGGATGACCGGGCTCGTCGAGGACCTGCTGCTGCTCGCCCGGCTCGACGACGGACGGCCGCTGGAGTCCGCGGAGGTGGACCTCGCGGCCCTGGTCTCCGAGGCGGTGTGGGACGCGCGGGCGGCGGGCGACGGACACGACTGGCAGCTCGTGCTGCTCCTCGACGACGGCCCGGCCCTCGTCACCGGCGACGAGGCGCGCCTGCACCAGGTGGTGGCCAACCTGCTGGCCAACGCCCGCGCCCACACCCCCGCCGGGACCACGGTCGTCGCCTCCGTCGAGACGGCCGCGCCACGGCGCTGCGTCATCCGCGTACGGGACGACGGCCCCGGCATCCCGCCGGGGCTGCTCCCCACCGTCTTCGAACGCTTCACCCGCGCCGACGCCTCTCGCTCCCGTACCTCGGGCGGCGCGGGCGGCGGCGCCGGCCTCGGTCTCGCCATCGCCGCGGCCATCACGGCGGCGCACGGCGGCCGGATCGGCGTGGAGAGCGAACCGGGCCGTACGGCGTTCACGGTCGACCTGCCCTGTACCGACCTGCCCGGCATCGACCTGCCCGCCATCGAAGCACCCAGCGCCGAAGCACCTCGCAACGAACTTCCCTGTACGGAAACGACGTTGGCTCACCCAGCGATTTCCGGCCCTCCCCGGTCCGCTCGCCGGTCCGCTCCCCGGTCCGTCCCTCACCCCACCCCCGGGGCCATGACCGACTCCCCGCTTGAGCTTTAATCCCGCTGCGGACGGTAAAACGGCAGGAACCAGTGCGAGGCCGTCGGCGAAGCAGTACTCGGTGGCACGACGGAGAGTGGGCACGATGATGATCGGAACCGTGTTCCGGAGCGAGGACCTGCCTGCGGCGGACAGGTTCGACTACTGGCGGGAACTGGTCGGTCGCACCCGGTCGAGCGACATGATCAGCGTCCATCACTCCGACTTCCGCGCGGAGATACGGCTGATGGAGCTGGGGCCGGTGACCGTATGGCCGACGTCCTTCCTGCCGACCCGCTACCGGCGGAGCCCGAAGATGGTGCGCCAGTCGGACCCCGAGCTGTACCACCTGACGCTGCTGCTCGACGGCGGACTGGCGATCGACAGCGCCGGGCGGACGAATACGTTCGGTCCCCGTGACCTGCATATGGCCGACAGCTCGGCGCCCTACGATGTCCGGTCGGCGGACGACGGGAGGTGCCGTGTCATACGAGGAGTGGGCGTCGACTTCCCCAAGGCGCTGCTGCCCCTGCCACCGCACCGGGTACGGGACCTGCTGGGCCGGGGGCTGTCGGGGCGCGAGGGCATGGGCGCCCTGCTCTCGGAGTTCCTCATCAGTCTGGAGCGGCAGGCCGAGACCCTCCAGCCGTCCGACGCGCCACGGCTGGGTACGGTCGTACTCGACCTGGTGGCGGCGTGGTTCGCCCGCGCGCTGGACGCCGAGGCCGCCCTGCCGCCGGAGACGCGCCAGCAGGCCATGACGGAACGCGTCAAGGCGTTCATCCGGCAGAACCTGCACGACCCCGAGCTGAAGCCGCCCGTGATCGCCGCCGCCCACCACATCTCGCTCAGCTATCTGCACCGGCTCTTCGAGCAGCGCGCGCCGGGCGAGACGGTGGCGGCCTGGATCCGCGGCCAGCGGCTGGCCGGTATCCGCCGCGACCTGGAGAACCCCGCGCTGCGGACCACCCCGATCCACGCCGTCGCCGCCCGCTGGGGCATCGTCGACGCCTCCGTACTCACCCACGCGTTCCGGGCCGCGTACGGGCTCTCGCCGAAGGAGCACCGGCTGCGGGCACTGTCCGAGCCGAGCTGAACGCCGCTTTCCCGCTCTCCACTCCACCGGCTTCAGGTGGGACTCAGGTTGCTGCCCCACAGTCGTCTCGCACGGCCGTCCACGAGGGACGTGCCCATGACGAGAGGAGCCGGCGACGATGACCGAACTCGACACCGGGGACGCAGGGACCGCAGGGGCCACACAGGACACCGCCGTACGGGCCGAGACCGGACGCCGCGCCCACGCGAGCCGCCGTACGTTCATGCGCAAGGTCTTCCTCGCCGGCGGTGCGACGGCCGTCGCGACCATGGGCGGCGCCGGCGCGTGGACCGCGCTCGCCGACGACGACACCGGTACGGCCGCCCCCGACCCCTCGGCCACCGACACGGCCACCACCGACCCGAGCGGCGCGCCCGGCGGCGGCCCGGGAGGCCCGGGCGGCGGCGCCGGCGGCCCCGGCAACGAGGGGATCACCGAGGAGTTCTTCGGCGTCACCACGGACGGCAAGCGGATCGACGACCTCTACACCGTCCACTCCCAGGGCGTGAAGACCGCCCCGGTGATCGCCGCCGCCACGGCGTTCCTCGCCGGGCTCAGCGACACCGAGCGGTCCGACGCGCAGTTCTCCCTGCACTCCACCGAGTGGCGGCTGTGGAGCAACATCGACGCGTACACCCGCCAGGGCGTGTCCATCGAGAACCTCTCCGCCGAGCAGAACGCGCTGGGCGAGGCCCTGCTGACCGCCGCGCTCAGCGCGCAGGGGCTGGAGACCACCCAGCTCACCCGCCGGATCAACAAGGCGGCGTGCGAGGCGATCAACCAGACGCAGTACGCGGAGGCGTACTACTGGACGGTGATGGGCACCCCGTCCGCCACCGAGCCCTGGGGCTTCCAGTTCGACGGCCACCACCTGGTCATCAACTACTTCGTCCTCGGCGACCAGGTCGTGATGAGCCCCTGCTTCTGGGGCTGCGAGCCGACGTCGATGGAGATCGACAACAAGACCGTCGACGTCATGCAGGACGAGATCAAGGCGGCGCTCGCCGCCGTCAACTCCCTCGACACCGCTCAGCGTTCCGCCGCCATCCTCAAGTCGACGAAGGACAATGAGGAGTTGATAGCGGGCGCGTTCTCCGACAACGCCGTCCAGGAGTACACGGGCATCCGGGCGAACCGGCTGACGTCCGTACAGCGGACCAAACTGCTCGCGCTCATCGAGCTGTTCGTGGGCAAGGCCAAGAACGACGTCGCCAAGGTCCAGATGTCCGAGGTCCGCAAGCACCTCCAGGACACCCACTTCGCTTGGATGGGCGGTACGGCCGCCACGTCGGCGTTCTACTGCCGCGTCCAGAGCCCGGTCATCTGGATCGAGGTGGACTGCCAGTCCCCGTTCGCGTTCGGATCCCTGTACGGCGAACAGAACGGTGGCGCGCCCACGCAGCAGCACCTCCACTGCGTGGTCCGCACGCCGAACGGCAACGACTACGGGAAGGAGCTTCTTCGACAGCACCTGCTGACGTCGCCCCACCACCGCTGAGTGCGCTGAAGCGGCACTGAGGCGACACATCAACTACCGCGTTTTCTCTGTCATGGCGAAGGCCGCACCCACCCAGGCGCGGCCTTCGCCGCGACTGCTGCCGCTCAGGCGGCCCCGGCCCCGGGCGCGGTGGCCAGCCGCAGACCGACCTCCACAAGCCGCCACCCCAACCGCGCGCGGAGGCCACGGCCGCGGGGCCGCCGGGGCGGTGTGCCGGCCGCGGCGGCGTCGGCGGCGAGGCTGTGGGCGTGGGCTTCGGCCCGGAGTCCGGCGGCGTGGACATGGTGCAGGGCCAAGTAACTCTCGGCGTGCATGGACTGGGCCTCTCACTCCGTGATGAGGGGGAACGCATGGGTATGGAAACGCACTTGCTCGGCGCCGGTACCGTCCGCGCCCGCGCCCTCGTCCAGCGCCCGATCGCGGTAGGACTCCATGAGCGCGTGCATTTTCGCGACCAGTTCCTGGGTGAGTTCCGGAGTCAGCCGCAGCGTCTCGCTGCTCATGTCCCAGGCGCTGTTCCACTCCGCCGGCCACGCCTGACGGTTGCCCAGCCAGGTCGACAGGTCCCGGGTATGAGCGGTCGCGACCTGGTGGAGATACATATCGGCGGCGCCGCGCACCTCCGGGTTGTCGTCGGCGAACAAGGTGTCGCTGAAACGCAGCCCCTGGTGAACGGCCTTCCACCACCGCTCCCGCCCCGTGCCCTGCTCGGGGGCGTCCTCGATGAAGCCATGGGCGGCGAGCTGCCTTAGGTGATAGCTGGTGGCACCGCTCGACTCACCGAGTTTCTCGGCGAGTCGGGACGCGGTGGCCGGACCGCCGAAGCGCAGCGCGTCGAGCAGCCGCATACGCAGCGGGTGCGCGAGCCCGCGCAGGGAGCGGGCATCGAGACTACGGACCCGCGGGTCCTGGTCCGGGTCGTTGGGCGCGTTCATGTACACAAGAGTAGCCATGCAAAGAAACCTTTGCAACGACTTCTTTGCGAAACGAGCCCCGCTCCTCCCCGCCACTCACAACGCGTCGCGGAAGGCCGTCAGGATCTCCTTCGTCCGGCCCACCGACCCCGCGTGCGCCACCATGCGGTCCATCACCTCCGCGTGCGCCGCCACCTCCGCCGTCCGGTCGAGGTAGAGCGCGCCGGTCAGGTGCTCCACGTAGACCATGTCGGGGAGTTCGGGCACGGCGAAGCGGAAGAGGACGAAGGGGCCGTACGTGCCGGGGTGGTGGCCGGCGGCGAACTCGGCTATCCGGAGCGTCACGTTGGGCAGTTCGGCGGCGGCCAGCAGCCGGTCCAGCTGCGCCCGCATGACGGCCGGCGTGCCGACCCGGCGGTGCAGAACCGTTTCGTCTAGGACCGCGCAGAAGCTGGGCGCGTCCGCTCCCGTCAGCAGCGCCTGGCGCGCCATCCGCAGCGCCACCAGGCGTTCGATCCGCCGCGGGTCATGCGGGCCGACCTCGCCGTACGTGAGGATCGCGCGCGCGTAGTCCTCGGTCTGGAGCAGCCCCGGCACGAAGTGCGGCTCGTACCCCCGGATCGTGCGGGCGGCCTCCTCAAGGCTGACATGGCCGCCGAACCAGTCCGGCAGCACATCGTGGAACCGCTGCCACCAGCCCGGCTTGTTGGCCTCGTCCGCGAGCCGCAGGAAGACCGCCGCCTCGTCCTCGGGCAGACCGTACGCCCGCAGCAGCACCCCCACGTACGGGATCTTCAGGCCGACCTCGGCGGTCTCCATCCTCCGTACGGTCGCGGGGGCCACCCGCAGCAGCTTCGCGGCCTGGCCGCGGCTGAACCCGGCGCGCTCGCGAAGGGCCTGGAGCTGTCTGCTCAGGACCAGTTGGCCGATCGTCGCGGCAGGCCGCGGTTCACTCACACCTCACACCTGTCCCCCGTGCACCAGCATGCGCCGCAGTGTGTCACAGGGAAAGCGCTCTCGGACATAGCTCTGGGTCGCGTACCGATCACGGAATCGTGTGTCCTTTGCAAAGATCGCGGCCCCGGGCAAGGCGTCCGGGCAAGGCGTCCGGGCAAAACACGCGGCCCGAGATGAACCACGGACGTCCGCCCGGACATCTTCCGATGACAAGAGGGCGACAACCGCCGGATAGCATCGATTTCCCGCTGTGGCACCGCTCTCCGCCCCGCCGACAGCGCCCTACTGATTGCTGGAGTGATCTGGACGTGTCCCGACCGCGTGTGGGTGTGGCCGTGCTGACCATGGGGAACCGGCCCGTGGAGCTGCGGGCCCTGCTGGATTCCGTGGCCAAGCAGCAGGAGGCCGCGACACGGGTCGTGGTGGTCGGCAACGGCGCGCCGCTGCCCGAACTGCCCGAGGGCGTCATCGGCGTGGAACTGCCGGAGAACCTGGGCGTCTCCGGCGGGCGCAACGTCGCCATGGAGAGGCTCCGGGAGAGCGGTGACGTGGACGTGCTCGTCGACCTCGACGACGACGGGCTGCTCATCGAGGCCGATGTGATCACCCGTATCGCCGATCTGTACGAGGCCGACCCCCGCCTCGGCATCGTCAGCTTCCGGATCGCGGACGAGACCGGGCTGACCCAGCGCCGGCACGTCCCCCGGCTGCGCGTCGGCGACCCGATGCAGGGCAGCGAGGTGACCACCTTCCTCGGCGGCGGACACGCGCTGTCCATGCGGATGCTGGAGGGCACCGGCGGCTGGCCCGACGCGTTCTTCTTCACGCACGAGGAGACCGACCTCGCGTGGCGCGCGCTGGACGCGGACTGGCGGATCCTCTACACGCCGGAGCTGGTCCTCCAGCACCCCCGTACATCACCCGCCCGGCACGCCGAGTACTACCGGATGACCGCCCGCAACCGGGTGTGGCTGGCCCGCCGCCACCTCCCCGCGCCGCTCGTACCGGCGTACCTCGGTACGTGGATCCTGCTCACCCTGGCCCGTACGCGCTCGGTGAGCGGGCTGAAGGCGTGGTTCGGCGGGTTCTTCGAGGGCGTACGGACACCGTGCGGCCCGCGGCGGCCGATGCGGTGGCGGACGGTGTGGCGGATGACGCGGCTGGGCAGGCCGCCGGTCATCTGACCCCGCCCGCCGCTGACGGCCCTGCGTTGTTGCCGGTGCTGACGTCGCTAGAGACGTCGGCACCGGCTTTTTCACGTTGCCGACCACCGCGCCCACTAGTTAGAGGGTATAGCGAAAAGTATTGACACTCACTCCGCCCGTGCGTTAGAACTTATAACGAACACGAGGACGCGTAACAATCGGACAAGCGGAGGTAGTCATGAACGCCGAGGGACTCGTCGAGGTCGTCCTGCCGGGCAAGGTGGCGCCGGAGGGGCTTCAGCTCCGGCACGGATCCGTCCCCGTACCGGGCCCCGGGGAGATCGTGATCCGGATGGAAGCGACCGGCGTCTCGTTCGCCGAGCAGCAGATGCGCCGCGGCCGGTACTACGACCAGCCGGCGTTCCCCTTCGTGCCCGGTTACGACCTGGTCGGCCGGGTGGCGGCGGTCGGCGCGGGCGTCGAGCCCGGCCTGACCGGGGCCCGGGTGGCGGCGGTGGTCAAGGTCGGCGGCTGGGCCAGCCATGTACGCGTCGACGCGGCGGACGCGGTACGGGTCCCCGAGGGGATCGGCGCGGCGGAGGCGGAGACCATGGTGGTCAACGGCATCACCGCCTGGCAGATGCTCCACCGCAAGGCACGGATCCGCGCCGGCCAGACGATCCTGGTGCACGGCGCCAACGGCGGCGTCGGCTCGGTCCTGGTCCAGCTCGCCCACCTCGCGGGCGTCAAGGTGATCGGCACGGCGTCCGTACGCCACCACGACACCCTGCGCGCCC
Organism: Streptomyces paludis; assembly: GCF_003344965.1. NCBI lineage: Bacteria > Bacillati > Actinomycetota > Actinomycetes > Kitasatosporales > Streptomycetaceae > Streptomyces > Streptomyces paludis. The sequence goes on along the minus strand of NZ_CP031194.1, from coordinate 3,904,677 downwards.
AGGGCGTCACCCCCGTCGACTACCGCACCGACGACATCCCCGCCCGCGTCCGCGAACTCGCCCCCGGCGGCGTGGACGCCGTCTTCGACCACCTCGGCGGCCGGAGCACCACCGACTCCTGGCGCCTCCTCGCCCCCGGCGGCACGCTCGTCTCGTACGGCAGCGCCTCCACCCGGGACGACGAGGGCTCGAAGCAGTGGCCCGTGATGAAGATCCTCGGCCAGGTGTGGCTGTGGAACACACTGCCCAACGGCCGGCGCGCCTACTTCTACAACTTCTGGGCCGGCCGCGGCCTCGCCAAGAACCGCTTCCGGGCCCGGCTGCACGCCGACCTCACCCAGGTCTTCGAGGCCGTCCAGCGCGGTGAGATCAGCGCCCGGATCGCGGCCCAACTGCCGCTCAGCCGCGTGGCCGAGGCGATGACGCTGGCCGAGTCCGGGACGGTGGCCGGAAAGATCGTGCTGAACCCGTAACCCAGGCCCAGCGATGATGGACGGCAAGTTCGTGGAGTACTGGGTCAACAGCGACACACTGGACCTGCTCACCCAGCTCAAGGTGGGCTGAGCGACGCGTCTCCGGCCCGGAAGACCTCACCGTTCGCCGGAACACCGATGCCACGCCAGCTGAACGGGATCCCGCTTGCCACATCGAGGTCCGGGTGGTCCATCAGCTGGAAGTGGAGATGGGGCTCGGAGGAGTTGCCGGAGTTCCCGCAGCGGGCCAGGAGCTGCCCCGCCCGCACCCGGTCCCCCGCCCGCACCTGGAGAGAGCCTCGCTGGAGGTGGGCGTACATCGCGTACGTACCGTCCCCGAGGTCGAGGACGACATGGTTGCCGACGATGAGACCGGCACCGCCCATCTCGCGCACGGCGCTCTCCAGAAGCAGCAGATAAGCCACGCCCGCAAGGGAGTTACGGCTGAGGTGGTCACGCCGGTGGTCGTCCGCGTGGACCACGGTCGCGTCGGCCACCGCGTACAGCGGCTGCCCGAAGGCGGGAAAGTCCTCATTGCGGCGGGCGACCGGCCACAACCACGCGAAGGCCGGGCGGGCGCCGGGGGCGGGTTCGGCGATGATGTCGATGGCGTAGGTCTGGCCGTAGCCGTGTGTGCCGTGGCTGGGCACCTTGTCCGCCGGGCTGTTGAGCACCGACCACCGCCCGGCGACCGGCACGGCCACCTCGACGGCCGGGGGCGGCCCCGCCCGCAGACCCCGCTTCCCTCGTCCCCTGCCGCTGCTCTGACCAAGGCTCAGGGCGAGCAGGACGACCAGAGGAGAGAGGACCACCCACCAGGAGAGGGGCAGCCCGGCGAGCCGGCCCACGATCAGCCCGGCGTAGACCATCCAGGTAAGCCGGAGGGCCACCATCATCAGCTTGCGAACGGACACACTGCGAACGGCCATTGCCGTCACCTTCCCCCATTTGTCATTGCGGTACTTCCACGCGCTACGGGCGCGCCGCGCTGAACATCACCAGCAGCGGTACGACCCGAGCGGCCGGCACCTCGTACCGGCCGCGCCCGGCCGGGTGCAGCCAGCCCGCGCCGGTGAGTTGGCGCAGGTGGTGGTAGATCTGCCCGGTGGTACCGAGCCCGTCCAGCTCGGCCAGTTCGGCGGCGGTGCGCCGGCCGCCGAGGATCTCCCGCAGCAACCGCAACCGCACCACATGCCCCAGCGCGGCAAACGACTCAGCGGCCACACCCCAGCCGGCCCCGCCGTCATCCGCGCCCCCGGCCGTCACGCCGGCCGCTCCCGCGTCGAGAAGCGCGTCGGTGAACGCGCCGTACTGCCACTCGTACCGCTCCCCCGTCGCAAGCCGCACGGCACCCGTATAGAGGACGCCCCCACCGGCCACCTCACCGGCATCACTAGCGGCCAGCTCCTCCTTGAGCCCCTGCAACGCCCAGAAGGCCCTACCCTCCCCAGGCCCGTCCTCACCTCCCCCGGACTCTGACTCCCGACCACCGCCACACCCCACGGCCTCCAACGCGGCAAGCCGCCGCTCCAGAGCAGCGACCCGCTCAACAAGCTCCATACGAACGACTTTACGTAATTACGTAATCCCTTTGCAAGGGTCCAGCGATGAGAAGCAGACGGGGGTGTACGGGGGCGAGCAGCTGAACGCCGGGTGCGGGCTGGGCCGCCCCTCCTCCTGCCAGTGTCGCGCCTCCAGGGGAGGTGTAAAGGGCGCTCCTTCGTCGCGTCGGCTGCGCCGACTCCGCTGCGCTCCGCCCTTGACACCTCCCCTTCCGGCGCGTGTACGGGAGAGGGGGGGCGGCCGGGGGGAGGGGGCCCAAGGGGTGGCGCCGCACTGCCGGCCGGCTCAGGGGCTGGCAGGCCGGTGGGCCCTGCGGGGCCGCGCAGCAGAGGAATGGGGCGGCCCCACACCGGCTCAGCGGCCAACCGTCCGCTGCTGGTTGCGACTCAAGCCCCGCTGGTCACCGTTGCGTTGTGGTGCCCGGAAGGCGGACGGGTCCTGCTGTCCGGTTCGGGTCTGCGGGCCATACTCCCGCCAATCCGCCCCATATGGGGCGGTTTGGAAGCCCGTTGGGGGTCTTCTCGGGCGGCATATGTGTCCTCAGGTGCGTTAGCGGCACTCCAGGACGCATGGACGGCCTTCAGAGGCCCACTTGCCGCCACCCGCGTCCCAGAAATCCCACAACCCACACCCGGTGACCAGCGGGGCTTGAGTCTCAGCAAACAGCGGACCGTCAGCCGCCGAGACGGGGCCGAGTCACCCCATTCCTCTACCGCGCGCCCCGCAGGGCCCACCCGCCCGCCAGCCCCTAAGCCGAGTGGCAGCACGGCACCACCCCCCGGGCCCCCTCCCCCCGGCCGCCCCCCCCTCTCCCGTACACGCGCCGGAAGGGGAGGTGTCAAGGGCGGAGCGCAGCGGAGTCGGCGCAGCCGACGCGACGAAGGAGCGCCCTTTACACCTCCCCTGGAGGCGCGACACTGACAGGAGGAGGGGCGGCCCACCCCGCACCAAGCGCCCAGCACCTCGCCCCCGGCCCACCCCGGTCTACCTCTTGGTACTGACCCGCAGATAACAACCCACAACGCAACACAACACAACACAACGCAAAAGCGCGGGCCCCTACCTCAAGGGCCCGCGCATCCGCATCCGCGCCGCTACGCCAGAAGCGCCGGGATTGTTGCCTCGTGTGCGGTCCTCAGTTCGGGCAGGGGGATGGAGAACTCGCCCTGGACCTCGACCTCGTCGCCGTCCACCACGCCGATCCTCGTCACCGGCAGGCCGCGTGCGCCGCACATGTCCGTGAAGCGCAGCTCCTCGCTGCGCGGTACGGCGACGATCGCGCGGCCCGCCGACTCGCTCAGCAGGAAGGTGAACGCGTCGAGGCCGTCCGGGACGACCAGTCGCGCGCCGTGTCCGCCGCGCAGGCAGGACTCCGTCACCGCCTGGATCAGGCCGCCGTCGCTCAGGTCGTGCGCCGCGTCGATCATGCCGTCGCGGGAGGCCGAGATCAGGATCTCGCCGAGCAGCTTCTCGCGGTCGAGGTCGACCGCCGGCGGCAGTCCGCCGAGGTGGTTGTGGACGACCTGGGACCAGGCCGAGCCGCCGAACTCCTCGCGGGTGTCGCCCAGCAGGTAGAGGAGCTGGCCCTCCTCCGCGAACGCGATCGGCGTACGGCGCGTGACGTCGTCGATCACGCCGAGCACGGCCACGACCGGCGTCGGGTGGATCGCCGTCTCGCCCGTCTGGTTGTACAGGGAGACGTTGCCGCCGGTGACCGGGGTGCCCAACTGGAGGCAGCCGTCGGCCAGTCCGCGCGTCGCCTCGGCGAACTGCCACATGACCGCCGGGTCTTCGGGCGAGCCGAAGTTCAGGCAGTCGGAGATGGCGAGCGGCGTGGCGCCGGAGGCCGCGACGTTGCGGTACGCCTCGGCCAGCGCGAGCTGCGCGCCCGTGTACGGGTCGAGCTTGGCGTACCGGCCGTTGCCGTCCGTCGCCATGGCCACACCGAGGTTGGTGTTCTCGTCGATACGGACCATGCCCGCGTCCTCGGGCTGCGCGAGCACCGTGTTGCCCTGCACGAACCGGTCGTACTGGTCGGTGATCCACGCCTTCGACGCCTGGTTCGGGGAGGAGACCAGCGCCAGCACCTGCTCGCGCAGCTCCGCCGCCGTCGCCGGGCGCGGCAGCTTGTTCGCGTCGTCCGCCTGGAGCGCGTCCTGCCACTCCGGGCGCGCGTAGGGCCGCTCGTACACCGGGCCGTCGTGGGCCACCGAGCGCGGCGGTACGTCCACGATCTGCTCGCCGTGCCAGAAGATCTCCAGCCGCTCGCCCTCGGTCACCTCACCGATGACGGTGGCGATGACGTCCCACTTCTCGCAGATCTCCATGAAGCGCTCGACGTGCTGCGGCTCCACGACCGCGCACATGCGTTCCTGCGACTCGCTCATGAGGATTTCCTCGGGCGAGAGGGTCGCGTCCCGCAGCGGTACGGTGTCCAGCTCGACCCGCATACCGCCCGAACCGGCCGACGCCAGCTCGCTCGTCGCGCAGGACAGGCCCGCGCCGCCGAGGTCCTGGATGCCCGCGACGAGCTTCTCCGCGAAGATCTCCAGGGTGCACTCGATGAGGAGCTTCTCCTGGAACGGGTCGCCCACCTGCACGGCCGGCCGCTTGGCCGGACCGGTCGACTCGAAGGTCTCGGACGCGAGGACCGAGACACCGCCGATGCCGTCGCCGCCCGTACGGGCGCCGTACAGGATCACCTTGTTGCCGGGGCCCGACGCCTGCGCGAGGTGAATGTCCTCGTGCCGCATCACCCCGATACAGCCGGCGTTGACCAGCGGGTTGCCCTGGTAGCAGGGGTCGAAGACGACCTCGCCGCCGATGTTCGGCAGGCCCAGGCAGTTGCCGTAGCCGCCGACGCCCGCGACCACGCCCGGCAGGACGCGCTTGGTGTCGGGGTGGTCGGCCGCGCCAAAGCGCAGCGGGTCCACGACGGCGACCGGGCGGGCGCCCATCGCGAGGATGTCGCGGACGATGCCGCCGACGCCGGTGGCCGCGCCCTGGTAGGGCTCGATGTACGAGGGGTGGTTGTGCGACTCGACCTTGAAGGTGACCGCGTACCCCTGGCCGACGTCCACGACGCCCGCGTTCTCACCGATGCCGACGAGCATGGCGTCGTTGGCCGGGGCCTTCTCGCCGAACTGCCGCAGATGGACCTTGCTGCTCTTGTACGAGCAGTGCTCGGACCACATGACCGAGTACATCGCCAGCTCGGCGCCGGTGGGACGGCGGCCCAGGATCTCGCGGATCCGGGCGTACTCGTCCTCCTTGAGGCCGAGTTCCTTCCAGGGCTGGTCGCTGTCCGGCGTACCGGCCGCGTGCTTGACCGTGTCGAGGTTCTTGATGGTCATGAGGCGCTTACCAGCTTCTTCAGGATCGAGGTGAAGAATCCGAGGCCGTCGGTACGGCCCGTACCGATCAGCGGCTCCACGGCGTGTTCGGGGTGCGGCATCAGGCCGACGACATTGCCGGCCGCGTTGGTGACACCGGCGATGTCGCGCAGCGAGCCGTTGGGGTTTCCGTCGAGATAACGGAAAGCGACCCGGCCCTCGGCCTCCAGCTCGTCGAGCGTGCGCTCGTCGGCCACGTACCGGCCGTCGATGTTCTTGAGGGGGACGGAGATTTCCTGGCCGGCCGAGTAATCGGCCGTCCAGGCGGTGTCCGCCGTCTCCACCCGGAGTTTCTGATCGCGGCAGATGAAGTGCAGATGGTTGTTCCGCAGCATCGCGCCGGGCAGGAGATGCGACTCGGTGAGGATCTGGAAACCGTTGCAGATACCGAGGACCGGCAGACCGGCCTTCGCCTGCTCGATGATCGTTTCCATCACCGGCGAGAAGCGCGAGATGGCGCCGGCCCGCAGATAATCCCCATAACTGAAACCGCCGGCCAGGACCACCGCGTCGACCTGCTTGAGGTCCTTGTCGCGGTGCCACAGCGATACAGGCTCGGCGCCGGCGATGCGAACCGCCCGCAGACTGTCCTGGTCATCGAGGGTGCCGGGGAAGGTGACGACTCCGATACGAGCAGTCACTTGGACTCCTCGACCTTGATCACGAAGTCTTCGATCACGGTGTTGGCGAGAAAAGTTTCGGCCATCTCATGGATACGGGCGAGAGCGGCCTCGTCGACCGGCTCCGCCACCTCCAGCTCGAAGCGCTTTCCCTGACGGACGTCGGCGATGCCCTCGAAACCCAGGCGAGGCAGCGCGCGCTGCACGGCCTGGCCCTGCGGGTCGAGGATCTCCGGCTTGAGCATGACGTCGACTACGACGCGTGCCACTGGCACTCCCGGTGGTGTGGTGCGGCTGGTTCTCGCTGCTGCGATCGGGGAATCCCCCAGACCCCCCGAGGTACCTCAGCGTACCCGCCCGGAAAATCTACGCGAGTAGATATCTTCGGGCGCACACCGGGGAAAATCCGGGAAAAAAATTGGCGCACCCCATTGCCGCATGACACGCTGACGCAATTGACTGGGCTTCACAATATGCCGTCCGCCGCTGTACAAAGGAATACAGCGGAAAACAGTATTGCCCCATAACAGCCGGAAGGCCGGTATCGCCGCACACCGCAGGCGCGGTCAGTGCGGTACCGCAGGAAAGGACCGACATCCGTGGCGCAGCGCGTAGTGGTCACGCTCTCCGACGACATCGAGGGCGGAGAGGCGTCGGAAACGGTCATCTTCGGCCTGGACGGGAAGTCGTACGAGATCGACCTCAATCCCGCCAACGCGAAGAAACTGCGCAAGGCCCTGGCGCCCTTCATGGCGGCCGGCCGAAAGCAGACAAACGCCAGTAAGAACGGCAAAACGCGGGTGACCTACCGGCACACCTCCCTCGCCCCCGACGCGGCGGCGGTGCGCGCCTGGGCCCAGGCGCACAAGCTGGCGGTGCCGGCCAGGGGGCGGATCCCCAAGAGGGTCTACGAGGCGTTCCACGCGGCGAGTTGAGCGGCGCGGAACCCCCGGGGGGTGCCCCGCGCACCGAGTTGCCAAGCACCCCCCTTGATCCGCTAGAGTCTGGATCACGCCGAGGGGCGAGGCCGAAAAGCCGGAACCCCGGCAGCGTGCGGGTGTAGTTCAGTAGTAGAACGCCCCCTTTCCAAGGGGGAGGCGCAGTGTGCAATTCCTGTCACCCGCTCTACATCGCTCTTCCGTCAGATCGCCGTGGTCATTCCGGCCCGGTCGATCAGGTAGAGTGGTGGCCGCACCGGTCGCCCGGTGCACTGCGGACGTAGCTCAGTTGGTAGAGCGCAACCTTGCCAAGGTTGAGGTCGCCAGTTCGAACCTGGTCGTCCGCTCAGTGTGAGAAGCCCCTGGTCGGGACGGAAGTTCCGACCAGGGGCTTCTTCGTGTGCGTCTCTCCGTCCCGCCGATGACAGATGGCAGATGACATTTGTCATCGGGGGCCATGACAGCCCGCACTGCCCGTCGCCCGCGACCGGCCGCAGGCTGAAGACATGACTCAACCAACGGGCGGACACGGCCGACAGGACGGACACGGCCACCACGGCGCGCAGGCGATCGACGTCGCCGATCTGCGGCGCACCTACGCCGGCGGCTACACGGCGGTCGACGGCATCTCCTTCTCCGTGGCACGCGGCGAGCTGTTCGCGCTCCTCGGTACGAACGGCGCGGGCAAGACCTCCACCATGGAGCTGCTGGAGGGCCTCGCCCGGCCCGACGACGGCACGGTGCGGGTGCTGGGCCACGATCCGTACACCGAGCGGGCCGCCGTACGGCCCCGGGTCGGCGTGATGCTCCAGGAGGGCGGCTTCCCCTCCGACCTGACGGTCGCCGAGACCGTACGGATGTGCGCGGGGTGCACCAGCGGCGCCCGGCCGACCGATGAGGCGCTGGCCCTGGTCGGGCTCGCCAAGCGGGCCGGCGTACGGGTCAAGCAGCTCTCCGGCGGCGAGCGGCGGCGCCTCGATCTGGCGCTCGCGCTGCTCGGCCGGCCCGAGGTGCTCTTCCTCGACGAGCCGTCGACCGGGCTGGACGCCGAAGGACGCCGCGACACCTGGGAGTTGGTGCGCGAACTGCGGAACGAGGGGACCACGGTGCTGCTGACCACGCACTATCTGGAGGAGGCCGAGTCGCTCGCCGACCGGCTCGCGATCATGCACCAGGGCCGGATCGTGGTCACGGGGACCCCGGCCGAGGTGACGGCGGCCCGGCCCGGCCGGATCCGCTTCACCCTGCCCGAGGCCGTCCCGGCCGGCCGGCTGCCGCTGTCGCTGGAGGCCGCGGCCGACGGCCGGCGGATCGAGATCCGGACCCGGCGGATCCAGCACGACCTGGGTGAACTCCTGCGCTGGGCCGAGGAGTCGAACGTACAGCTGGAGGCGCTGGACGCGCGGGCGGCGACGCTCGAAGAGGCGTTCCTCGACATCGCCGCGCGCGGCGAGGAGATGGCGGAGACGGTGAGTGCCCGATGAGTACGGCAGAGACCCGCGTCAGCGGAAGCACCGGCGGGACCACGGGCAGGGGCACCGGCGGAAGCACCAGCGGAAGCACCGGCGGGACCACCACCCCCGTCGGCCGGCTGAAGGCGCTCGGGCGGGCCGAGTACACGCTGCTGATCAGGAACAGGACGGCGCTGTTCGCCGCGCTGGTCGTGCCCGTCACGATGATCGCCGCCATCAAGGCGTCGCTCAAGCAGGTCGACCTCGCCGGCACCGGCCTCAGCGCCATCGAGGTGGCGATGGTCGGCAGCCTCGGCATGGTGCTGGTCATGGCCGTCTACGCCAACCTCACCGCCGCGTACACCTCCCGGCGCGAGGACCTCGTCCTCAAGCGGCTCCGTACGGTCGAGGCCGCCGACCACGAGATCCTCGCCGGGACCGCGCTGCCCGCGGTCGGGCTCGCCCTCGCGCAGTCCCTGGTGATGATCGCGGGCGCCGTCGCGCTCCTCGACGTCCGCGCGCCCCGGCAGCCGCTGCTGCTGCTCGGCGGGCTGCTGGCCGGGGTCGTCCTGCTCACCACGCTCGCGGCGGCGACCTCGGCGGTCACCCGTACCGTGGAGAGCGCCCAGCTCACCACCATGCCGCTGTTCCTGCTCTCGGTGATGGGCTCGGGCCTCTTCGTCCCGCTGGACGTCTTCCCCGACACCCTCGCCAGGATCTGCGAGCTGCTGCCGATGACCGGCGTGATGACCCTGGTCCGGGCGGGCTGGCTGGGCGGGATCGACGGCGGCGACGCGCTGCGCGCGGGTCTGACGGCCCTGGTCTGGATCGGGCTGGCGCTGTTTGCTGTACGGAAGTGGTTCCGCTGGGAGCCCCGGCGATAGCCGGTACCGGTACCGATACCAGGACGCACACGGCCCATGGAGAGGAGTGAGAGAGGAGTGAGTGAAGTGACTGAGACGTCCGGGCACGGGCTGGCGGGCTGGTGGCAGCGCAGGAGCAGCCTGGCCATGGCCAAGGCGCCCAAGAGCGACACGGCGAAGGTCCATCTGTACACCCGCTGGACGTTCGCCTCCCTCGGCGGCGCCGAGGTCGGTATGAACGTCGGCACCCTGCTGCCCTTCGGCGCCGGGCCTGTGAAGCCGGCGTTGTTCCTGATGATCGTCGTCCACGCCTGGCTCTGCGTACAGCTGTCGAGCCGGGCGCTGGACTGGCGGCTCGGCCAGGCCGAGCGGCCCGTACGGCTGCTGCTGGCCGTGGCCGGCTACTCCGCCGCCGCGCTCGCCACCCTGCTGGCGCTGCGCGGGACCGCCGTACGCGACGAGGACTTCGGTGTGCTGCTGCTGGCCGTCTCCGGCTTCGGCCTGGGCGCCGTCGCGATGGGGCTGCGGACGGCACGGCACGGGGTGCGCGCGGTGCTGGGCACCGTGGGCGGGACGGTGGTCGTGGCCCTGCTGGCCGGGAAGGGCTGGGCCGTGGCCCTGCTCTGCGCCGCCGGGGTCACCGCCATGGGCTCCCTGTTCACCTGCGCGTATCTGCTCTCGGCCTGGATGGTCTCCGTCGTCTGGGAGCTGGACGCGGCGCGCGAGGCGCAGACCCGGCTCGCGGTCGCCGAGGAACGGCTGCGCTTCGGCCGCGACATGCACGACGTCATGGGCCGCAACCTCGCGGTGATCGCGCTGAAGAGCGAGCTGGCGGTACAGCTCGCCGAGCGGGGCCGACCGGAGGCCATCGCCCAGATGACCGAGGTGCAGCGGATCGCCCGGGAGTCCCAGCGGGAGGTACGGGACGTCGTACGCGGCTACCGGGAGGCGAACCTCCACACGGAGCTGGACGGCGCCCGGAGCGTGCTCGCGGCGGCCGGCATCGACTGCCGGATCGAGGAGGCGGCCACCGGCGCCGCGCTCCCCGCCGAGGTGCAGTCGGCCCTGGGCTGGGTGGTGCGCGAGGCGACGACGAACGTGCTGCGGCACGGGGACGCGCGGCGCTGCACCGTACGGCTGTCGGTCAGGGAGCGCGGCTCCGAGGCCCTGCTGACCGTGGAGAACGACGGCGTGCCGGACCCGGCCGCCGACGCGGCGGCCGGCGAGCCGACACGCCCCGGCACCGGCCTCGCCGGGCTGCGGGAGCGGCTGGTGGCGCTGGACGGGACGCTGGAAGCGGGGGCCGTGGCGGGCGGCTGCTTCCGGCTGACGGTACGGGTGCCGCTGCCGAAGGCCGGTGCTGCGGCCGGCGCGGGGACGGGCGCTGGGGCGGGCGCGGGGGCGGTCACCTCGCCGGTTCCCGGGGTTGTGTCCCCGTCCGCGCCTCTTCCCTCCCCCTCCCCCTCCGTATCCGCGCTCGACGATGAGATGGCGCTATGACCACACCACCCGTACGGGTCCTGCTCGCCGACGACGAGCATCTGATCCGGGGCGCGCTCGCCGCGCTGCTCGCGCTCGAAGACGATCTACTTGTGGTCGCCGAGGCGGCCTCAGGACCCGAGGCCCTGGCGATGGCCCTGGCGCATCGGCCGGACGTCGCTGTGCTCGATCTCCAGATGCCGGGCGCGGATGGTGTGAAAGTCGCCACATCGCTCCGTAACGAATTGCCCGGCTGCCGGACGATGATCGTGACGAGTCACGGCAGGCCCGGCCATCTGAAGCGGGCGCTGGCGGCGGGGGTGCGGGCGTTCGTGCCGAAGACGGTCTCCGCGCGGCGGCTCGCGGAGATCATCCGTACCGTGCACGCCGGAAGCCGTTTCATCGACCCCGAGTTGGCGGCCGACGCGATCTCCGCCGGAGACTCGCCGCTCACCGCGCGCGAGGCCGAGGTGCTGGAGCTGGCGGCGGACGGCGCGCCGATCGCGGAGATCGCGGAGCGCGCGTCGCTGTCGCAGGGGACCGTACGGAACTATCTGTCGTCCGCCGCCGCCAAGCTGGGGGCCGAGAACCGGCATACGGCGGTGCGTCTCGCGCAGCGGCGGGGTTGGGTATAGTTGGCCTCGCGCCACGGCGCAGCGCGGACGTAGCTCAGTTGGTAGAGCGCAACCTTGCCAAGGTTGAGGTCGCCAGTTCGAACCTGGTCGTCCGCTCAGAGCGAGAAAGCCCCCGGTCGGAACGGAAGTTCCGGCCGGGGGCTTCTTCGTGCGCGTGCGCCTGTGCCTGCGCGGGCGCGTTATCGCCAGGTGGTGCCGGTGAGGAGTTCGTACGCCTCGATGTACTTCGCGCGCGTCGCGTCCACGATCTCCTGCGGCAGCGCGGGCGGCGGCTGCTCGCTCCGGCGGTCCCAGCCGGAGGCCGGGGAGGTCAGCCAGTCGCGTACGTACTGCTTGTCGTGCGACGGCTGTGCGTGGCCGGGCTCCCAGGTGGCGGCGGGCCAGAAGCGCGAGGAGTCGGGCGTCAGCACCTCGTCCGCGATCACCAGCCGGTCGGTGCCTTCACCGCTGCCGTCGCCCTCGCCGTCCGCAGCGTGGTCGAAGCCGAACTCGAACTTCGTGTCGGCGAGGATGATCCCGCGCTCACGGGCGATGTCGCGGGCCCTCGCGTACACGTCGAGGGTCGTCCGGCGCAGCAGCGCGGCCTCCTCCACGCCGACCTGGCGGGCCACTTCCTCGTACGACACGTTCTCGTCGTGCTCACCGACGGCCGCCTTGGTGGCGGGGGTGAAGATCGGGCCGGGCAGCTCGGAGCCGTCCGTGAGGCCCTCGGGGAGCGCGAGACCGCAGACGGTGCGGGACTTCTCGTACTCCACGAGCCCCGAGCCGGTGAGATAGCCGCGGGCGACGCACTCGACCGGGACCATCCGCAGCGAACGGCAGACGAGCGTACGGCCCGCCCAGTCGGCGGGGGCGCCGGCGGGCAGGTCGGTGGAGATGACGTGGTTCGGCACGAGGTCGGTGAGCTGGTCGAACCACCAGAGCGAGAGCTGCGTGAGGACACGGCCCTTGTCGGGGATTTCGCTGGGCAGTACCCAGTCGTACGCGGACAAGCGGTCGCTGGCGACCATCACGAGGTCGCCCGCCTCGTTGCGGTACAGATCGCGCACCTTGCCGGTGTGGATGTGCACCAGACCCGGCACCTGAAGGGGCTCGGGCTTTTCTACGAATCCGGACACGGTTCCTCCCCGTGGTTCTGTCCGATCTGAGAGATCGCGTTGATTCTCCCGTATGCCGGAAGTACCGGTGGCCAGGGGTGGGGCGGCCTCCTGCCGATGGCGCTCAGTCGCGTTTGCAGATCCGGTCGAGGAGGTTGGCGGTGGCGCGCTGGATCCGGGCGTCGACATGGCCGGGGCGGTCCAGCGCCGGGGACCAGGCGAAGGTGCCGGACGCGAAGACGAGCGCGCCGGAGGGGGCGCGGTAGAGGGAGGTCTCCTGGTGGCGCCGGACGCCCTCGCCGTCGCGGTACGGGGAGTGGGCGAGGAGGATGCGCTCCTCGTGCTCGGGCAGCGCCGTACGCGGGAAGTAACGGTCCGCCTCACCGGCGACCAGTCCGTCGATCTCGTCCCCCTCGGCGGCGCCGGTGGCCTCCCAGAGCCAGTGGCCGACGTTCCGTACGACCATCGGGCTGGGCTCGGGGACGCGGCCCGCGTACTGGATGCCGAGGAGCTGCTGCTCGGGCCGGTCGACCTCGCGCCAGAGGGCGGGCCGGCCGCCGCTGCCGTACGTACCGCTGCGGGCGCGGGGTGCCCGGGGCGTACGAGGTGCCCGCGGCGCGCGGGGCGGCGGGCGGCGCTTGCGGCAGGTGAGGAGCCGGTCGGGGACGCCGGAGGCGGAGGGGCCCAACTCCACTTGCCAGTACATGGTGTTGGCGGAGAGAAAGACGAGGGAGGTGCCGCGGTCGCGCGCCTGCTCGACCGTACGGCGCATGGGGACGGACCAGTACTCGTCGTGGCCGGGGAAGATCAGGCCGCGGTAGCGGGTGGGGTCGACGCGGCCGGCGTGCAGATCGCGGGCGTCGGCGTAGGCGAGGTCGTAGCCGTACCGCTCGGCCCAGCGGATGAAGTCGTACGCGTGGCCGACGTGGAGGGGCAGACCGGCGCCCGCGTACGGGCGGTCGAAGGAGACGGTCGACGCGGCGTCCTGCTCGCCGAGGAGCCGGCCCTCGTCGTCCCAGGCGTGGTAGAGGCTGGCGCCGGTGTGGCCGTCCTCGGGGTAGAGGTTGTACGCCTGCCAGGTGATGTCGGGGAGCAGGAGCAGCAGATCGGCGGGGCGGCTGTCGCGGATGGTGAAGGGGACGTGCGAGCGGTAGCCGTCGACGGTGGTGAGGACGGCGACATGGGCGCCGAGCTTCCAGTGCTCGGGGATCTGGAGCCGCCAGGACTGCCACCAGTTGTGGCACGAGACCGTACGGTCGGCGGTGAGCGGCGGCGGCTGCACGATGCCGGAGATCCGGGGGCCGGTGCTGATCTTGCGGGCGCCCTCGCCGCCGTAGTGGCCGATCCGGTAGATGTCGACGGAGAACTGCTGGGGCGGGTCGACGGTGATGTGGAAGTCGATGGCCTCGCCGGGCGCGGCGGCGCCGGTGGAGGAGAAGCCCTTGATCTGACGGCGCACGTCGTCGGCGTTACGGAGACCACCGCCGCCGCTGCCGCTGCTGCTGGTTCCTGTGCGGGAGGTCCTGGTGCTGCCGGTGCTGCCGCCGGTGCCGAGGTAGGGGTCGGCGTACCAGGGCACGAGATGGCCGGTGTCGTCGAAGTAGTTCTCGTTGCCGCGCAGCCAGGGCAGTGGGCCCTGCCCGAAGGGGTCGCTCACCGCGTGCGCGAGCGCGCCCGACTCCCACCGCCGGATCTGGTCCGCCCCCATGCTGCGCCCCTCCTCCGAGCCCCCGCGCCCCCGGGTGGCACGGCCCTTGATGCAACGGTCGATTCACGCGCCGACGCGCCGGTGATACGACCGTTTGGCCGCCCGCCGACGCACCCTGATTCCGGCGCCGAACTCCAGCACATCACACAACGCGCGCGATCCGTCACCGTTCGTCGCGAATTGAAGTAAACGGAAGACTCCCTATCCGGATGCCGGGTGTCATACCGGGCGGCGAGGACCGGCGAGAGCGCCCGGGAGAGGGGGTGGGGTGTGGCGGGATTCACATGGCGGGGGTCCGGGGTTACGGCGGTCACCCGATCGTGGGGCCGGCGGTCGGGGTGGCCGGGTGGCGGGCGGACGGGTGGCGGGCAGGCGGGTGGCGGTGGCCGGGTGGCGGGCAGGCGGGTGGCGGGGGCTGCCGGGTCGGGGTGCTGCCAGGGCGGTGCCGCCGGGTCGCGCCCTACCGGGTCAGACCAGGCGTACCGGCTTCTCCGGGCGGACTCCCAGCGTGGTGAGCCAGGCGCGGAGGGGCTCCGCGTCGCCGTCCTCGACCAGGCTGAGGACCCGACCCCCCAGCTCGGCGCGGCGTTCGCCGTCGACCAGGAGGGCGGGGCCGTCCAGCCAGTCGAGGCCGGGCGCGGCGCCCGCCGTGTCCACGGCGGAGCAGCAGACCATGGCCGTGACATGGTCCGCGAGCAGTTCCCGGCCGGTACGGGGCGGCTGGAGCGGGAAGAGGGGCAGCGGGTCGCCGCCCCAGAGCGCGCGGGCATCGCCCGCCGCCTCCGCCGGGGCCCGTGGGGCCGCCGCCGCCTCGCGGGCCAGCTCGGCGCTGATCGCGGCGGCCAGCGCGTCACCGATGTCACCGGCGCCACCACCACCGCTGCCGCCTGTGCCTCCTGTGCCGCCATCGCTGCCGCTGGGTGCGGCGAGGTGGTCCAGGACGCGGGCCAGGTTCGGTCCGGGGTCGGGGCCGGGGTCGGGGTGCGTGTCCGGGGCGGCGCCGTCGGGGCCCGGGGCGGGGCCGGCTCCGCGTCGTACCCCCATGCCGTCCAGGACGCGGTGCAGCCGGGCCGCTTCCGTACGCCACTTGCGGTCCACGACCTCCTCCGGATACTGCTGCCAGTCCACCGGCGACCAGTCGGGGCCGGCGGCGGCCGGGCCGCCGTGGAAGAGGCGGGCGGCCAGCAGGGAGGCCGCCTCGTCGACCGCGCCGGGCTCTTCGAGCAGATCGCAGGCCGGACGCTCACCAAGCCGGGTGGCGAAGCCCTCGGCGAGGCGGTCTCGGCGGGACAGCTCGGTCAGCGCCGAGACCACCCCGGCGTCCAGGCGGGCCGGCCAGCGGCCCATCCGCCAGGCGGGCAGCGCGACCCGGGTGAGCAGCCGGTCCCAGCCCGCGTACGCCAGGCCCACCTGCTCCTGCGCGACGATCCGCAGGCCGTAGTCCACCGTCTGCGCGCGCTCGGACGCCGCCGCCGCCACCCCGCGCTCCATCAGCGCGGCGTGCTCACCGCACGCGCGCAGCAGGACGCGGGCCACCCGGCCGACCGCGCCGAGCGCGCCGGCCCGTATCCAGCCCTGCCCGGGACGCGCCGCGACGGCGACCGCCGCGTCGAGCCCCCGTACGAAACGCCGGGCCGCGGCTATGTCCGGGTGCGCGGCGGCCCCCGTACCGGCGACGACCGGAGCGAGCACGGCGCGCAACTCGGCGACGCGCATCCACCACAGGAAAGGCGATCCGATCACGAGGACGGGCGCGGTGGCGGCGCCGCCCGCGCGTGCGGCCGGGCCGTGGCTGTGCGTCTTTCGCAGTCCTTGTGCGTGCCCCTGTGCCTGCGACTGCCCCTGCGCATGTGCCGGGTGGGTGCGGTCCTCCAGCCAGCTGTCGCAGTCCGGCGTCAGGGCTATCGCGGAGGGCGCGGGCACATCGAGGCGCTCCGCGAGGTCGCGCACCAGCCGGTAGAGATCCGGCGCGGACTTCTCCACCACCGGGACGGTCGGACTGAGGGCCGGCTCGGCGCGGGTCACCACGGCGGCGACGGCGGCGGCCAGCAACAGCACGACCACCGCGAGGGCCGTCACTCCCCAGCGCGCCGCGTCCCAGCCCCCGCCCCGGAGATGGCCGGTGACCCCACCGGCCAGGAGCACGACGGCGACGGCGGCGGGCAGCAGGGCCACGGCCAGCGCCCTGCCCCGTACGCGCAGCACGGCGAGCGCCCGGACGCGGGCCCCCTGGGCCCCCATCCCGTCGCCCATGCCGGGACCGGGCCCGGAGCCCGGACCGGAGCCGGGCCCGAAGCCGGAGCCCGAATCCGGGCCGGCGCCCGAGCTGAAACCCGTACTGGAGCTGGAACCAGAGCTGGAACCGGACATGTGGACCTCACCCCCTCTGCCGTGCGGCTGTGTTGCTCACTCCCCCACTGTGGCACCCGCCACTGACATCGCAATGCCGGTGGGCCAAGTGCCGGAACGCTTGCGCCGCACCCTAGTTGGGCCCTGGAGACCCGTCATCCGGATGGCCCAACCGTCACCCGATGGAATGGCTCTGGTCAAAGCTGCTGACGCGGCGGGCCGGGATGGTCCCACCCGTAACCGGACATGGCACCGGGCCGGGCGATCAACGCCCGGCCCAGTGCCATGTGGTGCCTGTCTTCGTGTCCGTGGGTCGTGTCCGCGGGTCGTGTCCGCGTACGTCAGGCCCCCGCCGCGCCCGCGGCCTCCGCCGCCGCCCGGGCGATGTCCGTACGGTGCTGGGAGCCGTCCAGCCGGATACGGCCGAGCGCGGTGTAGGCGCGCTCGCGGGCCTGTGTCAGGTCCTTGCCGGTCGCCGTCACGGACAGCACACGGCCGCCCGCGCTCAGGACCGTACCGCCGCCGTCGGCACCGGTCCCGCCGTCCAGGCGGGTGCCGGCGTGCAGGACGTACGCGTCGGGTCCATCCTGTGCCGCGACCGCGTCGAGCCCCTCGATCGGGTCGCCGGTACGCGGCGTGTCCGGGTAGTTGTACGAGGCGATGACGACGGTGACCGCGGCGTCGTCGCGCCAGGTCAGCGGGGGCAGCGCGGCGAGGTCGCCCTCGGCGGCGGCCAGCAGGACACCGGCCAGCGGGGTCTTGAGCCGGGCCAGGACGACCTGGGTCTCGGGGTCGCCGAAGCGCGCGTTGAACTCGATGACCCGTACGCCCCGGCCGGTGATCGCGAGGCCCGCGTACAGCAGCCCGGAGAAGGGCGTGCCGCGGCGGCGCAGTTCGTCCACCGTCGGCTGGAGGACGGTCTCCATGACCTCGTCGACCAGCTTGGGATCGGCCCACGGCAGCGGGGAGTACGCGCCCATGCCGCCGGTGTTGGGGCCCTCGTCGTTGTCGAGCGCGCGCTTGAAGTCCTGCGCGGGCTGGAGCGGGAGGACGGTCTCGCCGTCGGTGATGGCGAAGAGGGAGACCTCGGGGCCGTCGAGGAACTCCTCGATGACAACACGGCCGCCGCAGGCGAGGGCGTGCGCGCGGGCGGCGGCGAGGTCGGGGGTGACGACGACGCCCTTGCCGGCGGCGAGCCCGTCGTCCTTGACGACGTAGGGCGGGCCGAAGGCGTCGAGCGCGTCGTCGATCTGCTCGGGCGTGGTGCAGACGTAACTGCGGGCCGTCGGGACGTTCGCCCCGGCCATCACGTCCTTCGCGAACGCCTTGGAGCCCTCCAGCTCCGCCGCCTCGCGGGACGGGCCGAAGCAGGGGATGCCCGCGGCCCGTACGGCGTCGGCGACCCCCGCGACCAGCGGCGCCTCGGGTCCGACGACGACGAGACCGGCCTCCAGCTCGGTGGCGAGCCGGGCCACGGCCGCGCCGTCCAGCGCGTCCACCGGGTGCAGCTCGGCCACCTCGGCGATCCCGGCGTTGCCGGGGGCGCAGTGCAGAGCGGTGACCTGGGGGTCGAGGGACAGAGAGCGGCACAGGGCGTGTTCGCGGGCGCCGCCGCCGATGACAAGGACCTTCACGGGAGGCAGCCTAGCCCGGACGGGGCGGCCGTCCGCGTACGGGCCATGGCCGGGCCTTGGACGGGACTCCGAAAAGGGGCCGGCTACTCGTTCGTGTATTCCTCCACAACCGTGGCTCCCAGCTCTCGGACGATGAGTTCGTGGCCGGAGAGCGCGGAGTCGACGAGATCCGGATCGTCCTCCTCCGGGGTGTCGTCCTCCGGGGCCACGGTGTGCGGCGGGACGTGCGCGTCGGTCCTGCCGCCACCGCCGCCTCCCCCGCCGCCTCCCCCGCTACCGCTACCGCCGCCGGGCGCGTCGGAGCGGCCCCCGGGGCCGGGACCGGCGGAGGGGGCCGACGGGCGCTGCCCGGCTCCGGCGGGGCCGCCGAGGCCGGCGGGCCGGGGCGCTTGGGCGGGGGCCGGGGCGGAGTTCGGCGCGAAGCCGGGGGTGGCGGGGGCGGCCGGGGTGGCGGGAGCGCCGCCGTAACCTCCGCCGTTCCCGGTCCCGTATCCGCCGCCGCTGGTGCCGCCGCCGTACCCGCCGCCACTGCCGTACCCGCCGCCACCGGGGCCGCCGTTTCCGGGGCCGCCGGGGGTGGCGGGCGGCGGGGTGCCGCCCGAGGGGTCGACGATCGCCTCGATCTTCCACTGCACGTGGAACTGCTCGGAGAGCGCCTGCTTGAGCACCGCCTCGCTGCCGCTGCTCGTGAAGTTGTCGCGGGCGCCGGCGTTGATGAAGCCGACCTGGAGCGTCGTCCCGTCGAACCCCGCCACCTGCGCGTTCTGGCTGAGCAGGATCCAGGTGAAGCGCCGGCGGTTCTTGACGGCCTCCAGGATGTCGGGCCACATGTGCCGCACCTGCCCGGCGCCCTGGGCCATCGCCGGCCCACCGGGCGCGGCGGGCGCGGGCCCGGCGGCGGGTGGGGCGGCGGGCGCGGCCGAAGCCGGTGCGGCCTGTACGGGCGCGGGCGCCGGCGCCGCGCCCTGACCGGGCGCCACGGCGGTCGGCCAGCCACCGGGCCGCCGGGCGGCGCCTCCTTCTCCGGGCGCCGCGGCGCCGGGCCAGGCACCGGGCTGCCGCTGGGGCTCGACGGGAGCGGGAGCGGGGGCGTGCACGGGCGCGGGGGCGGCGACCGGAGGGGCCGCGGCCGCGACGGGCTCGCGGACAGGAGCTTCGTGCACCGGGGGCCCGTGCACAGGCCCGTGCGCTCCGGGCTCGGGTACGTACGCCATGGCGAGCCCGGGCGGAGGCGCGGGCGCGTACCCAGCCCCGGCTGCGGGCCCGGGATGCGGCCCTACCACCGGCCCGCCGGAGAACACGGCCCCGGCGGTCGTGGCGGCTGCCGCCGCCCCCCGCTCCAGCCGGTCGAGCCGCGCCTGGACGGAGCGCTCGTCGTCGAAGGCGGCGGGCAGCAGCACGCGCGCGCAGATCAGCTCCAGCTGGAGCCGGGGCGAGGTGGCGCCACGCATCTCCGTCAGCCCCGTGTTGACGAGATCGGCCGCCCGGCTCAGCTCGGCCGCGCCGAAGACCGACGCCTGGGCGGTCATCCGCTCGACGACATCGGCGGGCGCGTCGATGAGCCCCTTCTCCCCGGCGTCCGGTACGGCGGCGAGAATAACCAGGTCGCGCAGGCGCTCCAGCAGGTCGGCGACGAACCGCCGGGGGTCGTTCCCGCCCTCGATGACCTGGTCCACCACATCGAACGCGGCGGCCCCGTCACCCGCCGCGAACGCGTCCACCACGGCGTCGAGCAGCGATCCGTCCGTATAACCGAGCAAGGACGTCGCCATGGCGTACGTCACACCCGCGTCGGCCGTACTGGCGAGGAGCTGGTCCATGACGGACATCGAGTCACGTACGGACCCCGCGCCGGCCCGTACGACCAGCGGCAGCACCCCGTCCTCGACCGAGGTCCCCTCCTTGGCGCACACCTCGGCGAGATACTCCCGCAGCGTCCCGGGCGGCACCAGGCGGAACGGATAGTGGTGCGTACGCGACCGGATCGTGCCGATGACCTTCTCGGGCTCGGTCGTCGCGAAGATGAACTTCAGATGCTCCGGCGGCTCCTCGACCACCTTCAGCAGGGCGTTGAACCCCGCCGAGGTGACCATGTGGGCCTCGTCGATGATGTAGATCTTGTAACGACTGCTCGCCGGCCCGAAGAACGCCTTCTCCCGAAGATCACGCGCGTCGTCCACGCCACCGTGCGAAGCGGCGTCGATCTCGATGACATCGATCGACCCCGGCCCGTTCCGCGCCAGGTCCTGACAGGACTGGCACGTCCCGCACGGCGTCGGCGTCGGCCCCTGCTCACAGTTCAGACAGCGGGCGAGGATGCGCGCGCTGGTCGTCTTCCCGCAGCCGCGCGGCCCGCTGAACAGGTACGCGTGATTGACCCGGTTGTTCCGCAGGGCCTGCTGCAACGGGTCAGTGACATGCTCCTGCCCGATGACCTCGGCGAATGACTCGGGGCGATAACGGCGGTACAGCGCAAGGGACGACACACCTACGACGATATCGGCCCCCTCGGACATCGCGCCCGTAAGACCACCCCACACGCAAGCGCCCCCCACGCACCCGCCAGAGCCAACCTACCCTTGCTGCCTTCCGGCCCTGGGGGAGTTCAGTCAGATAGCGCCACGTGAGGGGCTCCGCACACAGTACCCGATCCCCACCCCCACGAACGAGTTCGCGAGCACTCCCCCGAGTCTTGTATTGTTTGCCGCGGAGGATTCGCCTAGTGGCCTAGGGCGCACGCTTGGAAAGCGTGTTGGGGGCAACCCCTCACGAGTTCGAATCTCGTATCCTCCGCCATTGCTCTCACCGGGCAATACGTCGAAGGCCCCCGCTGCTCGCAGCGGGGGCCTTCGACGTTCCGTCGGCGGCGGCTGTCGGTGGGCCGTGGCGTTCGCCTGCCGGCTGGGGTGGTCGTACTGATCTTGACTCAGTCGTGCGGCGAGTGCCGACGGCGGCCGCTTCGTCGTCTCAGGTTGGGTGCAGCGCTGTTGTCAGTAAGGGGAGCGCTATCAGCAGGAGCGCCACGCCCGCCTCTATCCAGCGGTATTTGGTTCTGACGATCGCGCTGGTCCGTTGTACGGCCGCCAGCAGCGGGCCCGTCGGATCGTGGGCGGTGCGCTCGAAAGCGCGGGTCAGGCGTTCGTTGTCCAGTTCCGGGGTCACGTGCTGGAAGTAGAAGGGGGTGGCGGAGAGACCGTTCGTCCGGTCCCGTCGTCTCGGAGTGAGGGCGCACACGAAGCAGACGACGGCCAGCAGGGCGGTGAGGGTGGCGCTCCACCACAGTGCCTCTTCTGTCGCGGATACCGGGCCGCGAGCGGTGGCGTTGTCGCGGGTGAGGGTGACGAACGCCCCCAGGACCGCGCCCATAAAGCCCAGCAGGACGGCGGCTTTGGTGTCCGCTCTCGTGATCTCCGCTCCGTTGGCGGTCAGAAGCCGGTGCATCGCCGCCAGCGTCTCGCGCCCGCGTGGCGTGGTCCTGACGTACGGCTCAGGGGTCGTCCGGCGTATTCGGCGCGTCCGGCGCGTCCGGCGAATCCGGCCGGCGACTGCCGGCCGTGTCATCGCGGGTGTCCGTTCGCGACGCCGCGCTGTCCAGCGGGTGCCTCTCGCGGCGGCTGCGCCGGTACCCGACGTCCCAGCCTGACGAGCCGGTCACGCAGCAGTTCGGAGAGTTCCTGCCGCTCCTGCTCGGACAGGCTGCCGAGCAGGCCGGCCATTCCGTCCTGCCAGGTGGTCTCTCCGCGCAGCAGGTCGGCGTGTCCCACCGACCAGTCCAACACCTGGCTGACCTGGTCCGGGTGTCTGAGCAGCCAGAGAGCCGCGAGTGAGGCCGGGCCCTTGCTCACCGCCTGCATGCAGAACTCGTACTCCTCCCGGCGATCGGGCGTCCACGAGTAGGGCGCGTCCGCCTCCCCGGTCTGCCCGAGTCTCAGCTCACTGTCCTCCTCACGCCCCCGCACATCCGTGACGTGGTAGGCGAGGCCGCACTCCAGCAGCGTCTGCGGGGTGGAGAGGTGCCGCATCAACTCCGTTGCGCCCAGGCCCTGTCCGGCGGAGGAGTACTGGTCCTCAAGATGCCGCAGCCGGCGTCGGAGATCCCTGCGTACCGCGTCCCAGCCGGTCTTGGTGCGCGTACGCACGACCTGCACCGGATCGCGCACCCACCACAGCACCTGCACGTCCACCGACTCGGCCCCGTACCGGGTCGGCAGCGCGACGCCTTGAGTCCCGGTCTGCTCTTCGAGTCGGACAATGAAGGCGTCGTCGTATCTGCCCAGCAGTTTGGGCCGAACCGCCGACCGGGCGACAGCGACCGGATCCGGGTACGTCTCGGTGTATGTGTCGGTGTGCGCATCGGAATATGTATCGGCATACGTCTCCGATCGCGAACCGCGCCGGTTACGAGACCGTAGTTCGCTGTAGGCACCGTCCTGGGCGTGCAGCACCAGGGCGCGGTCCAGCCGGCCCGACCAGCGCTGCCGCACGATTTCACGCCACGGGGCCTGTGTGGCGCGGGAATAGACGGGCTCCGGAGTCTCGGATGTCATGGTGTCCTCCCGTACGAGTGCGCGGAATCGGTCTGCCGCGGGACGCCGTTCCGCCAGTTGTCGAGCGCCGCGCCCGCGATGTTCCGTCCGGCCAGCGCCTTGTCCTCGTGCCGGTCGATGTCGACGAAGAGACGCAGGACGCCGTGCCGCATGTCCTGGGCCAGCGCGCTCAACACCACGTCCACGGCGCGCCGTTGGTCCTCGCTCCAAGCGGCGCTCCGGCACCACGAGACAAGAGCGCGGGATGTCGGATCGAACAGTTCCTTGTCGTCGAGCGCACGACGGACAAGCCGGATCACATCGTCCCCGACCTCCCCGTTCTCCAGCAGCCGTGCGGCGAACCACGGGGCATCTTCGTGGAGCAGCAACGGGAGAGTGCCGAGCGCCAGCCCCGCGTCCAGGCCCCCGCGCCCGGACCACTCGGAGAGTTGCCGGAAGACGGTGTCCTGGCTACCGGAGGCGAACAGGAACCCCAGCGCACGTCGCACGGCCATTCCCACCTCGCGCTCCTCCCCTTCCATCCCCCGATACGCGCCATGCAGCAGACTCAGCGCCAGGTCCGGACGGGAGGCTCCGAAACCGGTCTCGCAGGTGTACGCCACCGTAGAACGCAGCCACCGGCTCTGGACCTGCCAACTCCACTGCCTGAGGCGGTACTTGACCTCCCCGGCCAGAACCGGGTCCTCGGCCGCCATGCCCAGGGCGGTCGCCGCGATGGTCCGGCTCGTCCGGCGCTCGGACTCAGCGAGCTTGCGGATATGCACCAGCGCGCGGCGGCCGCCTCCCCAGCTCGCCGCCCTGCCCATGACACGGCCCACTGGCCACGCCAGGTCTCGCTCATTCGGCGGGATGCTGTCCATCCAGTCCGTCAGCAGACCGGAGAGATGCCCGTACTGCCGCCAGACATGGCCCAGGACGGCTTCGCTCTGCCCGTGACGGGTGAAGCGCACCGGTTCCACGGCGTAGGGAAAACCGCCGCCCGTGTGCAGTTCCTTGGCGTCGCGCCGCGCACCGACCACCCCTAAAAGCTCGTCCAGCGAGCGGCGGAAGACGAACTGCGGATTGGGCCCCGGTGTCGGCCGCGCCCCTTCCGACGTGCCCGGACCGCCGCCCCCGCCCGTGTGTTCCCCGTTCTCCGCGCGTACGGAGTCCAGCCGCCCCTCGGCCAGTACCAGAAGCCGTTCGGCCTCCTCCCTGACGATCCGGTGGTCAAGTCCCTCGAAAACACAGGCGGCCAGCAGAAAAGCCAGTCCGTCGGAGTCGTCGCGCAGCCGCTTGAGCAGGTCGGGCACCTCTTCCTCGGCAAGGAAGCTCAGCCGCTCACGGATTCCGGCGAGGCTGGGCGCCACTTCCTTCTCGACGGCTTCGGCCATCATCGCCACCAGCTCCGCCACCTGGGCCGGATGGAGCCCCGGGGACAACAGCTCGTCCAGCGCGCCCGGTGGCAGCGCCGCCAGCATGTCCCGGCGCTGCGCCGGGTTGGCCACGGCCGCCTCCAGCCGCGCGTCGAACACGGCCCGGGCCGGGGGCGGTGTGCACACGATGGGTCTGACATGCAGATCGCGGGTCAGGCCGCGGACGAGTCCCGGATCGTTCGGAAGGACGATCACCATACGGGCC
Organism: Streptomyces paludis; assembly: GCF_003344965.1. Classification (NCBI taxonomy): domain Bacteria; kingdom Bacillati; phylum Actinomycetota; class Actinomycetes; order Kitasatosporales; family Streptomycetaceae; genus Streptomyces; species Streptomyces paludis. Next base: position 3,880,308 of record NZ_CP031194.1, on the reverse strand, counting down.
TTCGCCTCCCCCAGCAGCCGCCGTAATGCGCTGATCAGCCCACGCTTCAGCGGGTGGCGGGGAAGCAGACCGTCCACAAGGTAGCCACGGGCCTGCTCGCGAGAGGGCTGCCATGTGCCGAGGTTCACATCGCTGTCGACCGCCCTCAGATCCATGCTGTGGCCGCTGTGCCGGTGCAGCAGGTTGAGGGCCGCCGTGCGGCGACCGGTGCCCGGCTCCCCGGTGAGGAACAGAACACCGCTGTCGAGTTCCTCCAGAGCCGCCGGGAACCAGTCGGGCTCCGCAAACCCCGTTCCGGCCTCCATGATTTCCAACGCCGAGATGGGGCCCTCGTGCGCCTCTACGGGGCGGACACGTCCGCCGGGCTGACCGCCGGCGTTCTCCACACGCTGACCGCCGTGGACGGAGCCCGCGTTGACGTTGCCGCCGGGGGCGTAGACAAAAGAGCCGCGACCGTCCCATGGAAAACCAAACGCACCTGAGGAGCCGGCCGGCCGATCATCGAACTCTTCCTCACCGAAGTCCTGTTTCGCGGAGTCCTCGGGCGCCTGTGTCACCTCCGGCGTCTGCCCCGCCTCCGGTTCGGGGTGCTGCCCTGCCTTCGGCTCGGGGTCGCGCCCCGAGGCCGCCGGCGAGTCGCCCGATGGCCGCTCGGCGCTCACCGGCGGCCCACGTTCTTGTCACCGTGGACCGTGTCCCCCATGGTGCCGTGGACCGTGCCCGCCTTGTTGCCCGCGACGTAGTCACCACCGCCGTCGACGTTGCTGACGCTCTGGCCTCCACGCACCGTGCCCAGGTTGAGGTTTCCTCGCTGCTATCAGGACGCGGTGGCGAGCGGATACACCGGGCGGCACCTCGACCACTCATCGAGGTACCGGCGACGGTCGAGGGCAAGAGGTTCGACCAGCGGGCCTGGCTCTATGTACCCGCCCCCTCGGGAAACCTGTACGACCGCCGCATCCTGGGCGACCGGGTGGTCGACGACCAGGAGACGGGAGGTACGGAGCAGGGCGGCGCCCCGCGTGTGTCCGCCGGGACGGTGCCGGCGCAGCCGGTGACCTACCAGGCCGACAATCGGAGAGAATGGCCGCCACCTGTGTGATGTTCTCGCTCGAAGCGGCCAGCATGGCCTTCACCGGGCGGGAGTCGAGCAGCCGATGAGTGTCGTTGCGCGGTGTCCCGTTCCCGTCAAATTCCTCGTCCGAGTCCGGAAGGGGACCAATATGAAGACTGACCCTGAGCCGAATGCGCACAAATCCATACGAGTGCACATTGAACTCCGTGAGCACTTCTTGAAGGGTCTGTAGCCATGGGTGGATGACAAAGGGCATGGCCGCCGGGTCGAACCCGAACACATAACCGTCACCGGTGGAATTGGGAAACTTTCTGTCCTTCCAGACCTCCGCCAGTCCGGCACGCTCGATCGACGACTGGAGAAGCTGAGGAATGGCCTGGCTGATCTTTCCGTGCTCAATGGCCGGATAGCCGGTGAAGTCCTTGGCATCGACAGCGAGGATTCCGCGGTACGGCGGGAGCCTGCGGCTTCGGGAGTTGGGGCGGGCGGTGGCTTCGGGAAGATCATGGTGGGACGGCTGCATGAGGCTCCTCGGTCTCGTTCAAAGGTCGCGGTCGCGGTCGCGACCGCGGTCGTTCGAGCATCGCGGGATACGGCATTCCCAAGTGCACGCCCAGTGCCGAGATGACGTGACGAGCACCACACGCCGGGCAGGGGGAATCACTCATAGGGACTCATCCCCGTGAGTTCAGTCGCGGTGAATCAGTCGCGCAGATTCACGGCGGCGCGGCGGAGCGCGGACAGGTCGCTGATGACGATGCGCTTGCGAGCAGCCCGGACTTCGGCGTACTCAAGATCGGCGAGGGCGGCCGTGACCGTGTTGCGGGACGTTCCGAGGTACTGAGCCAACTCACTGCGGGTCAGGTCCAGCTCAACGCTCCGCCCCGACTCCGTCGAATTCGTCGGTTCCGTCGCCGGATTTCCCGAACTGACGGCCAGATCTACGAGTACGGCCGCCAGACGGCCCAGCACATCGCCCCCGCTCCGGGCGAGATCCGACTCCCGCAGTCTGGTGAGGGCGTAACGGACAAGCACGGGAAACAGGTCGTGCGTGGTGACGAATTGAAGGAAATCCTTCTTGCCCATCACCCCGACCACACAGTCCGAGATCGTCTGAACGCTCGCCGAACGCATCCCGTCGTCCAGTACCGCCACTTCACCGAGTATCTCGCCGGGACCGCGGAACGCCAGCAGTTTGAGATCACCGTTGCGCTCCCGCCGGATCACCTTGGCCACGCCGCTGTGTACGGCCAGGACATGGGTTCCGCGTTCTCCCTGCCGTAACAGAGTGCTGCCGGCGACATGGTGGCGCTGATAGCAGAGGGCCAGGAGTTCTGCCCAGACCGACTCCCCCACAAGGCGCCGCAGCGTCCGGCCCGCCGCGTCCGGAGCATCATCCTGCGCGTCCGACGGATTCTCCACGCGATCACTCATGCGACGACCATAGGAGGAACCGTGCAGGAGGGACCAGACCGTGGGATCCGCGCGGGCCGCGGGCCAGTTTTGGGGGGTGGCTGCGACACTGGGGGGGTGTTGTTGATGGGTGGTGTCGATGTGGGTGGAGGGTCTGTGGTGTTGGAATTCAAGCCGTTGCGGAAGCTGGGGTTTCTGACCATTGGGCTGTTCGACGCGGCCGATCCGGCGCGTGGGCATGAGTCGACGTTGTCGATCATCGAGCTGGGTGAGCGGCTGGGGTTCGACAGTGCGTGGGTGCGGCACCGGCATTTGCAGTACGGGATCTCCTCCCCCGTCGTCGTCCTCGCGGCGGCGTCCCAGCGCACCAGCCGGATCCAGCTCGGCACCGCGGTCACCCCGCTGGGCTGGGAGAATCCGCTGCGGCTGGCCGAGGATCTGGCGACCGTGGACATCCTCTCCGGCGGCCGGCTCAACCCCGGGGTCAGTGTCGGGCCGCCGATGCACTACGAGCGGGTACGGGACGCGCTGTACCCGGACACCGCCGACGCCGAGGACTTCAGCTACGAGCGCGTGCGCCGGCTCATGGCGCTCGTACGCGGGGAGCCGGCCAGCGGGTTCAGTGGTACGGAGGGGTTCGAGGCGTTCTCCGAGCGCGTTCAGCCCCACTCCCCCGGGCTGGCCGGCCGGATGTGGTACGGCGGCGGCAGTCTGCGCTCCGCGCGTTGGGCCGGTGAGCAGGGCATGAACTTCCTCACCAGCAGTGTCGTCAAGGCGGAAGGGGTGGAGGGGGACGGGGAAGGGGACCTTGGGTTTGCCTCTGTTCAGCGTTCGCACATCCGCGCCTTCCGCGCCCACCACCCCGACGGCGACCGCGCCCGTGTCTCCCACGGGCTCGTCGTCATCCCCACCGACTCCGCCACCCCCCGCCAGCGCGCCAAGTACGAGGCGTACGCCCGCGAGCGGCTGCCGCGTACCGCCTCCCCGCAGGGGCCCGCCCGTCTGATGTTCGCGCCCGACCTCGTCGGCGACTCCGCCGAACTCGCCGAACGGCTGCACGAACACGCCGCGTTCAGGGAGATCGACGAGGTCGCGTTCGCGCTGCCGTTCACCTTCGACCACGAGGACTACGTACAGATCCTCACCGACATCGCCACCCACCTCGGACCGGCACTCGGCTGGCGGCCGACGCCCTGAGCCCGGGGCGTACGCCGTGCGCGTGGTGGGTCAGATGACCACGTTGTCGATCTGGAATGTCTGCACCGAGGCCGCCGCGAACGGTGCGCTGAGTTGTTTGCCGTTGAGGTAGGTGTCGGCTCGCTCGGTGTACAGGTCGCCGGTGCCGGAGGTCAGGGTGTTCCAGCGGCGTACGAGGCCGGCGGTGCCGCCGGTGACCGTGGTGAAGCGGGAGAGGTCGAAGGTGAGGGTCTGGGCGGCGCCCGCGTTGACGGCGACGAGCACCAGGCGCCGGAGCGCCGGGTCGTACGCCGCGGCCGCGTAGCCGACGCCGGTGTCCAGGATGGTCATCCCGGGGCGGATATGCCGGCTGAACTGGGCCATCACGTAGTACTTGGTCTGTACGGCGCCGGCCTGGAGTGTGTTGGCGTCGTACGCGATCATCGCCCAGCCGGGGGACGGGTCCATCACCTGCCAGTAGCAGTAGGCGGTGGGGTGCAGCCAGCGGAAGTCGAGGCAGAGGTTGGTGGCGAGGGAGAGGCCGGTCGCGTCGTTCTGGCCGGTCTCGGAATTCCAGAGCTTCTTGCCCGCCGTGGTGACGACATCCGTGTAGAGCAGGTCGCGACGGCCGCCGGAGCCCTGGTAGCCATGTACGTTGACCTGGCTGACCAGCGCCTTTGTCGCGGATCCAAAGGAGTTCCAGGTGGTACGGGCCAGGTCGTAGCTTGTCTCGTCGGAGGCGGAGATACGGGTGGCGGTCAGCCCGCGCCGGTCGAGTTCGCTGCGCATGTACGGGAGGACGGCGGCCTGGACGGAGGCGTCGAAGTGGCAGCCCTCCTGGGTGCCGGTGGCCGTCCACCAGCTGGACGCCGGCTCGTTGAAGGGGTCCACTGTCGCGAAGTTCACGCCCCAGTTGTTCTTGGCCTGGAGGGCGACGGCGGCGAGGTGGGAGGCGTGCTGGCGGTAGTTCCAGGACTGGAGGTTGTTACCGCCGCCGGCCGCGCCGGACGGGTTGTGGTTGAGGCACATCCACCACATCGGCGAGTTCGCGAACAGCTCGCTCACCGCGCCCCGTTGGGTGGCCTTGACCAGCGCGGCCCGCTGGGCGGCGTCCACACTCCAGTTCCACGCGGAGGACGTGGGATCCTCGTTGCGCCAATCCTGCCAGAACCCCTCGATCTGCTTGAACGCGGGGATGTTGGGGGAGGCCACCATCGTCTCCCCGTTGACACTGTTCCAGCTGCACGCGCCGAGGTTGTAGCGGGCGATGTTCAGGCCCAGGCCGGGCAGGACACGGCCGTTGTACGTGACGGACTTGGTGGTGAAGAAGAGGTCGGCGAAGTCGTCGCGCGCGCCGAAGACATTGGCCCACCAGGCCAGCGACGTCCCCCAGCCCTCCCAACTCCCGTACGTCGTACCTGGGTTCACCGCCACGGTGTCGTCCGCCCGTGCGGTGCCGGTGGCCAGGGCGCCCCCGAGCAGTGTGCCGCCCGCCGCCGCGGCGAGCAGCGTTCTGCGTCTGATCATCGGACTCCTCACGTGACACCCAATAAAAGTCGCGTCCATGACAAACACTTCGAGAATCGGGGGCCTTCGCGGGATTGTCGAGAGCTATGACAGCGCTTTCCCCCTGACCGGCTAGGGAAAGCTGGGGAAAGGGGCGGTTTGCTGTGTATTACTTCTGTGGGGGGGGGTGGGGTGGGTGGGGTGGCTGCTGCCTCAGTTTCGGCCTCAGGCGATCGGGACCGCCGTCCCCGTGACCGTCACCCCGCTGTCCGCCCCCTCCGGCACCATGACCTCGATGCTGCTCGGGCGCCCCATGTCGTACCCCTGCAACACCGTGAACCGCCCGGTCCCGGGCGGCCCCGTCAGCCCCTGTCCGCGCAGATAGCCCCCCAGCGCCGCGGCGGCCGCCCCGGTGGCGGGGTCCTCCACCACACCGCCCGGGGGAAAGGGGTTTCGCGCGTGGTAGCGGGTGGGCGACTCGCGCCACACCAGGTCGACCGTCGTCCAGTCGTGCTCGGCCATCAGCCCGCCGAGCGCGTCCATGTCGTAATCCAGGTCGGCCAGCCGCTCCCGGCTCGCGGCGGCGATCACCGGGTGCCAGGCTCCCGCGTACGCGACGCGCGGCGGCAGGGCCGGGTCCAGATCGTCGCACGACCACCTCAACGCCCCCAGCAGCGCGTCGAGTTGGGGATCGGTGAGCGGTACGGTCCGAGGCGCCACGCTGACCAGCGCCGCGACGACGGAGCCGTCCGGGGCGATCCGGGTGGCGACGGGCACCTCGCCGGCGGCGGTGTGGAACGTCAGCTCACCGACGCCGTGCACCCGCGCGTAGGCGACCGCCGTCGCGATGGTCGCGTGCCCGCAGAAGGGCACCTCGGCGAGCGGGCTGAAGTACCGGACATCGAGAACACCGCCGCCGGTGTTCTCGTCGGCCTCAGCTCGCGGCACGACGAAGGCGGTCTCGGAGTAGCCCACCTCCGCCGCGGTCCGCGCCATGACGGCCTCGTCCATGCCGGTGGCGTCGAGTACGACGCCTGCCGGATTGCCCCCGGCCGGATCGGTCGTGAAGGCCGCGTATCGGAGTACGGCTACGTCCACAGTCATGGCCTCACCCTATGTTCCGCCCCTCCTCGGCGGCAGCCCTGCGCCGCCGCCGAAACCGGGCGTCGGACTCGTGATCGCGGCGACGGGAACTCGGCCGCCCGGCCGGTAGGTTGAGGAGCCCTTGTACGGGACGAGCCCCGTCGGGGGGCCGACCGCGAGCGGAGTGGAGTGGAGCTGCCGTGCGTGTGGTGATGGCCGAGGACAACGCCCTGCTGCGGGAGGGGATCGTCATGCTACTGACCTCCGCGGGGCACGAGGTGGTGGCGGTCGCGTCCAGCGGCCCCGAGGTGCTGCCCGCGCTGCTGGCACACCGTCCGGACATCGCCGTGCTCGACGTCCGGATGCCGCCCGGCTTCCGCGACGAGGGCCTCCGCGCGGCGCTGGCGGCGCGGGAGCGGATCCCCGGGCTGCCCGTGCTCGTACTGTCGCAGTACGTCGAGGAGACGTACGCGGCCGAGCTGCTGGCCGGGGGCGCGAGCGGGGTCGGCTATCTGCTCAAGGACCGGGTCGGCCGCGTCGACGAGTTCCTGGACGCGCTGGAGCGGGTCGCCGCCGGCGGTACGGCGCTCGACCCCGAGGTGGTGAAGGAACTGCTGGCCCGGCGCCGGAACGATCCGCTGGACGAGCTGACCCCGCGCGAGCGGGAGGTGCTGCACCTGATGGCGGAGGGGCGGGACAACGCGACGATCGCCTCGGCGCTGGTGGTGTCGGAGCGGGCGGTGAGCAAGCACATCGGAAACGTCTTCCTGAAGCTGGGGCTGCCGCCGAGCGACAGCGGGCACCGGCGGGTGCTGGCGGTGCTGGCGTATCTGAACCGGGGGTAGGGGGCGGGGCGCGGACGTGGGCGATGGGGTCCTCCCGGGCGATGGGGTGTAGCGGGCTACACCACGGTTTTGGGAGGGCGCTCCCTCGCGGTGGCAAGCGCGCGACGGGATCGTTGTCGGCAGATACAGCAACTGATCCACGGGTCCCGGAGGCTCGCGGGTTCCCGCCGGTGCCGCCACGCCACCCACCCAGAAAGTCACTGCCATGAAGTCACCGCTCGCCACCGCGAAGTCGTCCGCCACCGCGAAGTCGTCCGCCGCCCATGTGCTCCTCTGGTCGCTCTTCGTCTGCGGCCTCGCCGCGGGCACCGCCTCGGGCGCCGTGCTCGACGGCACGGCGAAGAGCGTCGCCACGTACGCCGGTATCGGTGTGTCGCTGCTGGCGGGCTCGCGGATCGCGAAGAAGCCGAGGATCAGGGCGTTTCTGTCGACCCCGCCGGTGCTCTGGTTCCTGTTCCTGTTCAACGGCGGCGTGGCCGCGATCTGCTGCTTCACCATGGACGGCGCGCAGGGGATCATGGCCGCCGCCGGTATGGGCCTGGTCTCGCTCGGCGCGGCGGGCGGCCTCGTAGCGGGCCGCCGGAAGCAGCCCGCGCCGCCGGCCACCAACCCTGCCGGGGCCTAGGGCCTCTCCCGTACACCCGTACGCCCGTACGCGCCCCATCACGCCCGCCCGACGAAAAGGCCCCCGCCATGCCCCTGAACACGAACCGCCGACCCCGCCGCCCCGGCCGCCGTACCGTCACCGTCGCCACCAGCCTGGCCGCCGTCACCCTGGCCGCCGGACTGGTCACGGCCTGCGACGACACCGACACCCACGCCGAGCGCATCAGCAGCATCGGTGACTCGCTGGACTGCCTCCGCGACGCCGGCTCCCTCACCGGCAGCCTCAAGGCGATCCACGACGCCGGACTGGACGCGGCGCAGGACCCCGCGCGGACCGACGAGTCCATCGACACCATCGACAAGAACCTCGACAAGATCGGTGGCACGACGGACAACTCCAAGGTCAACAAGGCGCTCAAGGACCTCCGCGACGCGATCGCGGACTACAACAAGGCCATCCTGAACGGCGACACCCACCCGGACCCCGGCGCGATCAACGACGCGGCCGGCGCCCTGACCAACGTCTGCGTGTCGTAGAGACAGCGATACGGCGAGAAAGCGATACCGCGATACGGCGCGGCCCGCACCGAGCCCCCCTCAGTCCATTCCGCGCTTTCCGGGCGTCCAGAAGGGCTTGGTGACGATGTCGCGGCGGTTCCAGCCCCGGTCGTTGACGAGATAACCGCGGATCAGCTGGACCGTACGGGCCTCACCGGCCAGGTAGGCGGCGCCCTGAGTGCCGGGCAGGTCGAGGGCGGCGACGGCGTCGACGAGCTGCCCGGAGGAGGCCGCGGCGGCTCCCTGTCGTGCGATCCGGGTCAGGGGCCGGGGCAGGTCGATGTGGTCGGCCTCGGTGGCGGCCTGGTGGACGCCGAGGACGGGAACGTCGGCGGGCACGGCGCGCAGCAGTGAGCCGAAGCCGGCCGCCGCGCTCTCCTCGCCCGCGAAGAGGTGCCAGTGGGCGTCGGGCCTGAGGCGGATCGCCCGGGGGTCGCGCATGAACGCCACGTACTGCCCGGGGCGGGCGGCTTCGGCCCACCGGAGGCCGATGCTGTCGGGGGTGCCGTGGTCGAACAGGACGAGGTCGATCCACCCCTGGCCGGGGTCGGCGTCCCAGACGCTGTAGGTGCGCAGGGTGAGCAGGCTTCCGATCCGCACCCGGATGTGGTCGCCGGGCTGCCAGTTCAGCCCGGCCAGCTTGGGGCCGGCCAGCCGCATCCGCAGGGAGGTGGGGGTGAGTTCCTCGATCTCCTCGATGTGGCCGCCGCGCAGCAGCCGTCGGCTCAGATCGAACCGGCCGCCGCCGGACGAGGGGTCGTGGTTCATCGTGCGCCCGCCTTGTCCAGCCGCTGGTCACCGGCCAACCGCTGGTCACCGGAGTCCGTCATGGCGTTCTCTCCCTCGATGTCGACGTTGGGCAGGACGCGGTCGAGCCACTTCGGCAGCCACCACGCCTTGTCACCCATGAGATACAGGAGCGCGGGGATGAGGCACATCCGTACGGCGAAGGCGTCGAAGATCACCGCCACCGCCAGGCCGAAGCCCATCGACTTGATCATCGTGTCCGCCATGAAGACAAAGCCGGAGAACACCGCCGTCATGATCAGCGCCGCGGCGGTCACCACCCGCGCCGAGCTGCGGAATCCATCCCTCACCGCCTCCTGCGGGGAGGCGCCGCGGACATGGGCCTCGCGGATACGGGTCACCAGGAAGACCTGGTAGTCCATCGCCAGACCGAACACCACACCGACGAGGAAGATCGGCAGGAAACTGACGATCGGCTCGCCGGGGAACCACCCGAAGGCGCTCTTCTGGAATACGGCGACCATGGCGCCGAGCGTGGCCAGGATCGAGAGCAGGAACCCGAAGGTCGCGGTCAACGGCACCAGGATCGAGCGGAACACCAGGACCAGCAGCAGAAACGCCAGCCCGATGACAATGGCGAGGTAGGGCACCAGCGCACCACTGAGCCTGTCCGAGATATCGGCCTGCACCGCCGAGATTCCGGTGACACCGAGGGTGACCCCGGTCCGCTTCTCGATCACCGCGGTGTCGCGCAGATCGCTCAGCAGCTCCTCGGCCGCGACCGACTCCGGTCCGGCGGCGGGCTCGACCAGCACCATCGCGCCGTTCTCGCTCGTACCGGCCAGGGCCGCGTGGGCGACGTTGTCCTGTCCGGCGGCCCACGCGGTGACCTGCTCGTACGCGCGCTGCCGCTGCGCGGGTGTGACGTTACGGCCGTCGACGACGACCAGCAGCGGAGAGAGCCTGCCGGGCCCGAACGACTCGGTGATCAGGTCGGACGCCTTGCGCGCGGTGGTGTCCGTGGGAGCGGTGGAGTCGCCCGGCAGTCCCATATGGATGTCCTTGAAGGGCAGCGCCATCGCGCCGAGGCCGATCACCACGACCAGGATCCACACGAACGGCGCCCTGGCCACGACACGTGCCCAGCGCACACCGTGGTTGAGGACCTCGCCGGACTCGTCACGGGCCGGTACGTAACGACGGAACCGCCCGCCGAAGATCTTCGACTTCAGCATGCCGCCGAGGGCCGGTATCAGGGTCAGGGCGACCAGGATCGAGATGGCGACGGTCACGGCGGCGCCCAGGCCCATGGCGGTGAGAAACCCGATGCCCACGACGCTGAGCGCGACCAGCGCGATGATGACGGTCAGGCCGGCGAACACGACCGCCGAGCCCGCCGTGCCCACCGCGATGCCCATGGCTTCCTCGCGGTCCTCGGTGTGCTGGAGTTCACCGCGGTAGCGGGCGAGGATGAACAACGCGTAGTCGATGCCCACAGCGAGGCCGAGCATCGTCGCCAGGATCGTGGTGGTGTCCGGTACGTCGACGAACGCGGTCAGCGCGGTGATGCCCAGGACGCCCAGCCCCACACCGACACCTGCCGAGAGGACCGGCATGCCGGCCGAGACCAGCGAGCCGAAGGTCAGGGCGAGGACGACCAGTGCCACACCGATGCCGATGATCTCGGCGGTGCTGCCCGGGGCGGCCATGGTCTCCATCCCCGGCCCCGAGACCTCTACTTGGAGCCCGGCACCGCGTGCGTCGCCCAGGATGTCCATGACCTCGGTCTTCATCTCCGGTGTCACGTCCGCCACTTCGGGAACGTCGAAGGCGAAGTCGACCGTGCCCACCCGGCCATCGGCCGAGAGCGGCAGGGTCGCGGCGAGCAGCTCCGGCGCGTCTCCCGCCGTCCGGCGGAGGGCGTCGGCGGCCTCGACCGGGCCGGCGACCGGGCCCGGCACATGCTCCAGAGCGCCGATCTCGCTCACCAGCCGGGCGATGGCGCTCGCGTACGGCTCCTCGGCCAGCTTCGCGCCCTTGGGCGCGGCGACGACGACCGTCACCGTCGGTGCCTCGACGTCCCGCGCGCCGGGGAAGAGTTCCCGCTGAAGTTCGGCGGCCCGCATGGAGGGGATGCCCGGAATAGTGAAACTGCTCGTCATCGGCTTGGAGAAGGCACCGGCGACGGCACCGGCAGCCACCAGGGCGATCAGCCACCCGGCCAGAAAGACCGGCCAGCGGCGGTACGCGGTTCTGCCGAGACGATAGAGAAGAGTTGCCATGTGCTCGACCGTAGGATGGCGTTCATGCGTATGGCGGTCAATCAATACCCCACAACGGCCAGCCCGGTGGGCGCTCCCGTGTCACCGATCCTGAGCATCGACCGCGGCAGCTCGGATCAGTACGACACCGTCATCGAGACACACGCCCATCCCGAACCCAAGCTGATCTGGTCCGTGAGCGCGACGGCCACGGTCCACGCCGCGGCACGCGACTGGCTCATCCCGCCCGGTTACGGACTGTGGATCCCCGGCGGGGTGGCACACGGCGGGGCGGTGCTGCGCGCCGGCGAGGGGTCCGCCGTCGCCTTCTCCCCGGACAGCTGCCCGATTACCTGGACCCGGCCGACCGGCGTCGCGGTCGGGCCGCTGCTGCGCGAACTCTTCGCGCATCTGTATCTCGCGAGCCACCAGGATCCGAGCCGACCGCACGCCGAAGCCCTCATGTTCGCCCTGCTCGTCGCGCTGCCCACCCATGACATCCATGTGGCCGTGCCGACAGACCCCCGCGTGCGGGCCATCGCGGAACGGCTTGTCGCGGACCCGTCGGACCAGCGTGAACTCGCCGCCTGGTCCGACCATGTCCACGCCAGCGTCAGAACGCTCTCACGGCTCTTCCCCAGGGAGACCGGGCTCAGTTTCGCCCGCTGGCGCACCCAGGTCCGTATTCGGGCGGCGATCCAGCTGCTCGCCGACGGGGCATCGGTCAACGCCACGGCCCGGGCCGTCGGCTACCGCAAACCCAGCGCCTTCATCAGCGCCTTCCGCCGTGTCACCGGCCATACGCCCGGCACCTACCTCCACACCGACTGACCTGAACGGACAGGTCCGGCACGCCCGTTGCGGCAGCGGTCTTGTGTGGTGCGCGGGTACGTCTGATGCTGGGGCGGTTGTTCTTGTTGTCTTCCGTTCGGAGTCGCACATGAGTGTCGAAAGTCCGAGCAATAACCAACATCCACGCCGTCGTTCCCTGCTGGTCTCCGGCGCCGCCCTCGCGGGATGGGCGGCCTTCGCCGGGCAGAAGCAGGCGTTCGCGGCGAGCAGCAGTGGCGGTGGCAGTGGCGTCAGCGGCGGGGCTGACAGCGGCGCCGCCGCCACGCCCGAGTGGGAAGCGCAGCCAGAGGTGTTCCAGGTCAACCGCGAGGACGCGCGGACCCGGCTCGTACCGTACGCGACCGCTGCCGACGCCTTACGCGGGCGGCACGAGCGGTCGCCGTACTACCGTTCCCTCAACGGCAGTTGGCGTTTCCACTGGTCCGAGAACCCGGACGCGCGGCCCATCGGCTTCCATGCGCCGGAGTACGACGACAGCGACTGGGACCGCATTCCGGTCCCGTCCAACTGGGAGATGGAGGGATACCGGGAGCCGATCTACCTCAACATCCCGTATCCCTGGATCGGTTACGAGACACCCGAACCGCCCAATGTCCCGCGCAAGTTCAACCCCGTGGGCTCGTACCGCCGCGCCTTCACCCTGCCCTCGGACTGGGCGGGCCGGCACACGCTCATCTCGTTCCAGGGGGTGAAGTCCGCCTTCTTCGTGTGGGTGAACGGCGAGCGCGTCGGCTACAGCGAGGACAGCTACACACCGGCCGAGTTCGACATCACCCCGTATCTCCGGCCCGGGCGCAACACCCTTGCTGTTGAGGTCTACCGGTGGTCGGACGGGAGCTGGCTGGAGGACCAGGACCTGATCGATCTGTCCGGCATCTTCCGGGACGTGTATCTGTACGCCATCCCACCGGTGCACCTCCACGACCTCTTCGTACGGACGAAGTTGGACTCCGCGTACCGGGACGCGACACTCACCGTCTCGGCGGCCGTACGGAACCGGGGAGCCGCCTCCACTCCACCCGACCAGCCCGGGCCCGTCCTGATCGAAGCCGTCCTGTACGACGCCAAGGGGCGCCGCGTCCTGCCCCAGGCCCTCACCGCCACCCTCCAGCCCTCCCCATCCGCCCCCGGCGCGGCCGACACCAGCGTCACCCTGACCGCCGACGTCCCCGCCCCGGCCCTCTGGTCCGCCGAGGCGCCGCACCTCTACACCCTTGTCGTCACCCTCAAGGACGCCTCCGGCGCCGCCGTCGACATCCACCGCACCCGCGTCGGTTTCCGCCAAATCGACTACGGTCCGGGCAGGTTCACCATCAACGGCCGGCCCCTCATGCTGCGCGGCACCAACCGCCACGAGAACGACCCCGAACTCGGCCAGGCCGTCTCCGAGTCGGGGATGGTCCAGGACGTCCTGCTGATGAAGCGGCACAACATCAACGCCGTCCGCACCTCCCACTACCCCAACCATCCCCGCTGGCTCGAACTCTGCGACGAGTACGGCCTGTACGTCATCGACGAGGCCAATCTGGAGACGCACGCCATCCGCGACCGCCTCCCCGCCTCGCGCCCCGAGTGGACGCCCGCCTGTCTGGACCGGATGCGCTCGCTCGTCGAGCGCGACAAGAACCACGCGAGCGTCATCGTCTGGTCCCTCGGCAACGAGGCCGGCCAGGGCAGCAACTTCCGTGCCATGGCGGACTGGACACACGCCCGCGACAACTCACGCCCCGTCCACTACGAGGGCATGAACGCCGTGACCGACATCCACAGCGAGATGTACACCAGTCCGGCGGGCGTCGAGTCGTACGGCCGATCCGGCAACCCGAAGCCGTACGTCCTCTGCGAGTACACCCACTCCATGGGCAACAGCGGCGGCAATCTGCGCGAGTACTGGGACGCCTTCGAGCGCTACCCCAATCTGCACGGCGCCTTCATCTGGGACTGGGCCGACCAGTCCGTCCGCCTCCCGATCCCCGACCAGGCCCCCGGCGAACCCCGGCGCACCTATCTGTCGTACGGCGGCGACTGGCGGCCCGGCTATCCGTCGGACGGCAACTTCTGCGCCAACGGGCTGGTCGCGGCGGACCGGCAGATCCACCCGGGCCTGCTGGAGCTGAAGAAGGTGTACGAGCCGATCGGCATCACCGCCGCAGACGCCACCGGCACGGATGCCACCGGCACCGACGTCCGCATCCACAACAAAAACCTCTTCAGCGGTCTGGACGCGTACCACCTCGTCTGGACGGTCACCCGCGACGGCGACCCCGTCCAGCGCGGCACCCTCCCCGGGCCGCAGGTCGCGCCCGGCGCGACGGAGACGGTACGGATCCCCTGCCGCCGGCCGGACAAGCCCGCGCCCGGCGGCGAGTACTGGCTGAACGTCTCGTTCGTGCTGCGGAAGGCCACGAGCTGGGCGGACGCGGGACACACCGTGGCGGCGGACCAGATCGCGCTGCCGTGGCACACACCACTCACCACGCCGTCCTCCGGATCGTCGTCGGAGTCCCCCGCCCTCACCCTCGTGGAGACCGCCGCCGACATCCGCGTCACCGGCCGGAACAGCGAGGTCGTCCTCGACCGGGGGACCGGCACCCTCGCCTCGTACCACCACCGCGGCCGGCTGCTGCTGGCCGGCGGGCCCGTGCCCAACTTCTGGCGCGGGCCCACGGACAACGACATCGGCCGCCGCTTCCAGACGACGGCCCGCACCTGGCGCGACGCGGGCGCCAACCGTACGGTGACGTCCGTGGCCGTCGAGCAGCCGTCACCCGGCGAGGTGGTGATCGAGGTGACGGCGACGCTCCCCACCGCGCCCACCGCCTCCACCTGGCACACCGTCTTCCGGATCCTCGGCAGCGGTGAGGTACGCGTACGGCACACGCTCACCGCGGCCGCCGGTCTCCCGGACCTGCCCGTGGTGGGCGCGCTGCTGACCGTGCCGGCGGGGCTGGAGCGGCTCGACTGGTTCGGGCGCGGGCCGCACGAGAACTACTGGGATCGCAACACCGGTGCGCTCGTGGGCCGTTACCGCTCCACGGTGGACGCCCAGGTCGCTCCGTACATCCGCCCCCAGCAGATGGGCAACATGACGGACGTACGCCGCTTCTCGCTCACCGACCGTACGGGCACCGGCCTGAAAGTCACCGCCGACGCCCAGGAAGGCGCCCCGGCGCCCGGGAGCCTCCTGGAGATCAGCGCGCTGCACTACTCCCCGTTCGACCTCGAAGGCACCCGCCATCCGCACAATCTGAAACGGCGCGACGAGACCGTCCTCGGTGTCAACCACCGCCAGACCGGCGTGGGCGGCATCAACTCCTGGGGCGCGGCCCCGCTCGCCGCCTACCTGCTCCGCGCGGGCCGCACGTACACGTACGGCTACACCCTGCACCCCGCGTAGACCCAACACCGGTGTCGTGCCGGGGCGTTCGACCGCCCCGGCACGTACCCCCGGCACGTCCCCCGGACCGCCCGCCGTCTCACGCCCCGCTCAGCAGCCCGCGGTAGACGACGACGTACGCGACGAACGAGAACGCGGCGGTGCACAGCAGCGCCACTCCGCGTTCCTTGTGCGTACGGGGCATCACCAGCGGCAGCAGCACCGCGAGCGCGAGGCAGGCCCACGCCTGGGGCGCGTAGTGCAGGGTCCACGCGTAGTGGACGCTCTCCATGCCGAAGACCCCCGCGAGCCCGGCCACCGCGACAGCGCGGCGGCGCCAGTCCTCGTTCCGCCGCCACCAGGCGCCCGCGACGCCGAAGAGCGGTCCGGCCAGGAACGCCATGCCCAGCCAGAGCAGCGGGTAGAAGAGCATCCCCATGCCCTGACGGTTGAAGCCGAACTCGGCGTACGCGTAGTAGCCGACGACCAGTCCGGCCTCGGCCAGCAGCCCGGCGACGGGGGCGACCGCGAACGGTCTCCGGGCCGCGACCAGGGCGCCGGCCACGAAGGCGGCGACGGACCAGACGGCGCCGGAGTTGACGATGCTGTTCCAGGCGCCGGGCAGCCAGCCCTGGCCGATGTTGGTGAGCACACCGAAGAGCAGCCCGCCGAGCAGCGACCAGGCCAGCACGGGCAGCGCGGCCCGGAAGGCACGCGGCCGGGGGTCGCCCTCCGGCTGGGTGGACCACCGCGGAGGGGCATGCGGCTGGGGGGCCTGCCGCTGGGGGTCCTGCGGGTCCTGCGGCTGGGGAACGGCGTCGTGTACGAGGTTCACGTGATTCGTTCCTTCATTCCTTACGCGGGGACGGAGGGAACATACTGAGTATGTAATCCCCAAGACGCCCCCGGCCGGTTTTCGGTTGCGCGTACGCCTCACAGGGCGCTCACAGGCCAGGGCGGGGTTCCTGCCAGCATCGATCACTACCGTCCAGTACATGACAGAGAAACACCTGGACAAGAAGGTCAGCAGAAGGCGCGCCCTCGCCATCGGCGGCGGTGCCGTGGCCGGTGCCGGCGCGGTGGCCGTGGTCGGCATCAACGCCTTCGCCTCGGACGAGACGGACACCGCCGGCGCCGGCACCGACGCCACCACCTCGTCCGCCACTGGCTCCACCACCGCCTCGACCGGGCAGTGTGTCCTGATGTCGAGTGTCACCGAGGGCCCGTACTACCTGGACGGCGCGCTCGTACGCAAGGACATCACCGAGGGCAAGTCCGGCGTCCCGCTGAGCCTGCGCATCACCGTCCAGGACACCACCGAGTCGTGCGGCCCGGTCGCCGGCGCGGCCGTGGAGATCTGGCACTGCGACGCCTGGGGCTACTACTCCGGCTACACCACCGCCAACCCCGGCGGCAGCGCCCCGGCGGAGGACGAGGACGGCTCCACCGCCAACGACCAGACGTACCTTCGTGGTTACCAGGTCGCCAACGCCAACGGGGTCGTCAAGTTCACGACGATCGTGCCCGGTTGGTACACCCCGCGCACCTGCCACATCCACGTCAAGGTCCACACGGGCGGCCAGAAGGCCGACGGGACATACGAGGGCGGCAAGGTCAACTTCACCGGCCAGCTCTTCTTCGACGACGACATCGCCGAGCAGATCTTCACCCTGGAGCCGTACTCCAAGCACTCCGGCAGCTACACCAAGCTGGACGACGACATGGTGTACGAGGGCAACGGCGCGGCCGGCGGGCTGCTGACGCTCACCCCCGTCCACAAGAAGGACCCGTCGAAGGGCTACAAGGGCACGATCATCCTCGGCATCGACCCGGACGCCGAGAACACCGGCGCGGGTGGCGGCGCGGGCGGTGGCGGTGGCGAGGGAGGCGAGCCTCCGACCGGTACGCCGCCCACCGGGGAGCCGCCCACCTCGTAACGCGAGCGCGAGCGCGGCTCGGGGTGTACCCGTAATCCGGCCCGGTTACGGGTACACCCCTCACCACCCCGCCCGCCCCTCCAACCGCTCGTCCGCCCCACACCGCCCGTACGACCGACCACTCGTTAGGGGACCCCCATGCCCATGAACCGCGAGGACGAGGTGCTCGCCGAAGCGGCGATCGACGCCCTGCTGGCCGAGGCCGAGCTGACCCCCAAGCCCGGCCTCCCCGACCGGCGGGAGGCGGACTTCGGCGCGCTGCGCTGGTCCGCGCGCTCGCTGGCACCCGGCCTCGCGGCCATGGCCGCCGCCGCCCGCCGCTCGGGCGGCGGCACCCCCGGGCACCCCGGACGTACGGCCGGCGACACACCGCCTCGTGAACTCCGCCGCGAACTCGGCGCGATCGGCCGTCACACCGAGCGGACCATGGCCCGCGCCAACACCGGTACGGCCCTGCACCACGGCGCGGTCTGGCCCCTCGGGCTGCTCGTGGCCGCCGCCGCGCTGGAGCCGGCCACCGCCCCCGACCAGCTCCCCGCCGCCGCCAGACGCCTCGCCGCCCTCCCCGACCCGTCGGCGCCCCGGGTCCCCTCCCCCGGTGCCACGGTGGCGTCCCGTTACGGCGCGGCCGGTGCGCGCGGCGAGGCGCGGGCCGGATTCCCGCACATACGAAGGGCGTTGACGGCCCTGGGTACGGCACGATCCGCCGGCGCCCGCGAGCCCGAGGCCCGCCTCGACGCGCTGCTCACCATCATGTGCACCCTCCAGGACACCGGCCTCCTCCACGCCGCCGGACCGCACGGTCTGCGCCAGGTCCAGAACGGCGCCCACGCCGTGCTGGAGGCGGGCGGCGCCGGCAGCGACGCGGGCGGCCGGGCGCTGCGCGACCTCGACAGCACCCTGCGCGCCGACGGGCTGCGGCCCCGGGGCAGCGCCCATCTGCTGGCGGGCGCGCTGTTCCTGGACATCCTGCGGGACCGGACGTACGCGACGACGGCCCTGCCCACGGCGCTGGCGGCCTGACCCCGGAAGCCCCTCCCCGAACCCCCTCCGGAAATACCCCTCATGAACCGGCCGGGCCGGCCGATGAACCCTGATTCCCCCCAGGCTCATCGGCCGGCCCGGCCACCCTCGTACCGTTAACCGATACGGCTGCCGCTACGGCTACGGCGTCTCCTTCGTCACCTCCAGGTCCGCCGTCGGCGTCTTCACCCTGCCGCCCGGCGGGCCCGTCACCGCGCTGGTGTTGTTCCCGCTGTTCGGGTCGGCCGTCGGGGAGGTGACCGACGCCCGGTTCCCGATGTCACTGCCGTCGCCCGTGTAGTCGGCGGCCAGCTTCACCTTGAACACGTACGACACGGACGCGCCCGGCGCCAGTGTGTCCAGCGGGCCGCAGACCACCGTACGGCCCGAGACACACGGGTCGTCCGACGAGACGAAGCTCAGCGCCGCCGGCAGCGCGTCCGTGACCCGTACCTGCTGGGCCTGCGACGGGCCGTTGTTGGTGACCGTGACCGCGTACTCGAACGTCTCGCCCGGGGCGACCGGGGTGTCCGTGACGGTCTTCTTCACGATCCCCAGGTCGGCGGCCGGCGGCGCGATGCCACCGCCCGGCGGAACGGCCGTATTGCTGTCGTTGTCGCTGTTCGGGTCGATGTTGTCGGCGGTGACCCGGGCGGTGTTCTTCATGTCGCTGCCGTCGCCCGCGTACGCCGGGTCGACCTTGACGGTGAGGATGTACTCGGTGGTCTCGCCCACCTTGAGCGGGGTCGCGCGCTTGCAGGAGACCGCGCGGCCCGAGACCGTACAGCCGTCGGGCGTGGACGCCACGTACGACAGGCCCTGCGGCAGGTCGTCGGTGAGGGTGACGTTGTAGGCGTCCGCCGAGGGACCGTTGTTCTTGACGGTGATCCGGTAGTCGAACGTCGTCCCGGGCACCGGCTGGGTGGTGCCGACGGCCTGCTTGGTGACCGACAGGTCCGCGTTGGGGCGGTTGACGGCGGAGCCGGGCGGGCCGACGGGCGGGCTGGTGTTGTTGTTCGGGCTGGGGTCCTTGGTGTCGGAGGACGAGGTGGCCGTGTTGCGGATGTCCGAGCCGTCGCCCCGGTAGTTCGGGTCCAACTGCACCGTGAACGTCCAGGTCTTGGAGGCGCCGGGCTCCAGTACGGCCTGCGGTCCGCAGCTCACCGTGGCGCCGCCGCCCGTACCGCCGGCCGTGCAGCCGTCCGCCGACGACACGAAGCGCAGCTGGCTGGGGAGGGCGTCGGTGGCCTTGACGTTGACCGCGCGCGACGGGCCGTCGTTGGTGACGGTGACGGCGTACGAGAAGTTCTCGCCGGGGGCGACCGGGGTGCTGGTCGTCGTGGCCTTCGCCGTCCACAGGTCGGCCTGCGGCTCGCTGACACCGCCGGGCGGTGACACGGGCGGGCTGGTGTTGTCCGACGGGTTGGGGTCGCGCGAGTCGGAGGTGGAGGCGGCGGTGTTCCGCAGATCCGTGCCGTCACCGGTGTACGCGGCGCTCAGCTTCACCCGGAACGTCCAGCTCACGGACGCCCCCGGCGCCAGCCGCGCGCGCGGGCCGCAGGTGACCGTACGGCCGCCGGACGCCGTGCACGGGTCGGCCGACGAGACATAGGTCAGCCCGGCGGGGAGCGTGTCGGTCGCCTTGACGTTACGGGCGTCCGAGGGGCCGGCGTTCGAGGTGGTGATCCGGTACTCGTACTCCTGGCCGGGGACCGTCGGTCCCGTACCCAGCGCCTCCTTCACGGTCGACAGGTCCGACACCGGCTCGAAGCTGCCCGGCGGCTTCACGGGCGTGGGGTTCTGGTTGTTGCCGGGGGTCGGGTCCGTGGCGTCGGAGGAGCCGGTGACGGTGTTCCCGAGGTCCGAGCCGTCGCCCTGGTAGGACGCGCTGAGCCGGACGAGGATCGTCCAGCTCTTGGTCTGGCCCACCGACAGCTGCGGCTCGGGCCCGCAGGTCACCGTACGGCCCGAGGCGGTGCAGCCGTCGACGGACGAGACGAACTCGATGCCGTTGGGCAGGGTGTCCTTCGCGATCACATTGCGGGCCACCGAGGGGCCGTTGTTCTTGGCGGTGAGGGTGTATGTGAAGGTCCCGCCGGGCGGTACGGCGGCCACGGCGGCGGCGCTGCGGTGGTGGGCCGCGAAGGTCATCGAGGGCCGCGCGGACCGCTCGGCGGCGGTGGCCGCCGAGGCGGCGCCCCCTCCGGACGACCACAGCGGCACCACGCACACGAGCGCGGCCAGCGCGGACCACAGCGCGAAGCCGCCGCGCCGCCGGGGCGTACCGGTTGCTGTCCTTCTCATCGCATCGATTCCGTTCATGTCAAGAGAGGTGGTCGGCCGGTCAGTGGGCGCGGCCGGTCAGTGGGCGCGGCGGGCCAACCGATGAGCCGGTCGGCCGGTCGGCCATCAGCTCGCGGACTTCTTGTCGAACTCCAGGTCGGCGGTGGGGGACTTGACCTTCCCGCCGGGCGGCGCGGCCGTGCCGCTGTTGTTGGTCCGGTCGGGATCCGCCGTGTCCGCGTCGGCGGTCGCCGTGTTCCGCAGGTCCGTGCCGTCGCCGCTGTACGCCGCGTCGAGCGCGACCCGGAACGTCCAGGTCACGGCCGCGCCCACGGTGAGCGTGGCGACCGGGCCGCAGGTCACGGTCCGGGTGGCGGTCACCGCCGTACACCCGCTGCTGGACGAGACGAACCGGAGGGCCGGCGGCAGCACATCGGTGGCGCGAACCTGACGGGCCACGGAGGGGCCCTGGTTGGTGACGGTCACGGTGTATTCGTACGACTCCCCCGGTGCCACCGGGGTGTTCGTCACGGTCACCTTCGTGGTCCGCAGATCGGCCTGCGGAGCGGTGACACCGCCGGGCGGCGGGGCGGCAGGGCTGGTGTTGTTGGCGGTGTCGGGGTCCGTGATGTCGTGGCTGACCACGGCCCTGTTGCCGAGGTCGGAGCCGTTGCCGGTGTACGCGGGGTCCAGCTTCACCCGGATCGTCCAGCCGGCCGAACTCCCGGCCGCCAGAGCAGCCCTGGTGGGGCAGGTCACCGTCTGGCCCGACGCCGTACAGCCGTCGGGGGAGGACACGAAGGTGAGCCCGGCGGGGAGGGTGTCGGTCACCCGGACGTTGGTGGTGTCCGAGGGGCCCCGGTCGGTGGCGGTGATCCGGTAGTCGAACTGGTCCCCTGGGCGTACGGGCCCGCTGCCGACGCCCGCCTTGGTCACCGCCACATCGGCCAGCGCGGTGACCGTCGTGGTGACCGAGGCGGTGTTGTCGGCGGGGTCGGTGTCGACGCGGTTGCCCGGCGCGGTCACGGTCGCGGTGTTGGTGAAGGTGACGGGCTGGTTGGGCGCGTTGCCGAGAATAGTGTAGGTGACCGAGCCGTTGCGTCTGAGGTCGGCGAGCGTGTTGATGGTGTTGCCACTGCCGGACGCGGGCCGGCAGGCGCTGCCGGTGGTGGCGGTGCAGGTCCAGGTCACCCCGGTGAGCGCCGGGACGGTGTCCCGGATGACGGCGCCCTCGACGTCGTTGATGTCGCTGTTGGTGACGGTGACGGTGTAGGTCGCCGGGCCGTAGCTCGCCGGGATGGTGGCCGTACCGCTCTTGGTGATCGAGAGGTTGGCCGGGACATTGATGGTGAGATCGCCGATCTCGTGGATGTTGGTCGCCCCGCCGGTGCTGCCGGAGAAACCGACCTTGAGGGTGGCGGGCAGGGCGGGCTGATTGGCGATGGCGGACACGTCGTAGTCGCTGATGACCTTGGTCAGCGCGGTGCCGGGCCCGGAGTCCGACCAGACGGAGACCAGCAACCGCCCGCCACGGGGCAGGACTTGGACCCGTACGGTGCGGTAGTTGGCCCGGCTGCCGGTCTCGACCGTACCGCCGGGGCCGTTGACCGCCGTACCGTACCGGTAGCCGCTGGTGCCGTTGCCGCCGCCGCGCAGGGCGATGGCGTTGGGGCGGGCGCCGGGGCCGCCGTTGCCGACGTCGGGCGAGGAGAAGTTGCCGAACTCGTCCAGCCCGATGCCGAGGAACGCCCCCGGCACGCCGCTGCGGTTGCAGGAGTTGGCCGATCCGGCGCAGGCGTAGCCGAGGCCGCCGCCGGAGGCGCCCGTGCCGTTGGCGGCGGAACCGTCGGCAAGGAAGAACGCGAGGCCGTCGCCGCGCTTGCCGTCGAAGGCGGAGCCGCCGTAGGAGGCGTAGGTGAACTCGGCGACGATGCCGAGGTTCGTGGAGAACGAGTCGTTCATCTCCCACGAGCCGGCCTGCCCGGTGGCCGCGCTGGTGAGGCGCAGCCAGCCGCCGCCGGGATAGCTGGCGTTGCCGGTGGTGGTGCCGAGGTTGGGGGTGGCGTCGAAGGTCTCGTGGACGGGGAAGGAGAGGGCGCGGGGCTGGTGGGCGGGGACGGGCGCGGGAGCGGCACCCAGGGCGAGGGTCGCGCAGAGCGCGACGAGCAGGGCTCGGAGGAGCGGGATTCTCATACGAGGGGCCCCTCCGCCTTGGAGGCACGCGGGGAGACGCGCGGGGAGAAGTTCCGCCGGGCCAGGACGACGAGCCCGGAACCGGCGGCCAGGGTCGAGGCGGCCAGCCAGATCAGCCAGGAGGGCACGTCGGAGCCGGTGTCGGGGAGCTGCCCGCCGTGGTGGCCGCCGTTGTGACCACCGGAGTGCGAGCCGCCGGAGTGGTGACCGCCGCCGTCCGTACCGCCGCCGTCCGTGCCTCCGCTCGTACCGCCGGAGTGGTGACCGCCGCCGTCCGTACCACCGCTGTCCGTACCGCCGCTCGTACCGCCGCCGTGTCCGGGCTTGAGGTAGAGCGGGCCGCCGTCGGGGCCCGTGGTGCCCGGCCGGTTCCGGTTGTTGCCGAGGTCGGGGTCCTTCGTCGTGGAGGTGACGGAGGCGATGTTGTCGAGCTGGACGCCGGTGCGCAGCAGCGCCCGGTGGTCGGGCACCCGGACGACCATCCGGAACACGGCGGTCTCGCCGGCCGGCAGCTGGTCCAGCAGCGGACAGACGACCTTCTGCCCGGTCCGTGCGCCCTCCGGCGCGCACCCGTCGGGCGAGGACACGAACCGCAGCTCGTGCGGCAGCGGATCGGTCACCTGTACGCCGCGAGCCGTCCCGGGCCCGAGGTTCCGTACGGTGATGACGTAGGCGAACGTGTCGCCCGGCGAGACGAAGCGCTTGCCCGGGGGCAGCTCCGCGCGCTTGAACAGCTTCAGATCCGCGACCCCGTGCGGGCCGGGCCGCACGGGCAGGCCAGTGACGGAGGCGGTGTTGTTGTCCGGCACCGGGTCGTGGGTCGTGGCGGTGACGGCGGCCTCGTTGACGATGTCGGAGCCGTCGCCGTCGTAGCCGTCGGCCAGCCGGACCGTGATGACCCAGGAGTACGAGTCACCGACCCCGAGCGTGGCCAGCGGCCCGCAGGTCACCTCCTGCCCCTGCGCGGCGCACCCCTGCTGCCCGGAGACGAAGACCAGCGAGTCGGGCAGCAGGTCCGTCACCTTGACGTCGGTGGCCTGCGAGGGGCCGTGGTTGTGGACGGTGATGGTGTAACGGTAGGTGTCGTCGGGGCCGGTACGGAGGCCGGTGGCGGCGGGTCCGGTGCGAGCCGGGGCCGAGGTGACGGACAGATCGGCGCCTGCGGGCGCGGCGGGCGCACCGGCTGCGGGTACGGCGGAGATGCCGGGTGACGGCAAGGGCGACGGCGATGGCAATGCCGGTACGGAGGCCGATTCCGGCGCCGAACCTGACACCGGACCTGACGCCGGACCCGAACCCGACGCCTGGTCAGAGACCGGAATCGACGGTTCCGCCAGCGGGGAGACCGACGCGCCGCTCTCCGCACCCGGCCCCGTACTGGCGAATCCGCAGAGCGTGAGCGCGAGCGCGCCGGCGGCGGCCACGCGGCTGAAGCCACAGAGAGACGACATGCAGGGGTTATGCCGTGTCGTAAATATGAAAAACGATCTTCATCGATCAATCCACCGAACAGCCGATCACGCTTAACTCGTTCGCCGTCCTGGATTCGGCACGTGGCGCACCCCCTGGCGCGGCTTCCCCGAGCCGCACTCGTTGCACGGCAACCGCACCACCTCCGTCAGCCCGGCGCGGGGCGAGTAGTGGTACAGATCCCGGATGACTCCCGCGCACTCCTTGAGGTCGCACGCGTACGAGGCCCACACCGCCGAGCGCCCGCCGCTGTCCAGAACCGAGTAGTTGCAGAAGTGGCAGGGGAACGGGTGCAATCCGTCCTCGTTCTCGATGTGGGCGATCGCGTCGGGCCGATTGCAGCCGGGACAGATCCACGCCATCTCCGCACACCCCTCACCCCTTCACTTCCCAGGGGCCGCATCATGGCCCGAACCACCGTCCCGCCAAGGCCCATTGCCGAGCGATTCACTCGCGCGTGTGGTGTCCGTGCCGCGGTGGTGCCAAGTGGGTGACCACCTCGGCCAGTTCGAGGCATGCCTGTTCGATCTTGTGGCGGATATTGCGCTGCTCGGTGACGATCGCGGCCAGCAGCAGCGCCGTCAGCGCGGCGGAGCCGTTGAGGGCCTGGAGGCCGATCATGACCTCGACAAAGCTGTGGTGGGCGAAGGGCCCGACGCGGTCGATCGCCGCCGTGATGGCGAGTACGGAGACGTACAGCGCGCACGGCGCCGCGCCGGCGAGCTGGAAGCGCAGAGCGGCCCAGATCAGCAGCGGGAAGACGAGGAAGAGCAGACAGAGCGGGCTGCGCGTGGCCACGGGCACGACAACGAACGCCGTGACCGTCAGCGCGCCCGCCTCCGCCCAGCGCCGGGGGTCGCGCGGCAGCGGGAGCCTGGCCCGGCGCAGTACGAGGATCAGCGGTGTGACGACCAGGACGCCCATCGCGTCGCCCGTCCACCACGCCGACCAGGTCGGCCAGACGCTGCCCGCGGGCAGCCGGCCACTGAGCGTCAGCACCGCCGTACCCACGCTCGCGCTGATCAGCATCCCGGTCAGCGCGCCCAGGAACACCAGCGCCACCCCGTCCCGCAGCCGGTCCAGGGCGATACGGAAGCCCACGCGGCGCAGCAGCAGATACGCGCAGACGGGAGCGAGGGTGTTCCCCGCGAGGATGCCGACATCAGTGGCCCGGAACGGACCGATCGTCACGATGCTGAGGAAGACGCCCAGGGTGATGCCCGGCCAGATCCGCAGCCCGAGGAGGAGCAGACAGCTCAGCGCGACCCCGGTCGGCGGCCAGAGCGGCGTGATGATCACACCGTCGGCGGTGGATCCGTCCGTCATCACCTGCCTCAGCAGCCCCAGCTGCCCGACCACGTTGTACGCCACCGCCACGCAGACGCTCTGGACGACCGTCACCCAGAGGCTGGGCGGGGCGGAGGGGGCGGACGGGGCGGACGGGACGGGCTTTTCCGAGCCGCGGTTCTCTCCTGAGCCGCGGTTCTCTTCCCGGCCGCTGTTCTCTTCCGGGCCGCCGCTGTTCTCTTCCGGGCCGCGGTTCTCTCCTGGGCTGCTGTTTTCCTCGTTGCGCACCACACCCGCCATCAGACATCGCCCACCGCCCGGCTCCGCCGTGACACGCGGCCCCCAGTCAAGCCTCTCCGTCGTGGCACAGCACCAGCACCGCCGCGTCGTCCGAGTTCCCCGTCAGCTCCGCGACCCGCATCACCCGCGCCGCCAGCGCCTCCGGCCCCTCCCCCGCCCGTACCCCCGCCGCCAGCGCCCCGGCCGCCCGTGTCAGCCCCTCGTCCAGCGGGAAGGACGGCCCCTCGACCACCCCGTCCGTGAGCAGCACGAACGCGCCCGGCACCGTCAGCCGGCGCCGCGTCACCGGATACGCCTCCCCCTCCTGGATCCCCAGCGGCAGACCGCCCGCGTCCTCCGCGACGCCCGACCGCCCGTCGGCCGTGGCCCAGACGGAGGCGACATGCCCGGCCCGGGCGCTCTCCAGCTCGTGGGTGGCCGGGTCGTACCGCAGGAAACTGCACGTCGCGAAGAGGCTGGAGTTCACGGAGAGCAGCACGTCGTTCGCCCGGCTGAGCACCAGCCCGGGATCGACGCTCGGGGCCGTGCCGCCGCTCGTCCCCCAGCCGCCGGCCGTGGCCGCCACCGCCCGCAGCCCGATCCGTACCTGGCCCATCGTCGCGGCGGCCTCGACATCGTGCCCCTGCACATCGCCCACGCAGAACGCCAGGGCGCCGTCCGGCAGGGCGAAGCCGTCGTACCAGTCGCCGCCGATGTCCAGCCCGACGCGCGCGGGCGCGTACTTCGCGGCCGTACGGAGTCCGGGCACCGCCGGGAGCACGGCGGGGAGCATCTCGCGTTGCAGCGCCTCGGCCAGCTCCACCCGCGCATGCTGAAGCTCCGCGCGCTCCCGCGCCTGCGCGGTGAGCCGGCCGAGGGTGGTCAGCAGATCGTCAGCGCTCGCGGACTCGATGGCGGGCCTGCTGGGGGGACGACGCCTGGTCATGCAGCGCTCCGAGGTACGTCGTCAGGGAGGGACAGAATGGAACATATTCATCATATTTCCGACGTCTGCTTTTCGCTGGGCGAAGCCTCCGGACCGCCGCCGCCACAGAGCTGCCCCCGCAACGTCTCGAACACCCACCGCTCCCACACCTCCGGCGCCCACCCCCGGTCGCGAGTGAGGAGCAGATACAGCTCCGTGCTGAGCAGCCCGTAGAGCACATCGGCGGCGTACGGCGCCGCGACCCCCGCCCGGATGCCCGGCTTGCCGACCAGCGCCCCGGCCGCGGCCGACTGCACGGTGAACCGCGGATCGGGGCCGGCGGCGGCGGTGGCGGTGCCGGATCCCGGGCCGGAGGACCCGCGCGGCCACTCCGCCGCGACCTCCGCGTCCGTCGCCGCGGCGGCCGACACCACCTCCAGCAGCGGCGCGACCCGGGCCAGGATCGCGCCCGTACCGGCGACATGCAGGCGCAGCTGTTCCTCCGCCGTCGGCGCGGCGAGGGCCGCGCGGAACCAGGGCCGGTCCATCGTCGCGACCGGCTCGTCGTCGCCCGCGATGGTGACGTCGACCAGCTCCTTGAGCAGCGCGCGCTTGTTGCCGAACGTGAAGTACAGCGTCTGCACCGCCACCCCGGCCCGCTCGGCGATGTCCTTCAGCGTCGTCGCGCCGTACCCCCGCTCGACAAAGAGCCCGAGCGCGGCGCCCAGCATCCGCCGCCGCGTCTCGCGCGCCTTCAGGGCCCGTTTTCCCTTGACGTCCGTCATGACTAGAGCGTAACTCTAGTAACGTCAATCTCACTAGAGCGGGACTCCAGTGAATACATCCGAGTAGATCGAGTAGATCCGAGGAGCAGGTCATGAAGGCGATCAGCGCGATCAGTGCGCTCGTCCTGGGCGGGTACGGAGCGGTCGGCACCCATGTGGTGGCGCGGCTGCGCGAGGGGGGCGGGCGCGCGTACGCCGCCGGGCGCGATCCCGTACGGGCCGACCGGCCGTTCGACCTGACGGCGGGCGCGGGCGAGGCGTACCTCCGGGCGCTGGACGGGATCGACGTCGTCGTCAACGCGTCCGGCGCCGAGGATCCGGGGCTGGCGGTGGCGGCGACGGACCGGGGCATCGCCTTCGTGGACATCTCCGCCACCACCCCGTACATCGCCGCGCTGGAACGGCTCACCCCGGCCGCGCCCCTGCTGCTGGGCGTGGGACTGGCGCCGGGGCTGACGGGACTGCTGGCGACGGCGCTGGCCAAGGCACCCGGACCGGGACCCGTGCCGGGACAGGCACCGGCACCGGGACCGGCACCGGGACCGGCCGGCCCCACGCACCCGACCGGCGGACCCGTCGGCGGCCCGATCGACCTCGCCGTAGTCCTCGGCGCGGGCGAGAAGCACGGCGCCGCCGCGACGGACTGGAGCTACGGGCTGCTCGGCCGGACCTTCCCCGACACCCACGGCGGTCCGCCCGTACGCAACTACTCCCGCCCGCGCGCCTTCGACCTGCCCCACCTCGGCCGGCGCCGCCTCTACCGCGCCGACTTCTCCGATCAGCACACCCTCACCCGCACCCTGGGCGTGCCCGTACGCACCTACTTCGGCACCGACTCCCGGGCCGCCACCGCCGCGCTCGCGCTGCTGACCTGGCTGCCCGGCGCACGGCGGGCGACCCCGCGCGGCCTCCATCTGCCGGGCAGCGACGGCTGGTTGGCGTCAGCCACCCACGCCGGAACCGGCCGTACGGTGTGGGCGCGGGGCCGGTCGCAGTCCCGGGCCAGCGCCCTCCTGGCCGCCCTGGCCGCCCATGCCGCGCCCGCGTTGCCGCCCGGTGTGCACCAGCTGACGGACGTCGTGACGCTCGACGACGTACCGCACGATGACGTGCCGCACGAGGAAGGCGGCATCACGATCGGCCACGCGACTCCGTGACCGTACGAAGACCCCCGGCTAGAAGGGGACGACCGCCCGCAGGAGGTACCGCGGAAGGTAGGCGGATTCGACCCTGATCGACCAGCCGCGACGACGGGCGTGGCAGGCCAGGGCGAGGATGTCGAGGCTGCCGGAGGCGTCCGGATCGTCGGCGCGGTCCGCGACCCGGTAGTAGTCGCGGTGGGCTTCGAGCGCGTCGGCGAGGGCGAGGTTGAAGCTCTCCTCGTCGCCCTCCACCAACTGCGACAGCAGCATGACGGGCGGCATGGCGAAACCCCAGTCCTTGGCCCGCTCGGCCTGGTAGAGCGCCTGCTGCACGGCCGCTTCGGGATCGGTGCCCTTCAGGTAGGCGTGAAGGGCGACGCGGTACGCGCTGAAGGCGGAATCGTCCGTACCGGCGGAGGCGGGGCCGGTGAGAACGAGGGGCGCGAGGTCCTCGCGCGCGCCGGTGATCAGGGCGAACGCGACGGCCCGCTGCCAGTTGCCGGCGCCGATCGCCTCGTCCCCGTCGTCCGCCCGGTAGTGGAGCGTACGTCCGTCGATACTCACCTCGACCTGGGTGCCCGGCTTCGCGAGGCGGACCCGGAACAGGGCCGCGCCCATCTGGGAGGCCAGCTTCAGGGTCGCGAGCTGCGTGTCGATGTCACTGCCGGGGTCCGCGGCACGCCACTTGAAGAGGCGCTCCTGGTCACCCATGACGTCCTCCAGCTCCCAGAGGGCGGGCGGCTTCCCGTCGGTGGGATTGAGCGCCTTCCGGACGTCTTCCTCGTACCTGGCCGCGACCTCCGGAAGCACGGCCTGCTCGCGGGCCGGCCGAGCCGGCCGCTCCACCACCAGCGGGCCCGCGGCGAGCGCGGCGACCGCGTCCGGCCGCCGGCCCGAGCCGAACGCCCCGACGCGGGGGCCCGCCGTCTCGAAGCCCGTGACCAGCGCGTGCGGCAGATACGCGGTGTGGACGACGGGCGCCCAGCCCAGCGTCCGATAGGCCAGCGCGGAGAGGGCGAGGGGGACGAGCGGCAGCAGAGTCCTGGGGGAGGACGTCTGGCCGTGCGCGGCGGCGTACGTGGTCAGGAGGCCGGCCAGCGCGGTGTCGAAGGCCGGCCGGTCCTCGGCGGCGAGGGCGCGCAGGGCGCGCAGCGCGGCGCTGTCCGGGTGGTCCGGGAGATCCGCTTGGCCTGGGAGGGGCTGGTGGTCCGGGAGATCCGCTTGGTCCGGGAGGGGCTGGTGGTCCGTGGTTCCCTGCGCACGGGTACGGACACGGGCCAGGGCAGCGTCGACGGCGGCGAGTTTGGCCTGCGCGCTCGGCGGATACTCCTCGTCGTCGCCGGTGTCGTCCAAGGCCACGGCCATCAGTCCCGTGGCCAGCTCGCCGGTGGGTGTGCCCTGCGCCTGCTCGGCGAACTTTCCCCGGGCGAAGTGGAATGCCTCGCCGTGGAATTTCGCCTTGTCCCTGAGGACCGCCAGGCAGAGCGCGTCGATCCACTCCCCGGGAGTGACCCGCTCCGCGGGGGCATCGTCACCGCGGTCGTAACTCATGCCGAAATTCACGTAGTTCAGGAAGATCTGGAAGCCACAGTGCGGGTGGTACGCCGCGTAGGCGACGGCTCCGGCGGCGGCCTCCGAGGCGTCCTTCAGCGCGGCCTGGGCCTCCGCCGTACCGAGGTCGGGCGTCTCGACGGAGAGCGCCCCCAGGTAGTCGAGGAACTCCCCGGCGATGAACTGCCACTCGTACGTGGTCATACGGCCGCCGCGGGACATGGAGTGCACCTGGCCCCCGATGCGGTTGGCGAAGTCCTCACGTGCCGCTGACACGGCGGTCCCGCGTACCTGGTGACGCTCTATTCGCACTGCCCAACTCCTCGCTCGGATCCTCAGGCCAGCCTAGAAGTCCGCCGGGTGGGATCCGGGAATCGGGGTACTGGCTCATGCACACTGCGCGGTCGCGCCGTGGGGGAAGGCGCCCGTCACACCGTGCCGGAAGGCGCCCTCACCGCCGTACCTCCGCCGCGAACGGCACCCCGGCGGAGACACCGCCCGCACCACGGGCAGCGCCCGCCGGGTGTGTCCACAGGCCCGTGGCCGCCAGCCTCGGCAGGACGCCCTCACCGAACCAGTACGCCTCCTCCAGATGCGGATGCCCCGACATCACGAACTCGTCGATCCCCAGCCGGTGGTACTCCTCGATCCGCGCCGCCACCTCCGCGTGGCTGCCCACCAGCGCCGTCCCCGCGCCGCCGCGCACCAGCCCGATCCCGGCCCACAGGTTCGGCGAGACCTCCAGCCCGTCCGCCGAGCCGCCGTGCAGCGCCAGCATCCGCCGCTGACCCTCCGACTCGCTGCGCGCCAGCCCGGCCTGTACGGCGGCGATCGCGTCCGGGGCGAAACCGGCCAGCAGCCGGCGCGCCTCGGCCCATGCCTGGTCGGCGGTGTCGCGGGTGATCACATGCAGCCGGATGCCGAACCGTACGGTCCGGCCCGCCTTCTCCGCGAGCGCCCGGATCCACCCGATCTTCTCCGCGACCTGGGCCGGCGGCTCGCCCCACGTCAGATAGACATCGCTGTGCCGGGCCGCGACCTCGCCCGCCGCCGGGGAGGACCCGCCGAAGTAGACCGGCGGCACCGGATCCGGGACGCGGGCCAGCCTCGCCTCCTCGACCCGGAGGTGTGCGCCGTGCCGGGTGACCGTCTCACCGCGCCACAACGCCCGTACGATGTCGAGGAATTCGCCAGTACGCGCGTACCGCTCGTCCTTGCCGAGGAAGTCGCCGTACGCGCGCTGCTCATGGCCCTCGCCGCCCGTCACCACGTTGAGCAGCAGCCGTCCGGGCGCGTGGCGCTGGAAGGTGGCGGCCATCTGGGCGGCCAGTGTCGGTGCCACGAAGCCGGGCCGGAAGGCGACCAGGAACTTCAGCCGTTCGGTCTCCCGGGCCAGCATGGCCGTGGTCAGCCAGGCGTCCTCGCACCAGGCGCCGGTGGGGGTCAACGCGCCCTCGAAGCCCAGCTGTTCGGCGGCCCGGCCGATCTGGGCCAGATAGCCGAGATCGGCGGGCCGCTGCCCGTCAAAGGCTCCGGACACTCCGGACCCTTCAGACCCATCGGCCGACCCCGCCGGCACACCATGACCGCCGCCGATGACATGGCGGCTGTCGCCGTAGGTGGGCAGGAACCAGTGGAAGGTGAGGCTCACGGAATTCTCCAAAAGACATGCGACATAAGGGAGTTGCTGAGGTCAGAGCAGACCGTGGCGCGGCGGCCTGGTGCCTCTCAGCACATACCGGCCGATGTGCTGCACCTTCCAGCGCACCGGGTCGTGCAGGGTGTGCGTCCGCGCGTCGCGCCAGTACCGGTGCAGATTGAGCCCGTCCAGGGCGGCCCGTGTCCCCGCCACCTCGAACAGCGCACTGCCCGTCTCCACCGCCGCCCGCGCCGCGTGGACCTTCGCCGCCGCCACCGCGATCGACGCCTCGGCGGCGGACGAGTCAGTGAGGTCGGCGGAGGCGGCGTCCACCGCGTCCGCCGCCGCGCGCAGCACCGCGTCCGACGCCCGTACGTCCAGGCCGAGTTCGCCGAAGCGCTGGACGAGCAGCGGGTCCTCGGCCGTCGTCCCGTACCCCTCGCCGACCGCCTCGAACCAGGGCCTGCTGTGCGTACGTACAAACGCGGCGGCCTCCGCCAGCGCGCCGCCCGCGATGCCCGCGTCGATGGCGGCGTGCAGCAACTGGGCCAGCGCGCCGTGGAGTTGCGGCCCCTCGAAGGTGAGGTGGTGCGGTACGACACGATCCGCCGCCACCTCGACATCCACCAGCCGTACGGTCCCACTGGCCGTGGTGCGCTGGCCCATGCCGTCCCAGTCGTCCACTACGGTCACACCGGGCGCGTCACGGTGGACGTAAGCGACATGCAGCGGGGAGTCACCGTCACCATGTCTGCCGTCTCCCGTACCCCCGAGCCGGGCCAGCACCGGAATCCAGTCCGCGAACAGGGCGCCCGTCGCGTAGTGCTTCTCCCCGTTCAGCAGCAGCACACCGTCACCACCCGCGCCATCCCCGCGCGGCACCAACCGCGTCCGGATGTCCCGCACATGCGCGGTCCCCTTCTCCGACTGCGCGTTGCCGAACCGCCGCCCCGCCAGCACCTCACCGAAGAAGAACTTCCGCTGCGCGTCGGTCCCTTGGCCGCGCAGCACGTTCACGTACACGAAGTGGCTCTGCGGGATCTGCGCCAGGCTGGGATCGGCCGCCGCCAGCAGCCGGAAGACCTCCGCGAGCGTACGGGCGGACACCTCGGCGCCCCCGTACGCGCGCGGCACGGTGACCCCGAGCAGCCCGGACGCCGACAGCCGGTCCAGCTCCGCGCGCGGCAGGACCCGCCCCGCGTCCCGGGCGGCGGCTCCGGTACGGAACTCCTCGGCCAGGGCGGCGGCCACGGCGAGCGCCTCGGCGTCGTCCGCGACGACATGCGCGACGGCTTGCGCGACAACGTGCGCGCGTACAGCCATCTCAGGCCGCCACAGCCGACAGGCGGGCGGCGCCACCGGCACCCAGCGCCACCGAGAACTGGTCCACGACCTGCTCCAACGCCTCCCGCGACGCCGGATCGACCGTCACGGACACCCCGTCCTCCGCCACCGTGATGTGCTTGTCCAGCACGAACCACCCCTGCACGATGTGCGCCGCGCCCATCGACGACAGCACCGGCCTCAGCGCGTAGTCGATCGCCAGCACATGCGCCGTGGAACCGCCCGTCGCGAGCGGCAGCACGGTCTTGCCCTCCAGCGCGTACTGCGGCATCAGGTCGAGCAGGGACTTCAGCAGCCCCGAGTACGCGGCCTTGTAGACGGGCGTCCCGACCACCACCCCATCGGCCTCCTCGAACAGCCGCCGCGCCGCCACGATCGCGGGGTGCCCGAAGTCGGCGCCGAGCAGCGCGTCGGCGGGCAGCGTACGGATGTCGAGCGGGACGACCCGGTGGCCCTGGCCGGTGAGCCGGCCGTCGAGGTGGCGGAGGAGCCGGGCGGTGCGGGAGGTGGGGGACGGACTGCCGGAGACGGAGAGGATGGTGGCCATACGGAATCACCTCGGAAAGAAGGGAAAGGGGCGAGCGAGAGGGAGAGGAGAGATTCAGCCGGCCAAGGACGAGACGTCACCCACCGGCACGTAACGCCCCAACTCCACATCTTCCTCAGGGAGTTGCGCCTCCAGCTCGCGCACCAGCGGCAGCACCCGCTTGCCGAAGTACTCGACCTCCTCCAGGTAGTGCAGGAAGCCGAGGAGGAACAGGTCCACACCGAGCCGCTTGTACGCGACGATCCGCTCGGCGATCTGCTCCGGCGTACCGATCAGCCCCGTCCGGAAGCCGTCGTTGTACTGGACGAGGTCCTCGAAGGACGAGTCCTGCCACATGCCCTTGCCGTCGGCGGCGGACCGGCCGGCCTGCTTCACCGCCGAGCCGAAGCCCTCGACCGCCTCGGTGTCCGCCTTGGCCACGATCTCGCGCAGCACCTCTCGTGCCTCGGCCTCGGTGTCGCGTGCGATGAGGAACCCGTTGAGCCCGAACCGCACCCGGCCGGCCCGCCCGGCGGCCTCGGCGGCGGCGCGTACGTCCCGGACCTGCTCGGTGACACCGTCGAAGTCCTTGCCGTTGCTGAAGTACCAGTCGGAGACCCGGCCGGCCATGGCGCGGGCGGCCGTGGAGTTGCCGCCCTGGAAGATCTCCGGGTGGGGGCGCTCGGGGGTGTTGAGCGGCTTGGGCTTGAGCGTGAAGTCCCTGATCCGGTAGAAGTCCCCGGCCAGCTCGGCGTGGTCCTCGGTCCAGACGGAGCGCAGCGCGCGGATGAACTCCTCCGAGCGGCGGTAGCGCTCGTCGTGCTCCAGCCAGGGTTCGCCGAGGGCGGTGAACTCGTCCTTGAACCAGCCGCTGACGACATTCACCGCGAACCGCCCCTTTGACAGGTGGTCGGCGGTGGCACCGAGCTTGGCCAGCACCCCCGGGTGCCAGAGCCCGGGGTGTACGGCGGCGATGACCTTGAGCCGCTCGGTCGCGAGGAGGAGGGCGAGGCTGAAGCTGGTCGACTCGTGCTGGTACTCGGCGCCGTAACTGGCCATGTAGCGCACCTGGCTGAGGGCGTAGTCGAAGCCGCTGTTCTCGGCGAGGACGGCCAGCTCGCGGTTGTAGTCGTACCCCCAGTCGGTGCGCTGTTCGATCCTGCTCGTGACGAGGCCGCCACTCACATTGGGCACCCAGTAGGCGAAGCGGAGAGAGGACATCGGGAACTCCCGGTGTGCGGATTCAGGCAGGCGAATGTGAAAAGTGGATGAATTCCACGGAGGCGCGAAGAAATCCCGTGAGACGGGAAAGGAATAGCGCTGCGGCGCTACGGCGGCGTGGAGCGACTCAGCCGTTACGCGGACACAGAAAAAGAAGCCTCAGCCGCAGAGAGCTACAGACACAGGGAGCTGGAGACACGGACCAGGTCGACATGGCGCCGCCGGGTGAGTTCCCGAAGATCGTTCATTGCCGCGCCACCGCCTTTCCGGCTGGTGAAAGATGAATTCGACAGCTTCCTACGGGCAAGAGCGTACCCCTGCCCCCATCCACGGTCGATTCGGTAAAAACGACCCGGTGATAGGGTTTCCCTTCCACCGCCGAATGCGAGACGCCCGGATGCGAATAGAGCAGCTCGAATACATCGAAGCCGTGACCAGGCTCGGGTCGCTGCGTCGCGCGGCCGAGGCGCTCCATGTCTCGCAGCCCGCGCTGAGCGAGACCGTACGGAACCTGGAACGCGAGCTGGGCGTGGACATCCTGGACCGGCGCCGCTCCGGGGCCCGGATCAGCGCCGCCGGGCGCGAGCTGCTGCCGCACATCATCGGGGTGCTGGACGCGGTCGACACACTGCGCCGGGCGGCCGACGACCAGCACCGTACGACCCGGATGATCAGGCTCGGCACGGTGAACGCGGCGACGGTGCCGCTACTGGTCCCCACCATCCAGGCGTTCCGCACCGCGCACCCCGAGACCCAGGTCGAGGTCACCGGCGCACAACAGGCCGTGATCCACCGGGAGTTGCTGGAGGGCGGACTCGATCTCGGGCTGGTCAACTACCTCCAGGGCGACGACAAACCGCCCGGCTTCCACACCACCGAACTCCTCCGGGGCCGCCCGGTCGTCTGCGTACGCTCCGACAGCCGCCTCGCGGCCCTCCGTACGGTCACGGTGGCCGACCTCCTCTCCGAACCACTGATCGTGATGCGCTCCGGCTATGTCATGCACCGCTACGTACACCGCCTCCTGGAGGGCCGCAGCCCGACCTTCTCGTACTCCACGGACGGCGCCGAAATGGGCAAACTGATGGTCGCCGAGGGCCTGGGCACCACGGTCCTCCCCGACTTCAGCGTCATCGGCGACCCCCTGGAACGCACCGGCATGATCACCACCCGCCCCCTCTCCACCGACACCCCGGCCGTCCTCATGGTCATCCAGCACCCCCTGTCAGCCACCATGACCCAGGCCGCCCGCGCCCTCCACGCGATGTTCATACAGAGCGCGGAAACGTACGTACGCGACGCCCACGCCCGGGACGCCTGACACTCCGGATACGCCTGGCACACCGGACGGGGAACACCGTCACCGCGCGCGGCCCGGGGCGCGTTCCAGGGGGGTGACGACCGTGCCGTAGAAGCGGTCGACCGCGTCGTCGACGCTGCGGATGAAGCCGGATTCGGCGTTGCCGCGGGTGCTGCCCATGCCCTTGAAGAGGGACAGCCGGAAGCCGGTGATCTCGCCCTCGCCCCTCGGCAGCAGATCCGCGGGCTCCGGGCGCAGCCGTTCCAGGGTGCCGCGCGGGCCGTCGTCCTGGCCCGCCAGCAGGGTCTGGACGTGTACGTCGGCCGGGGCGTCGGCGAGCTGTCTGATCAGGCGCTTGGCCCAGGTCAGGGGGTAGCCCTGCTCGGGCGCCGGGACCTCGATGGACGTACGAAGCTTGCCGGTGCGCAGATCCGCGGTGATCGCGAGGATGCCCTGCGCGCCCTCGATACGCAGCTCCGCGCCGAGCCGGCCGTCGCGGCAGAGCACATCGGCCAGTTCCCTGCGGCGGGCCTGCGAGTCCGTGGCGCGCCGGACGCGCTGGACGGGCAGGACCTTCTGGCCCAGTTCACCGCCCAGCCGCAGGCAGACCTGCCGGACGAGCCGCTCCCAGCTCTCCACGACCTCGACCGCGCGGGTGTCGCCCTGGCTGAGGGTCTCGTCGTCGATGCCCCTGCGGACGGGCACCCAGGCCGGGCCCATGTTCTGGAAACCGTGGCAGCCGGAGTTCTCGTGCTGGAGGTAGTGCAGCAGCTCCTGCAACAGCCACGCGTGCGCGGCGTTGCCCACGCCCTCGTGCCGGATGAGCAGTTGGGCCTGATGGGCCACCTCGGCCCAGGACAGATGCCAGAGGACGACCTTGTGCTTGCGGCGGCCGTCGATCTTGACGTCGACGAGCGGGCTGCCTTCCAGCGCGACGTCATTGCCCAGTGTGATCACCGCTTCGTAGCCGCGCCGGGCCGCGATGTCGAGATAGTCCTGCACCTGCTGGTCCTTGAACGGGTTGCCGTTCGTCTTCGTCTCGACCAGCGCGGTCCACAGCTTGCCCGCCCGCTCCACCCGGATCACACCGTCCGGGCGCTTACGGGCGTCGCCGTGCGGCAGCGACACCTCGGCGAAGGTCTCCATCCGCCCGGCGGGCGCCCCGAAACCGGCGGTCAGGCGCCGTCCGAACTCCGGGATCTGCGCCATCACCGAAAGCAGCACGGAGGTCGCCCGTGTCTCGCGCTCCCGGTCGCTCTTGAGCGCGGGGACCGGGAAGAGGCGGGCCTGCCGCCAGGTGTCGTTCTCGGCGAGGGACTTCTTGGCGACCTTGGGCAGCGTCACCTTCTTCCGTACGGTACGGGGTCTGCGCACCTGCGGCGGCGCCTCTTCGGCGGGCTCGGCGGCGGGCTCGGCGGCGGGGACGGGGACGGCGGCCTGCGCGGTCTCCGCGGACTGTGCCGTCTCCACCGTCTCCTTGAGCGCTTCCGCGGGCCGCTCCTCCCCCGAACTCACCGTCTGCTGAGCCGGGATGACAGCGGGATCCTCGTCCGCCACCTCATCCACCGAGTCGTCCACGTCGATCCCGAAGTCCATGGCCAGCCCGGCGAGTCCGCTCTCGTACCCCTGTCCCACGGCACGGAACTTCCACTCGTCGCCCCGCCGGTAGAACTCCGCGAAGACGAACGCGCTCTCCACCCCCGCGTCCTCGATCGAGAATCCGAGCAGCGCCTCACCGGCGCCGTCGCAGACCGTCAGCCGGAGTCCGTCGAGATCACCGAACCGTTCCCCCTCGTCACGGCTGGCCGCCACGATGATCTGTGCCACGTCCGGGGGCACCACCGAGAGATCCAGGCTGATCCGGTCCTCGCTGCCACTGTCCGTCGGTGTCTTGCCGAGCAGCTGCACACTGCCGTCGGCGGCCGTCGGATTGTTGTAGAAGAAGAAGTCGGCGTCGCTGCGCACCTTCCCCTTCTCCCCCAGGAACAGCACCGACACATCGGCGTCCCCGCCGCCCGTCTCGCTGCTCCAGCCCAGGCCCACGCGTACCGATGTCGCGTCCTCGCTCAGGGCCATCAGCCCGACGTTGGCCCCCTTGGACATCTCTCGCATCGCTCTCCCCCCAACCGCGCCAACCCCCCGTCCCCACGGGCGGATCGGCGCATCGCGTGTCACATCAGTTCGCATCGCGGCGCATCGCACGCAGCCGCGTCACCTCAGGTGACGCGGTACGCACGCACGGTGCCGAAAGTGAAACCCTAGCGTCCGATCCGGCCAGTTCAAGGGTTTCGCGAACATACGGATGCCCAGCCGACGGACCGCGCCGCCGCGTCCGCCGCACCGCCCGGGCCGACAAAGGGGGTGGCCAAAGGGGTGGATGAGGGGGCGCCCGAAGGGGTGAGCAAGGAGGCGGGGGCGGGCGAGGCCAGGGACTCCAGCGCGGGCATGTAGTTCGGTGCGCGCCGGGCCGACGCGGCGGGCAGGGCCGCGCGGAAGAACTGCGCGGCGCGCAGCCAGCGTTGGGCGTAGATGTGATGGGCGCGGCGTTCGAGGCCATCGGCGATACGGTCGACCGCCGGCGCCAGCGGGTACGTACGCCCGGCGGGCCGGGGCAGCCGCGCGCGCAGCTCGCGGAGCATCGGCTCGCGCTCCGCGCCACGCACCATGTCCGTATCCGTCCAGGTCAGATACGCCACCCCGACCCGTACCCCCCGGTGGGCGACCTCGGCCCGCAGCGCGTGGGCGAACGCCTCGACACCGGACTTGGACGCGCAGTACGCCGTCATCATCGGCGTCGGCGCGAGCGCGGCGAGCGAGGCGATCTGGAGGTAGTAGCCGCGCGAGTCGAGCAGCGCGGGCAGAAACGCGCGGGCGGTGTTGGCGCCGCCGACGAGGTTGACCTCGATGACACGCCGCCACGCGGCCGGGTCGGCGTGCAGGAAGGGCCCGCCCACCGCGATCCCGGCGTTTGCGACGACCGCGTCGACCCGGCCGAAGCGCCGCGCGACGGACCGCGCCGTACGGAACATGTCCTCGGCGTCGGCGACATCCGCGTACCAGTAGTCCGCCTCACCCACCAACGACCGTGTTACGGCGGCCAGTTCGCCGCGCTCCAGACCGACGAGCGCCAGCCGGGCGCCGCGCGCCGAGAGCGTACGGGCGAGCTGCGCGCCGACACCACGGGCGGCGCCGGTGATGACGACGGTGCGTCCTCGGAACGACGGGCGGCTCCTGGACATGGGTGAATCTCCAAGTATGGGTTTGATGTGGGGTGTTGGGGTGCGATGGGGTGCCAAAGGGGTGCGGGAGGAGAGCGCGCGCGGTCCGCGTCAGGCGCGCTCCAGTGCGAGCACCGCGTTGTGTCCGCCGAAGCCGAACGAGTGGGTGACCGCCCGGTCCATCGGCAGCCGCAACGGCTGTTTCGTCACGCAGTCGATGTCGAACTCGACCGCGGGCGCGTCCAGATTGGCGATCGGCGGTACGACACCGTGCTGAAGGGTGAGCACGGTCAGCCCCGCCTCGATCGCCCCGGACGCCCCCATACAGTGCCCCAGCACGCCCTTGGGCGCCGTGACCGGCGGCCGGTGCGGAAACACCCGGCTGATCAGCGCGGCCTCGGTCGCGTCGTTGAGCTGGGTCGAGGTGCCGTGCGCGTTGACATGGTCGATGTCGTACGGGCTCCACCCCGCGTCCAGCAGCGCCGCCTCCACCGCCCGCTGCGCCACCACACCCGAGGGGTGCGGGCTGGTCGGGTGGTACGCGTCGGTGGTGGCACCGGCGCCCGCCAGCAGCGCCCGGGGCGCCGCGCCGCGCGCCCGCGCGTCGCGCTCGCGCTCCAGCACCATGATCGCGGCGCCCTCGCCGACCACCAGCCCGGCGCGGTCCTTCGCGAACGGCCTTGACAGCAGCGCCGGATCGTCCCCGGGCCCGGCCAGCGCCGCCGCGCCGGAGCGGGCGAACCCGGCCATCGCGACGGGGTAGACGATCGACTCCGTCGCACCCGCCACCGCGATGTCGCACTGCCCGGTGGCAAGCAGGTCGCGCGCCACGTGCAGCGCCGTGACACCCGACGAACAGGCCGTGCAGGGCGCCATGCTGGGCCCGGTGGCCCGCATCCGGATGGCGATCTCGGCGGCCGGCATGTTGGGGATCGTCAACAGGATGGCCGACGGCGAGGTCGCGTCGTAACCGCGCCGGTCGAGCACCACGGCCTGTTCCGTGAGGTTCGCCGTGCCCCCGCTGCTGGTGCCGACGACCACGGCGACCCGCGTACCGTCCCAACCGCGCGGGTCGAGCCCGGCATCGGCGACCGCCTCGCGCGCGGCGAGCAGCGCGAACTTCACGTACCGGCCCATCCGGAAGGCCGTACGCCCGCCGATCGCCGCGTCGAGATCGACCGCGCTGCTCCGGCCGTCCCCGGGCGCGCCGCTGGGTTCGCTGCTGCCGGGAGCGCCGCGCCGTGCCCTGCCCCGCGCGCCGCCCGCCGCGTCACCCGGGCCGCCGCCGACCGTACAGGCGAAGTCCAGCGCGCCGCCGCGCAGTTCGGGGACGGTACGGGCGAGCGAGACACCGGCGCACACGCCGTCCCAGGTGGATCCGGTGTCCAGGCCGGCCGGCGTGATCATGCCGAGGCCGGTGATGGCGACAGTGGGTCCGCTCATCGGCCGGCGCCCACGGCCGCCTGGTCGAGGTACGCGGTGATCTCGGCCAGCGAGGCGTCCTTGAGGACCGTCCCGGAGTCGGCGACGACGCCCAGCGTCTCCTTGATGATCACGGCGAACTCGGCGACCGCCAGGGAGTCCATCTCCAGGCTGTCCATGGTGGCCTCGGGGACGATCTCCGCCTCGGGGACCTTGAAGGTTCCGGTGAGTACTTCGGTGATCTTCGGGTGGATGGGGGTCGGGCTGG
This sequence comes from Streptomyces paludis, assembly GCF_003344965.1. Lineage (NCBI taxonomy): Bacteria > Bacillati > Actinomycetota > Actinomycetes > Kitasatosporales > Streptomycetaceae > Streptomyces > Streptomyces paludis. The sequence continues at coordinate 3,838,997 of NZ_CP031194.1, read as the reverse complement.
TGGTCATGGCAGGTTCCTTTCACGGGGGTGGTGGGTGGGACGACTACGTAGCCGAATACGGACCCGGACACGGCTCGATGGGCTGGGCACATGCCGGAAGCGCGCCTTCGCGGGACGCGCGGGTCGTACGAAGTCGAAGTCGAAGTCGGTGGCGGGGCCACTTGGCCGGCCGGCTCGTTCATCCGGTCCCGCACGGGACGACGACGGTGTTCCGCCGGATGTCCGGGGCGGCCGAATCACCCGGGGACCCTTGGTCGTCCTCCCGCGCGCCCCGGCGTACGTCCGTACGCGCTCCGGTCTGCCAGGGCCCCTCCGGGTCGTCGTACGCCTCGACGTAGTCCGCCCCGGCGATCGGCAGGTCGGCGAGCAGCTCCTCGGGCAGCGCGAACGCGCGCACCAGCAGGGGCGCGTGCGGCGCCAGCCGCTCGACGAGCGCCTCGACGGCCTCGGGCAGCTCGACGACATGCCGCGCGGCGAGCCGCCCGGCGGCCAGCAGATCGCCGCTGTTGCGCGCCACCCAGCGGAGCACGAAGAGCCGCCGCAGCAACCGCACCAGACCGGCGGCGCGCGCCGCTTCCGTCGTTGTCTCGGCCCCCGTCTCCCCCTCCGTCGCCGCGAGCGCCGAATCGTACGCCTCGGCCGCGCGGCGGTACGCATGGGCCTCGACAGCGCGCAGCGCGGCGCCTGAGGCAACGTTCCAGCGGAGGAGGGCATCGCCGCGGGGGGCGTCGGCCATACGGCGGCGGGCCCGGTCCAGCCACAGATCCTCGATGGCGATGAGCAGGCCGTCCAGGAAGTCCGGCTCCGTCAGCTCGCGCGCCTCGGCGGGGAGGACCCGATCGCCTGCGCCGCCCTCACCCGTCCCCACGCCCGGCTCGCCCTCCGGCGCGAACAGCATCTCCGCCGCCGCCTTCACATGGATCGCGAGGTTGTCGCCCTCCGCCGTGATGGCGCCCTCGATGCCGATCAGCAGCTCGGCCATGCCGTTGTTCTCCAACAGGCCCTGTGCGCCGCACCGTTCACGGCACTCCACGATCACCTCGCGCGCCCGCCAGGTGATCCACCCCTTGGCCACCGCGACCAGCCGTTCCGCCGCCGCCTCGGTCTCCGCCGTGCGCGTCTCCCACGCGTCGACGGCCGTACGGTGCAGCAGGCTCATCGCGAAGACCATGGCCAGCCCCTCCACCAGCGGGCCGTAGTGGCTGCGGTGGGCGAGAACCGGCACCCGGCCCGTACCTCGGGCGCCGGAGATCAGCCGGTGGCCGCCGTACCGTACGGCGATCGCCAGCGTCAGCCGCGCCGAGCCGACGGCGCACGCGCTCATCGAGAGCTTGCCCGGGGTGACCCGGGCGATGGAGAGCAGCAGACGCCGACGGCGGTTGGGGCTCTCGCTGCGGAACACCCCGTCCGCGCCGAGCCGGCCGTGCGGGCCCGCCAGCAGCGCGTCGCGCCCGACGAAGACGTCGTCGAACGAGGTCAGGCAGTGGTCGACCGGGGCGCCAAGCCGCGCGGGCAGCGCGCGCACCCGTACACCCGGCAACGGTCGTACGGAGGCACCGTCCGCCAGCGCGGTCGGCTCACCGGGCCCCTCCGCCGCCTCTGCCAACTCCGTCAGCGGCGTCAGGAACAGGAAGACGCCGTGGTCCACCCCGTCCACCAGCAGCCGCGCCGCGACCACCCCGCTCTTCGGGCCGCCCGCCGGACCGGTGTTGGGCATGAACTTCTGCGCCCCGGCATGCGGCGTGCGCAGCACGAAACCGTCCCGCTCGCGGTCGTACGTCGCGGTCGTCTCGACGCCGACCGCGTCGTTGCCGTGCGCCACCTCCGTACAGAGGAAGGTGCCCACACGGCGCAGCGCCAAGAAGTCGGAGAGATCCCGTCCTTCGCTGGAGTGCCCGCCGGAGTGGCCGCCAGAGGGACCGCCGGAGGGCCCCCACCCCTGATGATCGGCCAGGCTCCCCAGGAACAGGTTGTAGTGAATCCCCGCGACCGTCGCGAACACCGGATCGACCGGGCACAGCCACTCGTGCAGCGCGGCCAGCGCGCGCGGGTCGGCGACCAGGGCCGCCGGGTCCGCGAGCGAGTCGTTGACGGTACGCAACCGGTCGTACGCCAGCGAGAGCCGCCGCGCCCCCGTGGCGCCCGGCCGGCGGCGGAACGGCTCCGAGGCGGCGAGCCGGCGCCACGGCTCGTGCTCGCGCCCGAAGTCCGTACCGAACAGCACGCGCGTCAACCGGTCCACGGTCGGTCCCGCCGAATCCGTCGGAATGACTGGATTCACGGCGTCGCTGTTGATCAATACGGTCACAGAGGTAGAACGATCAAGCGATCACGAAGAAACGACTCTCTACCCCAAGATGGCCCCAAGACATCCATTCGACGGGCGCACAACGGCGCCACGCGCGCGCCTCCCCGTACACCCCCAACGCGCCCCCATTGCGCCCCCGCCCGGGCACCCGTCGCCCCTGGTCACACCACGTCAAGCCCTCCGGAACGCCAGCGCGACATTGTGCCCGCCAAAACCGAACGAATGACTGACCGCGGTCTCCACCGGCTGCCGTCGCGGCTCCTTCGTCACACAGTCCAGGTCGAACCCCACAGCGGGCGCGTCCAGATTGGCGATCGGCGGCACGATCCCGCGCTCCAGCGTCAGTACGGTCGCCACCGCCTCGATCGCCCCGGCCGCCGCCAGCGTGTGCCCCAGCACGCCCTTGATCGCGGTGACGGAGGGCCTTCGCGGATAAACGCGCTCGATCAGCTCGGCCTCCATAGCATCGTTGAGCTGCGTGGATGTGCCGTGCGCATTGACATGCTCCACGTCGTACGCGCTCCACCCCGCCTCCCGCAGCGCCGTCTCGACCGCCGCCTGTGCCACCCGGCCGTGCGGCGCGGGCGCCGTGGGATGGTGTGCGTCGGTGCTCGAACCCGCGCCCGCGAGCAGCGCGCGCGGCGCGCGCCCCCGCGCCCGCGCGTCCGCCACGCGCTCCAGCACCACCATGGCCGCGCCCTCACCGATCACAAACCCGTCCCGGTCCACCGCGAACGGCCGCGACGCCCCGGCCGGGTCGCCGGTACGCGCCGACAGCGCGCCCATCCGCGCGAACGCCGTCACGACCAACGGGGTCAGTACGGACTCGGCGCCCCCCGCCACCACCACATCGCACTGCCCGCCCGCCAGCAGATCGCGGGCCAGCGCGATCGCGGTGGCCCCGGACGCGCAGGCCGTCGCCGGGGAGAGGCTCGGGCCCTGGGCGCGGAGCGCGATGGCGACCTCCCCGGCCGCCGCGTTCGGGATCATCATCGGCACCAGCAGCGGGGAGACGGCCTCCGGCCCCTCGTCGCGCAGCCGCAACGCGTTGTCGGCGAGTACGGAGACCCCGCCGACGCCCACCCCGAGCACCACGCCCACCCGGCCCGCCTCCCAGGTCGCGGGGGAGAGCCCGGCGTCCGCCACCGCCTGCCGGGCCGCGACCAGCGCCAGCTTCACGAAGCGCGCCATCCGCCACACCGAACGCCCGCCCACGGCGGCATCCAGATCGAGCGCGGGCGCAGAGATCGCGGGCGCGGCGATCGGGGACGCGGCGATCGGGGGCACGGCGATCCTGCCGACGTCTTCGGCCGGCGGCGGCCCCCCGATCGCGCACGCGAAGTCGACCGGCATCCCGGCCAGTTCGGGCAGCCGCCGCGCTACGGACCGACCGGCGCAGAGCCCGGCCCAGAACGCCTCCTCGTCGGTGCCGGCCGGGGTGACAACCCCGACCCCGGTCACCGCGACCTCACCCGGCCCGCTCCTGCTCCCCCCGGTCGCCCCGGTGCCCCCACCACCGTCCCGCCCAGCTGTCGTCCGCGTCATCACTGCCCATCCCTTCCGTCATTACGTCTCGGCAGATCTCGGATCTAAGAAGCCGGCCCGGGCCAGCGCAGGGCCGCCGTTCCCCAGGTCAGGCCGCCGCCGAAGGCCGTCAGCAGCATCCGGTCACCCGCCCGGAACCGCTTGTCCGCCGCCGCGTCGGCCAGGGCCAGCGGGATCGACGCCGCGCCCGTGTTGCCCACGCGGTCGAGATGGACGACACAGCGCGCGGCGTCGATCCCGAGCCGGTCCGCGACGGAGCGCAGGATCCGGCCATTGGCCTGATGTGGTACGAAATGATCGACCTCGTCCGCTTCCCAGTCCACCGTGCGCAGAAGCGATCGGCACGAACCGGTCATTCGCTCAACCGCGTGCTGATAAACAGTCCGGCCACGCATCCGGAAGTACGGGTCCCACTCGCCCTCGGGACCGGGCAGCGACCGCGCCCGCGCGCCACCGCCGTCCACCGCGACAAGACCGTGCTCCGTACCGTCGCTGCCCAGGTCGAAGGCGAGCAGTTCGCCCGGGTCACCGGGCCGGCCCGCGCCGATGAGGGCGGCGCCCGCGCCGTCGCCGAAGACCACACCGGTCGAGCGGTCCATCGGGTCCAGCAGGGTCGAGTAGACATCCGCGCCGACCAGCAGTATCCGGTCGTACAGCCCGGACACGATCAGCCCATGGCAGACCGCGAGTCCGTAGACGAAGCCGCTGCACACCGCGCCGATGTCGAACGCGGGCACCTGGCCGAGCCCGAGCCGGGCCGCCAGCGCGGGGGCGGTGGCGGGGCAGGGATGATCGGGCGTGGCCGTGGCCAGCACGACGGCGTCCGGCCGTTCGTGGAGCGGACCGGCCGGCCGGCCGATCAGCCGCCGCGCCGCCTCGTACGCCAGGTCCCCCGTCGACACCCCCGCGCCCGCCCGGTGCCGGCTGCCGATGCCCGTGCGCTTGCGCACCCACGCGTCGTCCACGTCCCACGCGGCGGGCAGCGCCTCATTGCGCACCGGCTCGCCCGGCACCCACCCGGCGACGGCCGTCAGCACGGCCGACCGCACAGCCGACCGCACACCGCCCCGCCCGTACGATCCGTCGCGCCCATCACCGCGCTCGCCCCGCACCTGCCCCCGCTCGCCCTGCTCGTCCCCCCGCCCGTACCGCGCGTCTCCGTCCGCCACTCGCGGCCCCCATCCGGTAGTCAATCGCCCTGACCGGATGCCAAACGCCGTGACACTCGGGCGAGTTACTGCGCCATCTGGGGCACCTCTCGTACCGATGACCGAGTCGGCTCCCAGCCAAGCAGCCGCGTCCGCGCCGCCGAGGTGCCGAGCCCGTTCGGCACGGGCGGCAGCCAGCCCTTGATCCGGGCGCGGTCCTCCAGCAGTTCGTGCTCCTTGTAACGCTTGCAGCCGTGGTGCCAGTTGAGGATGCCGGAGAGCCAGTTCTCCAGCTCGGCCACATAGCCGTCCAGCACCGCGCGCGCGTCCGCGTCCAGCGCGAAATCGTCGTACAGCGCGGGCAGTTCATGGGCGACGACATGCTGGAACTGACGCATCCGCCCGTTCATCAGGTCGTCGATGATCCGCAGGGCGGTCGGATAGTCGCAGTTGAAGAAGTTCTGCACGACGAGCACCCCGTTGTGCACCTCGCCCTCGAACTCGATCTCCTTCTGGTACGAGAAGACGTCGTTCAGCAGACAGGCGTAGTCCTGCGCCGCGTTCTCCAGGGAGCGCATCGGGCCCGTGCGGTAGATCTCGGGCGGCACCCGCTTGCCGTGGCTCAGCCGGGACAGGCTCATCGTCATGTCGGAGCCGAAAGTCCTGCGGCGCATCTCGATGTAGTCGACGGGGTCGGGGATACGGTTCTGCGCCTGATTGGCCAGCTCCCACAGCCAGCTGGCCGTCATCTCCTCGACAGCCGTCCGGAACGTACGCCGCGCCTCCGGCTCCATCGGGCCGGCCGTACGCACCCACAGATCGGCCAGCCCCCGTTCCAGCGCGGTGGCCGGCTCGGGCGTCGCGGTGGGGTCGGTGGGATCGTCGATCGGCATGAACAGCGACAGCCGCTCGTTGCACGCCTTCGCGCCCGCGAGATCGCGCGCGTTCCCGTACACGACCGGGAAGTAGTCGTCCCCGTACGTCCCCCAGGCGAGCCAGTCGGAGGTCAGGTCGAGGCCCTCGGGCGACGCGTCCGGGTGGATACCGGCGGAGCAGAGCGGCAGGTCGATCCGGCGGATCCGCTCCTCGTCCCAGACGCCGGAGCCGGGGATGCCGGGCTGCGCCTCCAGGATCCCCATGCGGTGGGCCCATTCGACGGTGTGCTCCCGCGAGTGGTCCAGATGCGGGCTCAGCTTCAGCTCGAACGGCATCTGGAAGTCCGGCAGTTGGGAGGGGCCGACCCGCTGGAACGGCACATGGCTGTGGCTGCGCGCCCGCGCGGGGGCGCCCGCGCCGTACGACGCGATGGCCCGGGCGAAGTCGGAGGTGCCGAGCCCGACCGGAGTCATGGAGAACAGCGGCACCGGAGCGCCCGCGCCCTCCCCGGCACCCGACCCGTCCGCCTCCCCCGCGCCGTCCCCAACGCCGTCCCCCACGCCGTTCATGTACCGGCTGGAGCGCATGTGCCACTCGTGCCCGCCGGACTGCCAGTCCTGGAGCCCCTTCACATACGCGAGCGTGTCCGCCGCGCCCTGCGGGCCCGTGCCCGTCTCCGCGAAGAGCGGCCCCAGCTCCGTCAGCGCCGTGTTCTCGAACTGCTGGATACGGGAGGTCAGCAGATCGTTGACGGCGTCGGCCGCCTCCTGTGTCGTACAGCCGAGGAAGGTCTCCAGCACGAGGACGCCATTGCTCAGCTCGCCCTCCTCCTCGATCTCCCGCTGGTACGAGAACAGGTCGTTGCGCAGATGGACCGCGTCCGAGAACGTGTCCTTCAGGACCCGCAGCGGCCGGGAGTCCGCCAGCGCGGCCGGGATCTCGGCACCCGCCGCGAACTCGACCAGCCCGGCGGACCAGGGCGCGCCGCCGACCTTGCGGCGCATCTCGATGTACTCGACGGGGTTGGCCACGCGCTCCGCGTTGATGTTGGACAGTTCCCAGTCGGACTCGTTGAGCAGATTCTCCGTCGACTCGGCGAACCGCTTCCGCCAGGCCGGCGACATGCTCGGGACCGTACGCGCCCAGAGGTCGGCGAGGCCCGCCTCGACCGGATTCGTCGGCTCGGGAAAGCCGTCGGCCAGATCCATCGGCATGAAGGCGGCCAGCCGCTCCAGATACGCCTTGCCGCCCTCCCGGTCCTGCGGGCGCTTGTAGACCTCAAGGAAGTGGTCGTCGAAGAAGAACACCCACACATACCAGTCGGTGACCAGCGAAAGATCCGGTCCGTCGCAGTCGGGGTGGGTGTACGCGCAGAGCAGCGCGTAGTCGTGCGCGGCGAGGTCGGACTCCTCCCACACCCCTGAACCCTCCAGCATTCCCATGCCTCTGGCCCACTCCGTGGAGTGGGCCCGGGCCTCCTCCAGATGGGGATTGAGACGGGCCGGATACGCCATATAGAAATCCGGCAGTACGAAGGGCTGAGTCACGGTGGAACGGCCTTTCCGAAAGATGCGCTTTCCGTAGACGCGCGTTTCCCGAGATTGCGCTGACACCGTGATCTACCCAGCCGAGGAATCCCCCATACGGACCATTAAATAGTCATATGAACACACAGATGGCGTGTGGCAACCTGCCCCGCCACCCGCCCCGGGCGATCATCGTGGGATGAGCCCCACCCTTCATCTCGCACAGCAGCCCGAGGCCGATGCCCTGCTCGGCCGCAGCCCGCTGGCCGCGCTCGTCGGCATGCTCCTCGACCAGCAGGTCCCGATGGAGTGGGCCTTCAGCGGCCCGTACACCATCGCCGTCCGTATGGGCCACGACGACCTCGACGCCCGCGCCATCGCCGCCCACGACCCCGACGCCTTCGCCGCGCTCTTCGCCGAGAAGCCCGCCGTACACCGCTATCCGGGGTCCATGGCCGGGCGCGTGCAGCAGCTCTGCCAGTACCTGGTCGAGCATTACGACGGCGACCCCACCGCGATCTGGCGCGACGCCGCCACGGGCGCGGAGGTACGGGACCGGCTGAACGAGCTGCCCGGGTTCGGCGCGCAGAAGTCCCAGATCTTCCTGGCGCTGCTCGGCAAGCAGTTCGGCGTACGCCCTGAGGGCTGGCGGAAGGCGGCGGGCGCGTACGGCGACGAGGGGTCGTACCGCTCGGCGGCGGACATCACGGGGCCCGAATCGCTGGCCAGGGTCCGCGCGTTCAAGCAGGAAGCGAAGAAGGCGGCCAAGACGGCGAAAACGGCGGCAAAGAAGGTGGCGCCAAAAAAGGCAGCCCCAAAGAAGGCGGCGAAAAAGACGGCGGCCACGAAAAAGACGACGCCAAAACAGACCGCCAAGCCGGCGCCCGCCACCAAAGCTACTCGCAAGTCACCTCACAGCAAAGCGACTTGAGCAAGTTCCCGCCGAACCTCGGCGCATAAGCGCCCCTTTGACGCCGCGATCTGCGGAAACGTTCCGTGACCTGCGCCACATATGTTCACAACCGCCGCGCAGGTCGCTAGTTTTCCTGGAACTTCGCTCACGTTCGATCGCAACGAGAGGACTCCTGTGACCGCAACGTCCCGCAGATTCGTGGCAGTAGCAGCCGCCACCGCGCTCGCCGCCCCCCTTCTGCTCTCCGCCTCCTCGCCCGCCGTCGCCGGTTCAAAGGCCGGCACGAAGGCCGGTTCGCAGCACTCCGCGGCCAGCCGGCACAACCCCGCCAAAGAGGGGGCGAAGCTCGCGAAGGAGCTGGTCCGCGACTCGTCCGCGAAGGACGCGTACAAGCACCTCCAGAAGTTCCAGGTGATCGCGGAGGCCAACGGCGGCCACCGGGCCGCCGGCACCCCCGGCCACGACAAGAGCGCGTCGTACGTCCACGACCTGCTCAAGAAGGCCGGCTACCGGGTCTCGTACCAGGACTTCGAGATCACCTACATCGAGACGCTGGCCGAGAAGCTCGCCGTCACCTCGCCGGCACCGCGCGACATCGGCATCCACGCCATGTCGTACACCAGGTCCACCCCGGTGGGCGGTATCACGGCGGAGATCGCGGCCGTCCCGGTCAGCGCGGCCACCGGCTGCGCCGCGGGCGACTACGCGGCCGGCGCGTACACCGGAAAGATCGCGCTCATCCAGCGCGGCGGCTGCACCTTCGCCCAGAAGCAGCAGGAGGCCGGCGCGGCTGGCGCGGTCGGCGCGATCATCTACAACAACACGACGGGCACCCTGAGCGGCACCCTCGGCGACCCGGACGTCGGTGTGATCCCCACGGGCGGCATCAGCCAGGCCGACGGCCAGGCGCTCGCCGCCGACGTCGCCGGAGGCCCGGTGAGCGTCTCCTTCGACATCCGCCAGCTCCAGGAGCAGCGCACCACCCGCAACGTGATCGCCGAGACCAAGGGCGGCCGCTCGGACCGTACGGTCATGCTCGGCTCGCACCTCGACTCGGTCACCGAGGGGCCGGGCATCAACGACAACGGCTCGGGCTCGGCCGGTCTGCTCGATGTCGCCCTCAAGCTCGCCAGGACGCACGAGAAGCCGACGAACAAGGTCCGCTTCGCGTGGTGGTCGGCGGAGGAGCTGGGCCTGCTGGGCTCCGAGCACTACGTGGCGGAGCTGACCGACAAGCAGCGCGCCGACCTCGCGCTCTACCTGAACTTCGACATGATCGCGAGCCCGAACTACGCGCAGTTCGTGTACGACGGCGACGGCTCGGACAGCGAAGCCGCCGAACCGGGTCCCGAGGGCTCGGCCCAGATCGAGAAGGCCATCCAGAAGTACCTGGACTCGAAGCGGATCCCGCACGAGGGCTCCGAGTTCAACGGCCGCTCCGACTACGGCCCGTTCATCGAGGTCGGCATCCCGGCGGGCGGTACGTTCACGGGCGCCGAGGGCATCAAGACGGCGGCCCAGGAGCGGCGTTACGGCGGCGAGGCGGGTGTGGCGTACGACAAGTGCTACCACTCGGCCTGCGACGACCTCAGCAACATCAGCATGAAGGCGTTCGGCGTCAACATCGGTGTCATCGCCAACGCGGTGGGCACGTACGCGCACGACGTCAGCACGGTCAAGAAGCCGGCCGTGGCGCCCAAGGGCCTGAAGTCCGCCACCAAGGCGCAGGACCACGACCACGAGCACGAGCCGAAGGCGTAACCGGTAACGCGTAACGCGTAGCCCGTAACGCATGGCCCACCACTGCCCGGAGAGCCGCTCACGCTCTCCGGGCAGTGATCTGTCGCAGCCCGAGCGGCGCGGGCGGCGGCAGGGGCGCGGCGCGGTCGGCCCGGAAGGACTGGAGGAGGTACGCGACGAGCCGCCGGGACGCGGCGTGGGCGGCCGACGGGTCCGGCGGCAGCCCCGCGACGAGGCCGCAGTTGGCGACCAGCAGCATCACGAGGTCGCTGGGCGCGAAGTCGTCCCGCAGCTTCCCCGTCTCCTTGGCCCGCCGGACCAGCAGCTCCAGCCCCTCCTCCGCGCGGGTGCGTTCGAGGGCGAGGTCGATGTCGACGCCCTCGGGGAACTGGGTGAGGAACGCGGCGGTGAAGCCCCGGTCGCAGACCTGCATGGCGGCGACCTTGTGGACGACGGTGCAGAGCCCGTGCCAGGGGTCCGGGTCCGCCAGCGCCTCGTCGAGCACCTCGGCGCAGACGCCGAGCTGCTCCTCGAAAGCCGCCGTGACGAGCGAGGCGCGGGTCGGGAAGCGCCGGTAGAGGGTCGCGACGCCGACGCCCGCGCGCCGGGCGATCGCCGTGAGGGGCACATCGATGCCCTGCGCCATGAACGCCTCGCGGGCGGCGTCGAGGATGCGCTCGCGATTGTGCCGCGCGTCGGCGCGCAGCTCCGGCTTCGACGAGGGCTTCCGAGAGGTCTGAACAGGCATGTCTCTCACTTTAGGCCAAGTGGAAGGTGTCGTCCGGTTACGGCCGTAGCGTGAGGAGGGAACGGGAACTCCGACATCGGCTTCAGGATCGGGACAGGACCATGAACGACATGCGCGCAGCCCTCTACGACCGCTACGGCCCCCCGGAGGTGCTGTACGAGGGCCGCCTGCCGGTACCGGACATCACGCCGGATCAGGTGCTGGTCCGCGTCCACGCGGTGAGCGTCAACGGCGGCGAGGTGGCAGGCCGGGCCGGCAAGATACGCGTCGTGACCGGGCGCCGCTTCCCGCAGCGTACGGGGATCGACTTCGTCGGCGAGATCGCGAAGGTCGGGACCGGGACGTCGCTGAACGAAAAGCGGGCGAACAACCGGGCAGGCGACCGGGTGGGCGACCGGGTGTGGGGCTTCATGGGCCGTACGTCCCTCGGCAGCGCGGCGGAGTACGTGGCCATCAGCCCCGGCAGGATCGCCCCCGCCCCCGCCGGACTCACCCCGGCGGAGGCCGTCTCGCTGCTCGCGGGCGGTACGACCGCGCTCACCGCGCTGCGCGACAAGGCCCGCCTCCGGCCCGGCGAACGTCTCCTCGTACGCGGCGGCGCGGGCGGCGTCGGCAGCGTGGCCGTCCAACTGGGCAAGGGCTACGGCGCCCATGTGACCGCCCTGGCGAGCGCGGCGGGCGCGGACTTCGTCCGGGGCCTGGGTGCCGACGAGGTCCTGGACTACCGTACGACCCGCCCCGCCGACCTCGGCCGCTTCGATGTCGTGCTGGACACGGTCGGCACCGAACAGCGGGCCTACCGGGGCCTGCTGGCGCCCGGCGGCCGGATGGTGGCCATCGCGTTCGACGCGGCGCGCCCGCTCCCGAGCATCGCCTACATCCTCGCCTCGACCGTCCATGGACCGCGCCGGATCCGTATCTTCAGTGGCAATCCGGACCGCCGGCTCCTCGCCGAGGTGACCGAACGCGTGGAGACCGATGGCATCCGCCCCGTGGTGGACACCGTGCGCCCGCTGTCCGAGATCGGCGCGGCCCACAGCGCCCTGGAGGCGGGCGGGGTCCGCGGTAAGCACATCATCCAGATCATCTGAGTAGTTGCGCTCATACGCTCCCGCCGGACCTCGCCAAGACTGGACCCATCAAGCAGCAGAGCTGACGCCAAGTCCGCGCGAGTCCAGGGGAGTTACACCATGAACGCACGCCGCACCGCCACCACGATCCGCCGCATCCGCAGCCGCCGTATGCGCACCGCGCCCGCCGTCGTCCTCGCGGGTCTCGTGATGAGCATGGGCCTGACCGCGTGCTCGATAGAGGACGCCATCTGCGGAAGCGACGAGTACCCCGTGCTGTACGTGGGCAGCGCGGGCGGCGACTGCGTACCCAACGGCGAGGAGCCCCCGAAGGGCTACGTCCGCTACCCCGCCGGCAAGGTCCCCCAGCACGTGGACGACAAGTGGGACCTCTACTGGAACACGCACAGCGTCGACGAGAACGGCAAGATCATCGAAGTCCCGGACGCCGCATAGGGTCCGATCCGGCACCCGCCGGAAAACTCTTCCGCGCGAGCGGCGTCCGCTTTCCTATGGAATGACATCACTACCCATCGGTACGCTCCGCCCCTCTCCGCCGCCACGGCTGCGCCCGGCGCCGCTGGCCCGGTAGGCTTTCCGTGTGATCTTCAAGCGCATCGGTAATGGGCGGCCGTATCCCGACCATGGCCGGGAAAGTACCCGGCAGTGGGCGGATGTCGCGCCGCGCCCGGTCCGCCTCGATCAGCTGGTGACGACGAAGGGTCAGCTCGACCTGGAGACGCTGCTCGCCGAGGACTCCACTTTCTACGGCGACCTGTTCGCGCACGTCGTGAAATGGCAGGGCGACCTCTACCTGGAGGACGGACTGCACCGCGCCGTACGCGCCGCGCTCCAGCAGCGCCAGGTACTGCACGCGCGCGTTCTGGAACTGGACCTGGACTGAGGTCCTGAACCAGGCACCTCGGCGTCGGAGCGGGTCCGCGACTAACCCTTTCGGGCCCTTTCCGAACCCGTACTGCGCAACCTGTTGATCATTTAGTAGGAATCATCTCCGGCGCGCACTACGCTGCGGCCATGAGCATGCTGACTCCCCCCGGCATGGGCGGAAAGTACCGCATCACGGGTGACAAGTACCCCCGCATGCGCCGCCCCCGCAATCGCCGCAGGATCGTGCTCGCGGCTGTCGCCGCCACGGTCGCCCTCGGCCTCGCCGGCTGGGGTACGACGCAACTCATCGACGTCTTCTCGGGCGACGGCGACGGCAGTGGCGGCAAGAAGGGCACGGCCACCGCCGGCCGGGACCCCGCCTGCGAGCCCACGGCCTCGGCCTCCGCCCTGGCCGCCGCGTCGAAGACCGCCGGGACGCTGCCCAAGCCCCGGCAGATCAAGGTCAACGTCTACAACGCGACCCCGACGGCCGGACTCGCCAAGACCACGGCCGACGAGCTGAAGAAGCGCGGCTTCGTGATCGGCGAGGTGGGCAACGCCCCGGAGGCGTACGACAAGAAGGTGCCCGGCACCGGACTGCTGCTGGGCTCCGCCGTGTCCGACTCCGCGAAGACGGTGCTCGGCACCCAGCTCACGGGCGCCACGAAGAAGACGGACGCGCGGAAGACGAAGGATGTCGATCTGATCATCGGAACGGCGTTCAAGAAGCTGAACGTACAGAAGGACGTGGACGAGGCGCTGGCAACGCTCAGCGCACCGGCCACGCCCTCCTGCAAAAAGAAAAGCTGAGGAACGAAAGCCGCGGTACGGCTCAGTCAACAGTCCCGTACATACGATCGCCCGCGTCACCGAGCCCCGGGACGATGTAGCCGTTCTCGTTGAGCCGCTCGTCGACCGCCGCCGTGACGATCGTCACCGGCGTGCCCGCCAGCTCGCGCTCCATCACCTCGACGCCCTCGGGCGCGGCGAGCAGCACGACCGCGGTGACATCGTCCGCGCCGCGCTTGATCAGCTCCCGGATCGCCGCGACCAGGGTGCCGCCGGTCGCGAGCATCGGGTCGAGTACGTACACCTGGCGGCCCGAGAGGTCCTCGGGCATCCGGGTGGCGTACGTGGACGCCTGGAGCGTCTCCTCGTTACGGATCATCCCGAGGAAGCCCACCTCGGCGGTCGGCAGGAGCCGCACCATGCCGTCGAGCATGCCGAGCCCGGCCCGGAGGATCGGGACGACCAGCGGGCGCGGGTGGGAGAGCTTCACCCCGGTCGTGCCCTGGACGGGGGTCTGGATGTCGACCTGTTCGGTCCGTACGTCCCGGGTCGCCTCGTACGCGAGCAGGGTGACCAGCTCGTCGGCGAGGCGCCGGAAGGTCGGGGAGTCGGTGCGCCGGTCGCGCAGGGTGGTGAGTTTGTGCGCGACCAGGGGGTGGTCGACGACATGAATCCGCATGGCGTCAACAGTAACCGGGGGCCAAGGCCCTACGCGCTGGCACCGACCGCCGGTAACGGGGCAAGGTAGGCACCATGCGGGACCCGTACGAGCAGGAGAACGAGCACGGAAGCGCGGGCGCCCCGGAGGACCCCGAGGGCCCCGGGAGCCCCGAGGGACCGGCCGACCCCGAGGCGGAAGCGGCACGCCGGAGGCGGCGGGCGCAGTTCCTGCGGGAGCTGTACGAGGCCAAGGCGCTGCGCGAGCGCGTGAAGCCGCGCCGGGCGAGGGCCGCGCGGATGCGGCAGCAGATGCGGATGCGCACATTCCGTTGGTGAAGGGGCATCCCCCGCCGAGGGCCGAACAGGGGCCTAATAAAATGCCGTGACGACGCAACGGCGGAAGACCTCTCGCGAAGCCCCCGTTTCTGTCACGATGCCGATTGGGCGGGTCGGAGCACCGCGCCGCACCGCCGAATCGTCACATCAGATCTCTACATCTCTGAATCGTCACACCTCAGACCAGTGGGAGAGTCACGGTGTACTTCGCCGCACTGCTCGCGCGCACCGAAGACGGATGGGAAGCGAGCGATACAGATCTCGACGACGTGGAGACCTTGTCGGACCTGACCGACCTGGCCCGCGAAGCCTCGGTGGACGAGGAAACGGTTCTCGTCTTCATCGAGCAGGAGGACTCCTGGTTCGGCATCCTCCGTGTGGAGGGTGAGGAGGACCCCCGGATCTACGTCTCCGACGCGGCCGCGGCCGCCCGCTCCTCGTACGGGGAGATCCTCATTGACGAACTGCTCGGCGGGGACGACGACGACCCGGCCGACGACCTGGACACGCTGGACCTCGACGGTACGGAGGACGGCGAGCCGGACGAGCGAGACGAGGGATACGACAACGACGCCGCCGACGACGACCACGACAGCGCGGACGGCGGCCTGACGGCCGGGGAGACCGCGCCCGCGGGCCCGGTCGGCGACCGCGGCATCCTCACCGACCTCGGACTGTCCGAGGCGGATCTGCTGGCCCTGGAGTCCGACGCGATGGCCGAGATCGCCGACGCGCTGGGCGCCTCCGAGGTACTGGAGACCGTCCGCTAGTGACCACGCGGCACGACACCGCGCCCGACCCCGTACGCGACCCCTGGCGGGCGTCCATGCGCCTGGCCCTGGACCAGGCGGCACGGGCGGGCAGGGCCGGTGACGTACCGGTCGGCGCGGTCGTGCTGTCCCCGGACGGCACGGTGCTCGCGTCGGGCCACAACGAACGCGAGGCGACCGGCGACCCGACGGCCCATGCGGAGGTCCTGGCCCTCCGCCGGGCCGCCGCGCGCCTCGGCGCGTGGCGGCTGACGGGCTGCACCCTGGTGGTGACCCTGGAACCGTGCACGATGTGCGCGGGCGCGATCGTCCAGTCCCGGATCGACCGCGTGGTCTTCGGCGCCCTCGACGAAAAAGCCGGCGCCGCCGGCTCCCTCTGGGACGTCATCCGCGACCGCCGCCTCAACCACCGCCCCGAAGTGATCCACGGCGTACTCGCCGACGAATGCTCCACCCTCCTCACCACCTTCTTCCGCCACCGCTGACCCCCCACCCGGTATCGATTTCGAACCACGGCCCTCCGTGGGCTAAGCTCTCTCTCGGTAGCGTGTCCGAGCGGCCGAAGGAGCTCGCCTCGAAAGCGAGTGTGGGGAAACTCACCGAGGGTTCAAATCCCTCCGCTACCGCTCTTAAGAACCGCCCCTGACCTGCGAAAACAGGTTGGGGGCGGTTTTTTTGTCACCGTTTCTTCCGCACATTTTTCCGCACCTGCGCTCTCCTACGATGCTTGGCCATGGCATTCATCAGGTCCCGGAAGCGGGCCACCGGAGAGCACGTACACCGCGGCGCTTGGCGAGACCGCGGCGTACGAACCGGCCCCGAGCAGGGCGAGGACTTCGATGACGAGGAGTCAGCGAAACGTTTCCGCGACCTGGTGAACGGTCACGGACAGCAATGGCCGCCCGGCTGGGTACAGGGCAAGGGCTTCGTGGACGAAGAGGAAGAAGAGGCCCCCGGCATCCCGGCAGAGGATCTGTTCCCCGCGTACGCCGAGCGGTACATCGGTCTCCTCACCGGCGTGCAGGACGGGACGCGGTCCAACTACCGCAAGATGCTGGCCACCCACCTCGTCCCCTGGTTCAAGGAACTCTCGGTACGCCAGGGCCCCGGCGGCATCGGCCAGGACCAGATCAGCTCCTGGGTCAACGACCTCCAGACCGGCCGGCCCGGACCTCATCACCCGCCACAGGCCAAGCGACGGGCGCTCGCGCCCAAGACGATCAGGAACCTGCACGGCCTGCTGTACGGCGTCCTCCAAGCCGCGGTCATCGCGGAGCCGCCACTGCGGTCCACGAACCCCTGCGTCCACACCCGGCTGCCGGAGGACGAACACACGGCGGATGAGCAAGTGTTCCTGGAACGCGAGGAGTTCGCCATCCTCCGCTCACACGTCCACGCCGACTCCGTGGACCTGGTGGACGCCCTCGCCGCCACGGGGCTGCGCTGGAGCGAGATGGCCGCGCTCCAGCCGCGTGATCTCACCCTGCACGGCTCCCGCCCGATGCTGCGCGTCCAGCGGGCGTGGAAGCGGATCGACGGCGGGAAGACACTCGGCGCCCCCAAGACGAAGCGCAGCCGCCGGACCCTGGTCCTCTCCCCGTACTTGGTCCTGCTCTTCAAGCGCAACTGCGCCGGGAAGCAGCCGAACGACTTCGTCTTCACAGCGCCGGAAGGCGGCGCCTGGGACTCGGGCGGCTTCTACCACGCACGCTGGAAGACCGCCCTCACACGCGCTGCCCACGACGGGCTGACAAAGAGGCCACGCATCCACGACCTCCGCCACACCCACGCCTCCTGGCTCATCGCCAAGAAGGTGCCGCTGCCGGGCATCCAAGCCCGTCTGGGCCACGAGTCGATCACGACCACGGTCGACAGGTACGGGCATCTGCTCGCCATGCTCGACGACGAGATCATTGAGGCCATCGAATGGAGCATGAACCCCATGGCGGCATGAGGTGACTCACCGCCGGATTCCCCCGCCGCCGCACGCCCGGCCGGCGGGGGCCGGCCGGGAACTCCTCGGGCTATGCCGCGCGGCCTGCCGGCGATACCTGAACCGTCTGCCCCATGACCCGCTCGATCTGGATCTCGATCACCACACGCTCCGGGTCGGGGGCAGGAACCCGGCGGTACCGCTCCCCGTAACGAGCCACAGCAGCCTCAACGGCCGCCCGTTCGGGGTTGACCGTCGCCACACCCTCCAGCGTGGCCCACCGGCCTCCGTCGACCTGACAGACGGCCACATGCGCCTGACCGTGGGGCACCGACAGGATGTTCGCGACTTTCTTGCTGGATTTGCGGGTGATAACCCGAGCGATACCAGCATCAGCGTCGATCGTCACACCGACGGGCACGACATGAGGTCGCCCATCAGGACGAGCCGTCGTCAGCGTGCACAAGTGGTACTCGTTCCAGAACTCCAGGTAGCCATCTACTTGGTTCAGCATCTTGTTGGACATGACCGAAAGCGTAAGCGCCGATTTGCCCGAACTGTCACCAAGCGAACATGGCCACACCTCGCCACCAGGGCCCCACTGAAGATGGATTTGCCCGCTTAGTCATCATGTGATCCAGTCCCACATGGAGAGAAGATCTCAAATCGATAACAGCCCCCTCAATCCCTCGGACGCATCTACCGCGGGCAAGAATCACCAGCTCAGCGGCATGGTCAAGACACATAGATGCCGCTTTATAGCTATTTGATGCATCGTTAGGGCTACCCGCCACGTGGGGCCTACCATCCCTTTCCCGCCACGCCTTGTCCTGGGACTTCACGTACTGTCCAACGAGGTTCCTGAAAGCGCTGCCGAGACCACTCGGTGGCACTTCATTGCCGTTCGCGCCCGCAATATCTCGGGCACGCGAGGAGATATGGACGCTGCGCTCGCGCCTCCTCTTTCGGCGCGGGAACTGACCGTCATCGTCACGGGGCGCGGCTGTCGCCCGGTTCGGGGGAGAACGAACACCAGCCGGTACGAAGGGGATTTCTCATGTGGTCCGGGAAGAGTGGCCGCGAGGCCGCTGCACCCAAGGCTCCCGCGCGGGGCGAAGTGAGCCGGGGCCGGTTGGGCCGGTGGCGGACTGCCGCGAATCGTACGGTGGAGAAGGACCTGCATCGCCGGATCCGGCGGGAGCTGCAAGACCTCGGTATCCATCCCCCGCTGGACGTCGAGGAGTTGTGCCGGGCGCTCGGTGAGAGGCGCGGCCGGCCGATTGTTCTTCGGGCGGCGCCGCTGGAGAAGCCGGGGCCCTCCGGACTCTGGGTCGACGTCGCCGATATGGACGTGATCCTGTACCAGCGGGAGACCACACGCCTGCACCAGGAGCACATCATCCTGCACGAGGTGGGGCACATTCTCGTGTCCGAGGATGAGCCCGAGAGCGAAGACGTCGCTGACGACCACGAGCCCGCCGACGACTTCGTCGAGGGCTGGGCCACCATGATCCCCGTGCTCGATCCCGAGATGATCCGCCGGGTCGCCCGGCGCTGTTCGTACGAGGACGGGGAGGAGTGCGAGGTCGAGCTGGTGGCCACGATCATCCTGGAGTGGTCGTCGGTCCTCGACGGTGTCACCCCGATGTCGGAGGATCCCTCGCTCCGCCGGGTCGAGTCAGCCCTCGGTGACCGGCGGGGATGGCTGTAATCCGTGCAACTGCTCCTCCTGGGACTCGCGGCTGCTGTCGTTTGGAAGCTCTACCAGCTGACGCGGTCCCCGCACGACGCACCTCTCCGTTCGGTCACCCTGTGCCTGGTCTGCGCCGCGCTCTCGTACCCCCTGGCCATGCCGGGCGGCGCGTCCGGCGTCGACACCGTGGCTGGGCACGGGGCGGCGAAGCTGCTCCAGAACGTGCTCCTGCTCCTCACCGTCTACTTCTTGATGTGCTTCTACCTGTACTCGGCCGACGGCCGGACCGGGCGGCGGCGGGCGCGATGGGAGGCCCTGGTCGTCGCGGGAGTGGCGGTGGCGATCACCGTGGCAGCGGAGACGGTTCCGCACAGCGTGTTCGCCGGTTCGTTCAGCACGGCGGACATGACGGTCCCGCAGATCGCCTTCTTCTACGGCGGCGCCGGCCTCTACCTCATGTACGCCCTGGGCATGGCCGGTTGGTGGACGCGCCGGTACGCGCGGATGTCGCGGCGCCCGCACTCGACGGGGCTCTGGATGGCGGCCGTCGGCCTCGACGCGATGGCGGTGGCCTGCGCGGTTCGTGCCGTGATCGTCGTCATCCGGTGGGCCGGGCGGACCGTACCGCAGCCGCTCATGGAGGGGGTCGCGGTGCTGCTGATGGTGTCCATCCTGCTCTTCGTCGCGGGCATCACCTACTCCGGAGCCCGCGCGAGGATCGCCTCCACGCGGCTCTGGCTGCGGCATCGACGTGACCACCGCCGACTGGCTCCGCTGTGGCGGTTGCTGTCCGAGGCGTACCCCGAAATCGTGCTGCGGCCAGCCTCCCCTGCCACCCGGGATCGGTGGCGGGCGCGTGGCGTGCACCGCCGCTATCACCGTCGGATAGTGGAATGTCGTGACGGTCTGGTCGATATCAGTCCGTACGTGGTCGACGAGGAGGACGGCGCGCTCCTCGACCTCGACTCCGCCGAGCTGGCGGGCCGGCTCCGCGAGGCCGTGGCCAGGATCGGGCAGGGGGATCCGGCGCCGCGCCGGGCGGTGCCGCTGGCGATGGCTCTGGGGAGCGACCGGAAGTCGGACGTACGGCAACTGATCGCGGTGTCGGACGCCCTCCGGCCCGCCGCGTAGACAGCGATGACGAAGACACCGAAGGAACCGAAGGAGACGAGATGCTGCTGATCACTGGTGACCGGGTGCTTGTCGGCTCCGGGACCTATCTGGACGACGGCGCGGTCCTCATCGACGGCGACTCGATCGCCGCGGTTGGCCCCCGAGCCCAGATCGAGGAACGGGCGGGCGCCGAGGTGCCCCGCTTCGCGTTCTCGGGAACCGTCCTGCCCGGACTGATCGACGCCCATGTGCACCTGGCGTTCGATGGTGGGGCGGACCCCGTTGCCACGCTCCAGGAGTCGACCGACGAAACGTTGCTCCAGGACATGCGGCGTCGCGCGGGACAGCTACTGCGCAGCGGTGTCACGACGGCCCGCGACCTCGGCGACCGCGGCGGCCTCGCGCTGCGGCTGGCCGGCGAGGTCGCCGACGGCCGTACGCCCGGCCCCCGGATCGTGTCGGCGGGCACGCCCGCGACTCCGCCCGGCGGGCACTGCCACTTCCTCGGCGGCGAGGTCTCCGGCGAGGCCGAAGTCCGCGAACTCGTCCGCCGCAACCTCGCGGCGGGGGCCACCGTGATCAAGGCGATGGTCACCGGCGGCGGGCTGACCAAGGAGGGGCCGAGGAGCTGGCAGAGCCAGTTCTCCCGGGAGGAGCTGGCGGCCCTCGTGGACGAGGCTCACCGGGCCGGCGTCCCCGTGGCCGCCCACGCGCACGGAACGGACGGCATCGCCACGGCTGTCGAAGCAGGCGTGGACACGCTCGAACACTGCACCTGGATGACGAGCGACGGCC
Source organism: Streptomyces paludis (assembly GCF_003344965.1). NCBI lineage: Bacteria > Bacillati > Actinomycetota > Actinomycetes > Kitasatosporales > Streptomycetaceae > Streptomyces > Streptomyces paludis. The sequence continues at coordinate 3,818,146 of NZ_CP031194.1, read as the reverse complement.
TCAACCTCCGGCAGGACGTACTGAAGCAGATCATCGACCGCGGCATCGCCGTCTGCCCGGCCGTCAGCCCGCACTGGCAGATGCTCCCGCGTCTCTTCGGCGCCGAGCGGGCGGAAGCGATGTTCGATCTGGTGCGGCAGATGGCGGAGGCGGGCGCCAAACTCATCGCCGGCACCGACGCCGGGGTCCAGCGCGCCGGCTTCGACGGGCTGGTCCCGGCCCTGTCGTTCTATGCCCACCTGGGCCTGCCGAACGCGAAGATCATCGACATGGCGACCGCCGACGCGGCCGACGCGCTGGGACTGGGCGGGACTGCGGGGCGGATCGCTCCCGGCTACCGGGCAGATCTGCTCCTGGTCGATGGGGATCCGCTTGCCGATCTTGACGCGCTGAAGGCGGTCGAGGCGGTGTTCGCGGCGGGGCGGCGCTACGAGTCAAGTGAGCCGTCAGCCTGGCAGTAGTCGTCGAACAGGATCAGCACCAGGTGGGTGGGTGCCGCGAGCCCTCACCGACGGTTCTCCTCACACCTGACATGCACCACAGAGGGCTCCACGGCTCCCTGTTCCCGGCAGGCCAAATGCCAGAAACAGGGAGCTGTTGCATGCAGGGATGCCCCACACCGTAGGTACTGAGAGATCATTTCAAGCCTTCGCAAACCACCCGGAGAGATTCATTGCAAATACATGAATACCCTAACAAGGGCCGCCATTCCCATCACGCTTCATTTCAGCAAAGGAGCGAACCCCCAGCCCCGTCCCCTCGCAGAAAAATACCTGCAATGCACCCAAAACACACCAACCGGGGAGGGCTGGGGGATTATAAGGGATCTACCTTTCAGCCAAGCTATCGAAATGATGTTGCTTGATCGAACATCGCTTTGTTTCAATCTCACCGGAGTCGGTTGATCACGCTCGGTTGTCACAGGGGAACGCCGGGCTCGACTCCAGGGAAGCCCGCTCGGGCTTTTCAGGGAGGGGATACACCAATGCGCACTCTTACGAAGGCCGCCTGCACCGTGGCCGGGATCGCGGCGCTCTGCGGCAGCGCCCCGGCGTTCGCGCTGACGGCGACCACCGAGGGCTCGAAGGCCTACACCTCAAATTCCAACCTGACGGCGAACGTTGAGGACACCAAGGCGGACAGCCGTGCCGCGAAGGGGGAGTACTACCGCAAGTCCGAGCCGGGCGTGACCAAGAACCTCTGGAACAAGAGCGGCGCCGGCACCGTGGTCAGTTCCACGGGTAGTACGGCCATCTACCAGCTCCGTGCCTGCCGGCAGGAGCAGTCCGCCCCCGACACCTGCGGAAAATGGGTGGCCTGACGTCTGACCACGGACGTCTTGTCCCTGTGACGACTGTATGACGATGTGAGGCCGGCCCGGCTGGGTCGGCCTCACGTTTACTCTGCTCCACTTGCCGTCGAGAGGCCCGCTGTGACCGTTCCGCCGCCGACCCCGTCTGCGCCATCCTCCGCCACAGCTTCCGAAAGCGCCGTGGCGGTCGAATCGCTCAGCTACGCGTTGCCGGACCGTGCTCTTCTGGACGACATCAACCTGAGTGTCTCCTACGGTGAGTCGGTCGCGGTGACGGGCGCCAGCGGAAGCGGGAAGAGCACGCTGCTGATGTGCCTGCTGGGGCTGACCAAACCGCACGCGGGAACGGTCCGGATCGCGGGTCGCGACATCGTCCCGATGCGAGGTCGCGCCTTGGCGCAACACCGCCGCGCGAACGTGGGGATGGTCTTTCAGTTCGGCGAACTGCTCGCCGAACTCACGCCGTTGGAGAACGTGGCGCTGGCCGCTCTGCTGGCGGGAGTGCCGCGCCGGGAGGGCTACGAGCGGGCCGCCCGGCTGCTGCAGGAACTGGGGGTCCCGGCGGACGGGTCCCCGACGGCCCACTTGTCGGGTGGTGAGCGTCAACGTACGGCGGTGGCACGCGCGCTGGTCAACGAGCCGGCCCTCCTGCTGGCGGACGAGCCGACCGGGGCGCTGGACTCGGTGAACCGGGAGACAGTCGCCGACCTGCTGTTCTCACTCCCGGAGCAGCGCCGGTGCGCGCTGCTGGTCGTCACGCACGACGCGTCTGTCGCCGCCCGGGCGGACCGCACGCTGCTGCTGGAGGCCGGGCGGCTCCAGACTTCGGTGAGTGCCTCGTGAAAGAACGTTCTCTGACACGTCAGTTGATGACGGTCGGCTGGCATGCGGGACGTTCGGTCCGTGGCGGAGGGCTCCGGTTTGTCGCACTGGTCTGTGCCGCCGCCACCCTCACACTGGCCTTGACGGCCCTGGTCCTCTCCACCGCCGCATACGACGGCCGTGAGCAGCGCAGTACAGCGCGCAATCCGATCGTCCATGACAGCGACCCGTCGCAGCCCGCCGTCGCGCTCTGGCAGGCGTCCTTCGACGAAATCGCGCAGGAGCAGTATTCCGTCATCTACATCGCGCCGCTGTCGGAAAGCGCGCCTCTGCCTCCTGGCCTGCGCACATGGCCACGCCCGGGGCAGTCGGTGCTCTCCCCCGCGCTCGCCGAGCGAGGCGCCTCCCACGGAGTCCTGACGCGTTACGGCCGGGCCTCGGGCCGGATCGCCGAGAACGGGCTGGCTGATCCCGACGAGCTCCTCGCGTACGTCCGGCCGGCCGACGACCGATTCATCGACCGGGAAAAGGCATTCACCGTCAATGGTTACGGTGCGCCGGGCACAATGTTCGGGAACAACCTGAATGTCGAATCGCTGAAGGTTCTGGCAACGACGGTGCTGGGCCTTCTGGTTCTGCCCGCGATCGGTCTGATGGTGGTCGCCGTCCGGATGGGGGCGGAGGCCCGCCGGCGTCGGACCGTACTCCTCGACGCGCTCGGTGCCTCGTGGACCGCGCGGACCCTGGTCAACTGCGGCGAGACGCTGTTGCCCGCTTTCCTCGGAACGGCGCTGGGAGTCGCTCCGGCCCTTTGGGCCTCGCACATCAACGTAACTCTGCCGCTCACCGGCTACACCGTGTCGAGCGCGGACGTGGCCCGAAGCACCGCTGCCTGGCTGATCGGGGCGCTGGCCTCGTTCGGCGTGGTGGTCCTGACGGCCTCGGTCCTGCACCGTGTCCGACGGGACGGCGGGACGGGCCTGCGGGCCGCCGGCGGCCGGTTGCCCCGGTGGTGGCCGACAGTGTTCCCCTTCGCGGTCCTCTTCACCGTCCAGGGACCCGAGCCGCTGTCCAACGGCAACACCTTCCTGTTCCTGCTGATCTACAGCGCCGGTGTCGCGCTGACCATGGCCACGCTGCCGTCCGTGATCGGCCTGCTCATCGGCCTGATCGGCCGGGCCCTCAGCCGGATCGGTCGCCGCACCGGGATGTCCGGCACTCTCGTGGCCGGACGCTGGATGGCCGGGAACCCCGGCATCACCGTCCGGCTGGTGGCGGGACTGGTCATCGCGATCGGCCTGGTCGGCCAGGTGCAGCTCCACAGCAGCCGTCTGAGTTCCGAGTACGCGGCGGCCCGCGCCTCGGCCGACCGGCTCGGCGACACCGTCTACACACTGACTCAGCCGGACCCCGGCGACCGCACCCGCGCGTTCCTGGCCGAGCTCCCGTCAAGTGTGCGGGCCTACTCGATGACGGGCCGGATCGACGACAACAACCGCGCCACAGTTTCCGTTCAGGCTTCCTGCGCAGCACTCAAAGCCATCAAACGCTCATGCGATCACCCAGCACCGTTCGGCGTCATGGACCCCGACCCGCGGCTGAGCGAACTCGCCAACTGGTTCTCCGGCGGGACAGACATCGCACTGCGCGTGGGCCCCGTCGCCACCGCTCCGGCAACCGGTGACGGCCGTTACCTCGTCCTGCTCGACGCGCGCGGAAAACCGCTGCCCGTGGACCAGATCCGCCGGGCCGCCTTCACCCAACTTTCACCGACCCCGAACGCTGAGATCCCGGGAGGGAGCTGGCTCAACGGAACCGTGAACCGGGCCAGCCGCGGCGCCTGGGTCGCCCTCTTCGGCATGGCCGGTATCGCGGCAATGGCCCTTGCCCTGAGCCTCAACAGCCTCGCCGAATTCCAGCGCTTCAGCCGCTCCATCGCACCTCTCGGGGTACTCACGGGCCGACGCCGCATCTTCCTGGCCACCGCCGCCTGGACTCTGCTGCTACCGCTCCTCCTCGCAGCCGGTCTCGGCCTGCTGACCAACGCATGGCTCGCCACCCCACTCACCAACCCCATCGTCGGGGCCACTCTCTCCACCTCCGTCCTCGCCTCCCTGACCCTCACCATTGCCGTGATCGCCTTCGCCGTCTGGCTCGTCGGCTCCATCTCGGCCATCCGCGTCACCGACCGATGGAAACCCGAGACGGACTGAACCGCGATCGCCGAGCGGATGGCCGCGTGGCGCGTGATCAACCAACCCGGCTGGCTCGCAGCGCTTCAACGCCGGTGCGCGTGACGCGATGCCCTCGTCCGGCACAACTGCGCGAGCACCGTCGACCACCCGCCGGGTGACGCAGAGTCGGGTCTGGGGCAGACACCGTACCCGACTCTGCGACGGCATGAGAGGGATCAGATCCGTCGGCGACTCCTCGCCGGTCCACAGAGCAGCCGCCACGATCCGGGCACATCAGCCGGAGGGAGCAGCTCAACACTCTCTTGGCGCGCGATCGAAAGGAAGCTGTCCAGGCCGATAGCTCTTTCAGTCACTCGTCTCTGGCTCTACCTTGGCCAGCTCTGTCGCGAGGTCGTTGAGGATGGACAGGACGTTCGGCGGCAGCCCCTCCGTACCCACGCCGCGGGCCCTGACCCGTCCGACTGTCCCCTTCTTCGCCGCCGACATGAGCAGAAGTCCCTCATAGACCTGCCGCGCCACGGCGTCGTTCGGCTGGAAGTAGAGAGGGGACAGGCCGAAGAAGGCGGCCAGGCCCTCAAGCACGACCGGCGCCGCTTCTTCCTCGGCACCGGTACGAAGATCCGCCACGCCCTGCGCGGAGATGACCCGCGAGCCGGCGTGGGCGTTGATCGCCTCGGCGATCTCCGTGTCGCCCGGTGATTTCTGCCCCGGGTACGAGCGTTCCAGGATCAGCGTGATCTTCTCGGCGAGGGTGCGGGGAGGTGCCTCGGCCGCCTGCGCTTCTTCCCCCTGCTCCGCTTCCGCCGGCTGCTCGTTCCGTGCCTTGGCGAGAGACCGTTCCTGCGCGCGTTTCAGCTCGTCCTCGGTCACGCCGTAGGCGCTCGCCACGGCGAAGACGTACCGGTCTCTGAGCGGCCGTTCCCCTCGCTCCGCGCCCGCTACCGGGCCGTCGCTCTTCGTCCCGATCACCTTGGACATCTCGTACCGGTAGAGGCCGGCGTCGCACCGGAGATCGGTGAGGTCAGGAAGGCCGGCGCGCGGGAAGAGGTCGTCCAGGTCGTGTCCGAGCACCCGGGCCAGAGCGGGCAGTTTCTCCTGATCCGGTGCCGATGATCCGAGTTCCCAGCCAGCAACCGTCGAGTCGCCCACTCCAACGGCTGCGGCCACGTCGGTCTGCGCGATCTCGGCGGCTCGTCGTACCGAGCGCACGCGGCTTCTGTCGAAGCGTCGAGCAGGCATCAGGACCCTCGTTTTTTATGCGAACCGAAGAAACATCGATCTGTTGATTTTTTCTACTGCTTGCGATAGTTTCATTTTAGCGAAAAGACAGGGGCTTCGCACGCTTCTGTGGCTTCGCCACCTCTGGGCCTCGGGCTCGGAGAACCCCTAAAACGCCATCGGCGTCCGAGAGTTCGCACCTCCCGGACGCCGGACAGCTCGCGATGTCCGACCCCTTGCAGGGGGCGCGGACGTCACTTGAACAGCCATTCCACGGTCCTTGCAGGGCACTGGTGGAGTGGCGTACCACGTAGAGGAGTGTCGCATGTCCCCCATTGCGGACTGCAACCCGAAGGCTGCCACGCGGCCCACACCCGCACCGCGCGCTTCCACGCCGCGCACTTCCGTACCGCCCGTTTGTGCCCCAGCGGAGCGGCTGGCCGAACAGCTGGCGTCGATGCTCCCGGATGCCGCCATCGTTCAGGTGCGCCTCTTGGGTCCGCGGACCCTGTGGCCGCATCTGCGGCTCACTGCCGTGAACGAGCGCGGGCTCGTCCTTCGTATCCCCCGGGCCAAGGTCCTGACCATCGCGCGCTGGATCATCCGTTCGTTCCCGCATGCCGGTTGGGCGGCTTCTGGCGGCCACGCGTTCGACCTGCGGACGGCCAAGCTCCACGGGCTGGAAGCGTGATGGCGGCGACGGCGATAGCCCCGGCGGACGTACCCCCGGCCGACCTGGGACCCGCCGCATGGCAGGGGCTCGCCGCCGTGGCGAGCCTGCTCGCGCGGGCCGGTGACTTCGACGCCCTGCTGGGCCGGAGCCCGGAGCCTCGGGACAACCGCCTTCACATCGGGTACGGCGAAGCGGCCGAGCGGCTGAATATCCCGGAGAAGTGGCTGCGCGAACGGATCTCCACGCTTCCTCACCGGAAGCTCGGGAAGTTCGTTCAGTTCACCGAGGACGACCTTCGGTCCATTTCCGATATGCATTTCGTGCAGCCGGGCAGGACCGACGCGAAGGAGGGGCAGACAGCGATTATGCCGCTACAGCCCTCCAAGCGTTCGCGGACGCGTCTCTGATTCCTCCTTCCGCGCTCGTAAGCAAGCACATCTTGTCTGAGTGCCGCACATCGTGAGCCAAAATGAGAACAGACATATACAGCCTGATTCAGGACGCGAGCCAAGGCAACTGGTCGCCCCTTATCAAGACGGCGAGACAGATTCCCGGAAAGCACTGGGCGGAAGAAGCTCAATGCGACGGGCACGATACGGAAATGTTCGTCCCGCCGGGAGACGGCCCGTACGAAGAGCCTGGCGAGGTGAGGGCCAAGCTGGGCGTGTCGCTGAACCGCCCGCTCAACCTGTGCGCGGCCTGCCCTCTGGCCGTGGCCGCCCGGTGCCTGGTCGATTCGCTCCAGCACGACGAGGAGTTCGGCATTCGGGCGGGGCTGCTGGCCTCCGAGCGTTCGGCGCTGAGGTCCGCGTGGCAGCAACGCGTGGATGACGATGCCGTATCCCGTGCCCTTGGCGGTGCGACCGCGGCCCTCGGCAAGGTCGAGCGGGAAGCGGTGGTGGCGCGCTTCGCGGCCGATCCGTCGCTGGACCCGGCCCTCGTGGCCCGGGGGCTCGGTGTCACGCACGCCTACCTGCTGAAGCTCGCCCGGCGACACCGGAAGCGCTCCGCGCCGGCTTCCTCCTCGGCCTCCGCGTCCGGCGCGCCCGCCTCGCCCGCTGCTGACGCCGCCTGAATCTCCTGCCCGATCTGGGCAACCATTCTTCACGCAAGGAATTCCTTGCGCTTCACGGGAGTTCTCCCATGTCTCAGAATCCTTCGGCGGCTTCGCCATGCGCCGATCTCAGCGATGCCATCAGAGCGATCGCGCCGACGGCAGTCCTGGTACGCGTCTTTCCGGCAGAGCAAGCTGTTACCCATTTCTACGGGCCGGATTTCCATCGCGTTCTGGTGGATCGGGAGTCCGAGGAAGGTGCCGCACACCTGATTCGGCGGTGCTTCTCGCGTACGGCCGACTGGCGTCGGGCTCATGACTTCCATCTCCCCAGCAGAGCCCTCTACCGCACTCCTGAGCCGTCCCAGAACGGCTATGTGCCGGAGGACGACTCCTCCTTCGGTATGGCGTCGGCCCGCTACATCGCCTCATCCGGCAGGGCCGACTCATGAGCGACACAGCAACGGATCTGGTCTGGTCGTCCTCGAAATCACGCAGGGGATCACGCCTGGTGATGCTCGCCCTCGCCCGGAAAGCAGATCACCGGGGCAAGGTCAGCTTGACCCTGGACGACATATCAGAGAGCACCCGGCTTACAACGCGCGCCATAACCAAGTGCCTCGGAGATCTGACCGCTCTCGGTGAAATCAGCTACGAGCGAGGCGGAGGTAGCGACAACCCCAACAGCTACACCATTCTGCTCGTCGCAGGCCACGAAGACGGAACAGAGGTCCGGGAATCTTCTTCCCAGAACGACCCTCACCCGGCTTCAAGTGGGAACTCACGGCGGCGAGATCAGGAAGTTTCTTCCTCGCGTACGCGTGGTGGTAGTACTCCCTACGGGAGTACTACCACCACCAAAAAGCAAGCAAGCTTGTCCGACCTGGATCCGGTTGACGTACCGGAAGGCGCCAGCGGCCTCGTCAAGGCGATAACGAGCGCCGGACTGCTCGTCGGATGGCGCCTCACCGAATCCGAATGGGCCCGGGTAACAGCTCTCGCCGCGACTTGGGGACACGATCGGCTGGTCGAGTTGGTCGCCCGTCGCTGGAATACGGCTCGGCCGCCCCAGTCCGCCCGCTATCTGCTGCGTATCTGGGCCGATCTCCCGGCCCAGAGTCCTACTCCCGCTGCCGGTTCCAACCTGCCGGGGAAGGACAACGTCGTCCCCCTGCGCCGCCAGTCCGGCGGGTGGGCGCCCTTTCAGAACACGGCAAAGCCAAGCGCGTACGAGAACGGATTCTGATCATGGCCAAGCCCGAACGCGTGGGCGGCGCCCGATCAATGCGCGCCCTCGAACGCATCCTCGCCTCGAAGGGGATCCCGCTCGCACCCGACGGCGATCACCCCCGGGAGGAGAACCCCGGAGACCCGGACTGGCACCGCCGCGCCCGCGCCGAGTACGCCCTGAACCGCTGGCAGACCGCCACACCGCCCCGCTTCCGCACCGCCGAAGCGACGCTGCCGGAGGTCACCGCGTGGGCGGACCGCGCCCTCGCCGACACCGCGTCCGCAGGAGCGCTGCTGCTCACCGGCCTCACGGGCACCGGCAAGACCCATCAGGCGTACGGAGCACTCCGCCGTATCGCGGCGGGAGGCCCGGACCGCTTCGAGGTGATCACCGTGAACAGCGCCGACATGTACGGAAGCCTGCGGCCGTCCCAGGTCATGGGCGCCGCCGAGCGGGAGCTGCGGCGGCTCAGCGAGGTGCGGTTCCTCCTGCTGGACGACTTGGGGACCGCGAAGACGTCCGAGTGGACGGAAGAGGTCACTTACCGGCTCATCAACTACCGCTACAACCACTGCCTTCCGACGATCATCACGTCCAATCTGCCCGCCCGTAACGCCGAAGGCCCGGACCTGACCGATTTCGTCGGCGCCCGCGTGGCAAGCCGGCTGGCCGAGATGCTGACCGCCCTCGTCCCGATGATCGGCGGCGACCGGCGGCGCGGCGGGAGGGCGGCATGATGCCCGTACGACGACACGGTTCGGCACGCAATGCCGCCGACCTGCCGACGCCCTGCGCGTACGTGGGCCCCGCAGCCTGTACGCGAACCCGTTCCGGCCCGGCGACACCGGCCCCTCCCTGCTCGGCGGCCCAATGGACGAGGCGGAGACCGTCGACCTCTACGCCGCCACGCTCCGGGGCCCGGTCGGTCGCCACTACGCCGACCTCTTCGCCCGCGCCCTTCGCGGCCTCGACCTCGTATGCCCCTGCCCCCTCGACGCGCCGTGCCACGCCGATGTCCTCATGCGCCTGGCCAACCGCCCGACCCCGCCGACGGCGACGTACACCGCACCACTTGCTACCCGGAAGGCCCCCCGATGCCCCACCCCCTCATGCTCGCCGCGGCCGAGCAGCTCACCACCGCCGAGGAACGGCGCACCGCCGCGCGCGAGGACGCCTTCCGTACCTGGGGGCCAAGGTCGGTGGCCGCCGCTTCCCGGTACGCACGCCACGTCCTCGGCGCCGAGGCGACGACGCTCGGCTGGGAGGTTCTGGGGCTCCTCTCCTTCGAGGAACACCTGCAAGCGGTCGCGTCTCTCGACACAGTGGGCGGCCAGCACCTGGAGCTGTACTTCACGGACCAGGGCGGCACGGAGCGGCTCGTACTGCGCGTGTCGTGCGTGAGCTGCCCCAGCCAGCACATGCACGACGTGACGTCACTGGAACAGCTCGGACAGCTCCTCTCCCAGACGCCCGCCTGGCAGTTCATCAACCCGCGCAACGGCGGTGTCCTCTGATGTCCCGCGCCCACATACGGACGGCGCCTTCGCCGCGCGTGGAGCACGGGGAGGATCGGGAGGGCCAGCAGGACCGGAGCAGCCTCCGCGGCATGACCCTGTGGGACGGCGCCGCGATCATCCTGCTCGGCTCCGCCGGCTTCGCCTTCTCGTACGACGCGCTCCGCCAGATCGCCGTCGCCATCCACGCGCGCGAATCGCTCTCGTACCTCTTCCCGGTCTTCATCGATGGGTTCATCGCATACGGAGTGCGGGCACTCGTACTGCTACGGAACCGCCACTTCGGCGCACGCCTGTACGCCTGGTTCCTCTTCCTGACGGCCACCGGTGCCAGCCTCTGGGCGAACGCGCTCCACGCGATCACCCTGAACCGCGGACCGGACGCCGGACGGTCCGCACTGCACCTCGGGGACGGCGTCGTCGGCGTCCTCTCGACGCTCGCGCCACTGGCGCTGGCGGGCTCCGTACACCTCTACATCCTGATGGCACGGACGGCCGAGTCGTCCGTCCAGGACCGGTCCGCCATCGGTCCGGGACCGGTCCGGGAGGACACGGACAACTCCCCGCTTCCCCCTCTGGAGAGGAGAGCGAACGGCACGCTCGAACCACGCGACGCGGACAACGACTTCCTTGCGGACAAGGTCGAGACACCCGTCTCGGACAGCGGGGACGGTCCCTCGGACCGGCAGACCGACGACGACTGGCTACGGGAGCTGCTGCCCATCACACGGGCGGCGTCCCAGCGGGCCGGACGGATCAGCAGATCCGCTGTCCAGGAAGCGGTCCGCGCCCGCCAGCCCATCAGCAACGACCGCCTGGGCGAGCTGCTCGCACGTCTCAAAGAGGAGGAGAAAGGGGGGCGGAGACCAGCCCCCACCGGCACCGCTGCCAACTCGCTCTGGTGATCACATCGTGTACCTGTCCCTCACGGCCGCCGCGTCGCTTTGTGCGTACTGGGCGCGGCCGTGAGGAGGTCTTTGGTCAGTACGGAAGGAACGACTGTGCGGCTCCGCCGACAGAACAAGAAGCGGATGGCCGAAGCCGCCCACTCCGAAGCGGAACAGGCGGCGTCCCAACTCCAACACCACCTCCAGACCGGCGGCGAGCTCACCCCGATCCACGTACCCGATCTGGCCCTCGACGACGGCGAGACGGCTTACGCGGACGTCCTGTGCACCACGGCCCGCTACTACGGCACCGAGATCGTCTACCCGCACGCGCCCGCCGGCTACTTCAAGGACCACCCGACCTTTGGCCGCCGCTGGGTCCCCAACCACCGACTCAACAACCGGCGCCGCCACGAAGCCGAGGCCGAAGCTCAGGAACGCTGGCGCGACCACGCACCGGCCCGAGTCGTACTAACCTCCGACGGGCTTCGCATCCACCCCGAGGGCTCGCCACCCCGCTGGCTGCCGTTCGACCACGCACTCCTGAACAACGTTTCCTTTCGATCAGGCGTTCTTGAGGTAGTGCTGTCATACAACGTGTGCGCTCCAATCCTCTTGGCTGGACCTGCGGCTCCATGGCTGAGAGTCGCAATAGAGCACATCGCCCGAATATGAACATACAAAGCTAGGAAGGCATCGAGTTCATACCCTTGGGTCATTTACGAACCCGCAGCTGCGCGCCCACCACCGGCAGCAGATCGCCGACGTCGCCGCCGAAGCCGCATGGCGCGTTGCCCGCGTCCTCGGTGCCGAGCACCGCCACGGCGTGAGGCCGCGCCGATGCCCTTGGTACGGCGGCATACTGACGCTCCACCACGTCGGAGACGAGGCGGGTTCGTCACCTGCGAGCATGGTCTCGCCGACTACGCCGCGCCCGTCCCGGTGACGGATGGCCGGCGAACCTGGCCGGGGGCGCAGCTGGTGGAGCTGGGGCGTACGCTCGATGCGGCGGACCACCGGGTGCGGCGTAGCGGTTCGGCCGCGCCCCACCGCAGCACGGCCATCACGCGCCATCCGGGCAGAGCCTGTCCGCCGCGTCCTGCCACTCAACCAGCACATCCGTGTCGCCCTGATTCCACAGGTCGCCTAGCGCGTTCCCGTCTACGAATCCGGGTCGGGCGATAGTGCCGGACAGCAGGTACTTCTTCCCGCCGGCGTCCAGATAGGCACCGCCGCTGATCGCGTCACTGCACCCCATCACGACGTCGGATGCCTTCCACGGCCAGCCCTCGCCCCAAGCCTCCTTGGTCGCGATGACGCCCGCATCGGTCTGCCGTACAGGACGCTTCGGGAAGACATCCTCGGTCGGCCCGCCTTCGCCGCCACCCTCGAAGTCCGGCTCTTCTTCGTCCGGCACGTCCACGACGAGTTCCTCCTCGTCGTTCTCATCCACGACGGGTTCCTCCACATCGTCGGTGACGTACTCCTCGTCGGGCGGGACGTACGTATAGTCGTCGGTCGGCTTCGCCTCCGGAGAGCCGCCGCAGCTGGCCAGAGCGAGAGCTGCCATGAGCGCGGCCGTGGCCGCCAGTGCCGAGCGTGATCGCATCGCTACACCCTCGCACCGGGGCTTCGACAACGGCAGAAGAGTGACGAGTCCGTTACCGACCCGGGGAGTGCGGGCGGGCCGACGCTTCATACCAGATCAGCCGAGGACACGTTGATGCTATCGACCGGCACGCGGCCCGGCCAGTAGCCTGCCGCCACACTTCAGCGCGCAGGGGGACACGTGGCATCGCGGTCAAGGCATCTCACGCGGAACGACCCGCAGGGGCGCTTCTCACCGCTCACCACAGCGGAACGCCGCGCCGCCGGCGAGCGCGTACTGGCGAGCATCGCAGAGATCAACAAGCCGATTCCTCAGCCCAAGGTCAAAATGCCACCGATCTTCGGCGGTCGCGAGGCGGCCCCCTGGCTGGGACTGATCACGGGCGGCCTTCTTTAGCCCAGCCCCAGCGGGCGGTTGTTTCAGCATCACCCAGAACGCAGGGGGAGCCCATGGACAACGACGACTACGTGGTCCGTTGCTACGTACCGGGCAAGAAGATGCGCGAATGGCGGTACAGAACAGTAAGCCAGGCAGTGAAGCAGCGGGACGGCATCGCGAAGATGTTCCGCCTGGAGGGCCAGGCCGTCACCATCACACTGCGCGCTCCCGGAGAGCAGCCGACAGTGACCGTCGTGGAGGCATCCGAGCCCACCGCAGTGAAGCCCACAGGGCAGCGGCCGGTAAAGAAGACGACGCCACCGCATGTACGACCACCGAGGGTCTGGTCAGTGAAGGCGGTGTGCGGAATTCTGCTGGCCGCCGCTGTCGTAATCAGCGTGTTTATCGGCTCGCTCACCGACGATGAGCCCGTAGGCAGCAACGACAAGCGGGCGTGCCAGGAGAAGTACAAGAACGCTGGGGACGGCACGGTCGACTGGACCGCTATCTGCAACTTCCAGGACTGACCATCCGCTCAAGACCCGCCGATCCTCATCAGCCCTAGTTAAATGGCAACTACGGCTCGCCTGCGCACGGGCCACTGCCCGGAAGCAGCCCGTATCACGACACGCCATCGCTAAGCGCCCGGCTCTCCCGATCGCGAATCCAGGAAAACCTTCCATTCTGGAAAGAAGTTCCCAAATTCGCGTTGATTCGAGTTGTCCGCAGCCTCGTGCCAAGATTTCAACACGTCGAACACCTTCGGCGATCCAACGTTGTCACTCTCAGCTCAACCCAGAATATTCTCAGCATCGACAACTCGACACACGAAAATACCTACCTACGCAGTAAATCGGCGACAGCAATGCGCGCTTAACCGTGGGGTGACGCCCTCATCTGAGAGTAGTACACCCAAGAAGCCCATCATTCCCACTCAGGCCATCCGGCGATGCGCCGATGCCAGCCGCAGCGACCTTTGATTTCGCGCCTCGTAGCCGGCTACGCACTTATTCGTTTCCCCCTGCACCAAGGTCGTGGTTTCCGCATGCCCCGCTGCACCCGCTTCATCCGCATGTCAATCACGGCTGGCGCTCTGGCTGCCCAGTTCGTGATGGCCACCGGCTGTGCCAACCCAACTGCTGGCACCACGGCCGCCACGGACTCGCGTGCCCGTCACCCACCGCAAACCGGTTCATCAACTGCCGGAGCTTCAGCGAGAGGTTCGGGTCCGAAAAACACCCTGCCTGACGCCGTTGACCGTGCGGCGCGTTCGTTCACCTCGGCGTACGCGGAGCACGACGCTCGGGATGGCCGGGATCGGGCATACGTGGATGCCGGTGCTCGGGCGGCGGGGTTCGCCGCTGGTGGGCTGGTGGATGTCCTTGCGCAGAAGCGGCCTGGGCAGTGCCGGCCCCGAGCACGTCGGGATGTACATCGGCAACGGCGAGGTCATCGACGCACCGCACACCGGGGCCGTCGTACGGATCAAGCCCCTCAGTTACTGGACGCCGCAGATCGTCGCGATGCGCCACGTCGGCTGAGCGCGCCCCCTCGCCCGTAGTCCGTTTCTCCTCATTTCACAACGAAGGAACCTTCATGCACGCCCTCATCTCTGCTGCTGCCGATCCATCCCTTCACACCACTCTCGCGGCAGGCGCAGACGTCGTCACCGGCGTCAAGCCGGACTGGGGCCCGTTCGGGAAGCTCGGGAACACCGCGAAGGTCCTACTCGGTGTGCTCGCCGCCATCGTTCTCGCCATCGGGGTCGGCGCCTTCCTCGCCGGGATCGGGAAGAGCAAGGGGTGGTTCGGCGAAGGGCACTCCACCATGGACAGCTCGCGGGGCAAGGGCATGATGGTCGGCGGTCTGGCCTGCATCTTCCTCGTGGCCTCCCTCGGCACGATCGTCGGCATCACCTACGGCATGGGGGTGTGACCCATGCCTGGTCGATTCCGAGCGAAGCTCTGGGGCCTCGCGGCCGGCGCGGTCGCCGCCGCGACCGCGACCGGGCTGATCCTGAGCCTCTCCCACCACGACACGGTGACACCACCTTCCGCCGTCTCCTCCCCAGGACACGTGGCGCCGAAGGCCGTTGAAAGCCGGGGCCGTCTCGTCCACGGCGTGCCTGTCGGCTATCCCCGTACGGAGGCCGGCGCCAAGGCCGCTGCGGCGAATTACGCGGTCATTATGGGGAGTTCGCGCTTCCTCAGTGACAGAAGCTTCCGGCATCGCGCGGTGGCGGTCATGGGCGTGAGCAGTGTCGCCTCGGCAGCGGCCAGGGAGGCCGATCGCAGGGCTGGCCGGGTGCTCGGTGAGCTGCGCGGTGACAACGCCAAGGTCGATCTCCAGCGGGCGATCGCGCGTACCGGTGTGCTCTCCGCGCGGGTGCTGGGATTCGATATCCACAAGGCCACAGTCCGTCTGTGGATAACCACCGTACGTGGCAGTGCGGCCGGGCACGCGACACCGCGCGCGGCCTTCCAGACGGTCACACTCACCCTGACCTGGGAGGACAACGACTGGAAGATGCAGGGTAGTTCGGCTACCGGCGGGCTAGTCGCTCCGATCGATACCCGGCAGGCGTCCAACGTCGCGCGGGACTTCGTCGACTACGTACCGGCCGGTGCCGCTGACCCGGTCCTGAGCGGCTCGGTGGGCACGGATGGTTTCCCCGCCGCGTACGTACACACTGAGCGGGGAGCGCGCGCAGCGGCGACCAGCGCCGCGATGCTCTACGGCGATCCGCGCTTCTTTACGGACAGCGGCTGGCGGCACCGGATGCTGAATGCCACGGCCGCCCGCAGTGTGCTGGGGACGGTCACGTCCGAAGCCGACGCGACCGCGCGGTTGGTCGTTGAGAACCGTGCGCTCGGCGCGGACGGCCGGACCGTGGACGGTGGCGTGCTCGTCACGCGGACCGCTGTCCTGGCGACGCGGTCCGTGTCGTACTCCGGCCGGGCCGCGAGCGTCGAGCTGTGGACGGCGTCCGTCGGTGGCGTCGCGGGTACGGACGAGACGCAACGCCCGCAGGTCGCCTTCCTCCGTATGACGGTGGAACTCACCCGGGCAGACGGGACTTGGAAGACGCTCGCGGTCACACCGTCGGAGCCCTTGGTGCCCGCCCCGCCCGCGGAGGAGCAGGCGGCGTCGGCTGCGAGCTTCGCGTCCGTGGGAGGTGCCGGCGATGCGCCCGCGCTTCCGTAACGACACCGGTTATCGGTGGGGGCGGCGCCTCGGGAGTGTGGTCGGGGTCGTCGTGTTCTTCGGGTTCGTCTTCGTACCGTCCGCCTCGGCCAATCCGTTCTGCTACATCCCCATGGTGTGCGAGGCGAAGGCGGCCGTCGACTTCGCCACGGACCCGTTGGGGTTCCTGCTCCAGAAGCTCACCGAGGCGAACATCTGGTTCCTGCGGAAGATGCTGGAGCTGATGCAGGGCACGACGAAGATCGACCTGACCAGCGGCGCCTTCCTCAAGCAGTACGCGCTCATCTTCGCGGCCTCCTCGCTGATCACGGTGGCTCTGTGGCTGATCGCCGTGGCCAAGCGGGCGGTGCGCGGGGTCGCGCTGACGACGGCGGTGGGTGAGGCGGTCGGTTTCCTGGTCCTCCAGTTCGTGGTCAACGCGCTGACGCCGGGGGCCATCGCCCTGCTGATGCAGGCGATCGACGAGGTCACCGCCGTCTTCGAGCCGTACGCGACCGACAACTTCAGACCCTTCCTGGAGAACCTGCTCAAGGTCCTGGCCGCCAATCCGAAGGACGGCGTCGGCCAGCTCCTGGTCGTCAACCTGATCATGCTGTGCGGTGCGCTGCTGATGTGGATCGAGCTGCTGATCCGCAGCGCCGCGATCTACGTGGCCGTCGCGCTCGGGCCGCTCGTGAACGCGGGGCTGGTCGACAAGGACCTGTGGGGCAAGAGCAAGAAGTGGATCGGGGCGATCTTCGCGATCGGACTCACCAAACCCGTCCTGTTCGCCCTGCTCGGCCTGGGTGGCGCGATCCTCAGCGACTCGACGGGCAGCATGTCCGACGCCGTCTCGCAGACGCTCGTCGGGGCGCTGATCCTGCTGCTCGCGGTGTTCGCCTCCGCCACGCTCTACAAGTGGGTCCCCGCCTTCGGGGATGAGATGGCGCAGCTCCACCACGACCGGAAGAGCGCCCAGTCCTCCGGCCCGGCCTCCGTGGTCGACGGCCCGGCCGCACACACGAACCGCGCTCTCGGCATGCACGTACAGGACGCGTTGGTGGGCGGCGGAAGGTCGGCCGGCGGTACGGGGGTGGCTCCCTCGGCGGGTGGCAAGGCGGCGTCGCCGTCCGCCACCGTCGGTGGGCAGGCCGGTACGGCGAGCACCAAGGCAGCCGGAGCAGGAACCGGAGCCGGAGCTGGTGCAGGCGCTGGTGCGGGAGCCGCCGGAAGCGGTGCCGTCGCTGCGGCCGAACCGGTCACCGCCGCCGTCAAGGCGGGTGTCGACCTGGCGAAGGACAAGGCCACGAGCGCCCCCGGAGCCCAGGGTCCCGACGCCGCGACCGGCGGTCCCGAGCCGAAGCAGGGCGGGGACACCGCGGCACCGACCGTAGCTCGCGGCCAAGGCGCCGGATCGGGTCCGGTCGTCGGCGGTAACAGCCCCACTTCCCCTCCCAGCTCAGGGCCATCGATCGCGCCGGGCCCGCCATCACCGCCGAACCCCAGCAAGGACCAGTGACCCGCCCATGTCCGCTCGCACATACCAGTTCGGAAAGCACCGCCCCACCGGCCTGGTCGGCCGCCGCGACCTCGGCGAACAAGTCCTCCTCGGCGGCGGCGCGGCCACCGGCATCCTGCTCGGCTACGCCTTCAGCGGCGCCACGGCGCTCGCCACCGCCGGCCTCGTCCTGCCCGTCGTCCTCGCGCTCCTCGTCGTCTACGCCCCGTACCGCCCGCGCGGCACGTCCCAGCGCCGTACCGTCTACCGCTGGTGGCGGATCAAGCGCTACCACCGCCGCGCGCTCGCCCGTACCGGCGGCGTGTGGGTGTCCCCCGCCGTCGAGGCCGGTGTGCGCCGCGACGGTACGCCGCCGGACGGCGCCCTCACCGCGCCGGAGGGCATCGCCGGGATGACGTGGGTGCCGGTGACCGTACGCGGCCGGCACGCCGTCGTCGTACTCCAGCCCGAAGCCCGCTGCGTCACCGCCACCCTGGAAATCGCCTCACCCGGCCTCGGCGGCAAGGAAGTTGGCGAGCAGGTCGTCGCGCTGGAGCGGTGGGGCGAACTGCTCGACGCCTTCGGCAACGTCGAAGAGCACCCCGTCAAGCGGATCCAGGTCCTCGCCCGCCAGATGAAGAGCGACCCGCACGCCCACCAGCGGTTCATCGCCCAGCGCGACGAGTCCGCGGCCACGGCCGACGTCCCGCCATGGCTCAAGGACTCGTACGACACACTCGCCAACGCCATCTCCACCTCGGCCGAGGAACACCGCTACTACGTCACCATCCACGCCAAGTTCACCCGCGACCTCGCGGCGGACGGCGCGGCCCGGGGCGCCGGTGACGACGGTATCGCCGCCGCGATGGCCGCGTACCTGGAAGAGCTGTGGGCCCGCTGCGAGGACGCCGACCTCTCCGTGATCGCCCCGCTGGACGAGGGCCGGATGACCGCGTTCATCCGCAACACGTACGACCCCGACCACGCCATCTGGGACACCGGCCTCCCGCAGGCGCACGCGTTCCCGCGCAACGTCGACGTCCGGAACGGGGAGTACGTCGCGACGCGCGCCGCCGGATCCACCGAGAGCTGGTACCACGCGACGGCCGCCGTCACCGCTTGGCCGACCACCCCCGTCGGACCCGACTTCCTCTCCCCGCTGCTGATCGGAATGCCCGACGTCATCAGGACGATCGCGATCACCCAGGCCCTGGAGCCGAACGACAAGGCCGTGGAACGCATGCTCGCCGAGGACACCAACAACCAGGCCGAGCTGCTGCGCGACCGCCGCCGCGGCAAGAACGTCGACCCGCGCGACATGATCGCCGCCACCGCCACCGGCTCGCGCGGCATGGCCCTGGCCACCTCGGGCGCGGCCGGCTCCGCCGTCGTCGGCTACCTCACCGTCTCGGCGCGCAGCCGGGAGGCTTTGGACCGTACGAAACGTACGACCGCCTCCCGCGCCCGCAACGCCCACCTGCGCATCGAGTGGCTCGACCTCGAACACGCGCGGGCCTTCGCCACCACACTCCCCTTCGCCGGAGGCATCAAGTGACGACGACCAACCTGCTCGACTTCACCCCGCTCACGCCGCTCACACCGGTGCACGAGACCGTACGGCGCCCCCTCCACACCGAAACCACCACCAGCCAGGCCCTCTACCTGCCCATCGCGCCGCCGACTCTCGGCACCGCGGGCGCGATCATCGGCCGGGAGCTGTACAGCGGGAAGGCGTTCATCTACTGCCCGTTCTCGGCCTTCGGCGACGGCCTGCCCGGCGGAAACATGATCGTGATGGGCGACACCGGCCGGGGAAAATCGGCGCTCACCAAGACCTACACCGCCCGGCAGATCCGCCTCGGCCGTCAGGTCGTCGTGCTCGACACCAAGGAGCAGAAGGAACGGGAAGAGGGCGAGTGGGCCGCGCTCGGCCGCTCGCTGACCGGCAAGGCCCCGGTGAAGTTCACCCCGGGCGGCGGACCCGCAGCCTCCTGCATCAACCCGATGGACCCCGCCATCGCGGGCAAGCGCCAGATCGAGCTGGTACGGACGATCGTAGAACTCGGCCTCGACAAGCCCCTGGACGAGTTCGCCGGCTCCGCCCTGCGTATCGCCATCCGCCGGGCCCACCGGCGGGCGAGCGGTCTCGGCCGTACGCCGGTCCTCGCGGACGTCGCCGCCGCGCTCCGGTCACCGGAGGAATCCGACGCGACAGCGAAGCAGCGGACGCGGGACGAACTCCTCGGCGACGGCCTGGAGGCGTCGTACGTACTGGACCGGCTCTGCGGAAGCGAACAGGACGCGACCGGCGACCTCACCGGCATGCTCGACGGACCGACCAGCCTCGGTGTCGACCTGGACGCCGACATGATCGTCTTCGACCTGACCAAAGTCCCGTCCGGCGGCGTCGCAATGACCATCCTCGTGGCCGTCATCAGCGTCTTCCTCGAAGAGGTCTGGCTGCGCCCGCTGTGCGAGTGCGGTACGGAGCCGAGCCTGCACGAACGCATCGTGGTCGACGCGAACTCCGGCGCCTGGGAGCTGGGCCCGAATCCGTCATCGGGCTGCCGCCGCTACACCCAGCGCAAGCGCATCCTCGTCTGCGAAGAGGCATGGCACGTCCTCGGAACTCCCCAACTGGCCAGCCTGCTGGAGAAGTTCCTGAAGTTCGCCCGTGGCTACGGGCTGAGCTGCATCTTCATCGTCCACCACCTGTCGGACATCGACGACAGCCCGGAGACCCAAGCAGCCCTGAAAATGGCCGACACCATCGTCATCTACTCCCAGAAGAAATCCGAGGCGGAAGCCACCGTGGCCCGGCTGGGCCTGCCGTCCTGGACAGCGGAGCACATCACGCGTCTGCGACGGGGAATCGCGCTGTGGAAGGTCGGAGAGGTCATCTACCCCGGCGTCCAGCACCTCCTGGTCGAAGCCGAACAGCACCTGTGCTTCTCCTCCGGCTCGATGACCGACCTGACCAGCACCTCCCCGGACACCGCATGAACAACCATCGCAGCCTCTCCGCCACCACCACCGAAAAGACCGCCCTCCAGGGCGACGAGCGCGCGGTACGGCAGCAGATCGACCAGCTGCACGCGGATGCCCTCGCTCTCGCCCGCCGCACAAAGGCGCTGGCCACCGCGCTGGACCACGGCGAATACTCGGCTGCCGGTGGCCGCGTCCGTACGGCCGTCACCCACATCTGGCGCGCGGCGGAAGACCTGCACAGCGCCTTCCACACGGCCCCGCCGCGCTGTGCCGGGCCGGACGCATCGCTGTCCCGGCTCTGCGGCCGGCGGATGCGCTACCTCGCGGCCCGCGTCGCCCGGAGGACCGGGTAGTGGACGTCATGCCCGGCGGGACGTCCCTGGTCCTGTACGCGCTGACCGCTGTGTGCGCGGTGGCCCTGGCCACGGTCTGGCATCTGACCAACCGGGCCCGCCGCAACGCCGGATTCGCCACCAAGGCACAGCTCAAGCGCCATCTGTCTGCCAGGGCGGTCCTGAAGGCCACGGAGATCCGTCCATCCCTCACCCAGAGCGGGGACCAGCTCACCCGTATCCCGGCGGTGGACCTCACGAAGAACCGGTCCGCCGAACGCTGACCCACCCCTCCGCTCTCTCCTTCCTCGCCCCTCATCGTTCCGGAGCACGTCATGCGCCACCCCCTCGATCCTCACGACTTCGGCTATTCGCTGGGAACCTCGCAACGCCCCAAGGGCGTCGAGCTGTGGTCCCGTGCCGACTAGGCATGCCGGGTCATCGGCCCCATGGGCAGCGGAAAAACCCTGCGGTTCTTCGCCCCGCTCGTCCGCAACTGGGCCGGACCGGTCCTCGCCACCTCGACCAAGCCCGATCTGGTCGCACTGACCCTCGACGCGCGCCGACGGGACGGCCGTCCCGTCGCGGTCTTCGACCCGCAGCACATCGCTCCGAGCCTCCCGCGTTTCCGGTGGACGCCGATCAACGGCGCATCCGAAACGGAAGTCGCGATGATGAGGGCCAAAGCGTTCGTCGCGGGCTCGCGCACCCCCAACGGTGCGGCTCAGTCCAGTGAGGGCAGCGCCTTCTACAAGGGGCAGGCTTCCAAGATCCTCGCTGCCTTCTTCCACGCCGCGGCCCTCGACGGAGCGTCTCTCGACTGGGTGCTGCGGTGGGCCCGCAAGCTGACCGACCCGGCTCCTCTCGGCATCCTCAACGCTCATCCGGGCGCCGGCCCCGGCTGGGCGGACACGCTTCGCACGGCCACCACCGGCGACAGCCGCACCGTCGGCAACACGGCCAGCACCCTCGATGCCGCTCTCGAACCCTTCATGCACCAGTCGGTGATCAACGCCCTCCAGGGAGACGGAGAGGACCCCACGGACTTCGGCGCGTTCCTCGACTCCGGGGGCACCCTCTACCTGCTCGGCAAGGACTCGGAGGTGAACAGCGTCGCGCCGCTGACCACCGCGATAGCCGAAGACCTTCTGGACCTCGCGGAGGCACACGCCCTCGCCTCCCCGGCCGGCCGACTCGACCCGCCTCTCCTCGCGGCCCTGGACGAGGCGCCGAACATCGCGCCGATTCCCAGCCTCCGCCAGCGCGTGGCCGACGGCCGGGGCCGTGGCATCACGGTCGTCTACGGCCTCCAGGCGTGGGCGTCGGCTCGTGCCCGCTTCGGTGAGGACACCGCCAAGGAGCTGGCGGCCTTCACCAACAACGTCATCGTCCTGCCCGGGGACAAGGACCCCGACTTCCTGAAGGGCATGTCCGACCTGTGCGGTCAGGTCGAACGGGAGCGCACGACGAAAACCACGTCCGGCGGGGACCGCGGTGGCCACTCGACGGCTACGCACATGGCGCTCGAACCCGTCCTTCGAGGAGACGAGATCAGGGGCCTGCCCGAGGGCCACGCCCTCGTCCTCGCCGACAACCTCCCGCCGATCGTCACCAGACTCGACGGCATGTGGACGTGGGAGTCGTGGACCGAGATCGAGGGCCACGTTCGCGAGCTGCGAGTCGCCAACGAAGCGGAGCGAGCCCGGCAAACCGCGGACAGGAGAAACCAGATCGAGGCCCACGCCGCCGCGTGGGCAAAGCGCGAAGGAGCAACTACCGCATGAATAACACCCTTTCCGCCTTCGAGCCGTTTCCCGAGCCACCCGCACTGATCCTGGAATACATCGCGGCACGGAGCACGAAGACAGCCGTAATGGACGGCCCCGCCCCATGGGACCTGGGAGCCCTGACTGCGGAGCTGACCGAGCCGATGCCAGCGTGGCTGGACTCCGTGTGCCGATGGCTGAACGGGCGGTACGCCTGGCAACCGCAGGACGTCATTCCGCCTTGCTGGTCTCAGCACGAGGGCCTGGCGTATGAAATCTCTGCCTTGGCCTTCGCCAGAGGAGACGCGTATACGGAGGCGGGCTCGTCCGTGATCTGGCACGAGCAGTACGACCGGTTCCTGACCCGGATGAACAAGACCCTGGGCAAGGCGGGCGACGAATGCCGCGTCGGCAAGCACGAGGACCGTCCTGCGCGCTTCCAGCTCGCAGCCTGGCCCACTACTGCTCAGCAACACGCCACAGTGCCGGGGCCGGCGGGACGAGTCGAGGGGGGCGCTCGATGATGAAGAACCCCAACATGGTCTTCTCGATGGACCCCGATCACGGACTGGTCGCCCGAAGCGATTGGCAACAGACAGAGGCACAGACCGTCCTGCTCGACCTCGGTTGGGAATGGTCGGACGACGCGTTCGGCCTCCTGCCTCCAGACGATGTGCCGGACTTCGACGCCGGAGTGGCTGCTGTCGATCAGCTGCACCTGTACGGTCAAGTCCGTACCGGGTTCTCGGTACAGCCGTACGGCACGATGCCTCTGCCCGTGGCTCGCGCGGAGGAGATTTTCGCGGAGCACACAGGACAGAATCTATCCGAGTGGGCGCCTTTCACGGACGATCCGAACTATGCAAAGGCAGAACCGCGACGGCCGACCCACCGTGACGCGATGGCCACGTACGGAACGGAGCCCGTCACCATTGAGCAGTGTGCATCGTGAAGTTGCAGGTCGCGGGTCTGGTGTGCGCGGGGTTCGCGATACTCGTGCCGGTCGCGGGTGGATGACTTCGGTGAAGATCGTCGGTCATCGGGAGACTTCGCGGTTCGTCAGGACCAGCAGGGCCCTGACCAGGATGGTCGCCCACTTCGGGTCGGTGCGGACCTTGCCGAGGACCCGCCAGTTCTTGAGATGGGCGAAGCCGTGCTCGACCGGCGCCCGGACAGCGGCCAGTGCCTTGTTGGACAGTTTCTGCCCTCGGGTCAGGGGCCGGTTACGGGCGGCCTTGTAGCCGGTGATCACCGTCGGGTCGGTG
This sequence comes from Streptomyces paludis, assembly GCF_003344965.1. NCBI lineage: Bacteria > Bacillati > Actinomycetota > Actinomycetes > Kitasatosporales > Streptomycetaceae > Streptomyces > Streptomyces paludis. The sequence continues at coordinate 3,794,221 of NZ_CP031194.1, read as the reverse complement.
TCCGGGCCGCTGTCGTCGAGGCCGACGAAGCCCAGGTCGGCGATGGCGCCGAGCCCGGCCGCCCGCAGTTTCGCGGTGAGCTGGTCGTGGCGGCAGGCGGTGATCTCCGAAGATCGTTCGGGGCGGGCCGCCGAGAGCCACAGCAGGCGGCCCCGGTCGTCGGTGAGCGCGATCACCAGCAGGCCATGGCATTTGTGCTTGCCGGAGTAGTTCTTCCGGTTCGCCGTGCCGGTGCGCCGCCGGGTCCGTATCAGGGTGCCGTCGAGCAGAACCACCCCGCCACCCGTTCGGGCGATCTTCTTGAGTGCGCGGTCCAGGCGCGGGGCGCGGGCGGCGAGCAGGCCGACGGCCTCCCGCACCCACCGGGTGATGGTGGTGCGGTGCACTGCGTTCCCGCCGGCGAGGTCACCGGGCCGCTGGTCACAGCGCAGCACCGCCAGCACGATGCCGGCGATCTTCCCCGCGGGCAGGGCCCGCCACCGCGAACCGATCTTCTTCAAGTGGCCGCGTATCACGGTGGCGAGGTAGTTCAGGGTGGCGCTCGACAGCGGCAGGCGGGCGGTGTAGACAAGGCCGTCAGGGCCCTCGACGGGGCTGGTGTTGTTCTTCACGAAACACGTCAACTGCCGTCGGGGCACGCCGGTTACGCCCCGACTCTCCGTCCCGGTGTGGCTACCGGCGTGCGGTGAACCGTCCGTCGGGCCGTTTGTGCAGCCAGCCGCGATCGGCGAGCCTGGTCATCTTCGCGCGCAGCGGTTCCAGCTTCCCGCGCACTGCCGTATCAAGTCCCAGTTCCTCGCCCACCGTCCTGACCTGCACCGGCCGGTCCGCGGCCCGTACGATCGCCAGGATCTTGCAGTAATCGCCGGGCAGTGCGGCCTCGTCGAGGCCCTCGCCGCGGTGCGGGATCAGCAGGACCGCCCTTCCCGCCACCCGGGCGGGCGCCGGGGAGGAGGCCACGGCGCTTTCCGCTTCGGCCCGGTCCTGCTCGGCCAGCCGGTTCAGGACCCGCTCGGCGACCAGCAGTTCCTCCCGCTCGGCCTGGACTTCATGCTGCTGCCTGGCCAACTCCTCGGCGAGCGAGTCCAGTTCGCTCCGGCGAGCGGTGATCCGCTCCAGGTCTCCCATACCCTGCACCCTCCCGCGATCTCACCGCGTACCGCTCCGGTCACGGATCGTAGGAGCGGTCCCGAGACGAGCGCAGCGGAACCCGAGAACCGCCTCAGCCGACAGGGCAGACGATCTTCACTATGGACACCCGCCGCCGACCGGCACGAGCACGGCAACTCGCCCGCACACCAGCCCACCTCACCTGCACGTTTCACGATGCACGGATCTCATTAGCTCCGAGCCTCCGGCGATCTAGTCCCGCGTCAGGCAGCGCTTTCCCGATAGGGAGCGGCGTACGGTGTGTGCTCTCGGCGTGCCGGCCCGGGCCCTCGTACTGGATGTACCTGGGTTTCGGCCGGCGCGCCGGGAGTGCGCGCCAGGCGTCGTGACGGGACGAACGTTGGCTGACGCGTCGGGGACTCGGGTGGCCACGGGCATACATGTTCACGAGGCAGTCGCATCTGACCCGTTCGAAACTCGTCGCCTACTGCCTACTACTCAGGGCCGCGTACGGTCTGCGACCCTTTCCTTCGCATGCGCCGGTGAGTCATGTGTCTGGCCGCGGTGAACAGCCGGACCGCACGCCCACGAATGGGAAGAGGCGAACATGCTCGGTGAGACCGCCCGTACCTGGCTCCGGCGGTGGGACCGTCAGCAGGAGCGCTACAGCCCCGACCGGGAGGAGCGCTTCCAGGTCGTCGTCGACACCGTTGGCTGGCACCTCGAACAGCCCCAAGCGCCCAAGCCTCGCCTGGTGGACCTGGGCTGCGGCACCGGATCACTCACCGCCCGCCTCGCCCACGCCTTCCCGCACGCCGACGTCGTCGGCGTGGACGCCGATCCACTCCTCCTGGGCCTCGCCGAGGAGGCCGTCACCGGCACCACCGCGCGGCTCCTGTACCGCGACCTCACCACGCCCGTGTGGGCCGACGAGGTGGGCCCACACGCGTCCTGGGACGCGGCGGTCTCCTCCACCGCCCTGCACTGGCTGACTCCCGACGAACTCAGCGCGCTCTACCGCACCCTGGCCGAGCGCCTGCGCCCCGGAGGGATCCTGGTCGACGCCGACAACCGCGCTCCCACCGCTGACCCCGCTCTGCTCCAACTCGCCCGCCAGTTGCGCGCGCGGCGCGCGCACCGCACGGGGCGCCACGGCTGCGAGGACTGGGACAACTGGTGGAGGACCGTCCTGTCCGCCCCGGAACTGGCACCCCTTGCTCAAGCCCGCTCCCGTTCCCCGATCGCGGACCGCACCTTCACCGAGCCCCACGACCTGACCACCGCCGAACAGATCCGCCTCCTGTACGAAGCCGGCTTCACCACCGCCACCACCGTTTGGCAGTGCGGCGACGACAGCGTCCTGGTCGCCGTCCGCTGAGCCCGGCAGGGCCACATCCCCGTAACGCCCCGAACCGCCCCGGGAGCGGCACAGCTCCGCGAGTCTGAGTTTCGTCCTGACCGCTGGTGAGGTTCGGCCCCCAGGGGCCACGCGATGACCGGCGAACTCGTCCGCTGCCAGGTCGGATTGAATGCCTGCGTGGGTGAGACCGGAGAGCGTTTGTCAGTGGCTTCTGTCCTCTGACATCCAATCCAGTCGTTTGACAGCGAACACAGCCGTTCCGGCTGGCTGTGGTTGTGGACCTAGTCGCGTGCGGTGAAAGTGCTGGTGGGCGGCCCAGCCCGAGGGCGCTTGCGGTCACACACTCCATGCTCTGGTCGTCCTACAGATGGTCGAGGGGTTCGGCGGCGTACGTGCCGTCGCCGAGCGGGGCATCGGTCAGCTCGAAGCGTTGGGACAGGCTGCCGACCCGGCGGGTGATGACGCTGCCGGGGGCCCGGGTGGTCTCGAAGTGCAGAGGAGTGCCGTCGGCGCCGATGGTGCCCAGCAGACTGAAGCGGCGCAGCACGCGGGGAGGTGTCGGGGCGGTCCGGCGACGCCGATAGAGCCAGCCGACTGCGGTGGCGAGAGTGGTGACGATCAGACCCACTGCAGTCGGAATCAGGAACTTGTCGAAGAGCGCGGACATGGCGGCATCACTCCTGCGAGTCGGGTACGGCCCGCCGCTGCGACGGGCCGCGCCGACTATGCGGCAGGTGGGGGTTAGCCGCGCAACCCCCGTTCATCTTGCTCTTTCGTCCGGGAAGTTGGGTGCGGTCGGCGGATCGTCGTACAGCGCCCTCGGTGCGTCAGCGTCGGCTGCCCAGCCTGGATGCAAGGCGAACGCGGACGGTGCCTCCTCGTCCCAAGGGGGCCGGGATGTGGTGGCGTTGTAGCGGGCGAGGGCGGCGCGGAAGACGGGCAGAACCTCACCGGACATCCCGTAGGCCGATGCCTGCCGCCATCCGTCCTGTGGGCCGCCGCCGTAGACCACAGTGACCGGCGCCTCGGTGCCTTCGGGCCACCAACCGTGCTTGACGCCGCGCTTGAGGGCGTAGGTCAGGGCCACGGTGGGGCCGCGTAGCCCGCGCGGGAATGCCTCGCGCAGCACGGTGGCTTCCAGATGGCCGTCGGACTCTACGACCAGACGCACGAACAGGCGGGCATCCTCATTGAGTGTGTTCAGGAAGCCCATCGCCCTGTCGACGTCCCATGCGGTGTCGATGGAGACGGCCAGTTCGTTTCGATGCTCGGCGAGCAGGTCGAGCAGTTTGCGCTCGAACTCCTCGCTCGCGCCTTCAATGGTGATTCGCACAAGAACCTTCCACAGCACTCTATGTGGTCTCTATCGATTGCTATAGGTAGCGTTGCGGACTGAGATCTGGGTTGTCTATAGCAACGACGTAGCGGTCTATAGATCGTCAGCTCTTGGCGGGCGGGGCATGCCGGATTCGGCAGGGCTCGGTTCGATGGCAAAACGACTGGGTTCGATGCCAACGGACAGCTTCCGAGAGCGGTTGATGGCAGGACCCTCTGAAGATGTCGCTGAGAATTGAGAGCACCGGAGTCGGCTCGGTGGTGTGCGGTCCGACCGGAGGGCGTGTGGAAGTCAGTGGAACGGTGCGTGGGAGTGGGGCATGATCCGCTCATGGAGCGCGTCATCGATCTTGATCAGGCAGCCGCAGTAATCGCTGAGCGGGCTGCTCGATGGCTGGCGGCCGGTCTCAAGGTGGGGCAGGTGACATGGCGGGACGAAACTGCGCCGTGGCCTCAGCGGTTTGAGATTGACAGAACTCTCGTGCGTGATCCTGACTCCGTCGGCGTGCTCGTCTCCGACCTGGGGGACGCCGGGCTGTCCGTGGTGCTGTTCCGGGGCGGCTGGGCTGACGTGGACTACTTCGACGGCCTCGACGACGGCGGACCGATACCGGCGTTCGACATCACATCCGCAGCGGCCTTCGGCACCCAGCTCGATCAGTGGGTGTCGCGCGTCTTCGGGAACCTCGGCAAGAGCTAGAGCTGAGGGCGGCACCAGCGAACGGCCCCACCTCGGTGATCAGCCAGCAGCGACTTGCTGCTCGGCGCGGGCGCAGGTGGTGGCGAGGCGGTAAAAGTCGGCGCCGGTCTCGATGATGTTGCCCCCAGCCGCTGCCGGATTGAACGAGCAGGAAGTACGCAAGTGGTGGACGTGGCACCGGCACACCACCATGCGCATGCTCACCATGGCCTTGCTCACCGCCGTCACGGCGGGCTCTGGCCACTCGGATGATTATGCGCGAGGCTGGTGTGGCAGGAATGACGGAACGGGGCCCTCCTCTCTAAGGGTGAGGAGGGCCCCGCTCGGTTTGTACGGATCAGTCTGCGGCGACCAGATCCACGAAGGCGGCCCATGCGGCCATGGGAACCACCACAGGGGTTCTGGACGTGTCCTTCGAGTCTCGGATGCCGACCGCGGCTGTGAGGTCCGCGACTTCCACGCACGATCCGCCCGTGGCGTTGCTGTAGGAGGACTTGAACCAGATTGCTGCTTCGGCTGACGCAGCCGGGTGTGTGTTGATGGCTATGTCCACTCTCTTGCTAGTTGGTTCAGGAGACTGGCTGTCTCGGCCGGCGCCGAAGCGCTCTCCCGCATGGCGTCGAAACGGCGGGTGTATGCCTGCACATCGCGGGTGTCGTCCGAGACGGAGATCGTGTTGGGCATGTCCACCTGAACGATCGGTGCCAGGTCGTCGGGAAATCCGAGGATCGCGAAGTTACTTTCGGCCCTGTAGCTCAGCACTCGGTGCGGGAGGATCTGGACGGTCACGTTCTCCAGACGGGCCAGGTCGATGATCTCGTCGTACTGCTCGCGCATCACATCAGGCCCGCCGACCATGCACCGCACGGCCGCCTCATCCATGATCACACGCAGCTCCAGCGGGTTGTCGGTTCGGGTGATCAGCTCCTTGCGCTCCATCCGCAGCTGGACATTCGTCTCCACATACTCGGTGGTGGTCTCATCCACTGGCTTAGCACTCAGATACAGAGCGCGCGAGTAATTTTCGGTCTGCAAGAGCCCGAAGACGACGTGGGGTTGAAACGACCGCATGACGTTGGAGTCCAGCTCAAGTCCTCGGTACGTCGGCATCTTCGATGGCATGAAGTGCTTGTACGGAGTCCACGGCTCCTTGCTCAGCGACTCGCGGTGCAGCTGGAGCAGGGTCTCCCGGTCGTCCTTGGCATCGAGCCCGTAGAGATCCATCAATCCTTCGAGGTCGCTCACCCTCGGTAGATCGTTCTCTCCTATTTCCACGCGCGCCAGCTTCGTGTGCGAGAACCCCAGATGGGCCGCGGCTTCCTGGATCGTCAGTCCGCGCTTCTCCCTGAGCTTGCGAAGTTCCTTGCCCAGTTCTCGCCGACGGTACGTCGGCCCTCTCCGCGCTGCCACCTTGCGGTTCCTTCCTGTGGGTGTTCAACAAGCCTTCTGTGTGGTGTTGGCGCGGGTCGTGTCCCCGAGTGTCCCACCCTCTGTACCCCCTCGGACAAGACCCTGTTGGTACTCAGGCAATTGCCAATTTCTGTGCGCCAGCCGATGCGCTTGCACAGTAAGTCGCACATGCATGAGGGTAGTTGAGTCAACGCGAAAAGCGGACTCCGATGCGAGACCGGCCCCGGATGAGGGATGCCGGCTGTCTGCCGTACCCCCATTTTCTGCGGAGGACCACCATGTCCCTGACCCACCATTACAGGGCGCACCTGCGCGAACAGGCCGCCCGCACGGGGGTTCTTCGGGGGTGCGACCTGGTCTGTGGAACGGCTCACGTTGGCAGCGAGGGCATGACGGCGGAGGACGCCCAGCTTCCGGGCGACATGCGGCGGACGTGCACGCAGCAGATCGCCCAGTGGGGACTGTCCCACCTGACGGATGCCGTGGGGATCCTGGTCAGCGAGCTGGTGACGAACGCCGTCAAGTACGGGGCGGGCAACGAGGTTCGGCTGCGGATGTGGCGTACCTGGGGCTCCATATGGCTGGAGGTCTGGGACGGCTCGGCGGACCTTCCCCGGACGGGTGATCCCGGCTGGGGCGCCACGTCGGGCCGCGGACTCCTGATCGTGGACTACCTCGTCGGCGAGTGCGGCGGCCAGTGGGGTGTCACCAAGGACGGGACGGCCACATGGTGTGAACTCCCGGTACGGCCGGCGGCAGCCTGATGCCCGTAACCGACGCTCTCGCCGGCGCGCAACGGGCGCGCAGCCTTCCCGACGACGGCTTGCCGACGATGCTCAACCTGAGGCCGCCCCACCGGACGTCCCGGGCGGCGGACGATGAGGTACTGCTCCGGCGGCTGCTGGAGGGGCTCCGTCGTGTTCTCCTCACCGAGCCGGAGCCGGAGCCGACGCTTGACGAGATCCGGCACGCCAGCAGCGTGGTCCTTGGGGGCAAGGCGCTCGCGGTGGACCCGGAGGAGCTGGAGACCCTTTTCCTCACGATGCGCCGGTACGTGCAGCACCTCATTCCGTTCGTGCAGTCCCCCGCCGTCCACGGATGGCCGACCGCGTACGAACTCTCCCTGGCGGCAACGGATCTGCTCCGCCGCTGTGAGGTGATCCCCCCTACGTACGGAATCGTCGTACGGCTCGCCGGAGCCGCCCGCGAGATGCTCGCCCGAATCGACTCCCACCAGGAGGAAAGCGCTCATGGCTGAGGCGTTACCGCGCTCGCGGATGACGATCCCGTACATCACCCTCCGCCACGGGGAAGAGCCTTCCGAAGAGCTTGCCCCTACAGCACAGCTCGTTGTGAGGCCGGGCCGCCTCGGCATCCGGTATCTCTGGGAAAGCCGGGAGGACCGGGATGTACGCGGCGTGCTCTGGGCGCGTATCCCACAGCAGCTCGATCGTGACGGGCGGCCGGTGGGCGCGCCGCGGTGGGCCTATGTCCATCCGGTACGGCAACGGCGGTGCATGCTGCTCCAGCGCTGCCAGGTCTGCGGTGGTCGAGCGGACCGTACGGACGCGGGCTATCTGTATCTCGCTCAGGCACCCGAGGGGGTCACCGGACTTCTGCGTCCTGAGATGTTCGAGGGACACGAGACGGCCCAGCCGCCGGTTTGCGCCGTGCACGCCCAGGAGGCAGTCAAGCGGTGTCCTCCTCTCGTAGAGGGGCACGTGGTGCTCCGCGCTGCGGAGACCCGGCTGCACGGGGTACTCGGCACTCGGTACTTCCTGCACTCGTCGGGTGCGGTGATGGAGGTGCCGGGGCAGGACGACACGTCGGCCGAGGCGGTGCCCTACCGGGATGCTGAGGCGATCCGGTGGGTGCTCGCCACGAGTCTCGTCCGCAAGCTGCGCGGGATCACGATCACTGATCTGGGGGAACTTCTGTGAGCGCGTCACCGGCGATGCGGCAGGCCGTGCTGGACGTCGCCGCGGATCTGTCGGCGCGAATCACGGACGGCCGTTGGAAGCCGGGCGAGAACGGACTCCGGGACGACGGGCTGCTGTCCCCGCTCGATCGTCGGTGCCGAACCTACGTGACGGTCCGCGTGACCTGACTGTCGCTCGGCCGACCGGATGCCATGGGGCCCGGTCCGCCGAGGCGACGCATCCCGGCGCGAGGCAGGCGACTCCGCGACCTCCCCGCGCGCGAAGCATGGCACCCCGCGCCGGGATGCACCCTCCTGGAACACGACTTCGCTCGTCTCGTCTGACCTTTCCTCAGGCGGGACGAGCCTGCGCAGGGCCGCTACCGAAGGAAGTGCCGGGCCAACGGCGCCTTCCGTGGCGAGCGCTCGCCACGTACCGCCGGGCCCCCTATCCACCCGGCGGCAGGCGAGCCACCGGGCCGCCGTCGCCTCACCGCGGCGGCGGCCCCGGGCCCCCACCAACCTTGAGAGAGAGCTGTTTTGCCACCGGCACCGCCCTGGAACCCCCCGTACGAGATACGGCCGGCCACCCACGACGATGCGGAGGATCTCGCCCAGCTCATGGACGCGCGGCAGAGCTGGCTGCGGGAACGGGGCTTCCCCGTCAGCCGGGACCATGCGCTTCTGGGGCTGATCGGGCAGTCGCCGAAGGGCCCACAGGTGATGCTCCTCCTGGAGGACGGCACGCTGCTCGGCGCCCTAGGTCCTGTCCGGCGGATCACTGGCGGAGCCAGAGTCGGATCGCGGCGGCGGTGACGGTGCCGTGGAAGACGTAGGCCCGCTTGTCGTAACGAGTGGCGACCGCGCGGGAGTTCTTGAGCCGGTTGATGGTCCGCTCGACCTCGTTGCGGCGCCGGTAGCGGTCGCGGTCGAAGCCGGCGGGTCTGCCACCGCTGCTGCCTCTGCGTTGGCGGTTGGCCCGCTGGTCCTTCGGTTCCGGGATCGTGTGCCGGATGTGGCGTCTTCGCAGGTAGCGGCGGTTTCGGCGGGAGCTGTATGCCTTGTCGCCGCTGACGTGGTCGGGCCTGGTTCGGGGGCGTCCGCCCCGTGGCCGGGGGACCCGGATTCGGTCCAGGACCTCGACCATCTGCGGGGCGTCGCCCCACTGACCCGGCGTGAGCAGGAGGGCCATGGGGCGGCAACCGCCTTCGCCGGCGAGGTGGATCTTGCAGGTCAGGCCGCCCCGGGACCGTCCGAGTCCCTCGTCGGGGCGGTGGTGCCGGGGCGTCGTCCTTTTTTCGGGATCCGCGGACGGGCCTTGCGGGCGCCGGCCGCGTGCTGATGGGCCCGGCAGGACGTCGAGTCGATGCCGATCATCGACCAGTCGATCCGCCCGGCCAGGTCGGCGTCGGCCTGGACCGCGTGCAGGATCCGGTCCCAGGTACCGTCCGCCGACCAGCGGCGATGCCGTTCATAGACGGTCTTCCACGAGCCATAGCGTTCCGGCAGGTCACGCCACGGGACACCGGTCCGGACCCGGAAGAGGATCCCGTTGACCACGGTGCGGTGGTCGTTCCACCGGCCGCCCCGGCCACCCAGAGATGGCAGATGCGGCTCCAGCAACGACCACTCGCGGTTCATCAAATCCCCCCGACCCATACCCGAACCAACGAGCGACCGGTCAGAAGGTCACATGATCCGCCGGACAGGACCTAGTCCTCGTCGACCGGACCCCTGCCATTCCCGGCTGGACCGCGGCGGAGCGGGCGGAGCGCGCGATGACCGTCATGCTGCTCTACACGCACGCCGCGCCTCGCTATCGCAGTGATCACCTCGGCCGGCTCATGACATGGGCGATCAGCGACCGCGTGGCGCGGCTGCATCCCGAAGTTCAGTGGATCCGTTGCCTCGTACGCAGCCGCGCGGTCATGGAGCTGTTCCGGGACCGTGACGGATGGGAACCGGTCCGTACGACGCAGGACTCGACGTTCGCCACGGTCCATCTCATGCAACGCCGGCCGGAGGCGAAGGATGGCCTGCGGGCGCTCATCGCGAGCCCGGCGCTGCAAGCACGGACCTGACGTCCTCCTCCTGGTCGTCGCTCTGAAGCCGGTGGAGTTCGTCGAAGAGTCCGTCGGCGCGGAGCAGTTCCCGGTACGTTCCGGATTCGATGATGCGGCCTTTGTCCATGACGATGACGCGGTCGGCAACGCGGGCGTTGGCCAAGCGGTGGGTGATGAACAGGGCGGTGCTGCCTGCGGCCAGGGTCCGGAGCCGGCTGAAGATCTGGTGTTCGGCCCGGGCATCGAGCGCGGCGGTGGGCTCGTCGAGGATGTGTACGGGGGCGGAACGGTGGAAGGCTCGCGCGATGGCGAGGCGTTGCCACTGTCCGCCGGACAGGTCGTGGCCGCCCCACCAGGACCGGGCGAGTGAGGTGTCCAGCCCCGCCGGCAGCCCGCTGATCGCCGCGGTGGCGCCGGCGGCGTCCGCTGCGGCATGAACGTCGGTGTCCCCGCCGGGCCTGGGGGTGCCCAGGGTGATGTTCTCCCGTACGGTCAGCGGCCAGCGCGTGTAGTCCTGCGGGACCATCGCGAGCCGCGCCCACACCGTGGCCGGGTCGGCGTCCGCGAGGTCGGTTCCGTCCCAAGTGACCGTCCCGGACGTGGGCAGGTACAGGCCGGTCAGCAGGTGGGCCAGGGTGGTCTTGCCGGATCCGTTCTCGCCGACGAGCGCGATGACCTCGCCGCGCTTGATGTCCAGGTCGATGCCGTTGACGGCCGGCGTGGTGGTGCCTGGGTAGGTGAAGGACAGGTCGCGGGTGCTGATGATGTCCGGTCCGGCGTCCGGGACCGCGCAGGTGCCGCGGCGGGAGCGGTGTGTACGGGCCTGCGTGAGGAAGGCGGTCCAGTCCTCCAGGTACAGGCTCGTGCGGAAGAGCCGGGCACCCGCGGTCGTCATGCCGGCGAGCGCCCCGTTGGAGGTCCGCAGTGCGAACAGCGCCGTCCCCGCGGCGGCGAGCGCGATCTGTCCGCCGGCGACAAGCCCGGCCAGCGCCGCCCACGCGGCGGCCATCGCGAGTGCCGACAGGGCGTCTCCGGCAAGCTGGGCGCCGAGGGCGCGCAGCGCGGCGGTCAGGCTCTCCTTCTCCAGCCGGTCGGAGACCTGCCCGTACCGGCGCGCGAGGAAGCCACCCATTCCACAGGCCCTGATCTCCGCCGCGGTGCTGCGGTCGGTGCAGTAGTTGCGCAGCAGCGACCGCAACCGGCGGTCGGAGAGCGTGGCGTGCGCGGTCGCGTGCTGGATCCGCGCCGCCTTCACCGCGGCCCAGCCCCGTGGCACGGCGGCGAGCAGCAACAGGGCCAGAAGCAGCGGGTGCAGCGCGCTCAGGACGACGACTGCCGCGGTCATCTGTGCCAGGGAGGCGATGAGGGACTGGGTGTCGGCGACGAGGTCGCGTGTCGACTCGGCGCCGCGGCCGGCGGCTTCGAGGTTGTCCTCGAAGCCGGGGTGTTCGTAGGCGGACAGCTCCACGGCAGCGGCTGCCGCGAGGACTTCGAGGTCGGCTTCGCGCGCGCAGCGCGGCCCGAGGCGGGCGGCGGCGGCCCGGGATCCGGCGTCGGCCAGTGCCGCGCCGGCGAGACAGAGCGCCACGATCACGGTGTCCGGGATGGTGGCGGTGATCAGGGGGCGTACGGTCCGGCCGTCGGTGAAGGCGGCCAGGATGTCCAGGAGGCTGCCGATCACGCGGGTCGTCGTCGCGAGGGCGAGGGCGGCGAGGACGGCGTTGACGCTCTGGGCGCCGAGCATGCCGAGCAGGGCGCGGCGGTCGGCCCGCCATCCCAGCCGTACGGTCTCGCGCAGGGCGGCGGGCAGCCGTCGCGCCATCGCCGCGGTGCCCGCGGCGGCTGCCGCCGTATCGTGCGGATCGCTCTTGAGTCGCATCTCCGGCGCGGCGCCGGGAGCGGGTTTCTGTGCTGTCACCCGATCTGGTGTACGGGCAGGGGGAGTTGGCGCGCACCGGGTTTCCTGCCGCCTCCGCGCGAAGAGGCAGGTGACCGGTTCAGGCGGTCGACATGGCTCCTATTTTTTCACTCGTTCGGGTGAAGTTGTGGCGATCACGGGAACCCAGGGCCGTATCGGGTTGTCGTGATCGAGGCCGTCGAGACCGAGCGCTCCACCGCCGGGCAGGACCACCCAGGCGTGGGCCTCGTTGGGCAGGGGCCGGGCGCCGAGCACCCAGTAGACCCGGCGCCCGCAGAGCGCCGCGGCGATCACGGTGGCGAGAGAGACTTCCATGCAGGCGAGGCGGCCAGGCCACCACGTGGGCCGGACCGTCCGTACGGCGCGGTGCAGAAGGTCCGCGTGGGCGGGCCGCGCGGCGGGCAGGCGTCTCAGCAGTCCCAGAGCGCGGAGAAGGTACCGCAGGGGCAGCCGTACCACGGTTGCGGAGACGGCCAGCGCTGCCGCCGCCAGTATCCGGACCGGTAGTGGCGGGACCTTGCTGCCCGGCTCAAGGGGAGTGGTCCACCCGTTCGCGTCGCACGGTCCGGCCGCCGCCGGACGCTTGGCGGCCGGACCGTGTTCGGTGAGCAGGCCCTCGGCGGTCAGCCGTTCCACGATGTGTGCGACCGCGGCCTCGACCTGGCCGCGTTCGTATCCGTGGGCGCACAGCTCGTTCACCAGAGCGGGCAGGGTGCCGGCGCGAGCGGCGTCCCAGATACGGCAGGTGTCCGTGTCCAGCCACGACCAGCGGCCTGTCGACTCCGCCAGCGCGGCGGTGACGCCATGCCCGATACCGCGACGATGCACCCCGGACGGAACAGTCAGCATGCGGTACCTCCATCGGTCAGCCACCAGGTGGCGGCGACGAACTGATCCAGGGCCGCAAGGGGCGCCGTGGCATCGCCCGCGGCAGCCGCGTTCAGCGCCCCGGTCACCGCGCCCGGGTCCAGCAGCCCCGTCTCGGTGAGCGGACTGGACAGGATCAGCCCCGAGAGCATGTCCCGGTTGGCCCGCAGCCCGGACACCAGCAGGGGTGTGAAGTTCCCTTTCGACTGCCGGTCCGTCAGCCAGAGCGGCAGGTCCGGGCGCGCCGCGCCGAGCAACGGCTTGTATGCGCCGGTCCGGCGCCGCTCGTGCGCGGGAATCGACAGGCAGGCCCGCACAACGCTGTTGTCGAGAAAGGGATGCGCGGGGTTGACCCCGAGCACGTCGTACAGGGGAACCTCGTCGCGTGCGGCACTCCCGTTGAACCGCAGCGCCGCCCAGTCCTCCCAGCGCCCGGCATCCGCGTCCGGGTACGCCTGCGCGGACTCCTCCAGCAGGTCGGCCACCGTCCGGCGGCCCCGGGGAGTCAGCCAGGACGCGGCGGGCCCGGTCCGGCACCACCCCCAGACCTTCGGCGCCTGCGCGGTCTGTCCGGCCCGCAGGTCCGCGGCAGCACGGAGCAGAGCAGCGCCGCGCCCGCCGGCACGGGCCGCGGTTTTGACTGCTTGCCACACCGGGCCGGGCGCCAGGTTCTGCCGCCGCGCCCACAGCGTCGTTTCTTTCCTGGCTCTCCGGCGGTGACCGCGCTGAACCATGGAGATGAATGCGGCGCTCGAAGAATCCAGGACCACGTCCCCGCCGTGCCCGGTCAGGTGCACCGGCGAGAACCCGGCTGCGGGAGCGAGGTAGTCCGCGTCCATGCCCGCACCGGCCGCGGACAGCACCGGTCCGTACGTGGCGGCCGGCGGGTGCCGGGAGAAGTACCAGGTATGCGAGCCCCCCGGGGAGACGATGTGTTCGACGCCGGCCAGTTCGGCAACTCGTACGGCCAACCTCGCGTCCTCCGGGTCGGCAAGGTCCCCGCCATAGGTCACCGCCCGTACCGGCCGCCTCTCCGCGGCCGTCATGGCCACCGTGGACGAGTCCAGACCGCCGGACAGGTCCACGCTCACCCGCTCGCCGAGCGACGCGTACCCCTCGATCGCCTCCCGCAGAGCCCGGCCGACGTCCTCGGCCCCCTCGGGAATGGTCCGGTCCGCGCGCAGACCGCGGATGTCGACCAGTTCGTACTCCTCGCCGGTGAGCAGCAGGCCGTACCCGCCCGGCACTTCCCTCACTCCGTGGAACAGCGACCGGTCCGGCCAGTGTTGCTGTCCGCCCATGGTGATCTGCGCGGCCAGCAACCCGAGATCGGGACCGGCACCGAGGGCGGCGGCCGGCAACTGCGCCCGGGACGCCCACACCGGACCGGCTCCGGTCCGCGCGACGAACACGCCCCGCACCCCGGCCAGATCACCAGCCACAAAGACGGTGTCCGGGCTGCACGCCACCACCCAGTACGAACCGGGCCACCGTGTCAGCACCTCCCACCGCCCGGCCCGCACCGCCTTCAGCCCCACGCTGAGATCCCGTACCGACGCCCGGCACTGCCCAAAGACCGCTACGGCCGCACCGGCCTCGGCGACCGCCCGCACCGGCGTATCAGCCCCCCGGCGTACCCCCGCGCACGCCTCCACAGCTACCGCCCCGGGCACTTCGGCCAGCCCCGGGCCGCCCGCCACCCACATGCCTTTCACTACACCCCTCCAGAATGATCAATACATGACAAACGGCGCGGTGCACCACGTGGTGCACCGCGCCGCCGCTACCTCAGATCACGTCCGCGCTCAGCAGGTGCCCTCGAAGTAGTTCGACTTGTCGGAGTCGTTCGCGTTCAGCCGGCCGAGCGTGACGTCGGCTACCGGGGCCGTCGCCATGGTCGGCGCGAACACCGGGCGGTCCTGGTCGCTCGTGATGACCTCGTGAATCTCGTTCATGTCTGCCTCCAAGCAGCTCAAGTGACGGATGGATCAGAACTCAGCGGCAAGCCCGCTCAGTCACCCCAGAAGTTCGCCTGGTCCTTGAAGCCCTCCGTCCTCGCGCCGAGCGTGACGTCGGCCACCGGGGCCGTCGCCATGGTCGGCGCGAACACCGGAGCCGTACGCTCGACCGCAGCGCCCGCGGTATCGGTGGGCGGCATACCAACCTCCTGAGACGAATCGCGCGTCCGGCGGACCGTTCCGCCGAGGCATCACCAGATCACCAGAGTCCGCACCCGACCGGAACCCGGCGAGCCCCGGCGAACCTCGGCGCTCGCCCGGCGCGCGACCGGCGCGGCCCCGGCGAATTACGGCGAAAAACTCGAAGCCGCTTCTGCCGCACAAGACGGCTCATACGCTGGAGAATTCGACAGCGTCTGGAGGCGTCCCATGGGCAGGCCCCCGATCGACCGGCGGCCCAACGAGCGGCTGGAGTACTGGCTCACCCGCTCGGGACTCTCCAACGCGGAACTCGCCGCCGCGGTGACCGCGAGGGCCGGCCGCCGCGGAGTGAAGGGCGTCAACCCGGACGAGAGCCGCACCCGGCGATGGCTCTCCGGCGAGACACCCCGAGCCCCCGTCCCCGACCTCATCACCGAAATCCTCAGCGAGAGCACGGGCCTGGCACTCACGCGGGAAGAACTCGGCTTCCCCAGCACCGTATCCGTGGACAGCCCGGAGCTGCCCTGGCAGTCCAGCAGCACCATTGAAGCCATCGCGCATCTCACCCGATCGAGATCATGCTGCCTCACACACGCGACAGCCCTGAGGCCGCGCATGTCCACAGCGCGGAACGCCTCCTCAAGCCCCTGCGCCGGTGGCCTTCCGCCGCTCCTTCCGAATTGGTCGGGCGCCCCGTCGATCACGCGCCGTCCGGGCGCGTCGGCAGGAAAGAAGTGGAGGGGATCCGAGCCGTCACCGAAATGTTCCGCGACGCCGACAACCGCCACGGCGGCGCGCTCTCCCGCAGAGCCGTCATCGCGCAGATGGCCGACGCGACCGCCACCCTCGACTCCTGCTCGTACACCGAAGCCACCGGCCGCGAGCTGTTCTCCGCCATCGCCGACCTCGGCAGCGTGGCCGGCTGGATGACCTTCGACGCAGGCATGCACAAGAGCGCACAGAAACTCTTCATCACCGCCCTGCACGCGGCATCCGAAGGCGGGGACAAAGCCGTCGGCGCCCACATCCTCCAGTGCATGGCCCGCCAGATGTCCCACCTCGCACACTACGAAGACGCCCTCGACCTCGTCGCGCTCGCCCAGTACGGCGGGCACCGGCAGATCTCACCGGCCACCAAGTCCATGCTCGCCGCCCTCGAAGCCCGCTTCCACGCCATCCTCGGACACCTCGACGACAGCGAACGCGCCGCCGGGCAGGCCGAAGAACTCTTCACCCTGATCAACCCCGACGACGAGCCACCCCACATGACGTTCTTCGACGCCGCCGAACTCTCCGCCACCATCGGAATCGCCCACCAGATCGCCGCGCGAAAGAGCCCAGAACCCCACCGGAACCGCCGAGCGGACAAGTCCCTCAACCTCCTTGGCCACGCCCTCAGCCTGCGCCCCGAGCACCGCGTACGGTCCAAAGCGTTCGATCACCTCGGCCTTGCCCGCACTCACCTCGCCGTCGGCGAGATCAGTGGCGCCCACCAGGAGACCCAGATGGCGCTGACCCTGTTCGGCACGATCAGCTCCAAACGCGTCGCGGACCGCCTCACCGAACTCCACGACGAAGCGGCCGAGTTCTCCAAAGTCAGCGAGGCCGCCGACCTGCGCAACCAGATCGCGGAAGCCGTCGCAAGGTCAGCCGGATATTAGATGCATCGAATTACGCAGCGTCACCTCTTCATCTGGAGGCGAGGCTCGGACAGCCGAAGCTGCACGTCAGGAGTGGTCGCCCGCCAAGCGGTCGAGGATGGCGCTGACAAACGCATCCAGGTGCCTCAGCCACCGCCTCGGCGCCACCCGGTCCGCTGACCGCATCGTTGTTCCTGACGGCGGGGATTCCGTGAGAAAGGCGCTCACGACATCCTTGGCAGTGCCAGGGGGACCTATGCCACTACGTGGCGTGCGCAGAAAGATGCCCCCGCTGGCGAAACGGCTTGAGTCACTGAGCCCCAAGGCGGAGCAACGCTTCGGCTGGGACTCAGCACCATTTAACGGATTGTGGAGAGCCGCCGTTCCATGACGAGAGGGCGGTGACGTTACGTCAAGCCCGGAGGTGAGCGAGGCCGGCTCGGTGGCGCCGCCCGTTGCCGAACCGTCGGCAGAAAAGGTTCCGAATCTCAGCACAGTTGGGGGCACCGCGACCGTCCCTGTTGAGTCTATTGCCTGTCCTCCTCGGCGCTCAGCAGTTGGCCTCGGTCAGAGTTTCAACGGCCCGTAGGTGCCGTTCTCGAAGGTGAAGACGGTCGGCTCAGAGTCGTACTGCTCGCGGAAGTATCCGCCGTAACCGGGCTCTTCGACGTAGGGCGCGAGCAGGTCAAGGATCGTGACCAGCTCGCCCATCTCGTCGTCCTTCCAGTAGTTGCGGCTGAACAGTCCCCATGAGTAGAGCTCCCGGCCGGCTGCGAAGCCTCGGGACTGACGCCGGAGAGACGCGAAGTCTCCTCCGGGCAAGCGGCCGTCCGGGTCCGGTGCCAGCACTGGGAACGTGTGCTCGTCCGCGTTGAGCCCGCTCGGGCGCTCGGGGACCATGTCGAGGTGCCAACGCAGGGCTTCCAGCACCGTGTCGGGGGTGCTGTCCCGGAGGAAGCAGGTGAAGACGACTTCAAAGTGGAGGCTCACGAGGCCGCATTCTGCCCGGCGTGACTGACAGGCCAGAGGACCGCGGTGCTAAGGACCGATGATCACCATGGGGCTTTCAAGGCATTGGAGAGCGTCCCGCCGATCCCGAACAAAGCCCCAAGCAAAGGGGCGCCCGCGAGTCCGGACACGGGCCGCGCTTGTGGATACGAAATTCGCGCTGAGTCATCCAAGGCATGAGTCCCATGTAGAAAACGCCCAGCAAAATCGTGAGCACACGAAGGGCCTTCGTAAGTATTTCCCGGTGTTCTTGGAGTGTGGAGCCAAAGAACCCGAACAGTGCACCGCCAGAGACGAAAACAGCGGTAAAACCAACCACAACGAGAGAAGCACCAGCCACCATCCGGCCGCGCCGGGCTTCCGCCAGCAAATACACAGATGGGCAGCGCAAGGAGAAGTGCGCCGCCGAGAACTGTCACATTTTCGCCGGCGACTGCGGCAATGGTTTGCACGAGATTTACTTCTCCACGATCAACGGGTCAATCATCTTACGGAGATCCTCTTCGCCGAGCGCCCTCAGCGCACGGGCTGCAATCCGCCCGTCCCGATCAAGGACGATAGTGGAGGGAATAGCCTGCGGATTCAGGGTTCCCTTAGGGAAACCGCTCAAGATAACCTTGCCGATCGGGTCGTACAGGCTCGGATACTCTACATTGTAATCTTTCTCAAAAGAAATGGCCTTCTGTTGATTGTCATTGCCGGTGTTGATCCCAACAAACTCGACGCCCTCGGACTTGAGCTCCTTGGCAACCTTCACGAAACGAGGAGCCTCGGCACGACAGGGTGGGCACCATGAGCCCCAGACATTCATCACGACGACTTTCCCTTTCAGGTCTGCGACATCAATCTTCTCTCCCTGTAGGGTTACGCCCTTGATTTCACTAGGGGACCGTCGCTTCTCCTCGGGGACCGTCGAGACTCCACCGGCACCGGCTACATAGTTCGTTTGACCGTTACCCCCGGAAGTACCACCGTTGCTGCAGCCGGTCAGGGCTAGCATGCCTGCAGTAACTAGTGCCGCCAGCGGAACAACACGGGACGCACAGTTGGGACTCATGTGAAAAGTTTCGCATGACCCTTTCAGTGAGCTTCCCCCCCGTTAGGCTCTCGTGGTCCTGCAAGAGCACCGGAGCCTGTATGCCTCCACGGGCACCCCCGCACCGTCCGGTTCCGGCCGATCTCCTCCTGCGACCAGTTCACGGAGATGATCGGCCGCATCAGCGGCGCCAATCACCGCAAAGCAGGACAGGCTCGCGAACTCGTTCCTCATCAGGTTGCGCTTGCTGCAGAACTGGGAGCCGCCTTGTACGAGCGGGTGGCGTTTCTGTACGAGCCGTGCCCCGTGCATACTGGCCCGTCACGCCCGCGACCCCTGGCCGTGCCACGACCTGCGTGACCTTGCCTCGCCCTACACCGGCCACCCTGACTTTCCCTCACGGGCCTGAAGCAGCGCAGCGCACGAACAGGAAGCCCCGCGAGGCCGCGTGGTGGACCAAACCACACCCACTGAAGATCATTTACGGGACAGGTCTTAGACAGGCGGTGCGTCCTGAGCGGGGTCCGGTGACGCACTGAGCAGCGTGTGATCCACCGTCGTGTGGTCGGCGTACGAAGACTCGGGCTGCGGAGTCGCGACCTCTTCCGCATCAGCACGCAGATGGGCACTCTGGGCTCGCAGAGCCGTCTCCTTCTGGAGGCTGGTCGCTCGGTAAACGCTGCCTTGAGCAGTGCTACGTGCCTTGGTCGCCTCGGCTCGGAGCTGCTTGGACGCCTGGTAGTCCTTCTCCTTGGCACCTCGCAGGAGCGCGGCCTTCTCCCGCTCCTGCAAGTCGGCTTCGGTGAGCGCTGCTTCGTGCTCACCGATTGGTCCGGCCTGCTGCGCAACCTCCTGGAGCCGTGCGTTTCCCTGCTCCAACTTCCGTCCGGTCTCCCCGCACGTACGAAGCAGTTCCTCACGCTCTGCCTCGACCGCGGCCCGCTCGTCCCCTCGCAGCGCCTGGCGCCCGAAGCGGCCGGTCGCGGCGAGCTGCCGTTCGAGTCCTTCGAGATGGGCCTGTGCGCTGTGCAGTCGGGCAGTGCGTTCGATGATCGTGCTGTTCAGCGCTTGAACTTCGCGGATTGCCTCGGCGCGGCCGGCCACGGCCTGGTGCCGGTCGTGGAGCGCAAGCGTGTTCGGACCGGCCCCGGCGGAGGCTTGCTGTTCGGCACGATCGGCAGCGGCCTCGGCCTTCTCGGCCGCCGTGGTGGTGGCGCGCGCAGCCGTGGCAGCCTTGCGTGCGGCGTCACGCAGAGCCGAGTTGTTGAGGTGAGCGTACGGGCGATCGGCCGTCGGCGCGGTTTCCGAGGATGCGGCCATCTCAGTGGGCCGCTCGGTGTCTGCCGGGGCGGGCTGGCCCTCGTACTCCGGAACCTTTTCGGAGGTGTCCGTGTCACAGGGGCCGTAGCCGCCGGGGGCACTCGGGGTCGGAAGATTCGCTACGGCCCGGCGGACGTGGGCGGGGACGGCGCTCTTCGGGAGTTCGGTGAGGATCATGCGTTCCTCGGTGCCGTTCTCGATCGCGCGGATGAGGCCCGCGACAGCGCGGTCGAGTTGTTCCTGCTCGGTGAGCGCGTCGCCAGCGCGTGCGCGGTCGGCGTCCGTCTCGTACACGGACAGCGGGAGGAAGAGGTGGGACTCCTTCTTGTCACGGCTCATCATCGTGTAGAGCGCGTTCGCCTGCGCGCCGGGACCGTAGACCAGGGCCTCCTGGACGCTCAGGCCCTGGGACTTGTGGCCGGTGATCGCGTATCCGAGGCTGAGTCCGCCCTGCGCGATGTAGTCGGCATCGACCCATTCGGCGACGTCGCGGTGGCCGTCGGCAGTCTTTTCGCGCCACTCGACCAGCACCCGGCGTTCCTCGTCCACGGCTCGTACGATTCCGCGGTAGCCGTTCAGCACGTCCTCATGCTCGCCACGGCTTCGCTTGCCCCGGTAGTCGTTGGCCCGAAGGAGAACCTGGTCGCCGACGGACAGCGTCAGTTCGCCGCCGCCGGGCAGGGCGTAGACGTGTTCCGGGCCGGTGAGGTCCCCGCTCACCTTCCGCAGGGCCCGGGCGCCGAGGTTCAGTTCCTCCACGATTTCGTTAGTGGCGGCCATCATGAGGAGCTGCCGCGCCGCGGTGTGGTCGTCGGTGTGCGCGGCGCGCTTGTCGGCCCAGACGGTGAGCATCGCGGCGAGTGTGGCGTCCTTGTCCGCGAGGGCGTGCACGCGGCCGGTGCCGGCGAAGGTACGGAGCGCTTCCACGCGGTGGTCGTCGCGCCACAGCTCCAGTGCCCGGCGCTCGACCGCGTCCTTCTGCCGGAAGTTCTGGCTGAGGGTAAGGCCGCCGACGATGTGGTGGACGGCGGCGAAGCTGCCGCCGATGCCGGGCGAGTGCAGCTGCTTCGGGTCACCGATACCGACGACTTTCGTGCCGGTCGTCGCGGCGTGGGTGAGGAGTTCGGCGATGTCGCGGTCGTCGCACATCGCGGCCTCGTCCACGACCAGCACGTCAATGCCCTTGAGGCCGACGCCGCCGTTGCGGATGCCGGTGAGCCAGGACGCGAGGGTACGGGACTCGATGCCGGCCTCGGCCTTGAGGTTCGCGGTGGCGACGGCGGCCGTGCTCGCTCCGGCGACGACGAACCCGTGGGCCTCCCACGCCTGCCGGGCGGTAGCCATGATCGTGGTCTTGCCTGCTCCGGCGATGCCCACCACGGCGTCGATTCCGTGCCCGGCCGTGAGTAGCCGTTCGAGGACGGCGCGTTGTTCGGAGGAGAACGTGAAGGTGCCGCCGTGCTGGGCTTCGACGGTGGACAGAGTCATGGCGAGCGTGTCGCGGCTGACGACGGCGGCCTGTGTGTCGAGACGGCTCGTGGCCTCGGAGACGATGAGCGTCTCCGCCGCCACGATGTCCGCCGTCGTGTACCGGTCGGCGTGCGTGAAGTGCTGCGCTCCCTTGGGGTTCAGTTGGACCGCGTATCCGGCGTGGCGGAGGACCGAGTTGGTGAGCTGTTCGGCTTCCTCGGCGTTGGCGACTCCGTACGGGAGAGCGTCCAGCACGGCAGCGATCGCGGCGGCGTGGGTGAAGTCCTTGGAGTGGCTGGTCAGACCGGTCTTCGGGTCGAAGACCTGGGCGCACAGCTCGTCCAGGGAGGGGTTCTGGTCCGCTCGGTCCTGCTGCATCGCGCCGGCCGCGATGGCGTCGGGGTCGTCACCGGCGGCGCGGCCTTCGGCCTGCCAGTATCCGCGCAGTACGTCGTCCGCGACTCCGGCGGCTTCGCCGTTCTTCGCTGCCTTGGACGCGGTGGAGGCGGCGGTGCGCTCGCGGGTCGTGGCGCTGTCGTAGTCGATGCCCAGCTTGGTCAGCAGGTCACGGACCTGGCTGTCGCGCTTACTGAACAGGCGGATCGTCGCCTCGGGGATCGCCGCGATCTCCCATGCGCCGGTTCGCACTTCGCGCCGGAAGCTGATGCCGAACTGGTCGGTCAGCTCCCTGCGGATGCGGGCGTTCATGAGGGACTGGGTGGCGCGGGTGTGCCGGTGGAGGTCGCGGCCCCCGCCGGCCATCGTGGACCACTTACCGTCAGCGCCTTTGACCATGTTGGCGAGAGTGAAGTGCAGGTGGAAATGCGGGTCGCCGTACGGGGCACCGTCCACGGGCCGAGCCGCGCGGTGCACCATCATCCAGCCGGAGAACCCGCTCGTCCTCACGGTCTTCGCCTCGTCGCCGTCGCCGTGGCGACCGCGCATGCCGTACGCCGTCCACCGCTCCAGGGCGCTGATGGACTCGCGGCCGGCGGCGGTATAGATGCCCTCCACCTGGGCGGCGATCTCCTCGGGCGCGTAAGCGAGGAACGCGGACTTCGACTTCGCAAGGTCCAAGGTGACGTCGGCCCCGAAGTTGCCGACCTGCACGCGCCCTTCGAGGAGGGCCGCCTTGATCTCCTCGGCGTCCCACACGTCCTCCGGCGCGAGCCCTGCCCCCTTGGCCATGGCGACGGCTTCGCGTACGTCCATGGGCAGGTCCCGGAGGCGGCGTTCGCCCTCGCCCGCGGTCTGGCCATAACGGCGCTTCGCGGACGCGGAGGTGAACAGGTCCCCGGGCTGCCGCCCGGTCTCGGTGGCGCGGGCCTCGACAGCGCGCAGGAGTGCGCGGGCGTCGAGGCGGCCCCCCGCCTCGGCGGCCACGGCCCTCTCCAACGCGTCTTCGCCGTACAGGCCAACCGCGTCGATGCCGACCGCGTCGGCGAGCTTGAGCAGGGTGGAGGCCGGGACGCGGTGCGACTCCCCGAACCGCTTGAGCTGGCTCTCCATCCTGCGAAAGGCGTCCTGCTTCCGCTTGGAGTCCAGCAGGGTTACGGGGTCCACGCTGCGCTCGGCGGCGGCGCGGCGGATGGCACGGGCCAGCGGCGCGGCGGGGAGCTTCGCGGCCGGCGCGATGGCGAGCTTGGGCTCTACGAGGGTCTGCCCGGTCCGGGGGTCCTCACCGTGCATAAGGCGGCGAGCGGCCTGGAAGTGCTCCGGGGCGAGGACGCTGCCGGGGGTGATGCCGAACTCACTGAGACCGTTGCCGATCCACACCAAGGGGCGTTCGCTGGCGTCCAAGTGGTAGTCCACTTGCTCATCGGCGGCGGGTCGGGGAAGGGCCTGTTCGCCGTACAGGTCGCGTGCGTCGAGCCCGGCTGCGGCGGCGACTTCGACGGCGTCGAACCCGGTGAACCGCGCGGCACCCTTGGTGCGGATGAGCCCGCGGGCACGGAAGAAGGCGCGCTTGGCCTCGCGGTTGGCGAGCAAGGAGGCGACGGGGGTACCGGCTGCTTCGGCCTTGGCCTCGACGGCGGCGACGAGGGGAGCCGCGTCGACCGTGGTGGACTTCCCGCAGCCGTGACTGCCGGTCAGGCGGTACTCAACCTGCTCATCGGACGGGCCGATCATGGTCACCCACCCCATCGGCTCACCCACCCCCACACAGACTCAACCAAATTCGGTCATCTTGGCTGATTGTATCGTCACGAAGTGACGATACCTTGGTCCTACCAATTCAGACCGGTCACGCTGAGCAGCAAGGACTTCCTACACAACCGTGCTTACGAGGTTGCCAACGTCCACAACTGAGAGCATCGGCGCCTTGGAGACTGTTACCTCCGTTTCGACGGAAAGGTGAGCTCACCGATCCGGCGCGCTGTAACCTTCGGTCATGGATATGGGGAGCACCGAGCCACGGCTACAGCCCCGGCTTGTCCGCCTGCTCTTCCTCGAAACAGTCGCAGTTTCAGCGGCCTTGCACGTCGATACAGTCGAGATGTCCCTCAACCCCGGCTTCTTCAACGGGGAGCAGACTCGCCACAGTGAGCTTTCGAGACTTCTGACTGCCGATCGCGCCCTCGCAGAACTACGTTCGCTGGGCAAAGAGATCAGCGAAGCTGCAGTTCGGATTCTGTGTCTTCGTGGTCGCCTACTTGCCACCGCTGAGCGGGACACCAGGCTCCCGTGCATCGTCTTCGACCCGGAGGCCCGCCCCAGTTCACCAGCTCGGCCTGGGTGGTCTTGGGCCCGGCACACGACAGACGTCCTGGAGTACATCGCCAAGGACGGCACCACCGACTACGTCATGCGCTACAGCCAGGAACGTTCCTGGTCTGACGACGACCCGCTCCTCCTTGCCCAAGCGGCACTCTCGGAGATCACGAAACGGGTTCAGGCCGTCAGAAATGCTGCTCTGGCAGCTCTTGGGGCTCCGACGTACCGCTTCGCCGCGGGTGTCCCAGCGAACGAGACGTCGCCGTGCGGTGTTCTCCGGCTCGCTGCACCAATCGTTCCTGGTGCACCGAACGTCCGGTCATGGCCTCACAAAATGACCATGACCCTAGCTGCCTAGCCCTCGTCAGGGCGGCAGCCCTGTAGAGGACGGATTCATGCACCGGGACTTTCGCACGAGAGTGCTACTCATGGTGAGCGGGGGTTTTCTGTCGCTCACCGCGTCGTTAACTGCGGCGCTTCTCGCGTACATCACAGGTGGGGGTGGACTCCAGGCCCTGAGCTGGGGAGCTGGCACCTTCGTGGGATCGATGACGCTCGTACTCGGCGCGCTGACGATTCTGCTGTTCTGATGGGGGCGGTTTTCCCGCCCCCATCAGGTATTAAGCGGTCTGAGCATCCTGGGGTGGACCTCAAGGTTTTGGGGTCCACCCCAGGAGCAGGTTGGCAGCTGACCCCTATCGGATGAGCGGCCATTCGCCGAACGGGATGGGTGGCCGACCCGCCGCCCCTATGGCGGCCTCATCTGTTCCGCAGGTCGTGCAGATCTGTATGTCACGGCCGGTCGTCATCCGGGAACGCGCGGGCCGTTCACCGAGCGGGCCGCCGCAGCGCGGACAGCGGAGTTCAGGCACGGTTACGCGTCCTCGGTGTGATCGCGGGCGGACTTGAGGATCAGGTTCCAGACGGTGCGGGAGTAGGTCTTCTCCGTCTGCTCCTGGAGCTGGGGGATCAGTTCGGCGTTCTTCGCGCCGGGGTTCGCCGCGAGGGCCTGTCGGGCAAGGATCAGCCGCTCATCCCCTTGGTACGGGTAGGCCAGCCCGCGACGGCCCTTGGGGCGCCCGCCGGCATGTCCACGCCCCTTCCGTTCCGCGAGGTACTGCCACAGCCGCCATCGCTTCCACTTCGGGCGGCGCCGGGTCGGAAGCACGTCCCAGTCGTCCGGCTCCGGCCATCCCTCGGGCGGGTTCTTGACGTAGTGGGAGACGGTGGCGGAGTCGGCGAACCCGCACACCTTCGCCGCCTCTGCCGGGCCCACCAGGTCGTCGGGGTCGCCGTCGAGATTCGGGGCGTTCGTGGTGCTGGCGGCAGCACGCTGACGCTGGAACTCGTGATGCCATGTCGCCCACTCATCGCCGTCCCAGTGCATGACGCCGTCGATGGTCTCGGCAACGGCCGGGTGCCCGTTGGTCTCCCGACCGGTCCAGAGGTTCTGAAGCGTGGACTCGCTGATGCCGTGGACCTTGCGCAGGTCCGCGCGTGAGTAGAGCGTGCGGCCGGTCTTGCGGGACACGGTCGCCTCCTGTTCGTGGTCGGGGTCGTGACCGCTCGGCACGGTCATCGGATGTCCTCGGGGTGCGGGGCCGGCCCCCACGTACGGCTGCCGTCCGGTTCGATACGGGTGAGGGCGGAGATCTGGTCCACGGTGACGGCGGCGGCCCAGTCCTCGTGGCCACGGCGTCCGTCGGGTCGGTTGAGCACGACGTGCCCACCGTTCGGCCCGCTCGCCCCGCTTGGCGGGAAGTCCTCGACGATCACGAAGGTGTCGGCGCCGATGCTGTTACCGGGCCTGAGGCGGGCGAGGTCGCCCGGCCGGGGAGCGTCGGGGTGGTGGTCGCATAGCATGGCGGGGTCTTTCTGGTGAGAGAGACACTGACGGCCAGCGCCTTGTTGCCCTTGTGCGCTGGCCGTCGTCTTGTCTGTGGTGCGTACGTACTACCGCGCCGTCCGGAGGTTGCCCGCTCCGAGGACGACGAGAGAATTAAACCACCTTTATCGAGAGTGGCGGGTCGCCCATCGCCTCAGCACGGTTGATTCAGGCTCGGTCACCGCTACTTCGTGCGGACGGATCGCTAGTCGCCGAGGATCCGCTCCCACAGCAGCCCGTCCCGCCAGCTCCCGTCGAGAAGGATCGAGGAGTGGGCGACGCCGTACGGGCTGAATCCGTTGCGGCGCAGTACCCGCTGCGACGGCAGATTCTCCAGGTTGGTGGACGCCTCGGCGCGGTGCAGTCCGAGTTCGTCCGTCATCACCCTCAGTACGAGCCCAACGGCGCGCCCGGCGTGTCCTTGGTTCTGGGCGACGGTGGCGATCCAGTATCCGACGGAGCCGCGGCGCAGGTGCGGTTGCGGCAGGATGCCGCCGACGGTGATCTGTCCGATCACCTGGTCGTCGGCGGCGAGCACCACGCCGGGCCAGAGCGTGCCGGCCCAGTATCCGGCCAGCAGGCCGTCGATCCGTTCCTCTTGGCCTTCCGGGGTGAAGAAGTCGGCCGGCTGGGCCGGTTCCCACGCCCGGAAGGCGTCGACGTCCCGTGCCCGGTGCGCGGCGATCGGGGCGGCGTCGGTGGGCTCGATCAGACGGATCCTGGTGTTGCTGCTGGTGCGCATGGGCTGATCCTCGTCGCGACGCCTCGGTGGGACGGCCAGCGTCAGCGAGGGTGCACGCGCCGCCGCCTCCTAAGGCCGTCGGGTGGAGCCTAGTGGTGCCATGCCTCGCCTCCGACGTTGTGGATCATCCGTTGCAGCACCTTGAGGGTGATCAGGTACTCGTCATCCGTAATGCCGTCGTGGACCTGCTTCCGCATGGCCGTCTGGCGCTCGACGCACTGGCGATAGACGTCGGCTCCCCCGGCGGTCAGCTGGAGGCGGTTCTCGTTGTCGAGCGTGAGCAAGTGCCGGTCGAGGAGGGCGTCGATGTCTTTCAAGAGCGCGGTTCCCACATCCAAGTAGCCCTGTAGGACTGCCATCACTTCTTCGCGGGTACGGCCGTTCTCGCCGGTGGCCACCTGGTTCAGGATCCACCAGTGGGGCTGGGTGACATCTAACGATGCCAGCCCTGCGCGGATATTCGTGACGACCGCTTTGTGGGCGGCCCAGCTCCAGTAACCGATCGGCTGATTGATCAACTCGGTGTCGCTGTGCGAGTACTCCATCGTTCTGCCCTCACCATCTCGGGTCTTGGCCGGTGAGAACGAACGTAGAACCTCAACCGCGCATGAGGTCAACCGGCTGCGGGCATCCGGGCCGCCGGCCGGCACCTGTTCCGGTGGTCATCGGGCCGACCGAACGTAGGGGGCGGGCAAGATGCGCTACGCGGTGGCGGTCGGCGACTTCTGGCGTATCTCCTCGGCGCTCATCCGCCCGGTGACGTCGTCGTACGGGACCGTCCACGTCCAGCCATCGTGCCGGTTGTCCGTCGAACGGGCGATGGCCCGACCGACGCCGTTGTGGATGTGCGGGATGGTCACCGACTTCGGGCTAACGCGCAGGACCTCGTACCAGGTGCCCCGGTGAAGCACGAAGTCGCCGGGCTTGAAGTCGGCCTTCGACCAGACCTTGAAGGCTTCGGCCTCGGCGTCCTTGATGACCGTCTCCCAGTGGGCGATCTCCTCGGTCAGCTCCTGGTGCTCTGTCTCCAGCTCCGGGTCTGCCGTGCTCCGGGAGTACCCCTTGGCGGACTGGCCGCGCTGCCACTTCTCGACCGCGCGAAGGTCGGCACGCAGCTTGTCGAGGCGGCGGAGCGTGCGGCCGGGGTCCTTGCGGAACCGCTCGTAGTTGGCGGCGGCCTGCTCCCGGCCGGCCCAGTGCTGGGCGCGGTCGTGCTCGCTGATGCTCTTGCGCATCGCGTTGTCCATCCGCGCGCGATCGCGGCGGGCGCGGCCCTCGGAGTGGTGACCGATGAGGATCGGCTGACCGCCGGCGAACCGCTCGGATATCTCGTGGCTCGACTTCGACGCGGCCTCGGAGTTCCGGGCGGCGTTGTTGGCGTATCCGCTGAACCTCTCCGCCCGGCTTTCGGCCTTCTCTTCCCGGTCCTACTCGGCCTCGGTGAACGTACGGCGGTCGGCGTTGTCGATTGTCAGGGTGGTCTCGAAGCCCGCGTCTCGGAGTCGCTGCGCGAGGAGTTCGAGCGAGGGGGTGTGGGTGGCGTGGTCGCGGCTGTGCGGGAGGTACCAGCAGCCGAAGGTTCCTGCTCCACCGAAGGGGCTGGCGCTGGGTGCGGCCGTACTCGCGGAGCCGCAGGATCTCGGCTGATCCTTCGCCCTGGCTGGTGCCCTCGATCAGGGTGCCTTCTCGGCGCGTGTGTGTGATCTTGATAGTCACTGAACTGGTCTTTTCTGGTGCGATTTTGTGGTCCGGCGGGGAGGCGGACCTTGTGTTGGAAGCGGTCCGCACCACGGGCGCGGGCCGTGAGGGACGATCGGCTCGCGGGCCGTCGCGCCCTGCGCGACGGCAGGGGCTGCCGCGCCCCCGCGGGGCGCGTCCTTCGCGGTCTGCCCACCTCAATGACGGACTCTGTGGCGGGCACCTTCGGTGCAACGTACGACGCGTCCGGCAACGTCGAGGGCGAGACCCTGCCGGGCGGCTACACGCTCAGTACCGTCTCCGACGAGACCGGGTTCACCACCTCGCGCTTCTACACCCGCGACACGGACGGCATCGCGCTTCTCAGCGACGCGGCCGTCCCTACGGTCCACGGTCAGGCGAGTTCCAGCACCCGCAGCGCGGGTGCGGGCTACAGCCAGGACTTCCGCTACGACCGCACCGGCCGCCTCACCGACGTCGACGAATCCGGCACGTACGGATCGCAACACCGCGCGTACAGCTTCGACGCCAACTCCAACCGCACCCGCCTGGTTTCCGCCCGAGACCAAGACGGGACGCCAGTGTCCACAACCACGGACTACACGTACGACACAGCCGACAGCCTGACCGGCACCGGCATCACGTACGACGCGTTCGGGCGCACACTCACCAAGCCGGGCACCACCTTCGGTTACTACGCCAACGACTTGGTGCGCCGGCAAACGTGCGGAGACCGCCGCAAGACGTGGAGCCTCGATGCCCAGGGCCGCCTGGCCTCCTCAACCGCCGAGACCCTCGACGGGCAGGGCGCGGTCACTGCCTCGGTGAGCTCTGTGAACCACTACCGCAACGGAACGGACTCCCCGTCCTGGACGGTGGAGGACGTGGCCGCGAACCTGCGCAGCCGTAACGTCACCAGCCTGTCGGGCAACCTGGCTGCCGTCACCGGAACCTCAGGCGGCACCGTGCTCCAGCTCACCGACCTGCACGGCGACGCGGGCGTCGCACTACCGCTCGACCCTGCCCAGCCACTGGCGGTGGCCGACACGGACGAGTACCGCAACGTGCGCGAGGGCACGGCCTCGGCCCGCTACAACTGGCCGACCGCCCACATGCGGGAATCGGACACACCGTCCGGCGCCATCCTCATGGGCGTCCGCCAGTACGACCCGTCGATCGGCCGGTTCTTGTCTGTCGACCCCGTCTACGGCGGCAATGCCAATCCCTACGAATACTGCTCCGGAGACAGCAACAACTGCACCGACCTCGGCGGCGACTGTAGCTCCAGCAAGCTGTGCTGCACCTTCTCGGTGGACAACCCCCACCCCTCGCACACGGTCAAAGGCCGCATCAACGTGCACGCCGACGTCGCGCTGGTACGGCTGGGAAAAGATGGCCTCCGGCTACAAGGCCGGAGGGGGCGTGTACAAAGCCCGAGAGGTGGCCAACTGGGCGCCGCGTGGCACCTGCTACTACTACAAGGGCGTGGGCGATTTCATGGTCTCGACCGGCCCGGCCGGGTCAGGGAGCAAGGGTTACGCTACGGCCACAAACCACCAAAAACGCTACCTCAAAGGGTGGGATGAGATGTGCCTGTGACAGACCGCCCACGGGCCGCCTGGCTGCTGGACTGGCACACCGACACCCCGTACGGGCTGACCGCACTCGGCGTCCCCGCCGACCGCCTGTCCGAGGCAGAGGAGAAGGCCGCCTCGGCCCTGGCCGGCCAGCCCCTTCCCGCCTCGTGGCAGGGCGCGGACCCAGCACTGCGGCGGCGTCTCGTCGCCGCGTGCCGACCGGTGCCGACGACGCGCCTCTGGCACGTCTCGGACGACCGGCCGGTCACCGACGAGGCCCGTGCCCGGCAGGACTGCCTGCGGATACTCGCCACCGAGCAACCCGAGGCGGTGCCACTGCCGACCGACCAGGTCAACCGCCTGCCGGGGCTGACCGCCCTGCTCCGACTGACCGCCCTGGCCTGCCGCATGCCACCGGAGGTGTGGCTAGGCGCGGACGAGGACCTCCTCGACGTGTTCGACAGCTACACGGTGGGCGGCATTCCGGACGACTTCCTCTAGCCCGACGACCGCACGCCGATCACAGTCCCGAGTGCCCTCAGCCACACACCGCGGGAGGACGCCTCTGCATTACGCACTGTGACCACTCGACGCGATGGATTCACGCCCCTCAAAGACCGTCCCGAGCAATCTCCAGCGGATGAAAAGCACGGAACCATCAGCCACCACACACCCCGGGGCGACCACCAAGAACGCGAGCGGACACCACCGGCCGAACCCCTCCTCACAGTGCGGAACGTTCCGCACGGGAACCGTCAGAGGCCGATCGAAGAGGGCCCAGCGGGACAGAAACAGGGGGGTATGTCCCACTCTCGGGAAAAACCGCAGGTGAGACGGGTCACGCAAGCGGGTTCAAATCCCTCCGCTACCGCCATAGAGAACCGCCCCTCGTGTCCAACCGACCTGAACGTCGCCGCCGGCCAGCTCTTCCGTATCAGAACCGCCGCCGAAGACGCCGTGGGCAACCGCGGCATGAAGCAAGGTTCTACTCAGCCGCGACTCGCCACCGAATCGTGCGAAACCGCCCTTCTGCGATGGAATTCCTGCTGTGATGGTGACCCCGGTTCCCGGATGGCAGGTGCTGACTCCGGTCGCGTCAGAGGCAGATCGGGACGGCACCTCAGACCGGTTCGTCACGGCGCGACGAAGGCTGCGAAGGGTGACATTCGTGACATACCACACTCCTACGTCCGGTTCGCTGCCGGTGCGGCGATTCACTGGTGATGCCGACAGACTGCGGTGCGCGTTCTTCGTCGGTATCCCCGCGACGGGCAAAACACTGATGGTCCAGAACTTCACGGCGATCGCGGCCGGGCGAGGGCGTACGGTCCACCTGCTGCAATGGGACCTCGTCCGTGGAGCATTCGACGGCGCGAGTGCCGCGACCGGCTATCCGGAGATCGATGGTGTCACCCATCCCGTGATCCGCAAGGCGGTCGGCCTGTGGGCACGCGAGGCCGTCGCGCGGTGGGACCGCGAGCACCGCTCCACGGAGCATCTGCTCGTATGCGAGGCCCCTTTGATCGGCAACCGTATGACGGAACTCGTCCGCACCCGTGACGACGCCACCGAGCCCTTGCTGTGCGCCCCGCACAGCACCTTCTACATCCCCGCGCCGTCCGACAGCGTTCGCGCTGTCATCGAGAACCTCCGTGCCCGCGACACCGGCCGGCCGAGACACGTATACGAGCGCGCCAACGCGGCTCCCGCGGTGGTCACTCATTTATGGCAGGAGATCCACCACCTCGCCACGCACTATGGGCTTACGTCACACGGACCCGACGGACACACCTATCGGCAGGACCGCTACATCGCCGTGTACGAACGCGTTCTCGCTCACCGCCACACGACGGTGCTGCCCATCAACGACATCCTGCCCGTGACCGGTTCCGCGTACGACGTCCACCCCGCCACACGCCAACTCCGGCCCCGCCCCGACGACGTTGAACGCGCCCTGGCCCGCGCCGCGAACATGCCCGCGGACGCGCTGCGCCGCGAGACCGAACGGTGGTACGAGGACAACGGCGGGACCGGCTGATTCGGCAGGGTGAACGGAAGCCACGGCCCCCGCCCTCGGCGAACTGTCAGTGGGACCTGCCAGGATGCCCTTATGGAACCTTCGAAGACCGTGCAGAGGTTTTGGGATCTTATGCAGGCCCGGGACTGGGAAGGGCTCGGCGAGTTGCTGGCCGCTGACCTGGTGGTGGAGTGGCCGGTCAGCGGCGAGCGGATCGTGGGCCGCGACAACTTCGTGAGCATCAATGCGGAGTATCCGGAGGGGTGGTCGATCAACGTTCTGCGAGTCGTGGTGGACGGCGACGTGGTGGTGTCCGAGGTGGAGGTCCCTCACGGGACGATGGGGGTCCACCGGGTGGCCTCGTTCTGGACGGTCCGGGACGGGAAGATCGTTGGCGGTCGGGAGTACTGGACGGAGCCGGGTTCGGACCCGTCGCCGGAGTGGCGGGCTCAGTATGTGCAGCGGATATGACCCGGTGACGCTGACTATGTGAGAGGGCATCGCGGCCGGTTGTTGTCGTTGGGGTCCGGCGGCGGTGCTCGCCGGGCCGTCCCCTGGCGCTGCGAAGAGCCGGCGCGTATCCCGCTCCCCCGGAAGGCAGCCCCATGAGTTCGTCGCAGGCTATTGAAGTGCCTGACGCCCTGATCGCGTCGTACACGAGGAATGGTGGTGAAGAAGAGTGCGCCTGGATCGGTCGGCTGCCTGTGGTGGTGGCGGATCTGCTTGGTCGGTGGGAGCTGAAGCGCGACGGTGGTATCGCGTCCGGGGAGGCTTCGTTGGTGGTGCCGGTGTGTTGTGCGGACGGGACCCGCGCCGCGCTCAAGCTTCAGATGCCGCGTGAGGAGACGACCGCCGCGCTGATCGGGCTGCGGGCGTGGAACGGTGACGGCATCGTGCGGCTGCTCGGCCACGATCCGGAGAGCGGCGCCGTGCTGCTGGAACGCCTGAATGGCGCACGTACCCTGGCTTCCGTCGAGGACGACGACGCGGCGATGAGCACCCTGGCCGGGCTGATGGCCCGGCTGCACTCCGCCCCGGCGCCCGAGGGCCTGCGGGGCCTCGGTGATGTCGTACGGGAGATGCTGGCGTCCGTTCCCGCGGCGGTCGCGGCTCTGACGGAGCACGAGGATCAGCGGCGGCTGCGCAACTGGGCAGCGGCAGCCGCTGAGTTGGCCGGCGAGCCCGGCGACCGGATGCTGCACTGGGACCTGCACTACGACAACGTGCTCGCCGCCGAGCGCGAGCCGTGGCTGGCCATCGACCCCGAACCCCTCGTCGGGGACCCGGGCTTCGACCTGTGGCCGGCGCTGGACACCGGCTGGGAGAGACTCCAGGCGGCCGGGGACACTCCCCGGGCGGTACGGCGCCGCTTCGACCTCTTGACCGAGGCGCTCGGGCTGGACCGCCGGCGCGCGGCCGGCTGGACCCTGGCCCGGCTGTTGCAGAACACACTGTGGGACATCGAGGACGGACGGACCACCATCACCCCCTCCCAGACCGCCGTGGCCGAGGCACTGCCCCGCCACTGAACACGTCCGAGGGTTTACGGCGGCACCGCGGCCCTCGGGGGTGTTCTCAGCCCAGTGTGATCCGCGCGATGACCGGGAGATGGTCGCTCCCGGTGCGGGGCAGGGTACGAAGGGGGCCGACGGCCGCCGAGCGGGCCATGATCTGGTCGATCCGGGCCAGCGGGAAGGCGGCGGGGAAGCTGAAGGCGAAGCCCCGTGCCGGTACGTTCAACTGCGAGGTCAGCGGGGCGAGTCCACGGTCGTCGACCGTGCTGTTGAGGTCGCCGAGGAGTATCACCGTGCGGAGCTTCTCGGCGGCGATGGCCTTGCCCAGCCGGCCGGCGCTTTCGTCGCGCCAGGACGAGGCGAGGCCGGTGGCACGGACGCGGATGGAGGGCAGGTGCGCGACGTACACCGCGACCTCACGGTGTGGAGTGTGGACCACGGCGCGCAGGCCGCGGTTCCAGGGCTCTGTGATCCCAGCGGGTTTGATGTCCAGTTCCTGGACGTCGGTGAGCGGGTGTTTCGACCAGAGTCCGACGGTGCCCACCACCGTGTGGTGGGGGTAGCGCGGGGCGAGGGTTTCTTCGTACACCGCCAGCGCCGGGGGTATCAGCTCCTCCAGACCGATGAGGTCGGGCCCGGCGTCGGCCAGGGCGCGGGCGGTGTCCGCCGGGTCGGTGTTCTCGTCACTGGCGTTGTGCTGCACCGCGACGAGATCGTGCGCACCGGGCTTCGCACCGGGATGTACGCCGGGCAACAGGAGCCCGCCGAAGAGGTACGTCCAGGCCGCCACCGGCAGGAGCAGTGCCACGAGCGCGAGCGCCGAGCGGCGCAGCAGTGCCAGGCCGAGCAGCGCCACGATCACCAGGCCGGACCAGGGCAGGAACGATTCCCACAGACTGCCCAGGCGTCCAGGGGAGTTGGGGACCAGCCGGTGGAAGGCCAGCAGCACCGCTGACAGCACCGCGAGGGCGGCGAGGACGCGCCCGCGTGTCCAGGGCGAGCGGGCCTTCGCGCTCCCGGCCGCGGACCACCGCCGTATCCCCGGGAGCGTGGACCACCGCCGTATCCCCCGGAGCGTTGTCGCCTTCGCCGCCGATGTCGCGCCGTTGTCCCGTTCAGCCATGGCTTCCCATCCGCACGCCCTTGCTCTTGCCCTTGTCTCCAGGACGCGTCGCACGG
Organism: Streptomyces paludis; assembly: GCF_003344965.1. Taxonomy (NCBI): domain Bacteria; kingdom Bacillati; phylum Actinomycetota; class Actinomycetes; order Kitasatosporales; family Streptomycetaceae; genus Streptomyces; species Streptomyces paludis. The sequence goes on along the minus strand of NZ_CP031194.1, from coordinate 3,759,580 downwards.
TGCGTCAGGTTCTGGTCCTCGCACGTGTGACGGCACACATCCGTGAAGTCGGCCGGCGGCCTGCCACACTGTGGTGGGTCAGGTACGTCCGTACGCTCTGGCCAGTACGCCGACCGTGTCGGCCATGGCTTGGCGCAGTTCCGTCGGCGCGACGATCTCGACGTCGACGCCGAGCCGCAGCCACTCACCGCACGCGTGCGCGGTGCTCTCGGTCGGTACGACCGCCTCGACCCAGCCGTCGGCGCCGACGGGCGTCGCGGTGGCGTCGACCGCGCGCACCACCTCCGGGGGGAGGTTGTCCGGCAGGCGTCGGCGGCCGTGTGGGGACAGCCGGATGGTGGCGGTGCCGGTGAAGCGGCGAGTCTGGAAGTCGTCGAGGTACGAGGTCCAGTACGTGCCCAGGTCGAAGTCCCTCGGCCGGTCGAAGCGCTCGGCGCTCACGGACGCATCTAGGACCTGGGTAACCCGGTACGTGGCGACCCGGTACGTCGCAGCCCGGCTCTCCGAAGCCGCCACCAGGTACCAGACACCGGACTTCACCACCAAGCCGTACGGGCGAAGCCGGCGGCGCACCTCCTGCGGCGCCCGCCAGCGCCGGTAACGCACCTCCACCACCCGCTGCGTGAGCACCGCGTCGACCAACAGCGGGAGATACGGCGCCTGTTCGGGCTCCCGGTACCAGCCCGGCGCGTCCACGTGGAACACCGCGGCGGACCGCGCCGCCTCCTCGCGCGGGCCCGTCGGCAGCGCGGCCAGCAACTTCAGCCGTGCCGCCGTCATCTCCGCCGCGAGCCCCAGATCGGCGGCGGGGCCCGGCAGCCCGGCGAAGAACAGCGCCCGTGCCTCGCCCTCGTTCATGCCGGTCAGGCGGGTGCGGTAGCCGTCGAGCAGCTGGTAGCCGCCCCCGCGGCCCGGCTCCGCGTAGACCGGGACCCCGGTGGCCTGGAGACGCGCCAGGTCACGGTAGGCCGTCCGTACGGACACCCCCAGCTCCTCGGCGATCCCTCGCGCGGACACGCGGCCACGGGATTGCAGCAACAGCAGCACCGACAGCAGTCGACCGGCAGACATGGACGCATTCTCCCCGTAAACCCTGACAGCACCTGGCACGGAGCTGCCCTACCGTCAGTGCGCGCGCGTCCCCGGCCGAACGAGCCGCCGGGGTCCCACGCGCTCAGAAAAGAGACCGAACAGGAGCCTGTTGTGCCCTCCACCGACCCTGTCAGCCGCCCCGCCGTGTTCGAACTTCGCCAGTACACACTGAAATCCGGCCGGCGCGACGAGCTGATCGAGCTGTTCGACCGGGAGTTCGTCGAAACGCAGGAAGAGACCGGGATGGTCGTACTCGGCCAGTTCCGGGACCTCGACGATCCGGACCGCTTCGTCTGGCTGCGCGGCTTCCGGGACATGGCGACGCGGCACCGCGCCCTGTCGGACTTCTACGGAGGCCCGGTCTGGGCCAAGCACGGCCCCCAGGCCAACGACACGATGATCAGCTCCGACGATGTCCTCCTGCTGCGCCCCCTGTCGGAGGGAAGCGCTCCCGCCGGTACAACCAGTGCCGCCGTTCCCGCCGCCTCCCCCGCCCAGCGGCCCGAGGTCGGTGCTCCGGCACCGGAGCGCTTCGTGTCCGCCACCGTGTGGTCCTTCCCGCCCGGACAGCACGACGGCATCGCCCTGATCCGGGACGGCCTCCTCCCCCTGCTCCACAGCACGGGCCCCGCGCCGCTCGCCGCCCTCACCACCGAAACGGCGCACAACACCTTCGACCGGCTGCCGGTCCGTACCGGGGAGAACGTCGTCGCGGTCCTCACCTCGTACCCCGATGAGAGCGCCCACCGACAGCACCTTGCCGATGTGCTGGCCCATCCCCTCGTACGGGACGAGATCCTGCCGGGCATCGAGCGGAACCAGACCGCCGCCCCCTTGACCCTGCGGCTGGCCCCCACAGGCCGCTCACTCATCGCCTGAGATCCCCCGAACCGTCCGCCGGCCCGCCCGCCCCGGAAGCAGCCGTTTCCGGGACGATCCGCCCACCGGCACAGCCGGGGCGGGCCGCCGCGCGCACTGCGTCGCCGCGTCGGCCCGTCCCCGCATACGTGACGGTCCGTCATCTATGCCCTATGTAACGCGTTTCGCGTAAGCGCAGGTCAGAGGCGTCGGGCGATTTATCGGTGAAGTCGCTATTCAGGGTGATTTACATGATGTCTAGATCAAAAGTAGCGAACATCTGTGTTTCGACCCCCCGAACATGTGGCGGAGATGTGAATGTTCGTGCGGCTGTGGATCAGTTGAAGCGGACGCGTTTCCGGACGCGCCGTGCACGGGCGGGGCCCGCTCGGGCACTTGAAAGTGAGAGGTCAGGCACAGGTGCACATATCAAGACCCCAGCGGACGCGGCTGCGTCCGCTTGCCGCGGGAGCCGCGGCGTTGGTGGCGCTGAGCGCGCTGTCTGTTGTGACGGCTCCCCTTGCCACGGCGGTGGACTCGCCGTCCGCCGTGGTCCGTTCGGGAGACGGGTGGACCGTGACCCGGGCGGCCGGCGGATACGTCGTCGCGCTGGAGCTGGACGACGCGCTTCCCGTCAAGAGCGATATTCCCGAACTCGTCGCGGACGGGACCGATCTCGGGCCGGCCGTGGAGTCCGCCGACGGCCGGACACTGACGGTCAGTACGACCGACGACTCGGTGGCGAGCGCCAAGAAGGTCACCTGGCAGTGGTCCACCGGCGGCAACAGCACGGCCACCGGGCCGACCACGCTGCTGTCGGCGGCGGCCCAGGCCAAGGCGCGGAAGCTGACCGAGGCCGCCTCCGAGGCCAAGGCCGAGGCCAATCCGCGGATCGCGGCGAACTCGGTCGCGGGGGACGTCGGGGGCGCGGGGACGACCGCCGACGACCCGACGACCATCGGCACCGGCGCGTACACCGTCGCGGACTACAACTTCGGCGCCCAGTCCATCGCGCTCGCGGGCATCGGCGGCATCCGCGGTGAGGTGCAGGGGCGGATCTACGTCCCGACCGACGGCAAGCCGCATCCCGTCGTGATCTTCCAGCACGGCCGCCACAGCTCCTGTTACAACACCACGACCCTGCGGGCCCAGAGCGGTTGGCCCTGTCCGGCGGGCACGGCGCCGATCCTCAGTTACGCCGGTTACGACGGCGCCGCCGAGGCGCTCGCGGCCGACGGGGTGACCGTCATCTCGATCTCCGCGAACGCGATCAACGCCAACGACAACCAGCTCGCCCCCGACTACGGCGCACGTGCCCGCGGTCAGCTCGTCCTCGACACACTGAGCCTGCTCAAGAAGGCCGGCAGCGGCGAGCCCGTCGTCCTGAGCGACGCGGCGACCGGCCGGGACGTCACCCTGGAACAGGCCCTCGCGGCCGGCCGGGACACCCTCCCCAGTGGCACACTCACCCCCGCCCAGCTCGTCGGTTCCATGGACTTCGGCTCGATCGGGCTGATGGGCCACTCACGCGGCGGCGAGGGCGTGGTGGCCGCGACGACCCTCAACGCGGCCCTGCCGCAGCCGTGGGGGATCAAGTCCGTACTGCCGCTGGCTCCCGTCGACTTCACCCGTACGACGCTGCCCGACGTGATCACCACGACGATGCTGCCGTACTGCGACGGCGACGTGTCGGACCTCCAGGGACAGCACTTCTACGCCGACTCGCGGGACACGTTCTCCGACGACGTACACCGCTCGGCCCTCTGGGTGATGGGCGCCGACCACAACTTCTTCAACACCCAGTGGACCCCGCCGGTCCCGGGCGGCTCCGACGACTGGTCGAGCGCCTCCGACGCCGTGTGCGGGACCAACGCCACCGCGCTGGCCTCGGGCAAGAACATCCGGCTCACCGCCCAGCAGCAGTACCAGGTCGGCGCCGCGTACATGTCCGGCTTCTTCCAGGCGACCCTGCGCGGACGCACCCAGTTCCAGGGCATGTTCGACGGCTCGCAGCTGCTGCCGCCCTCCGTGGCCGCCTTCGCCGATGTCCGCACCGTCGTGCACCAGCCGTCCTCGGCGCGCCGCGACATCGCCACGTTCAAGAAGACCAGCCCGCTCATCGGCACGACGACCGCGGCGACCGCCACGGTCTGCGCCAACAAGTCCGGGCGGACCGTACCGGAGCCGTATCCGCTCTGCACCAACCCGGGCAGCGTCCTCACCAACCAGCAGCTGCCGTACTGGACTCCGGCGGCGTTCGCCCCGAACGTACCGCTGAACATCATGACCCATCTGACCTGGACGGCGACGACCGGCGCGCTCTCCGTGACGCTTCCGGCCGCCCAGCAGAACGTCTCGGGCTACGACGCGATGACCGTCGCCATGTCGCCCGACGAGAGCGTCACCACCGGTACGGACATGACGCTGAGCGTCAGTGACGCGGCCGGCCGCACCTGGAGCGGCAAGGTCTCCGAGCTGAACTCCTGGGGCGTCACACGGATGCCCGCCAGCGGATCCACACTCCTCGGCAAGATAGTGCTCCAGCAGGTGAACGTCCCCACCGCGACGCTCGCCGCCGCCGGGCTCGACCTCACCCGGGTCACCAGGGTCACCTTCACCGCGGCCGTCGGCGCCGACGGTGTGACCGCCGGCGGTGTGTACCTCTCCGACCTCAGCTTCGGCAACAAGGCGCTCGGCACACCCGGCGCGCAGCCGCGGCCGACCGTCAACGTCGCCTCCACCAGGGTCGAGGAGGGCAACGGTCCCGGCGCGTCCCAGGTGGCGGTCTATCTGTCGCAGCCGAGCGCGTCGCCCGTCTCCGCGTACCTCACGGTGATCGGTTCGGCGACCGGCAAGGTCGGGCTCGCCATGCAGAAGGTGACATTCGCGCCGGGAACGACCTGCCGCGTGGCCGACATCCCCGCGACGGGCGACAACCTCCCGGGAGCCGCGGCCACCACCGCGTTCAAGCTGGGGGTCTCCAACTCCAGCGACGCGGTCCTGGGCGGCCAGGCGTTCGGCACCATCACGGTGCGCGAGGACGACGGTGTGACGGGTACGGCCACACCGGCACCGCCGGTCGGCGTCCAGGGCGACCCCTGCGACGAGTACGCGGCGCTAGCCCGGCCCGGCGCGCTGACGGTCAGCGACACCGGCCCGGAGCCCGGCGCGGCCCTCACGGTCGGCGGCTCCGGCTACCGCGCCGGTGAGAGCGTGGCGTTCGGCATCGGCGAGACGGCCCTCGGCAGCGCGATCGCCGCAGCCGACGGTTCCGTCACACTCCAGGTCACCGTCCCGGCGGACCAGCCGTACGGTACGGCGACGCTGCGCGCGGTCGGGGCCGGCTCCGGCTTCACCGCGACCGCCGACATCGACGTCCTGGCCACCACCACGACCGCGCTCACCCTCACCCCGGCCGCGCCCCGGATCAACGAGGCGGTCACGCTCAAGGCGTCGGTCACCGGACCGGGGACCGACGGCGGGACCGTGACCTTCCGGGACGGCACCACCGTGCTCGGTACGGCCCCGGTGGCCGACGGCACCGCGTCGCTGACGCTCCCGGCGGGCTTCAAGGCGGGTACGTACAGCTTCACGGCCGGCTTCGGCGGCACGACGTCCGCCGACACCTCGGCCTCGGCCCCGGTGCAACTGGTGCTGGTGAAGGGCAAGACCACGATCGCCATGGTCCTGGCGGCGAAGTCGACCGCCTACGGCCGCGCGGTCTCGGGCGTCTTCGCGGTGGCGGGCGCCACGAGCGGGACGGTCGACGTCGATTACGGGAGCGGCTCGCTCACGGCGAAGGTCGGGAGCAAGGGGACGGGCTCGTTCACCCTGCCCGCCTCCCTCAAGGTCGGCGCGCACACCGTGTCCGTACGGTTCACGGGCACCGACTTCGTGGACCCGAGCGCGGTCGCCTCGCAGAAGCTCACGGTCGCCAAGGCGAAGACGAAGTCCACGCTCGCGCTCTCCAAGACCAGCCAGCCCAAGGGGAAGGCCCAGACCGTCAAGGTGACGGTCGGCGGTCAGAGCGGGGCCGCGTACCCGACCGGGAAGATCAAGGTGACGGCGAAGGTCGGCGGCAAGTCGACCACCAAGGAGGTCACCCTGACCGCGTCGAAGAAGGGCGTGATCAGCTTCTCCTTCACCCTCCCCAACCAGAAGGGCACGGCGACGGTCACCGCTGTGTACGGGGGTGACGGAAACTTCCTGGCCAGCACGTCGGCGCCGAAGAAGGTGAAGCTCACCTGACGCTTGGGCAGTTGACGACGGGATTACGGGGGAGGGGTGGACGGGGCCGCGGGCTCCGTCCACCCCTCCCCCGTTGTCGTCCGATGTCGTCCTCTTTTGTGCCCAGGGGCAGTTGAGGAACGATCGTTCTTGACTGATCGTTCCTCAACTGTCTACTGTCATGTCATGGGAAGACCAAGGGCGTTCGACGAGGACGAGGCGGTGCGCGCCGCCGTGAGCCTCTTCGGCGGTCGCGCGTACGACGGGGTGTCCGTCGACGATCTCGTCACCCACCTCGGCGTGCACCGCAATAGCCTGTACAAGACGTTCGGCAGCAAGCGCGGTCTCTATCTGATCGCCCTGCGCCGCCATATCGACGACGACGTACGGCCCTTGGCCGAGGCGCTCACCGAAGCGCCGGATGTCGCGGCCGTGCTGCGGCTCGTCACCTCGGCCGACCTCGGTCTGCTGCTGCTCGCGGTGGTCGAGCGGGCGCCGGTCGACGAGGAGGCCGCCGCCGAGGTGGCGGGCGCGCTGGCCGCCGTCGACCGGGCGATCGCCGGCGCGCTCGGCATTCCCGACGATCTGGCCGCCGCCCTCACGGCCGCCGCGCTGGGCATCCTGCTGCGCGGCGATCCCGACAGCGTCGGCGACGCGCTGGCCCAACTCCTCGATCATCTCGGCCGACAAGGGAGACCGACATGGCACAGGTCCGCATAGACGGCGACGACCTCGTCGTCGTCATGGAGGGGCTCGACAGATTCTGGGCCCAGAAGAGCAGTCTGACCATCCCGATGGTCAACGTCCGCGGCGCGACCGCCGACCCCGGCATGGCCGCCGAGCCCAAGGGAATCCGCGCGCCCGGCACCCATCTGCCCGGTGTGATCACGGCGGGCACGTTCCATCTCGACGGCGAGAAGGTCTTCTGGAACGTCAAGGATCCGTCGAAGACCGTCGTCGTCGAACTGGCCGATGAACGTTACGTACGCCTGGTCCTCCAGGTGAAAGACCCCCGCGCGACCGTCGCGCTGATCGAGAACGCCCTGAGCTGACACGCCCCGGTCCGATGAGCCCCGGGCCGAAAGAGCCCCGGGCCGAAAGAGCCCCGGGCGGAAAGAGCCTTGGGCCGAACGAGCCCTCGGCCCGAACGCCCTTGTGCCGAAAGCGCCTTGAGCCAAGAGCGCACGCCCCGGGCCGAAAGCGCCCTGAGCCGAAAGAGGCAGACCTGTGTTCCTCCGCTTCGCCGCAGCCCTGATGACACTGACCGTCCTCACCGCCGCCCCGGCGGCCGAGGCGGCCCCCGCCCTCGTGCCCGCCGCCGACCGCGAGATTGTCTTCACCGTCGACGGGACGACGACGTACGGCACCCTGCACGTCCCCGCACACCGTCCCGGGCAACGGCTGCGCGCCGCGCTGCTGCTGTCCGGCAGCGGACCCACCGACCGCGACGGCAACCAGCCCACGTACACACCGAACACACTGTCGCTGGTGAGCGACGCGCTCGACCGCGACCGGGTCGCCACCCTGCGGTTCGACAAGTACGGCAGCGGTCGCACCGGGCTCGGCGCCTACCGCGACCAGCCGGAAGAACTCGACTACCCGGCGTTCGTCCGCCAGGCCGCGGCGGCCTACGCGCTGTTGCGCGATCAGCCGGAGACCGACCCGCGCGGGCTGCTGGTCGTCGGGCACAGCGAGGGCGCGATGACCGGGCTGCTGCTCGGCGGCACGGTCCACCCGCGCCCGGCCGGGCTGGCGCTGCTGCAACCGCAGGCGATCCGTCTGCTGGACCTGGTCGCCCTGCAACTGAAGGACCAGATCGCCGAGGCGACCCGGCTGGGCCACCTCACCCCGGAACAGCAGCGCACCATCGACGCGGCCATCGACGCCGCCGTCATCGCCCTGCGCGCACAGCGACCGGTCGACACCACCGACCTGCCGCCCGCGGTCGCCCAGCTCTTCCAAGCCTTCCAGGGTCCGAACGCGAAGTTCGTGAACAGCGACGACGCCATCTACCCACCGAACACCGCCGCGGCGCTCCGCCCCGGTACGAAGGTGCTGCTGACCTGCGGCACGAACGACCCCCAGGTCCCCTGCGCCACAACGGACGCCCTGACCACCGCCCTACGCCACGCCCACACCGGCGGCCCGGGCCGAATCCCCCTACCGGGCGTCAACCACCTCCTGCACGACGCCAACCACCCGGACACCCTCACCCCAGCCGTACGCGACGCGCTGCGCCGCTTCACGAGCGCGGTGGCCCACCGAGGCTGAATTCCCTCGTCGCTTCCGGGATTTCGCGTGATTGCAGGTGAACACATGAGATGCCGGGTGGGGGCGCGTGGTGGTGCGAGCCGCGGTGGCTGTGATGCTAGCGACGTGTCGTACGCGGTCGTCTCCTCGCGCGGGCCATGCCACTCTAAGGATGGTCACCCCATGGAGTCATTCAACTCCCCAAGGTGACTTCCGAGCGCGGGCTGCTGACACACCAGGCCCAGTCGGGCGCCGGCCTTCTCCCCGCGCGGCAGCCCGCAGCCGTCGAGCACACCCCCGCACATCCCTCCCGGGCCGAAAGGAACTAATTCATGCAGCGCATTGGTCTCTGCGCGGCCGTAGCAGGCACCGCCGTCATGCTCGCCCTGGGCACCACCACCAGCGCGTACGCGGCGTCCGGCACGTTCGTCTACACCCTGCCCACCGGCCAACTCGCCACCCTGGAAAACCCTGTGACCGGTAAGTGCTACAACGTCACCGGTATCAAGAACACACTGAACAAGACCGATGCCTACGCCCTGCTGTACGCCGAGCGGAGCTGTGCCGGCACCCATGCCGTCGAGCTCGACCCTCATGCCCAGCACTACGAGGCCGAGTTCAAGAGCGTGAAGTTCATCGACTGACCCCGGCCGGCCCCGTTCCGCAGCCGCCGGCCCGCCATCTCTCGGCGAGCCGGCGCCGGCCGCGGCCCCAGCGCGGAACCGCGCCGCCCGTTGAGTGGAAAGGAACACCCGGGTGCCGACTTCTCGCGCGGCGCTGACCGCGCTCACTCTCGCCCTCGCTCTGTCCCTGACGCTGCCCGCCGGCACCGCAGCGGCTGCGAGCGGCACCTTCACCTACACGCCGCGCGCGGAGCCGAACCACCTTCTCGACCCGGGGCACGGCTGCTATCCGGCCCAGGGCGGTACCGCCATCGACAACCAGACCGACCGGGAGATCTGGCTGTTCACCACCCCGAACTGCGCCGGCACCCCCGCCACCGAAGTCGAGCCGTACTCAGGGACAGTCCAGGCCCGCTTCGGAAGCATGCTGGTCGTCGGACCTGCCACCGGATTGGTCATCTACTACGTGCGCTCCCCCCTTGAAGAACTCGTGGATCCTCCCTCCGGCGTCTGCCAGGAAGCCGACGGCGAAGGAACCGTCATCAACAAGACCAACGCCACCGCCCTCCTGTACGAGCACCCGGGCTGCCCCGGCACTCAGGCGTATGCCGTAAGCCCTGGCTCTCATCTCACCGCCACATTCAAGAGCGTCAAGTTCGTGGACTGAGTGGGCACTGAGTGGGGGGACGTGCGGAATCCGCGCTTCCGTCACACGATGGTGCGTCTCGGACCCGCGACTCCAGCGAGAGCCTCGAAAACTGGGACGCCTGCGTCACCCTCCTCGCGGCGGTCTGCGACACCATCACCTTCGACTGACGCCGAACAGAGCCTTACACCCGGGCCGGCAGGCCGTACGACCTGCCGGCCCGGTGGGCGGAAAGCGCCGTCAGATCGTGGCCGTGTCGATCACGAAGCGGTAGCGCACGTCACTGTTGAGCACCCGCTCGTACGCCTCGTTGATCTCGGACGCGCTGATCAGCTCGATCTCGGAACCGAGACCGTGCTCCGCGCAGAAGTCCAGCATCTCCTGGGTCTCGCGGATGCCGCCGATGGAGGAGCCGGCGAGCGACCTGCGGCCCATGATCAGGGAGAAGAGGTTGAGGGAGACGGGCTCCTCGGGGGCGCCCACGTTCACCAGGGTTCCGTCGGTCTTCAGCAGGCTCGCGTACGCGCTGAAGTCGAGCGGGGCCGAGACCGTGGAGATGATCAGGTCGAAGGTGCCGGCCAGCTCCTCGAAGGTCTTCGGGTCGCTGGTGGCGTAGTAGTGGGCGGCGCCCAGCTTCAGGCCGTCGTCCTTCTTGCGCAGGGACTGGGAGAGGACAGTGACCTCGGCGCCCAGCGCGTGCGCGATCTTCACGCCCATGTGGCCGAGGCCGCCCAGACCGACGATCGCGACCTTCTTGCCCGGGCCCGCGGCCCAGTGCTTCAGCGGGGAGTACAGGGTGATGCCCGCGCAGAGCAGCGGCGCGGCCACATCGAGGGAGAGGCCGTCGGGGATACGGACGGTGTAGTTCTCGTCCACGACGATCTGCTGGGAGTAGCCGCCGTGGGTCGGCTCCCCGTCCTTGCCGATGCCGTTGTACGTCGGGACCTGGCCCGTACCGGTGCAGTACTGCTCCAGGCCAGCCTCACAGTTCTCACACGTACGGCAGGAGTCGACGAAGCAGCCGACGCCCACCCGGTCGCCCACCTGGTACTTCGTGACGCCCGGGCCGACCTCGGAGATCACACCGGCGATCTCGTGGCCCGGGACCATCGGGAAGATGGCCGTACCCCAGCCCTCCCGGGCCTGGTGGATATCGGAGTGGCAGATCCCGGCGAACTTGATGTCGATCAGTACGTCGAACTCACCGACCGCGCGCCGCTCGATGGTGGTGCGCTCCAGGGGAGCCTTGGCGGCGGGGGCGGCGTACGCGGCGACAGTGGTCATGGGAATTCTCCTTGGGGGGTTTCGCGCGCCCGGCTGCTTTTCTCGGTCTTTCACCGGCCGCGCTTTCCACTGTGCCGCGCCGCCGCCGGGTTACCCAGGCCCGAACGGTGCGTACGTCCGCCGGTCCTACCACTGGCAGGATCAGGCTCATATGCGTACGACCAGGAATACTGGACGTATGAGTGAGCGACGCGTGCCCGTACCGGCCCCGGAGGCCGACCGGAGCCCGGACCGGAGCCTGGACCGCCGTGCCGAGCTGAGTGAGTTCCTGCGTACGCGGCGTGCCCGGCTCAAGCCGGAGGACGTGGGGCTGCCGCACTTCGGCCGGGCCCGCCGGGTGCCGGGGCTGCGGCGCGAGGAGCTGGCGCAGCTGGCCGGGGTGTCCGTGGCGTACTACACGCGGCTGGAGCAGGGCAACGGGCAGAACGTGTCGGCGGAGGTGCTCGACTCCGTGGCGCGCGCCCTCCGGCTGACGGCCGCCGAGCACGCGCATCTGACCCATCTCGCGAAGCCGAAGACACACAAGAAGCCGGTGGTACGGACCCAGCAGGTGCGCGGCGCGCTGCGGCAGCTGCTCGACGCGATCGACGGCATCCCGGCCTATATCATCGGCCGCCGCTCGGACATCCTCGCCTGGAACCGGATGACCACGGCCGTGTTCGGCGACTGGTCGGAGCTGCCGGCGAAGGAGCGGAACTGGGCGCGCATGGTGTTCTTCAAGCCGGAGTACCGCGAACTCTTCGTGGACTGGGACCAGAAAGCCTGCGATGTCGTCGCCCAGCTGCGCATGGACGTCGGCTGCCGCCCGGAGGACCCGCAGCTCTCGGCCCTGGTGGGTGATCTCTCCGTACGGAGCGAGGAGTTCCGGCAGCTCTGGGCCCGGCACGACGTCAAGGAGAAGGCTCATGGCGTCAAGCACCTGCGGCATCCGCTGGTCGGTGATCTCACGCTGTCCTTCGAGTCCTTCCGTATGCCCGACGACGCGGAGCAGGTCCTGATCACGTACCACGCGGAACCGGGCTCCCCGTCGGCGGACGCCCTGCGGCTCCTGGCGAGCTGGGGCGCGGACGCGACGTCCACCGGATTCGGAACGCGGGCCGCGTCGGGCCGGCAGGGCTGACGCGGCCGGGGGGGCTGACCGGGCCGGGAGGGCTGACCCCGCTGGAAGGTACGGGAGCGGAACGGCGGCGGAGCGGAACAGGGGGGGGTTCGGCTCCCGCATCGTGGGCACCGGCGGGCTCCATGAGGTCGCCCCGGCGTCGATGTCCGGCGCGAGATCCTGGATCTGCTCGACTTCCCCGTCGACACCTCGGACGTCGCCCTCTGCGACCCCGCGATCTACACGGACGCCCCGCTCGGCACCGCGTGGTGGAACGCCCCGGCGGTGCGCGAAAAATAACTGTCGCGGGGGAGAACCGACGCGGGGCGCCGACCGTCTTATCGCCCGAAGTTCGCCAAGGACCGGGATCCGCCCCAACTGCACTTGCACGCAAGCGAGTTGCTAGCGCCGCACAACAGCGGGTCCCGGTGTTTGTCGTGTTGGTCCGGGGTGTGTCCGAGGGGGACGCGCGCGCCCCGGGAATCCTGTTCGGGTCAGTGCTTCAACAGTTGGGGAAGTGTTGCGTACTCACAGAAAGAGAGCGGGCGCGGCCATGGTGGCCGCCCTGCTCACCGCCGGGCTCGTATCGGGTGCCACCGCGCACACCGCCACCGCGTCCGTCACCGAAGAGGCCGACGGCGCCGGGGTGTTCGTGGCGCAGGGGCCGCAGGCCGAGGCCGGCGGTACGGTCACCCTGATCACCGGTGACCAGGTCCGTATGGACGGCAAGGGCCGGGTCGTACGGGTGCAGCCGGGCCAGGGCCGCGAGGGCACGCGGATGAACATCAGGACCGTCGGGGACGAGGTGTACGTCCTGCCGGCCGACGCCATCCAGCTGGTGGCCCAGGGCAAGCTGGACCGGCGGCTGTTCAACGTCACCAGTCTGCGGAAGACCGGGTACGGCGACGACCGGCGGGCCTCGCTCCCGCTGATCGTCTCGTACGGGAAGAACGCGGCCCGCAAGGCGGAGGCCAGGACAGCCATCGCGGAGGCGGACGTCTCCGTACGCCGTACGCTCCCAGCGATCGACGGCGAGGCGCTCACCGCGCCCAAGGACGAGGCGGCCGAGGTCTGGGACGCGCTCACCGAGCCCACCGACGTGCCGAACGAGGCCCGGGAGACCGCCCCCGGTATCGAGCGGGTGTGGCTGGACGGCACGTACAAGGCGCTGCTGGACAAGAGCGGCGCGCAGATCGGCACAGGGAGCGCCTATCAGGCCGGCTACACCGGTGTGGGGGTGAAGGTCGCCGTCCTGGACACCGGGGTCGACCAGACGCACCCCGACCTCGCGGGTGTCTCGATCGCCCGCAAGGACTTCTCGGGCTCGGGCAACACCGTCGACCACCACGGCCACGGTACGCATGTCGCGTCGACCATCGCGGGTTCGGGTGCCAAGTCCGGCTGGAAGTACTTCGGGGTCGCGCCCGGGGCGAAGATCATCGACGCCAAGGTCCTCAACGACAACGGCGAAGGCTCCGAATCCGGCATCATCGCGGGCATGCAGTGGGCCGTCGACCAGGGCGCGAAGATAGCCAACATGAGCCTCGGCCGCGAGGACTCCCCGGATACCGACCCGCTGGAGGCGGCGGTCAAGAAACTGTCCGCCGAGAACGACATCCTCTTCGTCATCGCCGCCGGCAACGAGGGTCCCCGCGCGAAGACGGTCGGCTCCCCCGGCAGCTCCACCTCCGCGCTCACGGTGGGCGCGGTGGACAGCAACGACCGGATCGCGGACTTCTCCAGCGTGGGCCCGACGAGCAACGGATCGCTGAAGCCCGACATCACCGCCCCCGGTGTGGGCATCGTCGCCGCGAAGGCCGCCAAGGGCGTCATCGGCGACCCGGCCGCCGACGGCTATGTAGCGCTGTCCGGTACGTCGATGGCGACCCCGCATGTCGCGGGCGCTGCGGCGCTCCTCGCGCAGCAGCACCCGGACTGGAGCGGCCAGCGCATCAAGAAGGCGCTGGTCTCCTCGGCCAGGCCCGGCGCGGGACAGAGTGTGTTCCAGCAGGGCGCGGGCCGTGCCGACCTGACGAAGGCGATCACCCAGACCGTCCTGAGCGAGCAGGTCGGACTGAACTTCGGCATCGCGCCGTGGCCGCACACCTACGACCTGCCCGTCACCAAGCAGATCACGTACAACAACACCGGGACGGCGCCCGTCACGCTCGATGTGTCGATGGAGACGACCGGTCCCGGCGGCAAGGCGGTCGCGGACGGCTTCTTCGTCCTCAGCGCCACGAAGGTCACCGTCCCCGCCGGCGGCAGGACGAGCATCGACCTCCGGGCGAACACCAACATCGGCGGCACGGACGGTGTCTTCACCGGTACGGTGGTCGCCAGGTCCACCGACGGCAGCCAGAACGTCCGTACGACCTTCGCGGTCGAGCGTGAGGGCGAGTCGTACGACGTCACACTGAAGTTCATCGACAACAACGGCAAGCCCACCGCGTCGTCGGCCTGGGTGCTCAGCCACGACGGCCGCTACGACGAGAATGTGGCGATCGACAGCAGCGACGGTACCGCCACGATCCGGCTCCCGAAGGGCCCGTACACGCTCAGCTCCGCCGTGGTGACCGGTTCGGATGTCGCCTGGCTGGTCCAGCCGAAGCTGAACGTCGTCGACAACTCCACCGTCACCTTCGACGCCCGCACGGCGAAGCCGGTCAGCATCACCGCGCCGGACTCCTCCGCCAAGCTTTTCCAGGCATTTGCGAGCTTCGGTGTGGACGCGGGTGACCAGGTTCAGGCCAGCCTCTGGACCCTGGACAGCTTCAAGGGTCTGCGCGTCGGCCATGTCGGCCCACAGGTCCCGACGGCGCTGATGAACGCGCAGCTCGGTGGCCTCTGGCAGAAGGGCAGCACCAGCTACAACCTGCTCTACAACCGCACCGGTTCGTTCTACACGGGGTTCACCCACACGGCCGACATGAGTGAACTGGCCCTGGTGAACGCCCGGTTCGGCTCCTCCGCCAAGAACCGTACGGGCTCTCTCATGCCGGGCTGGGTCGATTCGACAAAACCCACGCCGTACAGCATCGGCCTGATGACCGACTCGTTCTCGCTGCCCACCACGGCCAAGACCTACTTCACCACGCCCAAATACCTGACCTGGGAACTCGCGGCCTACCAGGACGACGACGACGGCTTCGGCGTCGACCTGGAATCCGGCGACCCCAGGACCTACGAGGCGGGGAAGACGTACTCGGAGACCTTCAATGTGGGTGTGTTCAGCCCGAAGGAGGGAAGCTGGGGCAGCGAGCGGTTCGGCAACGAAATGCGTTTCTGCATGGGTGAGTTCACCGACGGGGTGGGCCACCGCGGTACCTCGGGGGTCTCGAAGCAGCGCACCACGGTCACGGTCGACGGCAAGAGCATCGTCGACTCGGATCTCGGCGCGTGCGGGATACTCGAAGGTCTTCCCGCCAAGTCCGCCACGTACAAGATAAGCACCGAGGCGACGCGCCCCGCGAGGATCGCGACCGTCACGAGCCGGCTCGTGGCGGCCTGGACGTTCGCCTCGAAGCAGGTCACGGGCAGCGCCCCCGAGCAGCTGCCCATCAACATCGTCCGCTTCACGCCGAGTCTGGATCTGACCAGCACCGCGAAGGCCGGCGAGACGGTCACGTTCCCGCTCCATGTCCGGGGACCGGCGCAGCACAACCTCGGGTCGCTCACCGTCCAGGTCTCCTACGACGGCGGCAAGGTGTGGGCCAACACGCCCGTCACCTACGGCACGGGCACGGACGGCAGGCACCACATCACCCTGACCCACCCGACGACCGCCACCTCCGTTTCCCTCAAGGCGAAGGTCACCGACACCAGCGGCAACGCCTACGAGGTCACGGTCGAGAAGGCGTACCTGCTCAACTAGCCACCATCCGGCGCACCACCGCCGGCCACGCGCCCGGGGACACGCACCACGTCCCCGGGCGCTCTCGTGTCCCCGGGCGCTCCGCGTCCGGCCCGGCCGTCGCCGTCCGGCCTCACCAGTCGACCGGTAGCTCATGCAGGCCCTTGATCATCGCCTCCGTCTTCCAGCGGAGTTCACTGTCGGACACGGACAGTTTCAGCGCGGGCAGGCGTTCGAGCAGGGTGCCCATGGCGACTTCCAGCTCCAGCCGCGCCAGCCGCGCGCCGACACAGAAGTGCAGCCCGTGACCGAAGATCAGGTGCGGGGCCTCCTGGACCCGGTCCAGTACGAGCGTGTCGGCGTCGCGGAAGACCGCCGGATCCCGGTTGGCCGCCGGCAGGTCGACCAGGACCGGCTCCCCGGTGCGTACCGTGACTCCCCCGACCTCGATGTCCTCGGTCGCGTACCGGGGGAAGCCGATGACATTGGGCAGCGGTACGAACCTCAGCATTTCCTCGATCGCCGCCGGAATGTCCGACGGGTGTTCGCGCAGCCGCGACACCCACTCGGGACGCTTCAGCAGCAGATAGCAGAAGTTGGGAATCTGGTTGAAGGTGGTGATGAATCCGCCGGTGAGCAGCTCGACGGCGAGTTTGATCACCTCGTCGTAGGAGATCCGCCCCTCGTCCTGCGCGCTCACGAGGCAGGTGAGCAGATCGTCCCTGGGCTCCCGGCGGCGCAGCTCGATCAGCTCGGCCAGATAGGCGAAGTACGCTCCGGCCTCGGCCGCGAGGTCCTCCGACGACACGGAGTGGGACAGCATGACTTCGAGCCACTTCCGGATGCGGTGACGGTCGCTCTCCGGTACGCCGAGCAGATCGCAGATCATGGCGATGGCGAGCGGGAAGGCGTAGTCCTGCACAAGGTCGCCGGGCGGGCCCGTCTCCACCAGCCGGTCCAGCAGCCCGTTCGCGACCTCGCGCACCTGGTCCCGCATCCGGTCGACGCGGCGCGGGCTGAAGTGCGGCGCCACCACACCGCGCAGCCGGGCGTGGTCGGCCCCGTCGGTGGAAAGCAGTCCGTCCTTGCCGGGCGCGAGCGGGCGCATCCGGGGCTGGTCCCGCTCCACACCGGCCGCCACGCTGAAGCGCGGGTCGGCGAGGACCACGCGCGCGTCGGCGTACCGGGTGACCAGCCAGGCGTCCTCCCCGTACGGCAGCCGGACCCGGGGCAGCGGTGCGCCGCGCAGTCCGGCGTAGAGCGGTGAGAGCGTCAGCGGATCAGGGGACGTGAAGGGATACGGGAGCGGTTCCGGAGCCGTGCTCATCAGGGGTTCCATCCTTGTCATGGGGTCCTACGGGGATGACGACATGGGTCGGGAGCGGTCCCGTCCCGTCCGTGTGGGCGGTGAACTCTCTGCCGTCGTCGCGGCAGATGAACTGCGTGACATGCCGGCCCGCGGCGGCGGCGCGGATGAGGCCGCCGGTGGAGGCCCAGACCCCGGAGATATAGAAGTTCTTCAGGCCGGGGAGGACCGGCCCGTACTTCTTGATGACCTTCTCCATCGTTTCGCCGCCCTCCACGAAGGGCTGCCAGCCGAGCACCGTGCCGTCGTGGTTCCCCGTGTAACGGACCTGGGTGAGCGGGGTCGACAGGTCCCGCGCCGCGACGGAGTCCGCCAGCCCGGTGAACCGCCGGTCGAGGAAGTCGATCAGGGCGTCGCGCACCTGGTGCTTGGCCTCGTAGTACGCCCGGCCGCGCCGCACCGGCAGGGTGTGCAGCTCCGTGCCGCCCCGGCTGCGGGTGCGCTGTTCCGGGCCGTCGCTCAGCTCGCGCCAGGGTTCGACATCGCTGAAGTAGGTGGCGTAGACGATGGTCGTCCGCTGCGGTGACAGCTCCGGGTAGTGCAGGCTGCGGAACTGGATGTTGATACTCGGGTGGCGGATGCCCACGAACCGCGCGGCCTCCTCGTCGGTCAGCAGATAGGTGGTGCACGGATCCCCTTCGGGGAAGGTGCGCCGCAGCCCGAGGAAGAGGGCGACATATCCGGGGAAGACCATGCCCGGCTCGTCGATGACCGTGGTGTAGAGGCGGCGGTACTCGTCGCCGAGATACCGGCCGCCCAGGAACTTCATCGTGGTGGTGTGCCCGTCGCAGGCCGAGACCACGATGTCGGCGCGCAGCTCCTGTCCGTCGCTGAGCCGCACCCCGACGGCCCGGTCGTCCTCGACGAGGACCTCCTCCACCTTCGCGTTGTAGGTGACCTCCCCGCCGAGCTGCCGGTAGCGCTGCTCGATGGAGGTCGACAGCCCGAGCGAGCCGCCCTCCGGAACGCCGGCCGAGAGATTGGCGTGCGCGGCCAGCTGGAAGTAGAACGGCAGGACGGGGAAGGCGGAGTGCTTCTCGTAGAGGACGAAGTTGAACGCCTCGCGCAGCAGCGGATGGCTGAACCGGGCGGAGTAGTCGGTCATCAGTGTGCCGATCGACTTCCGGATCACATTGAAGTACGGGGCGAAGGACGCCAGCATGCGCCAGCGCTCCGTACGGCCCATCAGCCCGACCGGTTTGAGGAAGGGGTACGCGGCCAGACAGCGGCGGAACTTCCGCAGCCCCGCGCAGAACTGGCGGATCAGCCTGGCGTCGGCCGGGGAGATCTCCAGCAGATGGGCTTCGAGCCGGTCGGGGTCGGAGTAGAAGTAGACCGTCCCGCCGTCGCGTCCGCGCACGATGTTGAAGACATCGAAGTGGCGCATCTGCTTGCCCTGGAGCGCGCCCAGTTCCAGCCAGATCTGGTGCATCTCGTTGCCCGGCCCGTTGCCGAGCAGCCAGCTGACGCAGCAGTCGAAGGTGAAGTCGCCACGGTCCCACGCGGTGCAGCAGCCGCCCGGGATGTCGTGCATCTCCAGGATCCGGGTGCGGTAGCCGTTCATCTGCGCGTAGCAGCCGGTGGAGAGTCCTCCCAGACCCGCCCCGATGATGATCATCGTCTCCCGGCGCGCGCCCTCCGGCGGCATCGTCACCCCTCTCTCGTCCTTTTCAGGCGGCATGGGTGGCCTCCTCGATCACGGAGCCGGCGGTCAGGACACCGCGCACCAGAGCGGCGTTGTGCTCGATCCGGCCCGGGTCGAACATGTCGGCGTGGACGCCGGAGCCCCGGAGCACTTCGGTGCGCCCGTTCGAGGCGCCGTGCCAGCTGCCGGTCTCCCCGGCGGCGTAGAAGGCGGCCTTCTCCTCGTCGGAGATGACGGTGACGCGCGCGTCCACCGTGCCGAGGTTGGGGGTGCGGCCGCAGAAGCCGATGTAGTCCGTGGCCTGGGCGAGGGTCTCCCGGGCGAGGGTCTCGGATCCGGTGTGCTTGCGCAGATGCTCGCGCAGCTCCCGCTCGAACGCCGTGAGGTCCTCGGCGCTCAGCGTGTAGGGGGCCTGATTGCGGTACGAGTCGATGATGACGACCTCACCGACCTCCCGGCCGCGCCGTTCGAGTTCCTTGGCGACCTCGAAGGCGAGATTGCCGCCGAGGGAGTAGCCGAGCAGCGCGCGGACGCCCTCGGGGCGGAGCGCGGCGACCAGGTCGGCGTACCGGGCGACCTTGTCGTCCCCGGTGAGGTAGTTGAAGGCGACCAGCTCGTGGTCCGGCAGTTGTTCCGCGAAGCGCCGGTAGACCAGACCGTGTCCGCCCGCGGGCGGGAAGCAGAACACCGGCTCCCCCGCCCCCCGGTTGAAGCGGAGATAGGGCTGGGCGCCCGGCAGCCGGCCGGTGATGATGTCCTCGACCGTCCTGGCCATCCCGTGCAGCATCGTGGCCTTGAAGAGCTGGCTGACCGGGATCGTGATGCTGAACTCGCTCTGGAGACCGTGGATCAGCTCGATCAGCTTGATCGAACTGCCGCCGATCTCGAAGAAGTCGTGCTGGAGACCCACGTTCGCCACGCCGAGCAGCGCCGTCCAGTGGTGGGCCATCCGCTCCTCGTAGAGCGTCACCGGCGGCTCGTACGCCTCGCCGTCGCCCCCGGACCGCGGGCGGGGCAGCGCGACGACGTCGACCTTGCCGTTGGGGGTGACCGGCAGCTCCGGCAGTTCGGTGAAGGAGGCGGGGATGAGATACGTCGGCAGGCGCTCCCCGAGGTGCCGGCGCAGCTCCCGCCATTCGAGGGTCGCGCCGGGCGCGGCGACCCCGTACGCGCAGAGCGTGTTGTCGCCGCGGTCGTCCGGCCGGACGGCGACGACCGCCTGGGAGAGCGCGGGCCACAGCGCCAGCTGCGCCTCGATCTCGCCCACCTCCACGCGGTGGCCGCTCACCTTGACCTGGGAGTCGGCGCGGCCGAGGAGGTGGATCCCGCCGTCGGCGTCCCAGCGGGCCAGGTCGCCCGTGCGGTAGAGCCGTACGGGCGCGGCGGCGCCACCGGGGCCGAAGGTGTGGTCGACGAAGCGCTCCGCGGTGCGCTCGGGCTCGTGGAGATAGCCGGTGGCGACCCCGGCGCCGCCGATCCACAGCTCGCCCGAGACACCGGGCGGTACCGGTTCGCCGTGCCGGTCGAGGATGTACACCTCGGTGCCGGGGAACGCCCGGCCGATGGGCACCATACGGCTCGGTTCCAGGCCGTCGGTGGGGCCTTCGAAGTAGGTGCTGTCGATGGTGGCCTCGGTGAGTCCGTAGGAGTTGACCAGCCGGGTGTCCGGGCCGCAGAGGCCGCGCAGCCGGTCGTACTCCTCGACCTTCCAGGTGTCCGAGCCGACGACCAGCAGGCGCATGAAGTCGAGCCGGGTGCCGGCGCGCTCGCAGTGGGCCATCAGACCGCGGACGACGGAGGGCACGAACTCGGCGCAGTCGACGCGCTCCGCGCGCATCGTCGCGTACAGCCGCGCCGTGTCGAACAGCAGCTCGCGGCCGATGAGCACCAGGGTGCCGCCGGAGCACAGGGCGCGGACCAGGTCGCCGGTGAAGACGTCGAACGACGGGTTCGCCAGCTGGAGATGGACGCGGGCGTCGGTGTCGAGGCGGTACTCCGCGCGCCAGGCGGCGTAGGCGGACGCCACGTTCCGGTGGCTGACCAGGACCGCCTTGGGACGGCCGGTGGAGCCCGAGGTGAAGATGGCGTAGGCCGGGCCGTCCAGGTCGACCGTCGCTTCGGCCTCCGGCCCTTCGGTCTCCGACGGATCCGCCGCCTCCGCCGCCGACAGCTCCGCCGGGGTCAGGACGCCCGGGTGCGCGGCGAAGCGCTCGCGGCCCGTGTCGTCGTCGACGACGATGTGCGCCGCCCCGGCGTGGGCGACCATGGCGGCGAGGCGCTCGGCCGGGTTGCCGGGGTCGAGCGGCAGATAGGCGCCGCCCGCGCGCAGGACCGCGAGCAGGGTGACGATCAGCTCGGGCGACTTCTCCATGCAGACCGCGACCAGCGCGCCGCCGACGACGCCCCGCGCGCGCAGCGCCCGCGCGCGGTCGCCGCTGCGGCGTGCCAGCTCGGCGTAGGTCATCGACCCGGTCCCGCCGTCCTCGGTGGGGGCCCGGACGGCGATCGCCTCGGGGTGCGCGGCGGCGACCGCGCCGATCAGCTCGTGCACCGGCGTCACGGGAGCGGCCGTCCGGCGGCCGGCGCCGCTCCAGTCACCGAGGATCCGTTGGCGCTCCCCCGCGCCGAGCAGCTCCAGCCGGTCGGCCGGGGTGGTGGCGCGGGCGCGCGTCAGGGCGTCGAGCAGGGAGACGTAGTGCGCGGAGAACCGCCGCATCGTCTCGGGGAGGAAGAGGTCGGTGTTGTACTTGAAGACGCAGTGGAACCGCTGGTCCGCCTCGTCCTCGTACACCGACAGTGTGACGTCGAACTGGCCTTCCTCCTCGGGCAGTTCGATGTACTCCAGACGGTGGCCGTACTTCTCGGTGGCCACCTTGTGGGTGAGCAGGATGAACATGGCCTGGAAGACCGCGGAGCGGCTCGGGTCGTGCTGGAGGTCCAGCTCCTCCACGAGCAGCACGAACGGGTACTCCTGGTTGTCCAGCCCGCCGAGCACGGCGTCGCGGACGCGGGCGAGGAGCTGCTCCACCGACGGCCCGTCGCCCAGCGGGACATGGAGCGGCAGCGGGTTGACGAAGTAGCCGTAGACAGAGGAGAACTCCTCCTGGGTGCGGCCCGTCACCGGGCTGCCGACGATGATGTCGTCCTGCCCGGAGTAGCGGTGGAGCAGCACGTAGTAGGCGCTGAGGAGCACCATGAAGACGGTCACGTTGTGCTCGCGGGCCACTTCGTGGACGCGGGCGCTGAGACCGGTGTCCAGGACGAAGAACTCGGACGCGCCGTTGTGCGTCTGGACCGCGGGGCGGGGTCGGTCCGTGGGCAGGTCCAGTACGGGGATGTCCGCCGGCAGATGGGACTTCCAGTAGCCGACCATCCGGCGGGCGTCGGGGCCGGCGAGGAAGCCGTTCTGCCAGTTGAGGAAGTCGAGGTAGCGGGCGGACACCGGCGGCAGCTGGGGCGTACGGCCGCGGCGCAGCGCGTCGTGGACCGCGAGCAGCTCCTCGATGAAGGTGAAGGTCGAGATCGCGTCGGAGATGATGTGGTGGACGGCCTTCATCAGCACCCAGCGGTCGGGGGCGCGCCGGAAGAGCCGCAGCCGGACCAGCGGGTCGCGCTCAAGGTCGTACGGCTTGCGGTACTCGCCCACGATCATCGCGTGGATGGCGTCCCACTCGACGCCCTGGACGTCGAAAAGGGCGACGTCCTGCCGCAGGGCGGCGTCGGCGGCGGGCGCGACCTTCTGCACCGGCTGCCCGCCCTCGTGGACGAAGTTGGCACGCAGGCTCGGATGCCGCTCGATCAGCAGGCAGAAGGCGTCGAACATCAGCTGGGGATCCAGCCGTGCGCGCACCTCGACCGCGCCGCCGATGTTGTAGGCGAAGCCGTCGGGGTTGAGCTGCTTGAGGAACCACAGCGCTTTCTGGTTCTGGGTGAGCGGGTGCCGTCCCTCGTCGTGGAACAGCTCGACCGCGGCGCCGCCGGGCTCGCCCCCGCCGGCCGGCACCGGCTCGGCCGCCAGGCCCTCGTAGAGCCGGCTGACCAGGTCGGCGACGGGAGCGCCGCTGAGCAGGGTGACGACGGGCAGGGCGACGCCCAGCTCCGTGTGGATACGGGAGCGCAGTTCCATGGCGAGGAGCGAGTCCAGTCCGAGCGCGCCCAGCGCGGAGTCGAGGGCGACCTGTTCGGGCCCCACGCTCAGGACTCCGGCGACGACCGCGAGGAAGCGCTCGGTCGTCAGGGCCAGCCGGGTGGCGTCGTCCGCGGCCCGGAACGAGTCGAGGAAGCCGCTCTGTTCGGCCGGGGAGGTGTTCGGGCCGCCCCGGGCCGCGGCCAGCTCGCGCACGAGCCGGGGCGGGGACGCGTACCAGGCGAGGAAGACCGGCCAGTCGACGACGGTGGCGACGAGGAGCTGGGCGCGGTCCTGGCCGATGACGCGGGCCAGCACGGCCATCCCCGCCTCCGGCGACAGCGAACTCATGCCGCGGGCGGCGCGGTAGTGCTCGATGAGGCCGAGTTCCTCGATCATGCCGGTCGCCCAGGGGCCCCAGTCGAGGCTGAGTCCGGGCAGTCCGCGGGCGCGCCGGTGGTGCGCCAGCGCGTCCAGGAACGCGTTCCCCGCCGCGTAGTTGGTCTGTCCGGCGGTCGTCAGCAGGGAGGCGATGGAGGAGAAGAGCACGAAGTGGTCGAGCGGCTCGTCACCGAGGTGCCGGTGGAGGAGGTACGCGCCGAGGACCTTGGGGTGGTGGACGGACCGGAACGTCTCCGGGTCCATCTCGGGCAGCAGCGTGTCACGGACCTGGCCGGCCAGATGGAAGACGCCGCGGATCGGCGGTGAGTCGAGCCGCCGGTACTCGCTCAGCCAGCCGGTCAGGCTCGCCTCGTCGCAGATGTCGAGCGGCGCCAATGTGGGCTGGGCGCCGAGTGCCTCCAGCTCCCTGACGAAGCCGATGGCGCGACCTTCGGCGGAATCGGGCGCGGTCTCGCGCCAGCGGTCGCGGTCGGGGAGCCGGGTCCGGCCCACGAGGATCAGCCGCCGGGCGCCCCAGCCGACGAGGGCTCGGCAGAGCAGCCGGCCGAGCGCGCCGAAGGCGCCGGTCACCAAATAGGCCCCGTCGGCGCGCAGCCGCAGGGGCAGCGGGCGGGTGAGCCCGGCGGCCGGCAGGAGGCGGCTGGTGTAGCGGCGTCCGCCGCGCAGCGCGATCTCGTCCTCCTCGTCGCCGTCGACGGCCGTCACCTCCCGCAGCAGCGCCCGCGCTTCCGCGCTCCGGCCCTCGGCGCTGTCATGGCCGGCGGCGGGGTCGAGGTCGATGAGCTTGCCCCGGTGGGCGGTCAGCTCCTGCTGCCACAGCACCCGTCCGACGCCCCAGGCCGGGGCGGCCAGCGGCTCGGCCGGATCGCCGGACACGACGGCCTGCACGCCCCGGGTGACGATATGGAGCCTGCCGCCGGGCAGCGCGTGCGGCAGGGTCCTGGCCAGGGCGATCAGGGAGTAGGCGCCGGCAGTGGAGAGTTCGCTCAGTCCGGCCGCGGTGTCCGTCGCGTCCAGGGCGGGCAGATCCAGGTTCCACAGATGCACGACATGGTCGTACGGGCAGGCTTCGTCGCCGGTGCGCAGGTCCGCGAAGAGACGGTCGAGGTCGGCGGCCGAGTCCGGCCGTACCGTCGACTCCCCGGGGCCGTGGTCGGTGCGGTAGGCGGTCCCGGGGCGTACGAGATGGCACTGTCCGCCCCGGTCGGTGATCAGGGCCGCCAGCTCTTCGGCCACGCCTTGGGAGTCCGCGAAGACCAGCCAGCGCGGTACGGCCGTCGTGCCCGGGGCGTCGGTTCCGGCCGGGGGCGTCTCGGTCCAGGAGATGTCGGCCAGCCAGGAGTCCACCGTGCTCAGGCTGACGGCGGCGGGCGCCTTCTCCACGTCGGCCGCGCGGAAGCCGCTGATCCGGCCGAGGGACGCGCCGTCGTCCCCGTAGACGGCGATGTCACCGATGACCTCGCCCTCCGACTGCCGGGTGACGGTGGCGTGCGCCCACAGGGGACGGTCCCCGACTGCGGCCATACGTACCTCGTCGATCGACAGCGGCAGCCGGATGCCCCCGGCGCTGCCTTCCTCGCCCAGCAGCTGGGGGGTCAGCAGCGTCTGGAAGCAGGCGTCGAGCAGCACGGGGTGCATGTGGTGGTGGGCGGCGTCCCCGCCGATCGGCTCGGTCGGACGGATCCGGGCCAGCGCCTCGTCGGGGCCGATCCACACCTCCTCGATGCCCTGGAACGCGGGACCGTAGTGATAGCCGAGCGCGGCCAGGGCGGCGTAGCAGTCGGCTCTGTCGAGACGGCGCGGGGTGCGTGCGCGCACCTGGTCGGCGTCGAGCCGGAGCGTGCCGTGGGCGTGCTGCCCGGAACGGACGACCCCGCGCGCGTGCACCGCCGGTTCCCGGGTGTCGTCGGCGTTCACCGTCGCGACGGTGAACGCGGCGTCGCCCGAGGAGAAGGAGAGCTGCACGGTCGCGGTGCCGCCGCCGGCCGCCTCGGCCGTGTCGTCGTCGTCATCGTGCGATCCCAGCGACAGGAAGAGGGCCTTGCGCAGCTCGATATCGGCGAAGACCGCCTCCCCGCCGGTCATCGCGCGCACGGCCTGCGCCGCCATCTCCACATAGCCCGCCGCCGGAAAGAGCGCGCTGCCCTGGATACGGTGATCGCGCAGATAGGGCAGGGCCTCGACATCGAGTCTGGCCTCCCAGATCGGCTCCCCCGTGGCCAGCCGACGGCCCAGCAGCGGATGGTCCCGGCGGCCGAGCCGGATCTGCTCGACGGACTTCGGCTCCGTCCAGTGCCGGTCCCGTCTCCATGGATAACGGGGCAGCGTCACCGGTGTGCCGTGCGGGTGCAGCACCTCCCAGGCGATCTCGACACCCGCGTTGTGGAGGGCCGCCAGGGAGAGCAGGAACCGCGCCTGCTCGTCCTCCTGGCGCCGGATCGAGGGAAGCCCCTGGCTCTCGACGCCCTCGATGCCCCGGTCGGTCAGGCATTCGGTGATCGAGCGGCCCAGAGCGGGGTGGGGGCCGATCTCCAGGAAGAGCCGATAGCCGTCGTCGGCCAGCCGGTTGACGGCGTCACCGAAGCGCACGCTGTCACGGACGTTGTTCCACCAGTAGCCGGCGTCCAGTTCGGTGCCGTGGGCGCGCCCGCGGGCCGCCGCCTCGCGTCCTCCGGTCAGATAGAGCGGCACCTGTGCGGCCCGCGGCTTCAGCCCGGCGAGCGAGAACAGCAGCTCGTCCTTGATCGGGTCCATCCGGGGGCTGTGGTACGGCACCCGTACGGCGAGGGGCCTGGCGAAGATCTCCTCCGCCCGGAACCGCTCGGCCAGCTCCGCGAGCGCCTCCGTGTCCCCGGCGAGGGTGATCGCCGTCGGACTGTTGACGGCGGCCACCGCCACGCGGTCGGCGTACGGCACCACCCGCCGCTGGGCCTCGTCCTCCGAGAGGCTCACGGCCAGCATCCCGCCCGTGTCCACGAGCTTCTGCTGGAGGCGGCTGCGGTGCACGACGACCGTCACCGCCTCGCGCAGGGTGTAGACGCCCGCCTCGTAGAACGCGGCGACCTCGCCGGTGCTGTGTCCGACGACGGCGTCCGGACGGACACCGCGGCTGCGCCACAGGGCCGCGAGCCCGACCTGGAGCGCGAAGTTGGCCGGCTGGGCCAGCCAGGTCTCGCCCATGCGCGAGTCCGCCTCGTCGGCGCACAGCTCCTCCACCAGGGACCAGCCGGCCAGCTCCCGGATCTCCCGGTCGCAGCGCTCGACCGCCGCGCGGTAGACCGGCTCGGTCTCGAAGAGCTGCCGCCCCATCCCCCACCACTGCGGCCCCATGCCGGTGAAGACCCAGACCAGCCGCCGCTGCCGGTCCTCCAGCCGCCGGCCGGCCACGACCCGCGGATGCGCCTCGCCGCGCAAATAGGCGTCGAGCGCCTCCTCCAGCGACGCGCGCGAGTCGTAGACGACCGACAGCCGTGATTCGAGGTGCTGACGGCGGCGGGCCAGGGTGTACGCGATATCGGTCAGCGACGCGGCCGGGCCGGGGACGCTCCCCGACAGCTGCTGCCGGAGGCGGGCGGCGGCCTCCGGCAGCAGCTCCGGATCGCGCGTGGTCAACGGCAGGACGGAGTACGCGGATACGCCGGAGAGCACGTCCCGCGCCACCGCCGATCCGGCCGCCGCGGTCTCCCCGGCCTCCGGCCCGGTGCGCGGGGGCGCGGCTTCGAGCAGCACATGCGCGTTGGTGCCGCCGAAGCCGAAGGAGTTGACTCCGGCGCGGGCGGGCCCGTCGTGCTCCGGCCAGGCGACCGTCCGGGTGGGGATCTCGTAGGGCAGCGCGTCGAGGTCGATCGCGGGATTGACCCGGCCGAGGTTGATGTGGGGCGGAATCGTCCGGTGCTTCAGGCAGAGCACGGTCTTGATCAGCCCGGCGATACCCGCGGCGGACTCCGTGTGCCCGATGTTGGTCTTGACCGAGCCCACATAGCAGGCGGCGCCGGGCTTCCGCCCGATCGACAGCGCCCGCCCCAGCGCGCCCGCCTCGATCGGATCGCCGACCGGGGTCGAGGTGCCGTGGGCCTCGACGTACTGGAGACTGCCCGGCACGATGCCCGCGTCGGCGCAGACCCGCTCGATCAGGGAGACCTGGGCGTCGGCGCTCGGAACGGTGATTCCGGCCGTGCGGCCGTCCTGGTTCACCCCGCTGCCGATGATCACCGCATGGACCGGATCGCCGTCGCGCAGGGCGTCGTCCAGGCGTTTGAGCGCGACCAGGCCGACGCCTTCGGCCCGCACATAGCCGTCGGCCGACGCGTCGAAGGCCCGGGAGCGGCCGTCCGGCGAGAGAAAGCCGCCCTTGGTCTCCGCGATCGTGTACTGGGGGGCCATGTGCAGCAGCGTGCCGCCCGCGAGCGCGAGGCTCGTCTCCCCGCGGCTCAGGCTCTCGCAGGCCAGATGGACCGCCACCAGCGAGGAACTGCACGCCGTGTCCAGGGAGACGCTGGGGCCGCGGAAGTCGAAGCAGTAGGAGACGCGGTTCGACACCATCGTCATCATCGTGCCGGTCGCGGTGTGGGCGGCCAGCGTCTCGAACGCCAGGTCGCTGAATTGAAGGATCTTGTAGTCCAGCGTGAACGCGCCGACGAAGACACCGACATCGCTCCCCGCCAGCTCGGCCGGTTTCTGCCCGCCGTCCTCCAGCGCCTCCCAGGCCACCTCCAGCACCTTGCGC
The DNA here is from genome assembly GCF_003344965.1 of Streptomyces paludis. Classification (NCBI taxonomy): domain Bacteria; kingdom Bacillati; phylum Actinomycetota; class Actinomycetes; order Kitasatosporales; family Streptomycetaceae; genus Streptomyces; species Streptomyces paludis. Next base: position 3,731,383 of record NZ_CP031194.1, on the reverse strand, counting down.
TGCTGCGGGTCCATATGCGCGGCCTCGCGGGGGCTGATGCCGAAGAAGGCCGGGTCGAACTCGTCGAAGCCGTCGATATAGCCGCCGCGCCCGCCGACCAGCCGGCCGGGCTTGGTCCTGTCCCGGCTCCCGAGCGTCGTGACGTCGTACCGGTCCCGCGGCGTCGCAGTGATGCAGTCCTTGCCGTCGAGCAGGTTCTGCCAGAAGGTCCGGTGGTCAGAGGCGCCACCGGGCAGCCGGCAGCCGATTCCGATAACCGCGATCTTGTCGCGGGTGGCGACGTTGCGTGGGTCCGACATGGCCGAAATCCTTGAGTTGACGTTGACATTGCGGGGTGTACGGACGGCAGCGCCGCGAGCTGCCCTTGGCCATGCCGTCAGCCGGCCGGCCTTCTCCATGCCTGGAGATGGCTGGCGAGGACGGCCTCGGTGGTCGGGAAGGAAGCGGGGTCGTGGAGCCCCACCGCGCGTGGCTCCCGGCCGGGGGACCAGGTGTAACTGCCGAAGCAGCGGTCCCAGACGGACAGATCGGAGCCGAAGTGACCGGCCTCCGCGAGGTCCGTGCTGTGATGCAGCCGGTGCTGTTCCGGGCTGGCGAACACATAGTTGAGCCAGCTGATGCGCACATCGATGTTCGCGTGGGTGAAGTACCCCTGGGTGATGACGAAGAGCCCCACGGCGAAGACGGCCCGCTGCGAGAACCCGATCAGGCTCAGCGACAGCTGCACCACGGACTGCGCCAGCAGCACGTCCATCACATGGTTCACCCCGTTGTTGGCGACGTTGACCTTCTCCGGGACGTGGTGGATGCCGTGCAGCCGCCAGAGCCAGGGGTTGGTGTGGCTCCAGCGGTGGACCAAGTAGCTGGCCAGCGAGCCCGCCAGCAGCGCCAGCGGGATCTCCACCGCCAGCGGCAGCGCCGGCCGCTCCGGTGACAGCACGGCGACCAGCGCCGCCACCAGCTGTTGCGCCACGACCGCGCCGAGGGTGGTCAGCAGGAAGTAGACGCCGTACCAGCCCCATTCACGGCGGTCCGGGTGCCAGGCGCGGTCGTAAGGAATCAGTCGCTCCATGACCAGCAGATACGCGATGACCGTGAACTGGAAGCCGAAGGTGGCCAGTCCGGGATCGAGACCGAGGAACGGCACCACGACCGCCGTGACGACCGTCAGCAACAGCAGTGCGGGGTATGCCGCACGACGCATCCACACAGGCCATCACTCCCCTCGCCTCGACCCCATGTCCTGCTTACCGTTTCTGCCCGACACGACCCAGAGTAATCACGTGAAGACTAAGAGTGATGATATGACGCTGACGTGCCTCGCAGCGCGGCACATCCGCGCGCCAGTACGGGACTTGAGAGAGATCGCGCAGAATTCGATCGATGACGAGTGAACCTGATCGCGAAGATCCACGTCTTCTGGGCTGAAGCGATCACCGAGGGCCGGGATCCGCCCCAACCGCGCTGGAGAAAGCGCGGGTTGCGCGGCGTGTGATCTCGGCGGATTTCGGTGGCGGCTCGATCTCCGCGCTTGTGCCGGGTACGTGCGGCACGCACGTCGTACGGACCTCGGGGGTCTGTCCGATTGAAAGCGCCTCAAAGGTTGGGGGAGTTTTGCGCAGCAGCAAGAAGAGGGCCGGGGCCGTCATGGTGGCCGCTCTGCTCACGGCCGGGCTCACGTCCGGCGCCACCATCGGTACGGCTTCGGCCGCCGGCGCCGGCGAGTCGGGGACCGCCGCGGAGGCGTTCGCCGCGAAGGCGCGCCAGGCGCTGGGGCAGGGGCAGACCGGCGCGTCCGTCGTCACCCTGATCACCGGTGACCGCGTCCACGTCGACAGCCAGGGCCGGGTGTCGCGCGTGCAGCCCGCGAAGGGCCGCGAAGGCGTGCGGATGCAGGTCAACCGCGTCGACGGCCAGGTGTACGTGCTGCCGGCCGACGCCGCGGAGCTGGTCTCCCAGGGCACCCTGGACCGGCGGCTGTTCAATGTGACGGGCCTGCTCAAGGCCCAGTACGACGACGCGCACCGGGCGACGCTCCCGCTGATCGTCTCGTACGCGAAGAACGCGAACCAGAAGGCGGCGGCGAAGGCCGCCATCGCGGACGCGGACGTCTCCGTCCGCAGCACGCTGCCCGCCGTCCGCGGCGAGGCGCTCACCGCGCCGAAGGACGAGACCTCCGACGTCTGGGACGCACTCACCGCCGAGGGCGACCAGGGCAGCGAGGCCCGCGAGACCGCCCCCGGCATCGAGCGCGTCTGGCTGGACGGCAAGCGGGAGGCCCTGCTCGACAAGAGCGTGCCGCAGATCGGCGCGCCTACTGCCTGGGAGGCCGGGTACGACGGCACGGGCGTGAAGGTCGCCGTCCTGGACACGGGTGTGGACCAGACGCACCCCGACCTCAAGGGCGTCTCCATCGTCCGGAAGGACTTCTCCGGCTCGGGCAACACCGTGGACCACGTCGGCCACGGCACGCATGTCGCGTCGACCGTGGCGGGGTCCGGCGCGAAGTCCGGCGGCAAGTACAAGGGTGTCGCGCCCGGCGCGAAGATCATCGACGCCAAGGTCCTCGACGACGACGGGTTCGGTGACGAATCCGGCATCATCGCGGGCATGCAGTGGGCCGCCGACCAGGGCGCGAAGATAGCCAACCTGAGCCTCGGCGGCCAGGACACCGCCGAGGTCGACCCGCTGGAGGCGGCGGTCGACAAGCTCTCCGCCGAGAAGAACGTCCTCTTCGTCATCGCCGCCGGCAACTCCGGCCCGCGTGCGGAGACCATCGGTTCGCCCGGCAGCGCCGCCTCGGCGCTCACCGTGGGCGCGGTCGACAGCCAGGACAAGATCGCCGACTTCTCCAGCGTGGGCCCGACGGCCGACGGCTCGCTGAAGCCCGACATCACCGCCCCCGGCGTGGGCATCGTCGCCGCCAAGGCCGCCAAGGGTACGGACGGCAGCCCGGCCGCCGACGGCTACGTCTCCATGTCCGGCACGTCGATGGCCACCCCGCATGTCGCGGGCGCCGCCGCCATCCTCGCCCAGCAGCACCCCGACTGGAGCGGCCAGCGCATCAAGCAGGCGCTGACCGCCTCCGCCAAGCCGGGCGCCGGGCTCACCCCGTACCAGCAGGGCACCGGCCGCGCCGACCTGACGAAGGCGATCGCGCAGACCGTCGTCAGCGAGCAGACCTCGGTCAACTTCGGTATGCAGCAGTGGCCGCACACCAACAACAAGCCGGTCACCAAGCAGATCACTTACGCCAACACCGGTACGCAGGACATCACCCTCGATCTGTCGCTGGAGACGGTCGGCCCCAAGGGCAAGGCGGCCCCGGCCGGCTTCTTCTCCCTCGGCGCCCAGCAGGTCACCGTCCCCGCCGGCGGCACCGCGAGCGTCGGCCTCACGTCGAACACCAGCGTGGGCAGCCAGGACGGCGCCTTCGGCGGCTCGGTCGTCGCGAAGGCCACCGAGGGCAGCCAGAGCGTCCGTACGAGCTTCGGCGCCATCCGCGAGGTCGAGTCGTACGACCTCACCGTCAAGTTCATCGACGCCAAGGGCAAGACCTCCGCGTCGAGCGCCTCGGTCTACGGCCACACCGGCACCTTCTGGAAGTTCGCGGAGGCCGGCAAGAGCGGCCTCGCCAAGGTCCGGGTCCCCAAGGGCTCGTACCTGCTCAACGCCACGGTGGAGACCCCGCAGGGGAAGAACAGCCCGGACGCCGCCTGGCTGGTCCAGCCGAAGCTGGACGTGACCAAGAACGCCACGGTCACCTTCGACGCCCGCAAGGCCAAGCCGATCAGCATCACCGCGCCGGACTCCGCCAAGCTCGTCGACGCGTTCGCGAACTTCGACCTGAGCACGGGAGGCGGCGGCGGCTACGAATCCACCTGGATGCTGGACTCCTTCAAGGGCTTCAGCGTCGGCCAGGTCGGCCCGGCGGTCTCCTCGAAGCTGTTCACCGCGCAGACGGGCGGCACCTGGCGCAAGAGCGGCACGAACTACAACCTGCTCTACAGCCGCGGCGGTTCCTTCTACACGGGCTTCACCCACAAGACCGCCAAGAGCGAACTGGCCCTGGTCAACAACAAGATCGGCAGCTCCGTCAAGAACCGCAAGGGCTTCGGCACCGCGGTCTGGGTCGCGCCCTCCGGGATGTACGGGTTCGAGTCGGAGAGCTCCACGGTCGCCCTGCCCGGCACGGTGAAGAACTACGTCACCACGCCCAAGGGCTTCTCGTGGGCGTTCGGCGCCGGTCAGTTCAACAGCCGCGGCTCGGACATCGACGCGGTCCAGATTCCTTCGGTGCGCAAGAGCTACACGGCGAAGAAGACGTACACGGAGACCTTGAACGTCGGTGTCTTCAGCCCGAAGGTCGGCGGCGAGAGCGGTATCCAGCGGTACGCCGACGAAATGCTGGCCTGCATAGCCGAGTTCTCCGACGGCGCCGGTCACCTCGGCGTCTCGAAGACGTCCAAGCAGCAGTCGACGCTCACCCTCGACGGCAAGAAGGTCGTCAACGAGAAGGGCGAGCTGTGCCTGTACATCGCCGGGCTGCCCGCCAAGTCGGCCAAGTACACGGTGAGTACGGACGCGACCCGCGCCACCTCGGTCGCGGGCGTCACCAGCCGGCTCAAGGCGGCCTGGACGTTCAGCTCCAAGGCCCCCGCGGCCGACAAGATCGCGGACCTGCCCGTCTCGACGGTCCGCTTCGCCCCGGCCCTGAGCCTGACGAGCACCGCGCCCGCGGGCAAGAAGTTCACGGTCCCGCTGGTCATCGAGGGCCCGGCGGCGAAGAACTTCAAGTCGCTGGCCGTGCAGGTCTCCTACGACGGCGGCAAGAAGTGGTCCAAGGCCCCCGTCACCACGAAGAACGGTAAGCGGAGCCTCACCCTGACCCACCCGAAGAAGGCCACGTCGGTCTCCTTGAAGGCGAAGCTCACCGACAAGAGCGGCAACATCTACGACGTCACCATAGAGAAGGCGTACCTGCTGAAGTAGCCGGTACCTATACGTATACGTATAGGGAAGCCACCGCCGACCGCGCGCCCGGGGACACGCACCACGTCCCCGGGCGCGCGTGCTGTTGTGCCGCCGGCGGCCGGGGCCGTCGCGTCAGGCGGGGATCTCGGTGGTGGCGGTCAGGACCGCGCGGCAGTGGGCCGGGGCGCGCCCGCCGCGATGGCCTGGCGCCAGAGGCGGATCGCCTTGGGGGGCATGCCGACCGCCAGGGCGCCGGTCACCCGGTCGCCGGTGCGGTAGACGGCCACGAAGCGGCGCTCCGCCAATTCCCCGGCCACGACGGCCACTTCGTCATGGCCGCGCAGATACCCGTACGCCTGGATCTTCATGTCGTACTGGTCCGACCAGAAGTACGGTACGGGCGCGAACGGCTTGCGCGCGTCCGGCCGCAGCAGGTTGCGGGCGGCGGCCATGCCCTGTTCGGCCGCGTGCGTACGGTGCTCGACGCGCATGTCCACGCCGAACAGCGGGTTGTGCCAGCGGGCCACGTCGCCCGCCCCGTACACGCCGGGCGCCGCCGCGCAGTACGCGTCGCACACCAGCCCGTCGCCCACGGTCAGCCCGCTGCCCGCCAGCCACTCGGTGTTGGGCAGCGACCCGACGGCGACCAGCACCTCGTCGGCCCCGACCAGGTCGCCGTCCGCGAGGAGCACGCCGTCCCCGGTGATCTCCCGGACCCGGACGCCGGTGCGCAGCTCCACCCCGTTCTGCTGGTGCACCCGCGCCAGCACCGCGCCGATCTCCGCGCCGATCGCGTGGGCCAGCGGTACGGGCGCGGGCTCGATCAGCGTCACCCGCGCGCCGAGCTGCCGCGCCACCGCGGCGGCCTCCGCGCCGAGGAACCCGGCGCCGACCACAGCCAGCCGCCGCCCCGGGCCCAGCCGGTCCCGCAGCGCGACGGCGTCGTCCACCGTACGCAGGACATGCGCGCGGCCCGCGCCGGGCAGCCGCCGGGGGCGTACGCCGGTCGCCACGATCAGCCCGTCGTACGGCAGGCGCACGCCGTCGGCCAGCCGCACCGTACGGGCGGCCGTGTCCAGCCCGGTCGCGGCCACGCCCAGCCGCAGGTCGAGGCCGAGCGCGTCGAGATCGGCGTACGGGCGCAGCGGCAGGCGCTTGGGGCTCCACTCGCCCGACAGGATCTGCTTCGAGAGCGGGGGCCGGTCGTACGGGGTGTGCGGCTCCTCCCCGACGAGGGTGAGGGCACCGTCGTAGCCCTCCCGCCGCAGGGTCTCGGCCGCCGCGAGCCCGGCGGCCGAGGCGCCGACGACCACGACGCGCCTCAGCGGCGCCTGCTCCGGGCTCAGCTGCCGGCTCGGTGCCTGCTCCGGGCTCGCCGGCTTCCGCGCGCTCATCGTTCCACCAGCCGGATCGCGGCGGCCGGGCAGATCGCCACCGCTTCGCGCACTCCGTCGAGGAGGTCCGCGCCGGGGTGCCGTTCCAGCAGGATCGCGACGCCGTCCTCGTCCCGCTGGTCGAAGACCTCGGGGGAGGCCATCACGCACTGACCGGATGCGACGCATTTCGGCACGTCCAGCTCTACTTCTACCGCTGCTTCTGCTTCTGTTTCCGCTCGCATGGGTTTCGCCTCTGTTCTTTCGTGGGGGGTGGTGGGGGGTGCTCTGAGGGGGCGCGGCGCGTGGCGCGTTACCAGGCGACCGGGAGGCTCCGTACGCCGTACGTCGTGCCCGTGTGGTCGAACTCCAGCTCCTCGACCGGCGCGGCCGTCCGCAGCGTCGGGATCCGGCGGTAGAGCGTGCCGTAGACGACCTGAAGCTCCAGCCGGGCCAGGTTCTGCCCGAGGCACTGGTGCGGTCCGTACCCGAACGCCTGGTGCAGCCGTGCCGGTCTGCGGACATCCAGCCGGTCGGCCTCCGGGAACGCCTCCGGGTCCCAGTTCGCGGCGTGCAGATCGAAGATGATCCCGTCGCCCGCCCCGATGACGGCGCCGCCGATCGCGATGTCCTCCTTGGCGACGCGCCGGACACCGGTCTGGAGGATGGTGAGATACCGCAGCATCTCGTCCACCGCGTTCGCGATCACCTTCGGATCGTCCGTCCCGCGCACCACGGCGAGCTGGTCCGGGTGGAGCAGGAACGCCAGCGTGCCCAGGCTGATCATCGTCGCGGTGGTCTCGTGGCCGGCGATCAGCATCGCCACGCCCATGTGCACGGCCTCGGTCCGGGTCATCTCGCCGGCCTTGACCCGGGCGCCCAGCTCCGAGAGCACATCGTCGCCCGGGGCGGTCATCTTCTCGCCGAGCAGCCGGTCCAGATACGCGGACAGCTCGTCGCTGACCTCACGCGCCTTCTCCGGCGCCACCGTGCTGTCCAGCACCAGACCGCTGCTGCTCTGGAAGAAGTCGTGGTCCTCGTACGGCACCCCGAGCAGCTCCGCGATGACCAGCGACGGGACCGGCAGCGCGAACGCCTGGAGCAGGTCCACCGGGTTCGGACCGGCCAGCATCGTGTCGATCAGACCGTCGACGATCCTCTGGACCGGCTCCCGCATCTTCTCGATCCGCTTGACCACGAACGGCCCGTTGACCGTCCGGCGCAGCCGGGTGTGCTCGGGCGCGTCCGTGTTCGTGATCAGGCGGGGCGTATGCGGTGCCACTTCGGCCCGGTGGGCGTTCACATACGGGAATCCGGGGTCGAGATCGTCGTCACTCACCCGGGGGTCGGCCATCAGCGCCCGCTGGTCGGCGTGGCGCGTGATCAGCCAGGGTGTTCCGCCGTTCCAGATCCGTACCTTCGTGATCGGTTTCTCCGCCCGCAGTTTCCGTACGGCCGGAGCCGGGGCCAGCGGGCATTCGGCCGACCGCGGCAGTGGATATGCCAGTGGCTTTTCCGCCGTGGCACCCATGGGGCAGGTGGGAGAATCGGTCATGGTGTCTCCTCGGAACGGGGGCGGGTAATCACCGGAGCGGGCTCGCCCGGCGGGTCGAATTCACGGGGTCTCGTCCCTTGCGAGGAATCGTGAACTTCCGAGATCAACCGTCGCATCCGCCCCTCCGCCGCCGCGAGGGAGCTTCCTCCCGAAGGGAGGGTGTAGCGCGCTACACCTCCCGCGCCACAACCCCGCCGCACCCCCGGCGCACCTCCCGTCACAGCCCAGGCGCGCGTTCATTCGTTCGAATTTCACCGCCTCATCATCGGCCGTTCGTAAACCGGCTACTTCGGGACTCGACTGCGAGTTTTTCGGCCGTTCCCCGCCATTGCGACGACTGAAGAAGCGATTCTGCCTAGGTTGCCTGAGGCGCGTCGTGGCGTACGCCGTCGATCAATTCGCCGTCGATCAATGGTGCGCCGGAGTTGTTCAGGATCTTGTCCCGATTCAACGGTTGCGAAAAGGGGAGGAATTCTCAGATGTCGCTCTCTTTCGAAGGCAACGGAACGACGTCCGCGCAGCGCGAGCAATTCGCGGACTCGGGCTACATCGTCTTACCGGGGCTCATTCCCGAGTCGTTGCGGAAGCGACTCACCCCGGAAGTGGATCACTGGGTGGACGGCGGGCTGCGCTCCCGTTCCATAGCCGCCTGCGTCGACCCGGAGCCCGGGGCGGACCTCACCCCCGAACTCGACGGGCCCCCGCCGCTCATGGAGCTGGAGATGCCCGGGCACGGCGAACTCCTCACCCACGAGCCGCTGTTGCGGGTGATCGCGGACCTCATGGACGCGCCGTTCGTCTTCCACCATCTGCACAGCGACCGGCACGGCCCCGGGATCCCCGGCAAGTCCTGGCACCACGACCGCGAGCCGAACGACATGGACGATCCGAAGCTGCTGATGGTGCACGCGCTGCACTACCTCGGGGGCCTCGACGGCACGATCGGCAGCCTCGTCGTGGTGCCCGGCTCCCACCGGGAGTCCTGGGGCAAGTCCGCGCTCGCCCACCTCGGCAGCGCCGAACTGCCCGGCGAGGTGGTGATCGACGCGCTGCCGCCCGGGTCGACCGTCCTCGTCGACTCCGCGCTGCTGCACGCCCGCAGGCCCGCGCCGAGCCCGCCCGGCGCCGCGCCGCGCTACTTCGTCGACGCGTGCTACTGCCGGACCGGGGCGCGCTGGCGGCCCGTGAAGCCGTACTGGCGGCACATGCTCGCCACGGCCCGGGCCCTCGACCTCGGCGGCGGGCGGTGGCCGGAGCTGTTCGCGGAGCGCCACTTCACCCCGTACAGCCGACAGACGTGAGAAGAGAAGGAGCGGCATTGGTACAGATCATCGGTCCGGTCACCTTCGACGAGGTGCTCACCGCCTTCCGCCGGGACCATCCCGTGGCCCGCGACCACGCGGCCAACACCAACCAGGACGCGGAGAACATGCTCTCCCTGGCCGACCGGCTCTTCGGCGGCTGGTCGAAGGCGCGGCTCTCCCGCGCCGAGCTGCGCGCGGTGATACTGCCCTGGCACCTCAGCGAGGGCGGCGCGCGCGAGCTGGTACCGCGCACCGGGCTGACCGTCGGCGAGGCCGCCGACCTGCTGCGCGCGCACGCGGCGGAGCTGTCCGCGGCCAATCCGCTCTGTACGGAGAAGATCGCCCGGTTCCGTGCCGCCCCCTTCACCTCCGTCTACTTCAGCCGGGGTCCCGTGACGCACGACGACTACGCGGATCTCCGCACCGGCGAGGGCCTCGTCCACCTCGACGGCCTGCACCGGCTGCTCGCCTGGGAGCTGTCCGGGCGGCTGTCCGCGCGGCCGGCGCGGGAGGACGACGGGCCGATCGCGTACCTCGCCGGTGTTCCCGACCCGAATGCCGCACCCGGAGGCCGACGACCATGACGCAGCCGAACCTCACCCTGCCCGACCTGCTCATACGCAACGCCCTGGCCCATCCCGGCCGGCCCGCCCTCGGCGACGGCACCCGCACCCTCGACCACCGCGCGCTCGACACCGTGACCCGCCGTGTCGCGGCCCGCCTCGCCGCCCTGGGGACCGGCCGCGGCGACCGGGTGGCGCTGCTGGGCGCCCGGGACGCCCGGGTGTGCGCGGCGCTGCACGGCATCCTGCGCTCGGGAGCCGCCGTCGTACCGGTCGATCCCGGGTGGAGCCCCGACGACGTACGGCGGCGGCTGGACGCGGTCGAGGTGCGCCGGGTGCTCAGTACGACGCCGGGGATGCGCGCGCCCGCGCCGTACCGCACCGAGTTCGTCGACATCGACGCGCTCGCCGCCGGGACCGGGTCCGGGACCGGGTCCGGGATCGGGACCGCCGACGTACGCGCCGCCTTACGCGCCGAGCCGCCAAAGGACGTCCCGGCCTGGGCGCCCGACGACCTCGCGTATCTCTCCTTCACCTCCGGGTCGAGCGGGGAGCCGAAGGCCGTCGCGGTCACCCACGCCAACGCCGTCCACTACGCGTTCGCGCTGCGCGACCGGCTCGGCTTCACGGACGCCGATGCCGCGCCCCGCGTCGCCCACGTCACCACCCTCGCCGCGGACCTCGGCCACACCGCCTGGCTGCTCGCGCTGGCGACCGCCGGATCGGTGCATGTCGTCACCGACGACCGGACGCGCGACCCGGAGGCGTTCTGGGCCTCGCTGTACGACGCCGGGGTGACGGTGCTCAAGACCACCCCCTCGCACCTGACCGCGCTGCTCGCCGGCCGCCCGCCGGACGGCGCCGCCCTGGACACCGTCATCCTCGGCGGCGAGGCGCTGCCCCGCTCGCTCGCCGCGAGCCTGCTGCGGGACGGTGTCGCCGCGCGGGTCGCCAACCACTACGGACCGACCGAGACCACCGTCGGCGCGGCCTGCTTCCTCGCCTCCGACCTGGCCCAACTGCCCGCCGACGAGGCGACCGTACCCATCGGCACCGCCCTCGGTGACGTACGGCTGCGCCTGGCGCCCGGCGCCGAGGAGGGGGAACTCCACATCGGCGGCGCGGGCGTGAGCGCCGGGTACTTCGGCCGGCCGTCGGAGACCGCGCACCGGTTCGTCCCGTACGAGGGGCGGCGGGAGTACCGGACGGGCGATGTCTGCCGCCGCAGGCCGGACGGCGATCTCGTGTACGTCGGCCGGTCCGACCGCCAGGCCAAGATCCGGGGCTTCCGTGTCGACCCCGTCGAGATCGAGCACCTCATCGAGAAGTTCCCCGGCGTCCGCCAGTGCGCGGTGATCGTGCGCGCCACCCCCTCGGGCAGCCAACTGGTCGCCGCCGTAAGGCTGGCCGAACCAAGCGACGAGGGCGAGGGCGAAGAGGCCCGCGAAGAGACCCTGGCCGCCCTCCGCTCGTACCTCCGCGACCGGCTGCCCGGCCACTCCGTACCGCAGCCGCTCCTCGCGCTGCCGGACTTCCCGTACGGAGCGAACGGGAAGCTCGACCGCGCGCGCCTGAGCGACACGGTCTCCGGCCTGATCCGGTCCCGGGCGCGTACGGCGCACCACCCCCCGGCCGCCCCGCCCGGCAGCGCCACGGCCGCGCTCGCGCTCACCATCGCCCAGCTGTGGGCGGACGCGCTGGGCCTGCCGCTGGTGGATCAGCACGCCGATGTGCTGGAGCTGGGCGGCGAATCGATTCTCGCCATGCGCACCATCGCGGCGCTGCGCCGGCTCGGCCACCGCGTCGCGTTCGAGGACTTCTACGAGCACCCCACGCCCGCGCTGCTGGCAGCGGCGGCCACGGCGTCGCCGCACCGCCTCCCCCGCCTGCCGCGCCCGCGCTCGGACACCACCGCGCCGGGCCGGCTCGCCCCCGCGCAGCGCTGGCTGTTCCGGCAGCCCCTCGACGCGCCGCGGCACTGGAACCAGTCCGTCCTGCTGCGCTGCCGGGTCCGCGTGGATGCCGCGGCCCTGGCGGCGGCGGCCCGGGCCGTCCTGCACCGGCACACGGCGCTGCGCCGGCCGCTCGGCCCGGACGGTCCCGGGGAGATCCGGCCCGCGGACGACCTGGACGCGGTGAGCCACTCCCGGCTGCCCGCGAACGGCCGGGGAGGCGCCCTCTCCGAGGCGATCGGCGCGCTCTGCACCGAGCTGCACCGCAGTCTCGACCCGGCGGCCGGGCGGCTGCTGAGGGTGCATCTGTTCTCCGGCGCGGACAGCGGACACGACGACCGGCTCGCGCTGATCGCCCACCACCTCGTCATCGACGGCCTGTCGTGGCGCATCCTCCTCGACGACCTCGCCGCCGCCTACCGCGCCGCCCTGTCCGGGCAGCCGCCCGCCCTCCCGCCGACCGCCGACTTCTACGCGTGGGCCGCCGCCCTGCCCCCCACCGGCACCACCAACACCACCGGCGCCACCGCGCACTCGGCGGTCGCGCCCCGGCTCCCGGTGGACGACGCGGCCGGGCGTACGGAGCCGGCCGCGCTCACCTGGTGCCTCGACGAGCAAGCCACCGGCCGGCTCGTCGCCCGCCACGGCCGGGCCCAGCGCCTCGAAGCGGTGCTGCTCGCCGCGTACGCCGACGCCACGCTGGCCTGGAGCGGGCAGCGGCGCCTCGGGTTGGAGGTGGAGACCCACGGCCGCGCGACGGAAACGGAAGGCGACCACCACGACCACCGCGACCACGGCGACGACCGCGACGACCGCGACGACAACAGCGACACGGTGGGCTGGTTCACCGCCGTCAAATGGCTCACGCTCCGTACGGCGGAAGCGGAAGGCGCGCCACGCGTGTCCCGCGCCGACGTCGAGGATCTCGTACGCCGCGCACCCCAGCTGCCGATGGACGCCGAAGGGCCGCGCCCCGAGGCCGCGTTCAACTTCCTGGGCACGTTCCGGCTGCCCGACGAACCGTCCCTGGGCTGGTCGGTGGCGGACGAACAGGCCGGCGCGGCCCGCTGTACCGACGGCGACACGCTCTACCGGCTCCGCCTCACCGCCCGGATAGTCGACGGCAGGCTGGTCACCGACCTGGTGTACGCGTGGCCGCGGCTCTCCCACCGCACGGCGGAGCGGATCTGCGCCGCCTTCGCCCGCGCGGTGGCCGCCGCCGCGGACGTGGCGGTGCCCCCGCATGCCAGGGCGGTGGTCTCCCCCTCCGGCCAGCTGCTGCACCGGGGCACCACCGAGGCGGCCCGCGGCGGCCGGTACGTGGTGCGCGAGCCCGCGCCGCCCGTACTCCTGACCGGGGCGACCGGCTATCTCGGCCGCCATCTCCTCGCCGAACTGCTCGCGCGGGGCGCCCGGGTGACCTGTCTGGTGCGCGGGAGGAGCGACGCGGAGGCGGCCCGGCGCCTTACGGAGGCCGGTACGGCGGCCGGTACCGAAGCCGGTGCCGAAGCCGTCGTCGGTGACATCACCCGGGAGGGCCTCGGCCTCTCCCCCGCCGGTCTCGCCCGCGCCCGTACCGCCCGTGTCGTCGTGCACGCCGCCGCGGACGTCCGGCTCGTCGGCTCCCCCGCCGAGCTGGAGCGCACCAACAACGCCGCCGTACGACGGCTGCTCGACTGGATCGACCTCCACACCCCCGGCGCCCGGCTGCACCACATCTCCACGCTGGCCGTCGCGGGCGGTGTCGCCGGGCCCGTACGCCGGTTCAGCGAGGCGGACCTCCGTATCGGCCAGAGCTTCCGTACCCCGTACGAGAAGGCGAAGTTCAGGGCGGAGGAGACCGTACGCGCCTGGGCCGCCTCGGGGCGCCAGGCGTACATCCACCGCAGCGGGCACATCGCGGCGCACAGCCGGACCGGGGAGTTCCAGCAGAACATCGCGGACAACCGGATCTATCAGACCGTACGGGGCTATGTGCTGGCCGGCGCGGCACCGAGCCGGCCCGCGACGACGTTCGCGTTCTCCCACGTGGACACCGTGGCGGCCGGGATCGCGGCGATCGCGGACTGTCCGTACGCGGCGCCGGGCGTCTACCACGTCGAGTCGCCGCACACCGTCGCCCACGACGAGCTGGTGGGGTGGATCAACGGCCACGGCTGTCCCGTCCGGCTGACGGACGACGCCGCCTTCGCCGCGGCGCTGGCCCGCGCCGAGCGGCACCATCCGGACATGGCGCGGCTCGCGTCGGCCTGGGCCCAGCTCGGGGACCGCAACGTCGTGGTCGACAGCGCGTGGACCCATACGGTGCTCGACCGGCTCGGGGTGCGCTTCGCCGAGCCGAGCGCCCGGTGGTGGTCGGCCGCGCTGTCGTGGGCGACCGGTGTCGGCTTCCTCCCGGCGGCCGTCACCTCCCCCAACGGGCCCGCGCCACAGGCCGGTTCGCAGTCCGGTCCGCAGACCGGTCCGCAGTTCGCCGCGCCCTTCCCCCATCCACCCCTGACCCCGGCGCTCCGACTCCGCTCCGTACAAGAAGGCTCCGTACAAGAAGGGAAGCCATGACCCAGCTCTCCCCGGCCCTCACACAGGCCACCCCCGTGATCGCCACCAGAGGCGAGGGGATGTATCTGTACGACGCCGACGACCGGCGCTATCTCGACTTCACCGCCGGGGTCGGTGTGACCAGCACCGGTCACTGCCACCCCCGGATCGTGGAGGCCGTACAGCGGCAGGCGGGCCGGCTGATCCACGGGCAGTACACGACCGTGCTGCACGACCAACTCCTCACGCTCACCGACCGCTTGGGTGAGGTGCTGCCCGCCGGACTGGACTCGCTCTTCTATCTGAACTCGGGCAGCGAGGCGGTGGAGGCGGCGCTGCGGCTCGCGCGGCAGGCCACCGGCCGGCCGAACGTGATCGTGTTCGACGGCTCCTTCCACGGGCGCACCATGGGCGCGGCGGCGATGAGCACGGCGGGCATCCGCTTCCGCGCCGGGATCGGGCCGCTGATGCCGGGGGTCGCGGTGGCGCCCTTCCCGTACGCCTTCCGGCTCGGGATGAGCGAGGAGGCGGCCGTCGCGCACGCGCTGCGCGGCCTCGACCATGTGCTGGCCACCGTCAGCGCGCCGGCCGAGACGGCCGCGATGTTCGTCGAACCGGTGCTGGGCGAGGGCGGGTTCGTGCCCGCGCCGCCCGACTTCCTGGCGGGGCTCCGGGAGCGCGCGGACCGGCACGGGATCCTGCTGGTGGCCGACGAGATCCAGGCGGGCTTCGGCCGGACGGGCGCGTTCTGGGCGCACCAGCACGCGCCCGGCGTCGTACCGGACGTGCTGATCACGGCGAAGGGCCTGGCCAGCGGCTTCCCGCTGTCCGCGATCGCCGCGTCCACGGAGCTGATGAGCCGCGCCTGGCCCGGTTCGCAGGGCGGTACGTACGGCGGCAACGCGGTGGCCTGCGCCGCCGCCCTCGCCACGCTCGACGTGATCCGCGACGAGGGCCTGGTGGCGAACGCCGCCGTACAGGGCCGGCTGCTGGCGGACGGTCTGCGCAAGACCGCCGCCGACCGCCCGGCCATCGCGGATGTCCGGGGGTCGGGCCTGATGGCGGGCAGCGAGTTCTGCCGGCCCGACGGCTCCCCCGACGCGGCGACCGCCCAGCGCGCCCAGCGCGCCGCCGCCGGTCTCGGCCTGCTGCTGCTCACCTGCGGGACGCACGGCAATGTCGTACGGATGCTGCCGGCGCTGATCGTGACGGAGGAGCAGATCGGTGAGGCGCTCACGCTGTGGGCCGAGGCCGTCGCCACCGCGACCAACGTACCCACCGATGCCCGAGAGGACTGATCACCCCATGACCGAAACCACTCCCGGCGCCACGGCCCGCGATGTCGGCTGGACCAGCGAGTATCTGGAATCCGCCCGCGAGGTGTGGTCGCTGCCGATCACCGACGAGGACCGCCGGCTGCTGTGGACCGACGCCCTGGCCGAACGCTGGGGCGGGGGCGAGGCCGAGAAGGTGTACGCGGCCGTGCGCGCGTTCATCGGGCGGAGCCTGGACGCCGTCGGCTTCGTGAACGTCCGGGGTCTGCTCTCCCCGGCCGCGTCCGACGCCGATCTCAGCACCGCGCTCTCGTTCCTCCTGGCCGAGGTGGCCGGACCCGTACCGCAGAACGCCCAGGGCGACCTGTGGACCGTCCTGCGCGACCGCGACGGCGACGGAGCGACCGAGCTGGGCTTCCACTGCGACACCTGTGACCTGCTCGTCCTGCTCTGTCTCCAGCCGGCCGCGGACGGCGGCGGCACCACCAAGCTGGCCAGCGCCCGGCACGTCCACGACATCATCGAGCGGGAGCGGCCGGACGTACTCGCCCTGCTCAAGGAGGAGTGGCGGTACGACAGGACCGGCCGCGCCGGGCAGCAGATCCTCCTCACCCCGATCCTGTTCACGCAGGACGACGGGACGGTCGGCTGCTACTACCAGACCCGGACGGTACGGGCCTCCGCGGACCTCGACGCCCGCCATATCGACGCCCTGGACTACCTCGACGCGGTGCTCTACCGCCCGGAGATCGCCTTCGGGCTGCCGCTGGCCGCCGGGGATCTGCTGATGATCCGCAACAGCCGCGTGCTGCACGGCCGTTCACCGTACGTCGACACCCCGGGTCCGGAGGCCCGCCGGATCCTGCGCGCCTGGATGGACGAACGGTGACCGCCGACGACGGGAGCGCCCGGATCGGCGTTGTCACCGGCGGCGGCAGCGGCCTCGGACGGGCCGCCGCGCTGGCCCTGCTGGAGCGCGGCTGGTCGCTCGCGCTGGCCGGCCGGCGCGGTAAGTGCCTTGACGAGACGGCCGAGTTGTCGGGCGCGGGTCCGGACCGGGTGATCTCCGTACCCACCGACATCAGCAGCCCGGACGAGGTCGCGGCGCTCTTCGCGGCCGTACGCGACCACTTCGGCCGGCTGGACCTGCTGTTCAACAACGCGGGCGCGGCCGTCCCGCGCCGGCCGGTCGCGGAGGTGCCGTACGAGGAGTGGAGCCGGGTGATGGACACCACCGTCACGGGGACGTTCCTGTGCGCGCAGGAGGCGTTCCGCACCATGCGCGACCAGTCGCCGCAGGGCGGCCGGATCATCAACAACGGTGCTCCGTCCGCCCATTCACCCCGCCCCAACGCCATCGCGTACACCGCGGCCAAACACGCGGTCCTCGGTCTGACCAGGTCGCTGTCGCTCGACGGCCGCCCGTACAACATCGCGTGCGGGCAGCTCGACGTGGGCAATGTGGCCCCGGTGGACGGCGGTCCGCAGCCGCCCGCGATGCAGGCCGACGGCTCCATGGCGGTGGAGGCGACCGTCCCCGTGGCGCGCTTCACGGAGGCGCTGCTGCTGATGGCGTCGATGCCGCCGGACACCAATGTGCAGTTCCTGACGGTCCTGCCGACGACGATGCCGTACATCGGCCGGGGGTGACGCGATGCTGGTCACGGCACGCTCCTTCGAGGAGTACCGGGCGATGTTCGCGCTCACGGACAAGGACCTCGCCCTGCGCGTCCTGGACTGCCCGGCCGGAGCCGCGGGCTTCGCGGCCGAGGCCGGCGCCCGGGGCACGGATGTGGTCGCGGTCGATCCTCAATACGGCCCGAACGCAAGCCGGTTGGGGAGACTCGCGCTGCACGAGATCGAGCACCGGCACCGGTACGTGACGGAGAGCGCGACGCGTTACGAGTGGAGCTGGTTCGGCGGTCCCGAGCGGTACACACGGCTGCGGGCCGACTCCGCGCGCGCCTTCGCCGCCGATATCGAGGCCCACCCCGAGCGTTACGTCGAGGGCGCGCTGCCCCAACTTACCTTCCCCGAGCGCTCGTTCGACCTCGTCCTCAGCTCGCACCTCCTCTTCTCGTACGGGGCGCGGCTGAGCGAGGAGTTCCATCTCAGCGCGCTGATCGAGCTGGTCCGGGTGGCCCGGCGGGAGGTGCGGATCTTCCCGGTGGTGCTGCACACGAGCGACCGCCGGTACGCGGGTCTCGACCGGCTGCGCACCGCGCTCGACGGCCTGGGGGTGCCGTCGCGGCTCGACCGGGTCGATTACGTGTTCCAGCCGGGCGCCGACGAGACGCTCGTCCTCGACTGCGCCGTCCACGGCCCGCTGCCCACGGCCAGACCCGGCGCCGAGGACCACGACCCGGTGCGCTGGCGCCACCTCGAAGGGACGGACGCGGCGCCGCCCCCGTAACCGCGCTGCTTTGCAGAGAGCCGCCTCCACTCCGGTGGAGGCGGCTCCCGGCGTCGTCTCACGCCTCGGACAGAAACCCGGCCAGCGTGTCGCGCCCGCGCCGCAGCGCGTCGATGCGCTCGTCCGTCGCCGCCAGCTCGCGGTCCAGCACGTCCCGCAGGTCGGCGCACCAGTCGAAGCCGGGCCGCTCGCCCCGGGCGCACGGCAGCACCGTACGGATGACCTCGGTGGACAGCCCCGCGGCCAGCAGCGCGCGGACCTGGCGGACGGTGGTGACGGAGCCCTCGTGGTACGCGCGGTAGCCGTTCGAGCCGCGGACGGCGACGAGCAGCCCCTGCTTCTCGTAGTAGCGCAGCATCCGCCGGCTGACGCCGGTGCGCCGGGACAGCTCTCCGATCAGCACACGAACCACCTCGTTCGCCTCGTTCCAGGACCGCATACCGGGTGACCACCGGGCCGGCTACCGGGTCGGCCACCGGCTTGACCTTCTCACCGGTGTCACGCTTTAACGTCGCCCGCATGAGCACACATTCCCCCGGCTCGGACGGCCGATCCTTCCTCTTCGTCCTGGGCAGCGCCCGCTCCGACGGCAACACCGAGATCCTCGCGCGCGCCGCCGCCGAGCGGCTGCCCGCCGGTACCGGGCAGCGCTGGGTGGACCTCTCCCGGCTGCCGCTGCCCGACTTCCAGGACGGCCGGCACGAGACCGGCGACTGGCCGCTCGTGGCGAACGAGCGGACGCTGCGGGAGGCGACCCTCGCCGCCACCGACATCGTCCTCGTCTCGCCCCTGTACTGGTACACCGTCTCCGCGCAGACCAAGCGCTACCTCGACTACTGGTCGGGCTGGCTGACGGAGCCCGGCTCGGACTTCAAGGAGCGGATGGCGGGCCGGACCCTGTGGGGTGTGACGGTCATGGCGGACCGCGACGAGGCCGTCGCCGACGGGCTGCTCACGACCCTCGGCTTCTCCGCCGCGTATCTGCGGATGCGCTTCGGCGGGGTGCTGTTCGGCAACGGCTCCCGGCCCGGTCAGATACGGGACGACGAGCGGGCGGCGGAGAGCGCCCGGACGTTCTTCGCGCGGGAGACACCGCTCGCCCGGTTCCCGTACGAGAAGGAGGTCGCCGGGCGGCGGTGATCTGCGCCGGCCTGTCTCAGTACTGGGTGCAGTACGCGCCCTTGCGCATGGCCTCGAAGTTGGCCTTGTAGCTCGCGTACACGGCCGCGTCATCGATCTTCAGCAGCGTCTCGTCGTTCGCCCGGAGGTTGGGGAACGTGTAGTTGTGGCTGCCGGTGAAGACGATCTTGCGGTTGGCGGAGCCGAGGTAGACGCCCTCGATCAGCATGTACTTGGAGTGGACGCCGATCTGCTGCGTCGCTCCGTCGACGTCGACAAAGGCGCCGGAGCACCGGCTGAGCGTCGTCATCTTCCCGGTGAGGGCGGCCTGCACCTTGGTGCCGATGTTGCCGGACTCGTTGTTGTGGACGACGTCCACCCGGCAGCCGGCCTTCTTCAACTCCGCGAGCCTGTCCGCCACCTGGACCCGGGTGAAGGCGTACATGCCGATCCGGATCTGGGTGGCGCCGCCGGCGCAGTCGACGTTGTTGAGCAGGGAGACGATCGTGTCCGTGCCCGGGTTCGTGTCGTACGTCCCCGAGGTCTCCTTGCGCGGGAAGAAGTACGTCTTGTACGGGCCGCTCTGCTGCGTCAGGTAGTAGTTGTCCGTCCCGGAGCCCGAGGCGCCCTTGTCGCGCAGATCGCCCCAGTAGGCGCGGTACGCGGCGTACAGGCCGGAGCCGGCGTCGGGGATGGTGACGGCGTTGTTGTAGTACCGCTTGCGCTGGGAGGTGGTGAGGTTGGCCGAGGTCTGGAAGACGACCTTCTCGGTGGCGCCCACCTTCGAGAAGAGGAAGAACTTGTTGTGGTTGATGGAGCCGGTGTGGGAGTCGTTGAGCTTCCGGTTCGCGATACAGCCGCGCGTCGCCGGGCAGGCCAGCACCCATGAGTCGGCCGCCCGGTTCGTCCCGAGCCCGGCCTTCAGCACGTCGTACTGCGTACCGTCGTTGAGGGTCGCGTCGCCGTCGACGATGACCTTGACCTTGACGCCCCGGTCCTTCGCGGCGATCAGCGCGGTGGCCACGGAGCTGTCCGTGAACAGATAGACCGAGCCGTTGATCTCGGAGCCGGCCGGGGCCCGGTTGACCAGGGACCGCAGCTCGTTGCGGACGGCGTCCCGCTCCGCCACCGTCCCCACCGGATTGTTGAACGTGGCCGTCAGCGCGACGGTGTCGTCGGCGGCGACCGCCGACCCCGGAACCGCGAACAGCGAGGTGCCCAGCACAGCGGCCAGCACCGGTGCGACGTGTCTCATCTTCATCCCCCGTCTTCCCTTCCTTCATACAAGTCAAAAGGACACCGTACTGACGGCCCGTCGCCCGCGCCAAGAGGCACGCTACGGAGCGCAGCACCTCTGGGCAGAACCGCTCATACGGTTAGACTCTCGCGACCGCACACACGGGAGAGCACAGGGAACGGGGAGGCGCGCGGCAGATGGGGCAAGCAAAGAAGATCGTGCTGTACGGGCTTGCCGTATTCATTCTGTACACGATCATCACCTCTCCCGATCGGGCCGCCGATCTCGTGGGGGTAGGGTTCGAGGGCATTTCGAGCGCCGCTCAGGGCGTCGGGCAGTTCATGACGTCGCTCGTCAATTAGCGTCACGCCCGACCCGCCCCGCAGCCCCCCAGGGAGCACCCCCTTGATCCGTCACCTGGTCCTCTTCAAACTCAACGACGGCGTCGCGCGCGACGAGCCCCGGGTGATCGCCGGGGTGACGGCCTTCGAGAGACTCGGCGGACAGATCCCCGAGATCGAGTTCTGGGAGTGCGCCTGGAACATCAGCGACCGGCCGATCGCGTACGACTTCGCCATCAACGCGGCGGTCGCCGGCCCGGCGGCGCTCCAGCTCTATCTGGACCACCCGGCCCATCAGGCCGGTGTCGCACTCTGGCGGGAATTCGCCACCTGGGTGATCGCCGACTACGAGTTCTGAGCGGTCCCCGCCCCTCCCCCACACCGGTTCGGTGTGGGGTTTTTGGGTTTATTACCCCATCATGACGTCAACACGGTTTTTTCGGGTGCTTGCACAGACTGGGCATGTCTGGTGATGCTATGACCGCTTTTGACGGATGAGTTGACCTAGTCGACCGCAAAGGGGTGGCGTAACCGTGCCGGCCAGTACGACACCTCCCTGCGCACCCCCGAGCGCTCCCCCCAGCGCACCCCCTCAGGTGCTGCCCCAGGCGGAACCCCCGGTCGAGATCCTGGTCGAAACCGCGCCCCTGGTCGAAACCCCGCCCCTGACCGGGACCGGTACGCGCCCCACCCCGCAGAGCCGCGGCGCCGACACCAGGGCGCTCACACAGGTGCTCTTCGCCGAACTGAAGGGGCTGGAGCCGGGCTGCCAGGCGCACACCCGGGTGCGGGGAGCGCTCATCGAGGCGAATCTGCCCCTGGTGCGCTACGCCGCCGCCCGCTTCCGCAGCCGTAACGAGCCGATGGAGGACGTCGTCCAGGTCGGCACGATCGGCCTGATCAACGCCATCGACCGGTTCGACCCGGACCGCGGCGTCCAGTTCCCCACCTTCGCGATGCCGACCGTCGTCGGCGAGATCAAACGCTACTTTCGGGACAATGTGCGGACCGTCCACGTACCGCGCCGGCTGCACGAGCTGTGGGTCCAGGTCACCGGCGCCACCGAGGACCTGACGACCGCTCACGGCCGCTCCCCGACCACCGCCGAGATCGCCGAGCGGCTCAAGATCTCCGAGGACGAGGTGCTCGCCTGCATCGAGGCGGGACGCTCGTACCACGCGACCTCCCTGGAGGCCGCCCAGGAGGGCGACGGACTCCCCGGCCTGCTGGACCGGCTCGGCTACGAGGACCCCGCGCTGGCCGGCGTCGAGCACCGCGACCTGGTTCGCCATCTGCTGGTGCAACTGCCCGAGCGCGAGCAGCGGATTCTGATGCTGCGTTACTACAACAACCTGACGCAGTCCCAGATCAGTCAGGAGCTGGGCGTTTCACAGATGCATGTGTCAAGACTGTTGGCGCGCAGTTTCGCGCGGTTGCGATCCGCAAATCGGATCGAGGCGTAACCCTCACAGGTAAAAACCCGTCAGCTCACCCCCTCTCATGAAACGCCATATACACCCCCTTTGACGGACATACCCAGCGGCATCTTGTCGACAAGTCACTACAGCGTGTTGCCGACATGTGACATTCTGCGGGAACCGCGTTTGCCGCAGTCCCGCCGCCGGTATTCAGGTGGAGGCTGCGTTCCTCCGACGGGAGCGCCGCCGCGACCGTCCGCGACCTCAAGGGGGTGGCATGTCCGTAGAACAGGGCAGCTCGAAGGTGCTCACGCTCACGCTCACGAAGACCGCGTCAGCGCCGACGCCGCATGCGCTCGACCACGTGGTCCCACCGGTGCAGCCACGCGTGTCCCAGCCGGAAGCCATCGACACCCGCACTCTGTCCCGCTCCCTGTTCCTGCGGCTCGCCGTGCTCGAACAGGACAGCCCGGAGCGCGCCTACGTACGTGACACCCTCATCGAGCTGAACCTCCCGCTCGTGCGGTACGCGGCGGCCCGCTTCCGCAGCCGTAACGAGCCGATGGAGGACATCGTCCAGGTCGGCACGATCGGCCTGATCAAGGCGATCGACCGGTTCGACTGCGAACGCGGCGTGGAATTCCCGACGTTCGCGATGCCGACGGTCGTCGGTGAGATCAAGCGCTTCTTCCGGGACACCTCGTGGTCCGTCCGGGTCCCGCGCCGGCTCCAGGAGCTGCGCCTCGCGCTGACCAAGGCGAGCGACGAGCTGGCACAGAAGCTCGACCGCTCGCCCACCGTGCCCGAACTCGCCGCTGTCCTGGGCGTGTCCGAGGAGGACGTGGTCGACGGCCTGGCCGTCGGGAACGCGTACACGGCGTCCTCGCTGGACTCCCCCTCACCGGAGGACGACGGCGGCGAGGGCTCGCTCGCGGACCGGCTCGGCTACGAGGACATGGCGCTGGAGGGCGTCGAGTACCGCGAGTCCCTCAAGCCCCTGCTGGCCAAACTGCCGCCGCGCGAACGGCAGATCATCATGCTGCGGTTCTTCGCGAACATGACGCAGTCCCAGATCGGCGAAGAGGTCGGCATCTCGCAGATGCATGTCTCGCGTCTGCTCACCCGCACGCTCGCACAGCTGCGGGAAGGGCTCATCTCCGACTGAGGAGCGCCGAACCCCGCCCCTCGTCCGCGTACCAGTGCGGCACGAACGCCCGGGCGGGGTTCGGATACGTGCGGATACGGCTGGTTCCGCCACGGCGCGACGCCGTCAGAAGGCCAGCCAGGCCACCACGGCCAGAATCGCGACGGCCACGACCACACCGACGATCACGCCGGTCTTCGGGCCGCCCTGCTGCTGAGGCGCCTGCCGGCGCTCCGGCTCACCGTCGTCGACAAACGCGCGGAACATCTGCGTGCTGCCCGCCGGGTCGGGATTTCCCTCGGGTCCCTGCGGGGCATGGGGGTTGTGTGCCATGGGGCAGGACCCTAGCGAACGCACGGCCCCCGCCCAACTCCGGGCCCCGGATCCCGGCCGCGACCGTGCCCGTACCCCTGGCTCATGCGACCGGCGCAGCGGCCGTTGACCTTGAGCATGCGAAGCTTTTTGGGTTCCTTTACCGCCGTTGGTCCGATTTAGTTTGCCTGTAACAACCAAGTTCTTCTATGGTTTCATGGTTGCCCCAAGCAACGAATTACCGGGGAGGACCCATGGCGGCGACGAAGAGCCGGTACACGGAACTGGCTCGGCAGCTCTCCGCCGTAGGAGCCGTCAAACGCGGTCTCGCCCGTGTCATGCCCAGCGAGTGCCCGGCCGGCTCGGCCGCCGTACTGACCCTGCTGGACCGGCACGGCGAGATGCGGCTGAGCCGCCTCTCCGAACTGCTCGCGCTCGATACGTCGGTCACCAGCCGGCATGTCGCGCACCTGACCGAGCGTGGCTGGATCGAGCGCCTGCCCGACCCCGCCGACAAGCGCTCACGCATCCTGCGGCTGACCCCTGTGGGGCGCGCCATGGTCGACGAGCTGTCCCTGCGGGCGACGGAACTGTTCGCACAGACGCTCGACGACTGGACCGACGACGAGGTCGGCCAGCTGAACACGCTGCTGGCCCGGCTGCGCCACGACTTCGGCGACCGCCGGGACTGGCGTTACGGGGATCAGCGTCCCGTGGCGCCGGCCGACGGCGTGAGCACCGCGGCAGTCCGTACGAGCACCACCCGCACCCCCCGCACCCCCGCGGCCGGCGACACAGACACGTAAGACAAGGACATCCATGGCTACGACCACACCAACGGGTGTGCGGGGCGGCCACGCCAAGCACGGTGGCGACCCCGCCGCCGCGGCCGGCACGCCGATGACGCACCGCCAGATCATGGAGGCCCTCTCCGGGCTCCTCCTGGGCATGTTCGTCGCGATCCTCTCCTCGACGATCGTCTCCAACGCCCTCCCCCACATCATCTCCGACCTCGGCGGCGGCCAGAGCGCCTACACCTGGGTCGTCACCGCGGCGCTGCTGTCGATGACCGCGACCACCCCGCTCTGGGGCAAGCTCTCCGACCTCTTCAGCAAGAAGCTGCTGGTCCAGATAGCCCTGGTCATCTATGTCCTGGGCTCCGTCGTGGCCGGGCTCTCGCAGAACGCGGGCATGCTGATCGCCTGCCGCGTCGTCCAGGGCATCGGCGTCGGCGGGCTCTCCGCGCTCGCCCAGATCGTCATGGCCGCCATGATCGCCCCGCGCGAGCGCGGCCGGTACAGCGGCTACCTCGGCGCGACCTTCGCCGTCGCGACCGTCGGCGGCCCGCTGCTCGGCGGCGTCATCACGGACACCTCGTGGCTGGGCTGGCGCTGGTGCTTCTACGTCGGCGTGCCGTTCGCGGTCATCGCGCTGATCGTCCTCCAGAAGACCCTGAAGCTCCCCGTCGTCAAGCGCGAGGTCAAGGTCGACTGGGGCGGCGCCGTCCTCATCAGCGCCGCCGTCTCCCTGCTGCTCGTCTGGGTCACCTTCGCGGGTGACAAGTACGACTGGATCTCCTGGCAGACGGCCGCCATGGTCGGCGGCTCGCTGGTGCTCGGCGGGCTCTTCGTCCTCACCGAGAGCAGGGCGAGCGAACCGATCATCCCGCTGCGCCTCTTCCGCAACCGCACGATCACGCTGGCCTCGCTCGCCTCGCTCTTCGTGGGTGTCGCGATGTTCGCCGGCACGGTCTTCTTCAGCCAGTACTTCCAGCTGGCCCGGGGCAAGTCCCCGACGATGTCCGGTGTGATGACCATCCCCATGATCGGCGGGCTGTTCGTCTCGTCCACCGTCTCCGGTCTGATCATCACCAAGACCGGCCGCTGGAAGGCGTGGCTGGTCAGCGGCGGCGCGCTGCTGACCGCCGGGCTCGGGCTGCTGGGCACCATCCGGTACGACACCCCGTACTGGCACATCGGGATCTACATGGCGCTGCTGGGCCTCGGCGTCGGCATGATGATGCAGAACCTGGTGCTGGCCACCCAGAACCAGGTCGCGCCCGAGGATCTCGGCTCGGCCAGCTCCGTCGTCACCTTCTTCCGCTCGCTGGGCGGCGCGGTCGGCGTCTCGGCGCTGGGCGCGGTCCTCGCCAACCGGATCACGCACTACGTCGAGGAGGCGTCCCCCGGCCATCACGGCACCGGCGGCGGAGGGATACCCGACCTGGCGGCGCTGCCGGCGCCGGTGCGGCAGATCGTGGAGTCGGCGTACGGGCACGGGGTGGCGGACGTGTTCCTGTTCGCGGCGCCGGCCGCGTTCGTCGCCTTCCTGCTGACGCTGTTCATCAAGGAGGTGGCGCTGCGGTCGCGGAACTCGGGCGGCTCGGCCGAGACGGCCGACGGCGGCTCGGCCGAGGCGACTGAGACCGCTGTGGCTGCTGACACCGCTGTGGCCGTTGAGGCTGCTGGCGCCGCTGTCGAGACGCCGGTCCTGGTCGGCACCGTACCGGCGCAGACGCCCGTCACCTCGGCCCAGTACGCGGGGGCGGCGCTGACCACGTCCGTAACTCCGGCCCCGGCTCTTTCCCCTCCCCCCTCCCCTTCCGCCGGCACCCCCGTGCACGGTTCGGTGTCCGGCGCCGAGGGGGCTCCCGTGCCCGGCGCGGCCGTCACCCTCATCTCGCTGACCGGCCGCCAGCTGGCCCGCGCGGTCGCCCGGCCCGACGGCGGCTACTCCCTGGACGCGCCGGGCTCCGGCTCGTACGTCCTGATCGCCTCGGCCGACGGCTTCCAGCCGCAGGCGGCCACGGTGGTCGTCGGCGGCAAGCCGCTCCCGTACGACATCCGGCTCGCCGGTACGAGCGGTCTCGCCGGGACGGTGCGCGCCGCTGACGGCGGGGTGCCCGTCGAGGGCGCGATGGTCATCGTGACCGATGTACGGGGCGATGTGCTGGCCACCGGGAAGTCCGCCGAGCAGGGCGAGTTCGCCTTCGGTGAGCTGGTCCCCGGCTCGGTGACGGTCGCCGTCAACGCGGGCGGTTTCCGGCCGCAGGCGCTGCCGGTGGACATCGGCGGCCAGGGAGTGACCCGGATCGATGTGGCCCTCCGGGCCGGCGCCCTGCTCCAGGGCACGGTCCGGGCCGGCGCCGCCCGGCGGCCCGCGCCGGACGCCCGCGTCACGCTGGTCGACGCGGCCGGGAACGTGGTCGCCTCGGCGACGACCGGAGAGGACGGCGCGTACGCCTTCACCGACCTGGACTCTGGCGAGTACACGGTCATCGCGACCGGATACCCTCCGGTGGCCGGTGCGTTGACGGTCGGCGGCCGTGGCGTCGACGGACACGACATCGAACTCGCCCACCCCGGCGAGTAGTTACGGCAGTTCCGGCAGTCACGGCAGTTCCGGCAGTTCCGGTCAGTACCGGTGGCTCGTGAGATCGAGGAGATGAACGGTATGGGGCTTCGCGGACAGGTGCGGACCCGGGACGGCTGGGCCGTACCGCACGCGATCGTGACCATGACCGATATGGACGGCGCCCAGGTGCTGCGGACCGGCACCGACGAGGACGGTCAGGTACGGAACGACTCGCCGCTGCGGCCGGGACCGTACACCGTCGTCGTGACGGCCGTCGGCTACGCGCCCGTCGCCGCCACCGCGATGGTCACCCGGACCGGCCGGGCGGATCTGGGCAAGCTCACGCTGGCCCGCCAGGGCGGTGTCGAGCTGCCGCCGCCGGGCGTCTGGAGCATCGACCCGGCGCACTCGTCGGTGGCCGCGGTCGCCCAGCACCTGGGCATCTCCAGTGTGCGCGGGCGGTTCACCGAGTTCGGCGGCCGGATCGAGATCACCGACATCGGGGCGGGCCGCGAACAGGCCACGGTCGAGGCGGTCATCGACGCGTCGACCATCGACACCGGCAACAGACTGCGCGACAAGCACCTCCGCTCGCCGGACTTCCTGGACGTCGCGCGCTTCCCGAAGATCACGTACAGCGGTACGGGAGTGACCCCGGCGGGCCCGGACCGCTGGAAGGTGCACGGCCAGCTGTCGCTGCACGGCGTCACGGGCGATGTGGACCTCGACCTGAGCTATCTGGGCACCGGCCCCGACCCGTGGGGCGGCGTACGGGCGGCGTTCCACGCGACGGCGGAGCTGCCGCGCGAGGACTTCGCCATCCGGTACAACCAGGTGGTGTCGGCGGGGATCGCGGCGATCGGGACGACGCTGCGGGTGGAGCTGGACATCCAGGCGGTCCAGGGCGAGAGCGTGCCGGTGGCGGCGGAGGAGTAGCAGAGGAGTAGCGGCGGGCGAGGCCGCGGTCCGGGTCCTGACCGGGCCCGGACCGGGCCTGTCGGGGGGCCTGTCCGGGCGGGTGGACGTCGTAGGCTGCGGGCCATGGCACCGAATATCGCAACGAATACGACCGTGGACCTCGAAGGTCTGCTGGAGTTCGTCCGCCCCCGGCACCGGGCGATCCTGCTGACCACCCGTGCCGACGGCCGCCCGCAGGGCTCCCCGCTCTCGTGCGGGGTGGACGACTCCGGCCGGATCGTCGTCTCCACGTACCCGGAGCGCGCCAAGACGCGGAACGCGAAGCGGGACGAGCGGGTGAGCGTGATCGTCCTGTCGGACGACTGGAACGGCCCGTGGGTGCAGGTCGACGGGGTGGCCGAGGTGATCGACTCGCCGGAGTCGGTCGAGCCGCTGGTGGAGTACTACCGGAACATCGCGGGCGAGCACCCGGACTGGGACGAGTACCGCGCGGCGATGGTGAAGCAGGGCAAGTCGATCATCCGCGTCACGCCGGAACGCTGGAGTCCGCTGGCGACGGGCGGCTTCCCGGCGCGACTGGTGTCGTAACGGCGGCCCGTAACGGCGGCGTGGAGGGCCCCGGTGGCTGATCGCACACCGGGGCCAACGGAAGTTCAGGACCGCTCGGGTCCCTCCCCCGCCTCGCTCTCTTCCTCACGCGCGCGCATGGTCTCGATGCCCGCGACGAGGAGGTCGAGCGCGAACGTGAAGTCCCGCTCACGCATCTCCTCCACCGTCCCGCCGCCGCGCAGCTCCCGCGTCTCCTCCACACCCGCGAACGCGCCCGCCAGTCGGGGCTGTTCACCGATGGCCCCCATCGCGTGCCGGAAGTACGCGTCCTGGCCGAGTCCGGCCTCGGCGCAGCGCTGGACGAAGTGCCCCTCGACCGTGCTGAACCCGTACACGAACTGGAATACGGCGGCGATCGCGCCCATCTGCCCTCGCGGAGAGAGCCCGGTGCGCGCCACGATCGCCTTGACGGCGGCGGAGAAGTCCATCGAACGCGGCCCCACGTTCAGATACTTGCCGATGAGCGGCGAGGCCCAGGGGTGCCGGACGAGCACCGCGCGGTAGCGGGCGGCGAGTTCGAGGAGCTGTTCGCGCCAGTCCGTCTCCTCGTCCGTCTCCGCGCCCTCTGCCACGGGGACCTCGATCTCGGCGAAGACGGCGTCCAGGGCGAGTTCGAGGAGGTCGTCCTTGGTGTCGACGTACCAGTAGAGGGACATGGCGGTCACCCCCAGCTCGGCGGCGAGCCGGCGCATGGAGAACTTCCCCGGCCCCTCCGCGTCGAGCAGCCGCAGCGATACGGCGGTGATGCGGTCACGGTCAAGGCCGGACGGATGATCGGTACGGTCCGTACGGCGCGTGCGGGCGACAGGTCTGCCGTCCAGCCAGACGCTCGTACGGACCGGTGGCCCGGTGCGGTCGGGCTCCTGCAGCATATGAGCCTCCTTCGTTCGTCCGGCCGGTTTCCGATGCTATGCCGCTACTACTACGTAGTAGCGGCTACTTCCTCGCTGTCCGTACGGCGAGCGCGCTCCGCCCGGCGCAGCAGGAACGCGGCGAGCAGTCCGCCCGCCAGGACGGCTACCGCACCCGCCAGTTGGCTTGTCTCCAGGCCGGCGGCGAACGCGTCGGCGATGCGGAGCCGTTCGGCCTCGCCGTCCGCGGCGGCCAGTGCGGCGGGCAGGGATACGGCGCTCGCCGCGGCGGCGGCCGGTACGAGGGCGGCGAAGCGGGAGTTGAGGACGGCGCCGAGGACGGCGACGCCGAGGCCGTTGCCGAACTCGCCGAGCGTGCCGTTGATGCCCGCGCCGACCCCGGCCTTCGCCGGCGGGATCGCGCTCATGATCGCGTTGGCCATGGCGGGCGCGGAGAGCGCGACACCGGCGCCCATGACGACGAGGCCGAACAGCATCCCGGTGTACCCGCGCGCGCCGACCAGCGCGATCGCGGCGAGCCCGGCGGCGACGAGGGTCATGCCCGTACCGATCGCGCGCGGGGTGCCGAGCTTGGCGATCAGCCGCGCGCCGACGCCGGAGAGGTTGATGGCGACGACCGCGACGGCGAGCGGGGCCGTCCGCAGACCCGCGTCGAGCGGACCGTACCCGAGTACGAACTGGAGGTGCTGCGTCAGCAGGAAGAGCGAGCCGCTCATCCCGAAGGCGACCAGGATGACGCCCCCGACCGCCCCGACGAACCGCTGGTCACGGAAGAAGTGCATGTCCAGCATGGGGTGCGGTACGCGCAGCTCCCACCATACGAACAGGCCCAGGACGAGCACCCCGGCGACGGCCGGCAGCAGCACCTGGGCCGAGCCCCAGCCGTGTTCGGGGCCGGTGATGATGGCGTACACGACGGTGGTCATCCCGGCCGTGGAGAGCAGCGCGCCGAGCGGATCGGGGCGGACCCCCCGGCTCGTGCCCGACTCCGGTACGAGCGCGGCGACGGCGATCAGGGCCAGTACCGCCACCGGGATGTTGATGAGGAAGATCGCGCCCCACCAGAAGTGGTCGAGCACCACCCCGCCGAGCAGCGGTCCGGCCGCGAAGCCGAGGGAGTTGACGGTCGACCAGATGCCGATGGCCTTGACGCGCTCGGTGTCGTCGAAGATCTGGACGACGACGGCGAGGGTCGTGGTGATCAGCAGCGCGCCGCCGACGCCCATGCCGGCGCGGGCGGCGATCAACTGGCCGCTGGACTGGGAGAGTCCGGCGGCGAGGGAGCCGATACCGAACAGCACCAGCCCGATGAGCAGCAGTTTCTTGCGGCCGTAGCGGTCGGCGGCGTTCCCGGCGGTGAGCAGCAGGCCCGACTGGACGAGGGCGTACGCGTTGATCATCCACTGGATGTCGGCCGTCGAGGCGTGCAGTTCGCGGGTGAGGGAGGGGATGGCGACGCCGAGGACGGTGTTGTCGAGCATCACGGTGAGCTGCGCCAGCATGATGACGCCGAGGATGAGCCAGCGCTGGGGGTGCGGGGCGGCGGGCGCGGCGGCCGGCATGAAAGGGCTCCTTGTACGGTGTATGGGACTTTCGTCGTCGTACACCGTACAAGGAGCCTCTTACGCTGTATAGCTACGTGCTACGAGGTGTCATGCCTTCTGGGTGAGGTCGTACAGCGTGGTGCTGTCGACGGTGACCTTCTTGAAGTTGGCCTCCACCCAGGTGGTGATCTCGGAGCTGGTGCCGTTGGAGCCGCCGGGGCCGCCGCCGCTGCTGCCGAGGAAGTAGTGGATCTTTCCGTCGGCGACGTACTGCTTGAACTGCGCGAGGGTGGGTGACGGGTCGCTGCCGTTGAAGCCGCCGATCGCCATCACGGGCTTCTCTGTGGCGAGCTGGTAGCTGGCGGCGTTCTGGGAGCCGATGGCGGCCATGACCCAGGTGTAGTCGGAGGCGTTCTTCCGGAGGGCGGCCTCGACCTTGGAGCTGACGTTCTGGCCGTTGAGGAGGCCGCCCATACCGCCGCCGCCGCCCATGCCGCCCTCGCCCATTCCGCCGCCGCCCATGCCGCCGCCGGGGGCGCCGCCGGGCTGGTTGTTCCGGCCGTTCTGGCCGTTCTGGCCGTTCTGGCCCGTCTGGCCGTTGCCGCCGCCGGTGGGGGGCTGGCCCATGCCGTTGCCGTTGCCGTTGCCGCCGGTGGGGGGCTGGCCCATGCCCTGGCCGCCCGTACCCGTACCGTTTCCGTTGCCCGTGCCCATCTGGCCCGGCGGCATCCCGCCACCGCCGCCCATGCCACCGCGACCGCCACCGCCGCCCATACCGCCGCCGGGGCCGCCCATGGAGGCCGGGCCCGCGGTGACGATGGAGCCCGTGTGGGCGCTGTTGACCGTGGAGAGGGTGTACGCGAGCGGTGCCGCCAGCGAGGCCGCGAGGCCGAGGCCCGCCGCGCCGAGCGCGAGCTGACGTCCCAGCCGGCCCGCGAGCAGCAGCCCGACCGCGGCGACGAGGCCGCCGATCAGCACGGCCCAGCGCAGCCAGGGCAGGTAGTCCGGGGTCCGGTTGAGCAGGACGTACGCCCAGACGGCCGTCCCCGCGGTCGCCACCGCCAGCGCGGCGGACGCCGCGATGTGGTTGCGCTCCTCCCAGAGCATCGCCACGCCCATACCGACGACGGCGGCGATGTACGGTGCCAGCGCCACGGTGTAGTACTGGTGGAAGATCCCGGCCATGAAGCTGAAGACGCCCATCGTCATCAGCAGCGCGCTGCCCCAGACGAGGAACGCGGCGCGGGCCGTGTCCGTACGGGCCGCCCTGCGGGTGAGGACGAGCCCGGCGACGAGCAGCAGCAGCGCGGCGGGCAGCAGCCAGGAGATCTGGCCGCCGATCTCCGAGTTGAACATCCGGCCGATGCCGGTCTCGCCCCACTGCCCGGTGCCGCCACCCCCGCCACCGCCGCCGACGCTGCCGGTCTCGTTGCCGTTGATGCGGCCGAGGCCGTTGTAACCGAAGGTCAGCTCAAGGAAGGAGTTGTTCTGCGAACCGCCGATGTACGGGCGCGAGGACGCGGGCCACAGCTCCACGATCGCGACCCACCAGCCGCCGGCCACGACCATGGCCCCGGCGGCCAGCGCGAGCTGGCCCAGCCTGCGCCGTACGGTGGTGGGCGCGCAGACCGCGTACACCAGCGCCAGCGGCGGCAGGATCAGGAACGCCTGGAGCGTCTTCGTCAGGAACGCGAAGCCGATCGCGACGCCCGCCCACACCAGCCACTTCGTACGGCCGGCCTCCAGCGCGCGCAGCACGCAGTAGATGGTGACGGTCATCAGCAGCGCGAGCAGCGCGTCCGGGTTGTTGAAGCGGAACATCAGCGCGGCGACCGGCGTGAGCGCGAGCACCAGGCCCGCGGTCAGTCCGGCGACCGGGCTGAAGCGCCGCCGTACCGCCGCGTACAGCACCGCGACCGTACCGACGCCCATCAGCACCTCGGGCAGCAGGATCTGCCAGGAGCCGAGGCCGAAGAGCCGGACGGAGAGCGCCATCGGCCAGAGCGCGGCCGGGGGCTTGTCGACGGTGATGGAGTTCGCGGCGTCGGAGGAGCCGAAGAAGAACGCCTTCCAGCTCTCGCTGCCGGCCTGGACGGCCGCCGAGTAGAAGGAGTTGGCGTAACCGGAGGCGCTCAGGTTCCAGATGTAGAGCACGGCGGTGGCAAGGAGGAGGCCGAGGAGGGCCGGGCGTACCCAGGGCCCGTCCTCGGGCCGGCCCCGCCAGAAGCCCGCGGCGCGGCCCGCGGCGGCGGGGCGGGGCTGGGGGGTGTCCGCAGCCTGCGCGGCCCCGTCGGGCTGAAGGGTCGTGGTCATCGTGCGTTCCTTGAGTAGAGGGCGGCGTCGCGGGCGTGGGCCTGGTCGGAGGAGGCGGCGGCGCCGTCGGTGCCTTGGGCGGTGGCGTCCTGCGCGGTGGTGCTCGTCGTGCGCCGCTCCGGGAAGACCCAGGCGCGCAGGAGCAGGAAGCGCAGGACGGTGGAGGCGAGGTTGGCGGCGATCAGGACGGCCAGCTCGGTGGAGTGCGCGGGGCTGCTCGACGCGGCGTCGAGCGCGGCCAGCGAACCGCTGGTCAGCGCGAGGCCGACGGCGAAGACCACCAGGCCCTGGGCCTGGTGGCGGACCGCGCCTTCGCGGCCCTGCACCCCGAAGGTGAGCCTCCGGTTGGCGGCGGTGTTGGCGACCGCCGAGACCAGCAGCGCGGCGGCGTTGGCGAGTTGTGGACCCGACATGGTTCGGAAGAGCGAATAGAGGGCAAGGTAGAAGAGGGTGGACAGCGCGCCCACGACGCAGAAGCCGACCAGTTGCCGGGCGAGACCGCGCGGCACCCCAGTGATCCGGCGGTCCCTCGGGTCGTCCCCGAAGGGCCTCGCCAGCCGGTCCAGTGGCAGCGCTCCCACCGCCAGTGCCCGCCCCACGCGCCAGACGCCCTTGAGATCCTCGGTCGCCGTCTTGACGATGTGCACCGTGCTGTTGGGGTCATCGACCCAGTCCACCGGCACTTCATGGATCCGCAGTCCGGCCCGCTCGGCGAGCACGAGCATCTCCGTGTCGAAGAACCAGCCGGTGTCCTCGACCATCGGCAGCAACCGCTGCGCCACATCCGCCCGTATGGCCTTGAAGCCGCACTGGGCGTCGCTGAACCGAGCCGACAGAGAGGACTTGAGGATGAGGTTGTAGGCCCGCGAGATGAACTCGCGCTTCGTGCCGCGCACCACCCGCGAGGACCGGGCGAGCCGGGAGCCGATCGCCAGATCGGAGTGGCCCGAGATCAGCGGCGCCACGAGCGGCAGCAGTGCGTTCAGGTCCGTGGACAGGTCCACGTCCATATAGGCGAGGACGGGCGAGTCGGAATGCGACCAGACCGTGCGGAGCGCCCTGCCCCGGCCCTTCTCCTCCAGCCGGTAGGACCGGACCTCGGGGATCGACGAGTCGAGCCAGGCGGCCACATCGGGAGTGCGGTCGGTGCTCGCGTTGTCGGCGATCGTGATGCGGAAGGTGTACGGGAAGGTACGGGCGAGGTGGTCGTGCAGGCGCCGCACACATGGTTCGAGGTCCTGCTCCTCGTTGTAGACGGGGATCGTCACGTCAAGCACGGGGGCATCGGTCACCTCGACCGGGAGATGCTCCCGGGCCGGGAGGGTGCCCCATGAAGTGTCGGTTCGCATGATTCGAGATTCGCGATCCGCGCTGTCACGGTCGTGTGGTGAGCCTGTGCCCTGTCTGTGAGTCGGGCCCGGTTTCCCTGGCGTACGGCTGGGCCGGCGGCAGCGGCTGGGACTGCGGGCGCCGGTAGGGCTGAGGAGACGGGAAGGAGGAGGCCGCGGACACGCCCTGGGACACGGGGGTGCCGTTGGACGCGGGCGTGCCGTTGTGCGCGGGACTGCCGTTGGGCGCGGGCGTGCCGGGGTGTGTGGGTGCGGCCGTGGGCTTGGGGGGAATCGTCGGCATGGGGCCTGGGGTGGCCGGGAGCCGTACGGAGAAGACCGTCCGTCCTGGCACGCTCTCGACACTGACGGTGCCGCTGTGGGCCGTGACGACCGCCTGGACGATGGCGAGACCGAGACCGGTGGATCCGGCCGCGCGGGAGCGTGAGGCGTCGCCGCGCGCGAAGCGTTCGAAGACATGGGGAAGGAGCGTGGGAGGAATACCGGGACCGTCGTCCTCGATGTCGAGCACGATCCACGACCCGGCGGGGACGCCCGCGCGGGTACCGGCGCCCGTACCGGAACCGACGCCGGGACCGGACCCGACACCGGGACCCGCGCCCGCGCCGGCGCCGACTCTGCGGACGCGGGCGGTGACGGTGGTGCCGGGCGGGGTGTGCGTACGGGCGTTGGCCAGCAGGTTGACCAGCACCTGCTGGAGGCGGGGCGCGTCGCCCTGGACGGATGCCTCGGGCTCATCGGGTTCGGGGAGTTCGAGGCGCCAGTGGTGGCCCTGGCCCGCGGCGTGCGCGTCGCTGACCGCGTCCACGACCAGCGGGGAGAGATCCGTGGCCTCGTACGAGAGCGGGCGTCCGGCGTCGAGCCGGGCGAGCAGCAGCAGGTTCTCGACGAGGCCCGTCATCCGCTCCGCCTCGGCCTCGATGCGCCCGAGCGCGTAGCGGGTGTCGGGGCCGGTCTCCTCGCGCCCGCGGCGGGTCAGTTCGGCGTAGCCGCGGATCGAGGCGAGCGGGGTGCGCAGCTCGTGGCTGGCGTCGGCGACGAACTGCCGTACGCGGGTCTCGCTCTCCTGGCGGGCGGTGAGCGCGGATCCGACGTGTCCGAGCATCCGGTTGAGCGCGGCGCCGACCTGGCCCACCTCGGTCCGGGGGTCGGCCTCGGAGTCCGGGACCCGGACGAGCGGTGCCACCTCCCCGCTGTGAAGGGGGAGTTCGGAGACCCGGGTGGCGGTGTTGGCCACCCGGCGCAGCGGGCGCAGTGCCACGCTGACCAGGGCGCTGCCCGCGATCCCGGCGGCGATCAGTCCGGCGACGGTGACACAGATCTCGACGATCACCAGGGTGTTGAGGTTGTCCTGCACATCGGCCAGCGGGAGGCCCACGAGGAAGGAGCCGTTGGAGCCGGTGATGTGGAGGACGCGGTACTCGCCGAGCCCCGGCAGGGTCACGGTGTGCTCGTCCCCGTCATGGGCGACGGAGTTGAGGGCGGTCTTCTGGGCCGTCGTCAGCTCCCGCTCGGTGACCTTCGGTCCCGTGCTGTCGTTCTCGGTCGTCGCGAGGCGCACCCCGCGGCTGACCGTGCCGTCCGTGCCGACCTGGCCGCCGACCGTGCCGACCGGCGCGCCGCCGCCCGTCACGATCTTCAGCGGGTCCTCGCCCTCCTGGAAGCCGCCGGGCGGTCTGCCGGGCGTGGCCTCACCGACCGGCGGGCCGGCCGCGCGCTTGGCGACGGCCTGCACCTGGGTGTCGAGCTGGTCGTACAGCTTGGAGCGGAAGGCGATCGTGGTCACCGCCCCGATCACCGACGCCACCACCGCGATCAGCAGGACCGCCGAGACCACCAGCCGGGTCCGCAGCGACCAGCGCCGGCCGGCCCCGCCGATCCCCGTGTCCGTACCCCTGGTCCCACTCATCGCGGGGCATCACCCGGCTGCTCGCCCGGCTTGATCAGATAGCCCGCGCCGCGCCGGGTGTGGATCATCGGCGCGCGGCCGGCGTCGATCTTCCGGCGGAGATAGGAGATGTACAGCTCGACGACGTTGGCCTGGCCGCCGAAGTCGTACGACCACACCCGGTCGAGGATCTGCGCCTTGCTGAGCACCCGGCGCGGATTGCGCATGAGGTAGCGCAGCAGCTCGAACTCGGTCGCGGTCAGATGGATGGACTGCCCGGCGCGGGTGACGTCGTGGCTGTCCTCGTCGAGCGTCAAATCCCCGACGACCAGCAGCGATTCGCTCCGTACGTCGGCGGCGCCGGACCGGCGGATCAGTCCGCGCAGCCGGGCCACGACCTCCTCCAGGCTGAACGGTTTGGTGACGTAGTCGTCGCCGCCCGCGGTGAGCCCGGCGATCCGGTCCTCGACGGAGTCCTTCGCGGTGAGGAAGAGCACCGGTACCTGCGGCAGGTCGCGCCGCAGCCGGCCGAGCACCGCGAGCCCGTCCATGTCGGGCAGCATGACGTCCAGCACCACGGCGTCCGGCCGGAACTCGCGCGCGGCCCGGGTGGCGCCCGCGCCGTCGCCCGCGCTGCGCACCTCCCAGCCCTCGTACCGCAGGGCCATCGACAGCAACTCCGTGAGCGACGCCTCGTCGTCGACGACGAGCACGCGGACGGGGCTCCCGTCCGGCCTGAGCATTTCGGTACGCCCCCGGGGCGAGGTGATGGTCATGGTGCTCACCCTGGGCGGGAACCCTGAGAGCCGCCTTTCGGCTTCCTGTGAATTCGCTGAGAAAACCGTGCGGGCTCAGAAGAGCCCCTCCTGCACGCCGTCCCCGGGAGGCGGGCCGACGGGCGTGACCGGCACCGTAACAGCACTTCCTGTCAGACCGGCGGGACCCGTCGGTCCGGCCGGTCCCGTCGGTCCGGTCCGTCCGGTCGGCGGGCCGAGTGCCCATCCCGTCATGAGGCGCGTATCGAGGACGAGCACTTCGGTCCCGCCGCCTCCGCCGCCTCCTCCGCCGCCGGTGGCCAGATGCAGATCGGGCCCGGCGGCGGCGAGCAGCCGGCCGGCCACCTCGCCCCCGTCGGTCAGCCGTTCCACCACGCCCGTGGCGGGCGGCAGTCCGTCGAGCCCGAACGCCCCGGCGTGGTCCACCGCGTCGAAGGCGAGCCGTTCCAGCGTCGGCGGCCACCCGTCCAGGGCCACGGCCGCCCCGTACAGCCGCAGCAGCTCCGCCGTCCGCGCGGCCCGCTCCGGCAGGGCGGACCGTACGGCCCGCTTCCGCGCGTACGGGATACGGTCCGGCACGCCGAGCGCCCGCCGCAGCAGCTCCTCCGTACGGCGCGCGGCCATCAGCGGCCCGCGCCCCAGCCAGCCGAACGTGACGGCGCCCTGTTCCAGCAGCCGCGCGGTGCCGCGGGCCTCGGCGGTGATCCCGACCTTGACGAGCCCGGGGCCGAACCAGGCGAGGTAGACGCGGTAGGTGCGCGGGTCGTCGGCGAGGGTGTCGGCGGCGACGGAGTGCGCCCGCTCCAGCCGCGCGCACTCGGCGCACCGGCCGCCCGTACCGCGCCCCGGGATCTCCGCGCGCAGGGGGCACGCATGGCCGCGCGCGCCGGCGCACTCCCGGCTGCCGGAGGCGCGGAAGCCCAGCTCACGCCCGTATTCGAGGGTGCTCGTACGGCGCTCCCGCCCGCGCCGCCACAGGAGCGCGGGCGCGCCGTCCGCCCACCGGATCCCCTCGCACCGCCAGCTCACCACGGCCTCACCACCAACTTCCGCACGATGGCACGATGACACCCATGACTGACACAGGCGAACCGGAACGCGACACCTATCTCCGCTTCCAGGGCACGGTCCGGGACCCCCGCGGCCACTTCCCCGGTGTCTTCGCCCTGACCGACGGCCTGGCGCGCGAGGGCGTCCTGACCGAGGAGCAGCGGCGGTTCTGGCGCACCAACAACGACTGGTTCGAAACGAATTACCCCAATCCGGCCGCGGTGGACCCCGCCGCGTACGACCCGGCGCTGAATCCGGGGGCGGTGACCTGGTTCAAGTCCTCGGCCGAGGAGCCGATCAAGCGCGTCGACGGCTATCTGGAGATCCTC
This sequence comes from Streptomyces paludis, assembly GCF_003344965.1. Taxonomy (NCBI): domain Bacteria; kingdom Bacillati; phylum Actinomycetota; class Actinomycetes; order Kitasatosporales; family Streptomycetaceae; genus Streptomyces; species Streptomyces paludis. The sequence goes on along the minus strand of NZ_CP031194.1, from coordinate 3,692,864 downwards.
GCGGCGCACGGGGTCGAGTGCCGCATGATGCGCTCGCCGGACCCCGGGCGGATCGTGTACGAGGACGATCACCAGATAGTCGTGGTCCCCCATCTGCAACCGCGCCGCCGGCCGCTCACCACCCCGCGTACACCCCGTACGCCTCACTCGCCGCACACGCCGCACACGCCGCACACGCCGCCGCCGTCGGCCTGAGGACCACTAGCCCCACACCACCGGTCCCGCACCACCCGTCCCACATCTCCCTTCCCGCACAACCAGCAACATTTTCAGGACAGTTATCGAGAAAAACGATTGATCTTGCTCATATGCTGGCCCCGAAAAAGCAGTACCGGCCGCTGATCGGCGCCCGGGGGATCGCGGGCGCGCGAGTGCGCGCCCGCAGAGGTGAGGTCAATATGAGCAAAGCGAAGATGTGGGCGGTGGGTGCCACGACGGCACTGCTGTGCGGCGGCGTGGGGGCCACCCCCGCGCAGGCGGCGGCGCTGCCGCTCTGTCCGACGGTGTTCGGCCACGGCGGCTACCCGACCGGGGCGAACCCGTGGGACCGCGACCAGGTCCGCCAGCCGAACCACCCCAAGGGCCTCGCACAGCAGAAGAGCTGGGGCGCGGGAGGCGTGGAGGCCGATCTTCAGCTGACGAAGAACGGCACCAAGGGCGTGATGTGGCACAACACCACGACCAACGGGCTGACCGGGACACGTGCGCCCATCACGGAGCTGTGGTGGGCGACCGGCGCCGACAAGCTCGCGGGCCGTACGATCACCCGCGGCCCGTACACCGGGACGACGGTGTACACCTTCCGCGAGTGGCTCGACAGCGCCCGGTCGAACAATCTGATCGCGCTGGTTGAGCTGAAGGGCGAGGCGAAGCAGTCGCTGCTCAACAGCGACGCGACGATCCGCGCGACGGCGTGGAAGGAGGTCGTCGCCCCGATCTCGGAGCGGATGACGGCCCAGAAGATCATGATCTACACGCATGACGCGGCGCTGAAGCCCGAACTCGACAAGCAGATCCGGCAGGCGGGCCTCGCGGCGGCTCTCACCGGCTACCCGACCTGGGTCGACAGCGTCGGCTGGGAGGAGCCCGTACCGGCCGCCTCCGGCAACCACGCCGCCTGGCAGGCCCAGCTGAACCGCCTCGGCTCGACCACGTCCTCCCCGCGGTTGGCGACGTCGTGGACGAAGGACTTCACGACCTGGCTCCAGGGCAAGTGCGCCTGAACGCCTGAACATCTACGCATCTGAGCATCCGTTTTGATGACGGACCGGCCCCCGCCCAACCGGGGGCCGGTCACAGGGCGTTGAGCAGGACGACGTAGAGGGCGGTGCCGATCCCCACGCTGAGGATCGTGCGGCGGCCGAAGCCCAGATGTACGCCGCCGGTGACGGCGACCGCGATCAGCGCGTACACCGTCCCGCGCGGATCGGCCGTGACCGTACCGTGCAGAGCCGTCACGGCGAGGATCGCGAGGACCCCGACCGGCATCCACACCGCCAGCTGCCGCACCACCGGCGAGCCGCGCAGAGTGCGCAGCAGCGCGAACGGCAGGGCGCGCAGGGCGAGGGTGATACCGAAGACGATGGCCAGGACGGCCACGAGGTAGGCGGTGCTGGGGGCGGCGCTAGGACTGGGCATCGACGTCCTCATTCCGGGCGGTACGACGGTCAGCGAGCGCGCGCCGGCCGATGAACGTACGGCGACCGATGAGCGCATGGCGGCCGAGAAGCAGCGCCACGAAGAGCAGCAGCGCGGTGAACAGCGCGAAATCCGGAGTCAGTACGAGCCCGGCCGCGACGCCGGCACCGGCGAGCAGGACCGACGGAATCTCCCGGCGGGAGCGGAAGGCGTCCAGCGTGAGCACGGTGAACAGGGCGCACAGCGCGAACTCCAGCCCCTTGACCGGCGCGGGCAGAGCCGCGCCGAGCGCGACACCGGCCAGTCCGCCGCCGACCCAGTAGACCTCGCAGGCGATCTGGAGGGCCAGCAGCCGGCGCGCCGAGCGTTCCGCCTCGGGCAGGGACGCGTTGACGGCGTACGCCTCGTCGATCATCGCGTAGACGGCGTACGCCTTCGCGACCGGATGTCTGACCAGGTGGAGCGGGAAGGAGAAGGCGTAGAAGACGTGCCGGAAGTTGACCACGAGGACGGTCAGCGCGATGGCGGCCAGGGGCGTGACGGTGGCCACCATGCCCACCAGCAGAAGCTCCAGGGAGCCGGCGAACGCGGCCAGGGACAGGGCGGGGGTGAGCCACCAGGGCAGGCCCGCCTGGATGATCAGCAGACCGAGAGCGATGCCCAGGGGGAAGATCCCGAGACCGGCGGAGAAGGAGTCACGGACTCCGTCGGCGATCTGCCGGCGCCGGACGGCAGAAGCGGCGGCGGGCGCCGGGGCGAGAGCCCGGACATCTCGTTTCATCTGCTTATCGTCCCGAAAAATGCCCGCCATATGGTTGCAAAGATTGCACCACCACTCACCCGGGGAGCAATCTAATGCCATGGATGAGATCGACCGAGCAATCATCGGCGAGCTGGAACGGGACGGCCGGCTCACCAACGTAGAACTGGCGCAACGCGTCGGGCTCACGACCGGCCCGTGTCTGCGCCGAGTCCAGAGACTGGAGGCCGACGGCGTCATCGCCGGTTACCGGGCCGTCATCGACCCCACGGCCGTGGGCCGCTCCTTCGAGGTCCTCATCGACCTCAGCCTGGAATCCCAGGACGCGGAGACGGTCGAGCACTTCGAGCGGACGCTGGCGGGGGCCGCGGAGGTCGTCGAGCTGCGCAGACTGTTCGGCAGCCCGGACTACTTCGTACGCGTCGCGGTCGCCGACCTGACCGCCTACGAGAGCTTCCTCAGCGGGTACGTCATGACGCTCCCGCGGATCAAGAACGTCACGTCGCACTTCACGATGAAGACGGTGAAGCGGTAAGACGTCCGAGTTCATCGCGGCCCGGTCGTCAGAGCCGGAGCACGTCAGGAGCCGCCGCCCCACCGCCACCGCGCCCAAGAGCGCGAACGGACACGCGCCGACACGGACAGCTCGGCTCGCAGCGCGTCCTCCAGCACCACAAGGCCGTCCTCCACGGCCTGAAGGGGCCGGTCGCCGGCCGCTGAGGTGCCGTCGGAGATCACCGTCTGGGCATGGAGGAGGGCCCGATGTACGTCACTCACCGCGGAACGGACCTCGTCGTCGGCTATCAGGGACGTCTCGACGATCCACTTGTAGGCAATCGACCGGTTGTCGGCCAGCTTCCCGTCGTCCGCGTTGACCAGGATGGACGCCAGCGAGTCGCGCCAGCCGTAGAGCTTGATCAAGAGGTCCCTGTACAGGCCCTTCTTGTCATCCAACCACCGCACCTGCTCCGCGTGCACGCGCTGCTCCTGCTGAATGCGCACCTGCCCCCGCTGAGCAACCCACGCACCCGCAAAACCCGTCACGCCACCCAGCGTTGTACCCACAAGTCCGACCAGGGCTGCTTCCATGGCTACTTCCTAGCAGAAGCACCCGCCGCAGAACCCGGAGAGCGTCACACCGACCGCCGCCGCGACACAAAAACCAGGTGCACGACCAACAGCACCAGGAAGAACAGCGCGGCCCCACCCGACATCACCACCCACAAGGCCGCTCCCCCGCCCCCGACATCGGCGTCACGGACGGCCACCCGCGGATCGTCCGCGTGGTAGCGGACGGTCATCCGGGTTCCCCACAGAGGACTTGCCACCACCACTACCGGCCGGCAAATCCGCTACGCCACCCAAGCCCCGCCGACTACCATCAATCGGGTCGGCCATCGGTCACGCAAGCATGCGACGGGAAATTCCACAATTTAACCTGCCTTTCGAATCCCTCTTGAATGGAACCCAAAGGCCCACCCTCCTCTTTTCTCTTGACTATCGACAGATTCGAAATGGCGGCTTTAGCTCGGAAGGCCATCATGTGCAGGTCTCAACTCCCCCCTCTTAGCAACCAGATGACAGTCGCAGAAGCCCCCGCTGCTCTGCGATGCTGAAGGTCGATCGAGAGGGGCCGCAGCGATGCGGTGGAAGATCCACGGGGAACGTCCGATCTACGAGAACAGCTGGGTGAACCTGTGGCTCACCGACGTCGAGACACCGGACGGGAACCGCTGGGAGCACCACGTCGTCAAGCTCCGGCACCTGGCCGTGGCCGCCGTGGTCAACGAGCGGCGTGAGGTTCTGATGATGTGGAGGCACCGCTTCATCACGGACGCCTGGGCGTGGCCATGATCGACCGCCGCGCGATCGTCAGCAGCGGCTCCCTCGTCGGGCTGCTCTACGTCCTCATGAACGAGGCGATCCGCTGACCTGACGGGGCAGCACTTCCCGGAGCCGGGCCTCGAACGCCACCGCGGCTGGTTCCCGGCGGAAGGGATCCAGCTGTTCGTAGAACTCCCGGAGGCGGCCGGCGACTCGACCTGTGCCACACCTGCGCGTCACTCCTCCACGAACAGAGCGCCCACGCCCACATGATCATGGAAGTGCTCGGCCACAGCTCGATCCGCGTGACCATGGACTTCTGCACCTTCGTACGGCTCAACTCGCAGCGCTCGGCGTTCGACCGCGTAGGAGATGCCCTGAGGGGTGACGGCAACGACCCGGACGATGACGACGGTTCGGCCGGTGTGCCGCTACTGAGGTTGTAGGCGTGGTGTCGTCAGTGTGAGGCCGGTCCCGGTGAGGCATCCGTCGATGATGTCGCTGCGGTATTGGATCTGGCGGAGGCTGTGCCGTAGCTGGCGGATGAGGTGGTCGGGGTCGGTGAAGGCGGTGTTGGCCTGGGTTGTCCGACGGAGTACTGACCAGATGCCTTCGACGGGGTTGAGGTCGGGTGCGTAGGGCGGCAGGTGGTAGGCGGTGATCCAGTCCTGTGCGTCGATGAAGGCCCGCATGCGGCGGTCTTTGTGGACGTTCAGGTTGTCCCGTATGAGGACGATGGGTCCGTCGAGCTGCTGGTGGGCGGCGATGAGGAGGTCGCGGTACTCGGTCCGGGCGAAGCTCTCGCGGCCGCCGCTCTTGTGGTCGGTATGCCGTTTGGGCCGGTGGATCAGGCGGGAGCGTTCGCCGGGCTGGTAGCAGCACAGGGCTGCCACGGAGAAGCGACGCCGGGAACGGCCCCGGACGCGGATGACCGGGGTGGATCCGCGTCTGCCCCACGTGCGTGAGGTCGGCGGCGTCATAGAGAATCCGGCCTCGTCCTCGAAGACGGTCCAGGCCCCGAGCGCCGCCGCGGTGGTTCCAGGTGCGGCCACACCTCCTTCACCCGGCCGGCGACGGCTGCCTCGTCGCGCTCGACGGCACGACGGGCCGGAACCTGATGGCTCCAGCCACGGCGCCGCAGCATCTGGGAGATCCCCGACAGCGTCATGGACTTGTGGAACCGTCGGCCGGTCAACGTCTTGATCCGGGCGAGCGTCCACCGCTGGTCCGGCCAGCCGTGAGCGACCGGTCCCTTGGCCAACTCCTCCTCGAGCACTGCGAACAGTCGGTCATTCAGCTTCGGACGGGACACCGGGCCGCGGGAACGGACCGCGTCCTGGCCGGCCTCCCGCCAGGACCGCCGCCACCGCTGAACCGACCGGACGCTGACCCGTAACTCCTTCGCAATCTCCGTACTGCCACGTCCGTCGGCGAACATGGCGACCGCTTCCATCCGGACCCGCTCGCGAAATGCTTGCCTCTCCGCGGTCAGACCCCCACCCTGCGGATACCTCATACCTCCGGCATACCGCGACGATCACCAACCGTCAGCCCCTACGACAAGACGACTTCAAGGTCAGTAACCGTCTAGAGCCGCTTCAGGTTCCGGTCCAAGATCTCCCGCAGCCGATCCACGTCTGCGGGGTTCTGGGCGCCCCGCTTGGGCAGTACCGCCATACCCGACGCGCGGTCGCCACCCAGCACCACGAAGAGCCCGGGTGTCTCCAAGTACTCCCGGAACACGGTCCAGTCCACGGTGAAGGACCCCCGCTCACCGGTACTGACCATGCCGCGGTCGTCGGTCACCAGGCGGCACTGTCCGTACGGCTCCATGACACTGAACATCCGGCGGGCCATGGTGCGCAGTCCTCGCACGGCGCCCCAGGATGCGGCTGCCAGCGAGAGCACCAGCGAGATGATCAGCACGGGCAGCGCGAAATCCTGAAGGACCGAGAAGACGAGCATCGCGGCTACCACCACCAGCGGCCCCGCGAGCACCTGGAGCCTGCCCGCCGATGTCCGACGCGCTCGCCCACGGACGGCCTCCTCGAAGTCCGCGACCATCGGCTGGTAGACGAACTCGACGGCCGCACCGCGCCCTGTGTCCTGCTGTGAGGATTCCCCGCCCCTGGTGTCCATGATCCGGAATCCTAGCGAGCGACTGTCCCGGCAAATCAGGGCCACCGTGCCAGAACCACTGGACACCACTCCTGAAGTGGTTGCCGTCAAACACCGCCGTCAACGCAAAAGCAGAGGCCCTAAGGAGTGATCCTTAGGGCCTCTGGTCTGCTGTGCACTCGGCAGGATTCGAACCTGCAACCTTCTGATCCGTAGCTCTACAGAAATCGGTCAACGACGTTCATACAGGCTCCTGCTGACCACCTGACGGCCACCACTGGGCGCTGAGGGTTGCTGTGGTTGCGGTACTCCGCTGCTGTACCGCAACGATGATCGGCACTCAGACACCACAAAGGCGGAGGCGGGGTCCGGAGGAGCCCCCGACTTGCCCCGCGCGGCGCGAAGCGCCAAACGATGTTGCCGGGGCGCAGAGACGGCGACGCACGCGACCACGGCGGCGCTGGAGCATGGGCCCCAAGCTGGCGCGGCACCGCCGAATCGGCCCGAAGGGGCAATGCTGACCATCGCTTTAGAAGTTCGATCCGAGCCCGCTCCGGCGGCTTTGTCGACGGATGCGGCGGCTGGACAGAGGTGGTGGCGTATGCGCTCGTCCGACGTTGTAGAGGTCATGCACGCCGAGGCACAATGCTCACCGCGCGGTAGTCGTATCCGTCCTGTTTGAAGCCCGGGGCCTCCCACCAGAGGTCCACCTGTTGTCCGGGCGACAGGGTACGGAAGCCGGGCGCCTGGATGTCGGAATAGTGGCCGAAGCAACCCCCAGGGGTCTCAGCGGAGTCGAGCACGCCCCACCCTTCCTCGTCGTTCCACTCGCGGACAGTCGCAGTCACCATGGGCGGCACCCTACGGGCTTCGTCTGCGCAGACGCACTTGGTATCTCAGCTTGGAAGCTTGGATTTCTTGGTAGCGGTTGTTGTGCTGACCTGCCCCCGGAGTGTCTGATCCTCAGCCAACGACAGTTAGCTATGACGGCGGATGCGCCGACCGATCACGCACGCGTGTGCCTCGCCGCACCCAGCGGCCTCAGCCGCCCCGCCATGTCGTCGACCAGGGCAAGCTGCGCCGGCGGAAGCGTGGCGGTGAGACATTGAGTGAGGTCCTCTTCGTCCCGAAGCAACTCGATGCGGCCACTGCCTTGGGCTGCCGTGCCTGTCACCTGTACTGATGGTCCGCTGACGTCCACGGTTGTTCGCTGTTGTCCGCCGCGGTCGTCACGCAGTTAGACACTCAGGCGGTGGAGGGTCCCCTCACTCCTTGCCAGGCGGAATGAGTCGGTCAGCGCTCTCGGCGTCATCCACATCTCCGTGCGCGTCCACAGTGATCGGAGTAGCCCGTCCCTTGGAAGAGACGAGCAAGGCAAGTATCTGCTCGGTCAACGGACCGTTATCCGGTCCCTCATCCTTCCAGTACGCGCGCCAGCCGATACCCGGGATGGCAGCTACCACCTGGTCGGCTCGCTCCAAGTGAGAGAAGTCCGGGTAGTCCGTGACCGGCCGGCGGGTTCCTCGCTGCGGATCGACGACGGGGCAACGGCTGTAGTCGCATCCCAGACATCCACGTCCACGGTCCGGCCGATCATGGCCTCAGCGCCATTGAAGATCGCGAGCCAACCCGTCTCGTTGAAGCAGCGCATGCCGCCATCGTTCCTGACGTCGGCGTGATCGCCCACTGGCTTCGGTGGGACCTGAGCTTGGGCTCACGACCGGCTGCGGCGATCCACCCTGCCGACCAGCAATGATGCCCCCTTGAGTGCGAGCCGGAGGTGAGAAGTTACCTGGCGTTGCCCAGTGCTGTCCGCCCAAGCTGGTGCGCATCTGCTGCGGTTCGCCATGGCGCGCGGCAGCGCGGGCTGGCCGTACCCGGGCGCGGTGGTCAATTCCTGAGTGCAACTTGAGGCGGTGCTGCTGTTGCCGTCGGGACAACCCTTGTGTCGTTGCTCAACCAGATCCTCCAATCCCATGTCCCACGACGTGCGGGTGGCTAGCATGAGTCGGTGGCATCTGACGACCTCAATATCGAGGTACCTGGAAGCGGGGAGCTCCCCGCAGACGCCCGAACGGAACTTGAGATATGCCTCAAGGAGTTCGGTGTTGATGTATTTGATGAAGCCAATAGGCTGGAAGATAGCTTTCATATCGGATCGGGGCCGCCAGTGGTGACCTCAAGCCTCATCAGGGAGGCGTTTCTTTACAGCAAGCGGGGGCACATTCAGCGTCCGGTTTCCCCTTCTAGGCATTTTCTGGATGTCGTTTCATATGCGGCGGCCGCTGTCGCAGGAGTCTTTGCGGGGAAGCTTGACACTCCTACAGGCTCGATCGGATTTGCGGCCTCACTTGTCATTGGTGTGATTGCTTACCTTGTGGGGCGAAAGCGATGACTAATTCAAGTGACGCAACAGGTGGCTTTAACCTCAGTGGAGACGCGAGGCGAGAAGCTGACGACTTCACGAATCGTTTCAGGGAGGAGCTGCTTCTTAGGTCGAAGTTGTATGCGGAGTCTCGTGGCTCTAGTGTTGTACAGCGCCGCGACGTATACCTTGCAGGTAGGGACCTTGAAGTATTCGAACGACAGCGATCCGAGTCAAACCCTAAGCGCCTCCTATTCATTGTTGGCGGTGCGGGTGTACTCGTATCCGTCGTTCTTGGAATCGTGTTGGTGGCCGGCGGATTGGATCAGGGTGACAGGCTTTCCGCTGCGATGGGAGCCGCCGTCAGTTTCCTGGGGTTGGCCACAAGCGTCGCAGCGGTGCTGAGAGCTAAGAGGCCGTTGACTGTTGACTCAATTCGAGATGGTGGGTCCGGAGATGACCTTGGGTCTCGCGTGATTACAAATGCTGACGCTGGTGAATTGATTGCTGTATGGCGGGACATTGAGAACCTGATACGCGCTCACCTGTCAGACGACATGGCTGTGCGCCGGAAGGGGATCAGTATGATGGCGCGCGAGTATTCCCAGCGGAACGATCTCGGACCTGATTTTTTTGCTTCTATCCGGGGACTCCTGAATGTGCGCAATAGGCTGATTCATGGGGTGGGGGAGCCCGTAACGCAGACCGAGGCAGAAAACTGGCTCGCGGAGGCGCAAAGGGTTATTTCGATTATGCGCATCAGGGCGTCCAGTGAGCGCGGAGATCCCCCATCGAATCCCTAACTGGCCATTCTCTTAACGGTGGCGAAGATCCAGGTGAAGGAGCTCTCTGACCAATACAACGGTCGGTAACCTGCCCGACATCCTCCAGATTATGCCGGGTAGCGCCTCGGCGTCGTAAGACCTGCCGCATGATGGCCGCATCGCCTGTCGAGGAAGAGAGGTAAATGCTTTGCACACCGGATCTGCAGCCGAATCCCCCGAAGGAACGAAATGGATCGCAAGGCCCACAATCAGAAATCTGAAGAAGGAGCATTCCCCGACCAAAAGTATGGATCTCTGGAGGAGAAACGACGACAAAGAGAACACGCGCCATCGACTACCACCCAATGAACAAGTCAATATTGGCGGATTTACTCTAGTCGAGGCGTTTCCTCCGTCCAATGTTTCACAGCTGTACAGCGCAATCTCAAAGCTTCCAGGACGGAGTTCGGAGACCAAAAGAAACCTGCTCGTCAGGATCGAGGAAAGCAGAAGTGCAACAGGTAGGGCAGGCTGGGAGAGTCTGGGATACGTTCGGCATCCAGAGGCATCGATTTTTCCCGATGGATTCTACGACCCCGAACTGCCAAACGAGGTTTCGACAGTCTGGCTCAGGCTTTACTATTTCATACCATCAACAGTAATACTAGTTGCCACTTTCACCCTCAAAGAGGACGCTGGCGATCTATCTGAAATCTTGCGAAAAGACTACTCCACCGAACTGCGCAACGAGAGAACGAAGATTTCAGGGAGATTCACTCGAATCAGGTCGCAGATTCCGTGGGTCAAGCCTAAAAGGTTCTCCACCTCCCACAGCTTACACACTCCACAATTTCAAAAAATCGACGCTTGCGAAGATGCAATTTCGGCAATCGAAGAAGCATGCTGGAGATGGATTTCCAAGCGCTTCCCCGGACGATTCAGCACGGAACCGTCAAAGTATCGACCAAGCTTGAGAATCTTTTTCACTAAAGATTCAGAACCGTTCGAAAGAAATCAGCAAGCCCTCTCCCTAATCGGACTTGGGTTCTCTACAAATCAATGGCGTTCGCCCGAGGTTCCCGGATGGTCCATCAGCTTCGACAACTGGAGGGCGTACTCGTACCGGCCGTTCCAAGCAGTCGCTGCAGCTCGACGGTCTGCGGCTTCAGCGAAAGAAGAACCAGCGAACGACAGCACAAGTATCTGGGCCTTGACTCAAGATTTTCATGACTACCAGTCCAGTCTCGCCGCCCGCTGGGCGATGAGTTGCCTGCTTTCCGTCTACTCCTATCGTCTAGGCAGATTGCGGGACCGCTCCGCCACGCGTCGGCGCATCGATAGGCCAGTCAGACAAGCGCGGGCTCTCGACCAATTCTTGCTGGGCGATGGACTCGACGCTGCCACTGTAGCTAGCGAGATGAAAACTTTCGCCGCGAGTGAAAAATCATTCCGCTACGACGTAATTGAGTACGTCGAAGTTTCCAATCTTCCGAGTGATCCTACTCCTACGAGAGCCCAGGCCCCCCAACGCAAGAGTCGATTCATCAAGACGCTACTGCTTGCAGCTCCCCGAAAAAACAGGAAAGGTGACAATGCTAGCGAAGCCAAGGGAGCTCGAAAGGCCCGTGAGCTAAATTCGACGATTCGCAACATCCTGACCGATCAATCAGAGAGGCTGATTGACGATATGCAGATTGCAACTACTAACATTGGCGCATCCGCCGGACTCCGGCAGGCTATTGCAAATACCAGAATGCAGCGAGCTGTCGTACTTCTTGCGATCATCGCGACTGCGTCTGGCGTTTTCGGCGCTTGGGTATCAATTCGAGGATAGGTCGGCGCACGAGTGAAAACATAGCCAAACGAAGCATGCCTGCTGAAAACTGCCCCACCACTCACCCCAGCTTCCATCCCGTCCGCCTTCGACCCACACACCGTGGAGCGGTCGTGGTTCAGGGCGTCAAGGTGGAGCGCGCCACTGTACGAACGACCTTGACGCCCTGGGCCGCGACTGCTCGGCTCTGCCTGGGTCGGAGGTGGTCGGGATGGGAGCCCCACGACGCTCGCCCCGCTCCGGCCGGCAGTCGCGAACGGTGCCCCATCCATCCCGGAGTCTGAGCGCCCCCGCCGGAGGCATCGTCGTGAAGCCGCGGGCTTGGTTCTCGACTCATGCCCCGGGCCTATCCAGTTGTGGGCGCGCGTCGGCGGCGGCAGCGCCGAGCGGGCCGAAGGCAGGAGCGCGGGCGCAGCCAGAGCCGGGAGCGCGCCCGGCGGAGCGGAGCGCAGCCGGGTGCCTTGAAACCGTAGAGAAAGTTGTTACTCACGCTGTTCTTGGGGCTGGGCGTACTTCTCCACGCAGGCTGGGAGGTTGATGCCCTGGCGAGTCGACAGTTTGAGGTAGCGCACCGGGTGGGCGGTCCATTGGATGGTCGTGCGGCTGTCGTGGACGGTGAGGGTGCAGGGCTCGCCCTTGGTGAGCGCCTGGAGGGCGTCTTGGTGGTCGTCGGACAGCCAGGCCCATATCTCGGTGAAGGCGTCGTCGTCCAAAGCTGAGGCGATCGTACGGGCGGCGATTCGGATCCAGCGAACGGCTTGATGAGCGGTCTCGGCGTCGAGGGAGCCGAGTTGCTTTCGAGGCCGGCCCATTGCCGGGTCGTGGGTCCAGCATTCGCATCGGAAGCCGTCGGTGAGAAGTGGCGCGGGCTTCGTCAATGGGTGCCTCCTGCCGGACGGGCGGAAAGCACGTAGCGGGTGGTGTCGTCGTACAGGGTGAGTACGTAGGTCCGGCCGCGAGCCAGGGTGGTGAGGGCTCGTTCGTGTTCGGCTTCGTCGGTGAGCCAGTGGTGGCCCGGCAGCGCGTATGGCTGGTCAAATTGATCGGTGACGTCCTGGACCCGGGTGTATATCCAGCGCAGGGCAAGACGTGGGCTGCCGGTCGGATGCGAGTTCAGCCAGATGATGCGGCCACCGGGAGTGTGAGCGTTGACCTCGCACCAGTAGCCGACGCTCCGGGTCGATGGGGGTAAGAGGCGCGCTCCAGCGTTCCTCACCATGGGTGATCTCCGGGCAGGCTGGTGAGGAGTTCCGCCGTGACGGTATGGCCCCGGCCGTTGTCGTGGATCGCGACGGTGTGGGCGAGCGTGTTGACCATGCCGAGTCCTCGGCCGCGTTGGGCGTCCTCGTCGGCGTGCGTCACCTTCGGTGTCGTCTCGGAGCCGCCGGCGTCGGTGACGGAGATGGCCACCACGTGCTCGGAGAGGGCGAGCGCGACGTGGAAGACGCCGGTCCGGCCGCCGCTGGCCGTGTAAAGAAGCGCGTTCGTGCCGAGTTCGCTGACGATCACGGCGACGTCGTCGGCGCGGGGGTGGCCGGTGAGGATGTCGCGTGTCCAGCGGCGGGCCCGGCTCACTTCTTCCGAGAATCCTGGGCAAGTCAGCCCCCAGACACGCACCCTGCTCATATACTCGTGCATACAAGTTCCTTTACGCTGGTGGGCGGCCATGGACCGTTGGTTAGTGCTAGACGAGTTTCACGCCATCGTGGGCGCGTACGGCCGGCGGCGATACCGCGTCCAGGGCGTCGAGCACGCGGATCGCGTACGCCTCGTCGGCAAGCTCCCCCAGCTCGTCGCGGGTGACCCAGCGCAACGCCTTGGTCTCGTCGCCGGTGGTGGGCTCGCCTTCGATCGCCTGGCAGCGGAAGACGAGCGAGACGATCAGGCCCGTCATGTTCTTGTAGGCGCCGGTCAGGGCCGCCGGAAGGGCGATCTTGATTCCGGTCTCTTCGAGAACTTCCCGCTGCAAGGCGTCGAGAAGGGTCTCACCGGCCTCGACAACGCCGCCCGGCGGCTCCCAGTGCCCGTTGTCGCGTCGCTTGATCAGCAGGGCTCGACCGTGGTCGTCCACGATCACCCCGGCGACGCTCACCGAGTGGGGGCGTTCGGCAGTGGTCACTTTCGGCGTTCCTCGTCCATAGAGCTGACTAGGCTCATCACCGTAGCAAGAGGACTCAGACTCTTGTCTAGATATCCAAAGGAGTACACATGGCCGCTCTTCCTTCCGGCGTGCTCGGCTCGCTGGACCCGACCAGCGACCGCGCGGTGTTCCGGCAGATCGCCGACCAGCTCCGCGATGCCATCGACCGGGGAAGTTTCACCGAGGGGGCGAAGCTGCCTTCGGAATCGGAGCTGGTCGAGCACTTCGGCGTCTCCCGCATGACCGTGCGCAACGCGCTCTCGATGCTCCAGAGCGAGGGGCTCGTGTCGTCCGAGCACGGCAAGGGTGTCTTCGTCCGGCCACGACCGCCGGTGCGGCGGCTGGCTTCCGACCGGTTCGCCCGGCGCCATCGTGAGCAGGGGAAGTCCGCGTTCATCGTGGAGGCCGACGCGGCCGGCAGTCGGCCGGAAGTGGACAACCTGGAGGTCAAGGAAGAGCGGCCGACTGCTGATGTGTCCGCCCGGCTGGGTGCTCCCCGGCGAGTGCTGGCCCGGCGCCGCCGGTATCTGCTGGACGGCCGGCCGGTCGAGTTCGCCGTGTCGTACTTGCCGCTCGACCTGGCCCGCGACACCCCGATCGCCCAGCCCAATCCCGGCCCCGGCGGTATCTACGCCCGCCTCGAAGAACTCGGCCACCACCTCGACCACTTCGAGGAGGAGATCCGGGCGCGCATGCCCTCGCCACAGGAGGTCAAGACGCTCCAACTCGCCTCAGGCGTACCGGTCATCCATCTGATCCGTACCGCGTTCGACACCAAGGGCCGCGCCGTAGAGGTGTGCGACACGGTCATGGCCGCCGACGCCTATGTGCTGAGCTACCAACTGCCCGCTACGTAACGGCCCGGAGTGCACGGGGTGCTGACGAACCCTCCGGGGGGAGCGCGCCTCTCAGAACTCGTACACACCAACCCACATACTCGTATAGACGAGTGGGCAAGATGTGTGTCAGAGTGGCTGACGTTCCTGCACCTCCCCGATCTCGGACGCATCTTGTATAGATGACTAGATGCTGCGAGTCGGGGCTGATCCGAGGAGATACATCCCGTGCGTTCCATCCGAGTCGAGACCTCCACCGCGACGATCCTGCTCACTGAGACCCCCGAACCGAAGGTCCGCGACCGCCAGACCGGTGAGATCGCCAAGGACGCGGTGAGCGGTGAGGCGCTGATGAAGGTCGGCGTCGTGTACATCGATGAGGGCGAGTCGGCTCTCATCCACGTGACCGTTCCCGAGAGCGGTGTCACCGACGGCTTGGTCCTGGGTGCGCCGGTGTCGCTGCCGGGGCTGGTGGCCCGGCCCTGGGAGTCGGTGTTCAACGGACAGCCGCGTCACGGCATCGCCTACCGCGCCGCCGCCGTCACCTCCGGAGCCTTCCCCGCCGCTGTGGTCGGCGCGGGTGCCTGACATGTCCGTCGACCTGCTGACGCTTGTCCTCGTGGGCGGCCTACTCGTCGCCCTCGGCGGCCTCGCCGTCTGGGTACGGACCCGCTTTCCGGCTCTGCGCTGGTGCGTCTTGGGCCTGCCGTTGTGCGTGATCCGGCTCCTGACCTCGTACGGCTCGGTCATGGACGCTTGTGGCCTGACGGTCGCCCCCTCGCGGCTGCGGGTCATGGCGCTGCGGGCCGCCACCCGACGGGAGATACGCGCCGTTCCACCTCGCCGTGGCCTGCTCCGCCCCACCGCCACCGGCCTGCGGGTACGGCTACGGCTCGCGCCCGGCCAGGAACCTGCCGACATCACCGCCTCCGCCGAACGGCTGCGCCACGCGTGGGGCGTTCACGCCGTGTACGTCACCCCGGTCAAGCCGGGCATGGTCGAACTGCGCCTGGTCGGCTTCGACGTACTGACCCACGTCCGCATGCCCAAGGCGGGGAAGTCGGCTGAGCTGCGGATACCGGTCGCGCTGCGGGAGGACACCTTGCCGTTCGTACGCGACTACCTGGCCGTCCCGCACCAACTCACCCTCGGCGCAACGCTGTCGGGCAAGTCCATGTACCTGCGCAACCTGATCACCGGCCTCGCCCACCAACCCGTCGCCCTCGCCGGCATCGACTGCAAACGGGGCGTCGAACTCGCGCCTTTCGCTCCTCGTCTGTCCGCACTCGCCACCGATCCGCACGAGGCGTGGGAGTTGCTGCCCATACTCGTCAAGGAGATGGAGGACCGGTACGACCTGATCAGGGCCCGGCAGGGCATCGCTCCCGGCACCCGGGCCGAGGACATCACCTCGGACGTCTGGGGACTCCCGGAGAGCGAGCGCCCGACACCGATCGTGCTGTTCGTGGACGAGGTGGCGGAACTCTTCCTCCTCGCCACCCGGAAGGACGAGGAGCGGCGCGACGAGATGGTCACCCAGCTCATCCGCCTCGCCCAGCTCGGCCGCGCCGCCGCCATCTACCTGGAGGTCTGCGGTCAGCGCTTCGGCGCCGAACTCGGCAAGGGCGCCACCATGCTCCGCGCCCAGCTCTCCGGCCGCGTCTGCCACCGTGTGAACGACGAACCCTCGGCCAAGATGGCGCTCGGCGACATCGCCCCGGAAGCCGTCGGCGCCGCCTGCGCCATCGCCCCCGAACGGCCCGGCCTCGCCGTCGCCGGAGACACGTCCGGCGGCTGGACCCGTATCCGTACGCCGTACCTCTCCCTGAGCGACGCCGCCGCCGTCTGCCGGGAAACCGCCGCGCTGGTCCCGGACATCCCCGCACTCGCGCCCTTCCGGCCCGTCGCCCCCACATCTCCGGTGGAACAGCCCGTACGGCTGGCCACGCCGCGCCCCGCCACCGGCTGAATCCCCCCACCCACCGCACCACCGGTCGGCGCGACCGCTCCCGCGCCAACTCCCTACCCCGCCATGCCCGCAAGAGAAAGGAGGCGATACAGATGCGCCGCCAACTGGCCCGGATCGACGCCGTACTGATCCAAGCCGCGATCGCCGGTGCCCTCTCCTTCGCCCACCTCCACGACCTGGCCGAAGCCGCCGGACAACACGGCTGGAAAGCCTGGGCCTACCCCATCTCCGTCGACCTGCTGCTCGTCGCGGCCTGGCGACGGCTGCGCTCCGGTCGCTCGACGGTCTCGGGCTGGTGCTGGTTCCTTACTGCGCTGATCGCCTCCCTCGGCGCGAACGTCGCCACCGCCGGCCTCCTCGACCTCGACGCCATACCCGCGTGGCTCCGCATCCTCGTCGCCGGGTGGCCCGCCATCGCTTTCCTCGGCGGAACTTTGCTCGCCCACGCTCCCGTTCCCGCCGAGATCGATCCGAGCCCGGTCACCGGACCACCCGAGCTGGTCGTGGAACCCGAGCCGGCCGTGGACTCCGCGCCGGACTCGCCGCCGCAACCGGCCCCTGTCCCCGCTCCCACCGCCGTCCCGGCCGCCTTGGTCGAGCACGCCCGCAAGGTGGCCACCGCCCACCAGGACCGGACCGGCGAACCCATCGACACCGACACCCTGCGCGCCCGACTCGGCGTACCACCGGCCCTCGCACGGCAGATCGCCGCCCAACTCGCCTGAGAGGAAACCGTATGGCCGACCAGTCCCCGGCCGAACTACTCGCCCAGGCCGACCACCTCGCGCGCACCGGCCGCCCCGCACTCGCACGGCTGTGCGCGGAGGAAGCCGCCAAACAGACACCCGACCCTACGGACGCGGCCGGCATCCTGCGCCGCTACCCCGCTCCCGACCGCACCCGCGCCCGCGAAAGGACGAACTGATCATGCGCCCGAAGCGCTTCAAGAACGTGACCCGCAACGGCCCGGTCCAGATCGGCAGTTCGTACGACAACCGGGGCCGCGAGAAGCACACCGTCGCCTGCACGGCGCCCCGCTGCGGATTCTCTGCCGACTACGACTCACGCTCCGCCGCCGAACTCGCCGCCCGCACCCACCGCTGCCCCGCCCGCTGAAATCCCCCGACAGGAGATCCCGCCCGTGACCGTCTCCCTGCCACTTGTCCTGGTCCTCGGCGTCATTGCCTGGACCGCAATCAAGTTCCTCGGTGTCCGCCTCTGGGTCGTCGCGGTCGTCGCCCTCTTCGGCTTCTACCTCAACCAGACCTTCCTGGCCCCCGCCATCGACTCCGGCACCAGGACCGGCGTCGACATCGTCAACGGCACCAACCGACCCTAGAAGCGCCGTTGCCACTGGCCGGCCGTCGTCACTCAGAGCATGCCGAACGTCCGCACGCCCGCCACGGCGAGCCCCGCGACCCCAAGCACCCCGGCGATACCTCTCAGCACGTCCGGCGAGAACCGTGGATCAAGACCGCCTCCCGGCGACCGCTCCGCCAGCAGGTCGTAGGCACGCAACCCGAGATTGCGGACGTCGAACGCGATCACCAACGCCCCGCCACCGACCACAAGACCGGCTGCCAAACGAACCCAATCCCCCACCGGCCAGCCCCCATCCGCTCCGCCCGACACCTGTCACCCGTCAGACCAAGGAGAAGCACCATCTTCGCGCACGCCACCGCACCGCCCCGCACCGAACTGCGCCATCTCGCCGCCTACGGGCAGTTGCCCGGACTCCTACGCCAGCTCTCCACCCTAGGCGGCTGCACCCGGCCCATCCGCCTCACCGGCCACCGCACCGAACACCACCTCGACACCACCACCGGCGAAATCGGCCCCGTACTCCACCACCTCGACTCGACCACCCTCCCGGCCGGGCAGCTTCTCGTCCGGTGCAACAACCGCCGCACCACCCGCTGCCCCGCCTGCGCCGAGACCTACCGCCGCGACACCTACCACCTGATCACCGCCGGACTGCGCGGCGGCAAAGGCACCCCCGAACAGGTCTCCACACACCCCCGCGTCTTCGCGACCTTCACCGCACCCGGCTTCGGCCCCGTCCACAACCGCCCATCCGGCCACCCCGCCTGCCGCTGCGGCACCACCCACCCCGCCGACGATCCCGCCCTCGGCACCCCGCTCGCCCCGCACTCGTACGACTACGAAGCCGCGGTGCTCTGGAACGCCCACGCCGGGGCCCTGTGGCGGCGCTTCTCCATCTACCTCCGCCGCGAGATCGCCAAGCGCGCCGGACTCACCCAACGCGCCTTCCGCCAGTACGCCCGCGTCTCCTTCGCCAAAGTCGCCGAGTACCAGCGGCGCGGCGCCGTCCACTTCCACGCCGTCATCCGCCTCGACGGCCCCGACGGCAGCACCACCCCGCCCCCGGCCTGGGCCACCGCCGAACTTCTCACCGACGCAATCACATCCGCCGCCCGCACCGCCCGCGTATCCGGACCCGTCCTCGACGGCCGCGAGCACACGTTCGCCTTCGGCCGTCAGCTCGACGTACGCACCATCCGGAGTGCCGACTTCGCGGGCGGCACCGAACTCACCGACCGCGCTGTGGCCGGTTACATCGCCAAGTACGCCACCAAGGGCGCCGAAACCGCCACCGGCACCCTCGACCACCGCATCCGCCTCCTGGCCGAACTCGCCCACACCGACACCACCGAACACGCCCGCCGCCTCGTCCGCACCTGCTGGGACCTCGGCGCCCGCCGCGGCCTCGGACACCTCCGCCTCCGCGCCTGGGCCCACATGCTCGGCTTCCGGGGCCACTTCTCCACCAAGACCCGCCGCTACTCCACCACCCTCTCCACCCTCCGCCAGGCACGCGCCGAATGGCAGCGCCTCCAAGCCGCCCTCGCACGCGGTGAGGACGCCCACGCCCCCGCACCACCCTCCACGCTCGTCCTCGCCCGCTGGGACTACGCCGGAAACGGCCTCACACGCGGCGAAGCCTGGCTCACCGACCTGCTCCACGCCGACCGCGCAGAAGGGGAAACGTCCCGATGAACACGGTCGCCATCACGCCCAAGTGGCACACCACCGCCGAGGTCGCCCTCATGCTCGGCTTCGGCCTCTCCAAGACCAAGACGCTCGTCCTCACCGGGGAAATCCGCTCCGTCAAGGTCGGCCGCAACCGCCGCATCCTCCCGGCCTGGGTGGACGAGTACGTACAGCGCGTAGCCACCGCAGCAGAGGAGAACGCCGCATGAGCGGGAAGCGCGGTAACGGCGAAGGGTCCATCTACCCGTACAAGAACGGCTTCGCCGCGTACGTCTGGGTCGACACCCCCGACGGCAAACGCAAGCGCAAGTACGTCTACGGCAAGACCCGCGACGACGTGCACGACAAGTGGATCAAACTCCACACGGAGGCCAAAAAGGGCCCCGTGGCGACCCGCCACCGTACCCTCGACGCCTTCCTCACGTACTGGCTCGACTCCATCGTGAAACCCAATCTCGCCCCGCTCTCCTATGTCTCGTACGAAGGTTCCGTGCGGCTCTACATCGCGCCGCACCTCGGCACCAAGCGCCTCGACAAGCTCACCGTTCGGGACGTACGCGAGTGGCTGACCAAGCTGGCCGGCATCTGCCAGTGCTGCGCGCAGGGCAAGGACGCCAAGCGTTCACCGAGTCGGCAACGCTGCTGCGCCGCCGGTGAGTGCTGCGAGTCGTACCCCTCCCGTCGGGTGGTTCAGGCGTCCCGTGACGCTCTGCGGGCCGCGCTGACCCACGCGGTCACGGAGGAGGAGATCGGTAAGAACGTCGCCTCCCTGGTCAAGGTCCCCAAGCCGCGCCGCCGCCGGATCAAGCCGTGGTCCGTGGCCGAGGCGAGCCACTTCCTCTCCGACGGTCTGGCCCGTGACGATCATCTGTTCGCGGCCTGGGTGCTGGTCCTCTGCCTGGGGCTGCGCCGTGGTGAAGTACTCGGTCTGACCTGGAAGTCCATCGACTTCGCAACCAGTGAGCTGTACGTGGATCACCAGATCCAGCGGGCCGGACGGCAGATCCTCCATCGCGAGACCAAGACGGAGGAGTCGGACGACTTCCTCCCTCTGCCCGCACTCTGCCTCAAGGCCCTGCGCATGCGCCGTGCCCAGCAGACCGGGGACCGGAAAGCGGCGGGTGATCTCTGGCAGGACCGGCACGATCTGGTCTTCACCACGAAGTACGGAACGCCGATCGAACCGGGGAACCTCACCCGCATGTTCGCCCTGCGCGCCCGCCGGGCCGGCCTCCGCGTGATCCCGCTGCGGAACACCCGGCACACGTGCAGCTCGCTCCTGGTCGCCCTCAAGGTGCATCCGAAGATCGCTCAGCGCATACTTCGGCACTCACAGATCGCCATGACGATGGAGGTCTACGCGGAGGCGAGCGAGGAAGCGGTGCGTGCGGCCATCGGCAAGCTTTCCGAAGCGATGGGCGGCACCGGCTGATATTCAGCCGGACCCGTTGCCCCGTTGCTGTACTTCGCTGCTGTACGAGAAACGCAAGAGGCCCGATCGGTTTCCCGATCGGGCCTCTGAGCTGCTGTGCACTCGGCAGGATTCGAACCTGCAACCTTCTGATCCGTAGTCAGATGCTCTATCCGTTAAGCTACGAGTGCCTGTCAGTGGCCTTGGGCCACTGTGCTTGGCTTCTGGGGTTCTTGGCCCTGTCGGCGTTGCGAGAACAACATTACATGACCTGTGGCGCCAGGTGAAATCCATTGGCTGGACCGGGGCTGACCTGCGGAGATGTGGGGAAATGGCCGAAGCCCCGGCTGTGGGGCCGGGGCTTCGGGGTGGGGCGGAGGCGGAGGGATTTGAACCCTCGATGGGCTTTAAGACCCAAACCGCATTAGCAGTGCGGCGCCATAGACCGGACTAGGCGACGCCTCCAGACACATCCGCGCGGGCGCGGATGGTGCGTGCAGATGATGACACAGCCGGGTGTGGTGTCACCAATCGCTGCTCACGGTACTAGGAGGGTGGCCCCGAGGGCAAAGCACATGTCTGCGCGCAACGCTGGGGGCCGGTGGGCGTTAGGCAGGGGGCGGGGCGGTCGGGTCCCGTTGTTACTCGCCAGACACTTGTCGTCCCTCTCAGGAGTCCTCATGCCGCGTCGTTCCGCCGTCGCCCACGTCACCGGTCTTGCCTCTCTTCTTGTCTCTCTTGTCGCGCTCGCGGGGGTTCCGGCGGCCGCCGTCTCGGTGCCCGGGGGTGATGTGTTCACCGTCACCGTCGCGGACAGCGGGGTGCCCGGGGCCGACGGAACGTTCCGGCTGAGCTGCCGGCCGGCCGGCGGGACGCATCCGAAGGCTCAGGCCGCGTGCGACCGGCTGGCGGAGCTGGGGGCGGGGGCGCAGTCGGAGGCGGGCGCGGGGTCCGTCCCGGGCGGGCGGGATCCGTTCGCGCCCGTACCCCGGGACACCATGTGCACCATGCTGCACGGCGGTCCCGCCACCGCCCGGATCAGCGGCACCTGGCGCGGCCGGGCCGTCGACGCCTCGTTCAGCAAGAAGAACGGATGTGAGATCTCCCGCTGGCGGACCCTGGAGCCCGTACTGCCGGCCTCCCCCGCGTAAATCCCCGGCGGCCCCGGAATCAGCCCCCGCGCACGTGCCGCGCACAGGCTCCGGCCGGGCGCCGGGGCGGGCGCCCGGGCGGAGCGAGAGGCTCCGCGTACGCCCCTTCGTGCCCTCCTCCGAGTGCGAACTCCCCCTCATCCGCCGTCGGGGGTACCCCCCAGCCTTTAGACTCCCTTCCGTGACAGGCCGGAACCCGAGAGGCAAGATGGATCGGGCCGTCCGCAAGGTGCAGTAGGTCAGGGAGGAAGCGTCGTCGTGAGCAGCAGGCCATCCCGGGGCGCTGCTCGCCTCGCGGCGATACTCGACGCACTCCCCGACGGCTTGGTGCTCGTCAACGCCAACGGCACGATCGTCAACGCGAACACCATCGCGCTGGAGATGTTCGAGACCCCCGGTACGGCGCTGGTCGGGCGCGGACTGCTCGATCTGCTGCCCGAGTTCGACTCCAAGCTGATCCCCGGCTCGATGCGCCGCCCCGCCTCCGCCGACGCCCGCGGCCGTACGAAGCCGACGCGCATGGTCGCGCGGCGTACGGACGGCGGCGAGTTCCCCGCCGAGGTGACCAGCGCCAGCCTGGAGGACGGCCGGGACGCGTACAACGACTCCCACAGCTACACCGGCGACGAGCTGCTCATGCTGGTCGTCCGGGATCTGTCCGGGACGATGGACACCGAGGCCGAACTCGCCCGCTCCCAGCGGCAGACCGAGATGATCCTGCGCGCCGCCTCCGAAGGCGTCGTCGGTACGGACACGGACGGCCGCGTCGTCCTCGTCAACCCCGCCGCCGCGCAGATCCTCGGCTTCCGCGCCAGCGATCTCGGCGGCCGTGAGCTGCATACGCTTGTCATGCACTCGCGTGCCGACGGCGAGCCCTTCCCGTACTCCGACTCCCCGCTCGCCGACACCCTCCGGTCGGGCCGCAAGCACCGGGTGCGCGGACAGGTGCTCTGGGCGAAGAACGGCAAGTCGGTGCCGGTCGATCTGACGACCTCGCCCGTACGGGACGGTGAACAGCTCGTCGGCGCCGTGATGACCTTCACCGACCGGCGTCCGTACGACGAACTCGTCAAGCAGCACGCCGCCGAGCTGGCCACGGCCGAGGAGGCGCACGCGACCGAGCTGAAGGAGACCGCGGACCGCCTCGGCGCCGAGATCGAGGAGACCACCGAGCGTCTCAGCGGGCAGCTGAAGGAGACGACGCAGCGGCTCAACGCCGAACTGGCGGAGGCGGCCGAGGACCACGCGGCGGAACTCGCGGACCGCAGCGACCGCTACGCGGCCGAGATCGAGAAGCTGACCGAGCGGTACGGGGATGTCGCGGGCCGGCACTCCCAGCTGACCGCCGTGCTCGGCGACTCGCTGCGCGGCCCGCTGATCGAGCTGCGCGACGAGCTGACCACGCTCGCCGCCGACCCCGCCGGGCAGCTGTGGCCCGAGGCGAACCAGATCCTGCACCATCTGTCCGCCGGTTACGCGCGGATGACCACGCTCGTCGACAATGTCCTCGGCTATCAGCGGCTCGATGTCGGCGCCGAGCAGCTGGCCAAGGTGAACGCCCTGCTCGACGCCGTCGTGGCCGCCGGGGTCGAGGGCGCGATCGAGCTGATCGGGCCCGGCCGGGCGCAGTTCGCCGTCCACGCGCCGCCGATCGAGGCCGAGGTCGACCCGGGACGGCTGGCGACCGCGCTCGCGCATCTGATCGCCGATGTGGCCGGGGTCGACTCCACCGGCCGGGCGCGGCTGATGCCGGACGGCGGATACGTCGACTCGACGATCGTGGTGGCCGCCGCGCAGCGCGGTGATGTCGTACGGATCGAGGTACGGGGCCCGTTCGCCGGCGGCGATCCGGTGCACGAGCCGATCGTGCAGGGGATCGTACGGGCGCACGCCGGCGTACTCCAGACGCACGAGGTGCCGGGCATGAGCGGCAGCGCGTACGTACTGGAGCTGCCGCTGGGCGGGGGCGCCGGTACCGTTCCGCCGCCGGCCGAGATGCCGATGCCCGGCCAGCCCGCGCTGCCCGCGCCACCGGTGCTGCCGCAGGGCGACGGCATGGGTGAGGCCGCGGGCGCGGGTGCCGGCGCGCGTACGGGACCGGGCGCGCAGCGCGGGCCCGGCACTTCGGGCGGCGGCAGGCGGCGGGCACGGCGCGCGTCCACGGACGCGTTCCTGGACTCGCCGCTGGAAGACTCCGGATCTGGCTCCGGCTCCGGCTCTGCCGAACATGAGCAGCAGCAGCCGCCGCCGCAGGAACAGCAACAGCAACACGAGCAGGTCCCGCAGCCGGAGGCCGCCGTGGCCGCCGGTCCCGCGCCCGTTCCCACGGGGCGGCGCCGCGCGCGTGCGGCCGATCCCGAGGCGGCGGTCGCCACCGCGGGTCCGGGTACGGGCCCGGTCGCCGGGGACGGCGACTCCGCCGGCCGTACGGACCTGATCCCGGCCCAGGACAACGGCGGCGCCGGAGGCACCGGGCGCCGGCGCGGCCGGCCGAGCCCGGCGGAGGACGCGGCCGCTGCCGCCGTACCCGCTCCCGCCCCGCCCGCGCCTTCCGAGGGATCGGTCGTCACCGCCGCCGAGGGGGCGCATCCGACCGGGCGCGCGGCGCTCGGCCAGGCCGTACCGCCGCAGGGCGTGCCGGTGGAGAGCGGTCCGGCCGGGACCGGGCGCCGGGCGCGGCGCACCGAACAGCGGGCGCTGCCCGCGCTGGCGGCGGGGCCCACGGCGGCTCCCGCACAGCCCGCGCGGCCCGCCCCGATGCCCGAGCCCGCGGCACCGTCCCCCATGCCCGCACCCGCACCCGCACCCGCCGAAGCTCAGGCCCAGGCCCAGGCGCCGGTCCCCGCCGCGGCTCAGGCTCCGGCGGCGGCTCCCGCTCTGGCCGCCGCTGCCGCTGCCGCCGCGATGCCGCCCTCCCCTCAGCCCTCCCAGCCCTCCCCGGCAGCGGGTGCCACACCGGCGCAGCCCGGCGGGCGGCGGGCCCGGCGCGCGCTCGCACCGGCGCAGGAGCGGCACATTCCCGTGCCTCCGGAACCGGAGAACGTACGCAGCCCGTTCGCGCTGCCCCCCGCCGACGCCGACCGCGCCGCCGCGCCCTCCCAGCCGCAAGCGCAAGCCCAGGCCCACGTACCCGCAGCCGCGGCTCCGGCGCCCGCGCCCATGCCGGACGCGTCGCCGCCCAGCCGCCACGACGCCGTACGGTCCGATCCGACCGCCGACCACACCCCGCCGCAGCCGCACCCGCTGCCGCAGGCGGGCCGCCGCAGGGCGGGCGGGGACGCGCGCCAGTCCGGCCCCGTACCGGTCGGTCCGTACCTGGACGACCCGAACGCCTGGGGCAGCCCCCCTCCGCAGCCGGGCGCAGGTGCGGGGGACCCCGCGTCCTCCGCCCCGGGCTTCGGCATGATGTCCGGCCCGCCCGGCTGGCCCGACGACCCGGCACCGGGTGAGTACGACGCGTACGGCAACAGCGGTCCGGACCCCTCGCGTGCGCCCAGCCCGAGCCAGGTCCCGAGCCCGAGCCCCAGCCCGATGCCGGCTCCCGCGCCGGTCCCGCCCCAGGCTCCCGCTCCGGCCCAGGCAGCCCCCGCTCCAGCACCCGCACCCGCACCCGCACCGGAGGTTCCCGTTCCGGCGGCGGCCTCGGTCGCGTCCGTGGCCACCTCGGAGTCCTCCGTGGAGTCCTCCGTGCCCAACCCCCGGCGCGGCGCCCACCAGCCGCTGCCGCCCGCACAGCCGCTCCCGGAGGAGGCCCCGGCCCCCGCGCCGGCACCGGCCCCGGCATCCGCTCCCGCGACCGCTCCCACCGCACCCGCTCCCGCGCCGGTCCCGGTCCCGGCGGACTCCACCCAGGGACGCGCCTTCAGCGTGCGCACGCTCGGGCAGGGCGTGCCCTTCACGGCGCAACTGCCGCAGCAGGCACCGGCCGCGCCCATCCCCACCACGCCGCAGTCCCTCGGCTCCGGACGCCGCCGCAAGCTCGGCACCCCGCCGGACGGCACCCTGCGCCCCGAGCCGGCCGTGGCCCCCGCCGGTGCCGCCGCCTCCCCCGCTCCCGCGCCCGGTATCGGTGCCACCCAGGGCGGCGGCCTGCGGCTGCCCGCCGCACAGCCCGCCGGCCGCTCGTACGCGATAGGCGCGCCCGACGAGGGCGCCGAGGGCCCCGAGCCGCTGGACGGTCCGGGCGGCGCGGTCGAGGTCGCCAACCGGCCCCAGCCGCAGCCCGTCGACGACGAGCTGCCCCCGGAGCCGCTCGACAACCCGCGCCGGCTGCTGGTCTGGCCCGCGCCGGACGTCGCCACCGAACAGGCGCTCAGCGACCGCGGCTACCGGCCGGTCGTCGTGCACTCCCGCGACGAGGTCGCGGCGCAGATCGCCGCCTTCCCCGCGGCGCTCTTCGTCGACCCGCTGACCGGGCCGATCACCCGTACCGCGCTCCAGTCGCTGCGCCAGGCGGCCGTCGCCGCCGAGGTCCCCGTGCTCGTGACGGCCGGGCTCGGCCAGGCGACGCGGGAGGAGGCGTACGGCGCCGATCCCGCCGTACTCCTCAAGGCCCTCGCCCCGCGCGACAGTGAACAGCACCCGCCGCGCGTCCTGTTGCTCGAACAGCACGAGGAGATCGCCCTCGCCCTGACGGCGACGCTGGAGCGGCGCGCGATGCAGGTCGCCCGCGCGGCCACCGACAACGAGGCGGTCAGCCTCGCCGCCCAGATGCGGCCGAACCTGGTGGTCATGGACCTGATGCAGGTGCGCCGCCGCCGGGCGGGGATCATCGACTGGCTGCGGGCGAACGGCCAGCTGAACCGGACCCCGCTGGTCATATACACCTCGGCCGGCATCAACCCGGCGGAGCGGCACCTGCTCGCCTCGGGCGAGACCGTGCTGTTCCTCGCCGAACGCTCGACCACGGCCGAGGTGCAGGAGCGGATCGTCGATCTCCTGGCGAAGATCGGGACGAACTGACTCGGGAAGAACCGAATCAGGACGAACCGAATCGTGACGAACTGATCTCTTGGCCAGGGCCAAGGGATCCCCCGGCTGCGGCGGCCGTGTCCATGACCGCCGCAGCCACCGACCGCCACCGAGCGCAGCGCCGTCCACGGCAACCGACCGGGCGCGGGCCCGGGCCCGCGCCGCCCATCCGGCCCGCGCCACGCGCCCCAGCGCCCCGCGCGCCCGACCGAGCCACGCACCGGCCGCCGCGGCTACAGCCGCGTGACGTCCAACTCCCCTTCCGCGTACCACCGGCGGATCACCTTCTTGTCGAACTTCCCCACGCTCGTCTTGGGCACCGTCTCCACCACCGCCCACCGCTCCGGCAGCTGCCACTTCGCTATGCGCCCGGCGAGGAACTCGCGCAGCGTGCCGTAGTCCGCCGTGGCGCCCTCCGCGAGGACCACCGTCGCGAGCGGCCGCTCGCCCCACTTGTCGTCCGGGACGGCCACGACGGCGGCCTCCACGACCTCCGGGTGCGCCATCAGCGCGTTCTCCAGAGCGACGCTGGAGATCCACTCGCCGCCGGACTTGATCACGTCCTTCGCCCGGTCGGTGAGCGTGAGATAGCCGTCCGCGCTGATGACGCCGACGTCCCCCGTCCGCAGCCAGCCGTCCTCGCTGAACTTGTCCGCGGGCCGGATGGGCTCGGCGCCGACGCCTCCGTAGTACGCGCCCGCGATCCACGGGCCGCGCACCTCCAGCTCACCGGCCGACTCCCCGTCCCAGGGCAGGATCGCGCCGTCGGGCCCGACGAGCCGGCCCTCGACACCGGCCGGGAAGAGGCCCTGGGTGAGGCGGTAGGGCCACTCCTCCTCCGAGGTGAGGCCGGCGGGCGGGTTGGCCATGGTGCCGAGCGGTGAGGTCTCCGTCATGCCCCAGGCGTGACAGAGGCGGACCCCGAGCTTGTCGTACGCCTCCATCAGCGACGGCGGACAGGCGGCGCCGCCGATGGTGACGCGGGCCATGGAGGTCAGATCGCGCGGGCGGGCGGTGACCTCGGCGAGCAGCCCCTGCCAGATGGTGGGCACCGCGGCGGCGTGGGTGGGGCGCTCGCGCTCGATCATCTCGGCGAGCGGGGCGGGCTGGAGAAAGCGGTCCGGCATCAGCATGTTCACGCCGGTCATGAACGTCGCGTGCGGCAGGCCCCAGGCGTTGACATGAAACTGCGGGACGACCATGAGGGTCGTGTCGTGATTCGTCAGGCCCATCGACTCGGCCATGTTGACCTGCATGGAGTGCAGATAGATGGAGCGGTGGGAGTAGACGACGCCCTTGGGGTCGCCGGTGGTGCCCGAGGTGTAGCACATGGCCGCCGCGGCCCGTTCGTCCAGCTCCGGCCAGTCGAAGCTGGTGGGGCGGCCGGCGATCAGCTCCTCGTACTCATGCACCTGCACGGACACACCCGCGGCGGCGAGCCCGGCCAGCGGGGCGCGGTCGCCGGGACCGGTGACGACGACATGCTCGACGGCCGGCAGATGCGGCAGGAGCGGGACGAGGAGCGGCAGCACGGACCCGTTCGCGATGATCACGCGGTCGTCGGCGTGGTTGGCGACCCAGGCCAACTGCTCCGGGGGCAGACGCAGGTTGAGCGTGTGGAGGACGGCGCCCATGGAGGGGATGGCGAGATACGCCTCCACATGCTCGGCGTTGTTCCACATCAGTGTCCCGGCGACACTCCCCTCGGAGATTCCGAGGTCCCGCAGCGCGTGGGCGAGCTGAGCGGCACGAGCGCCGATCTCGGCGAAGCTGCGGCGGTGCGGCTCGCCTTCGCCCGTCCATGTGGTCACCCGCGACTGCCGGTGGGCCGTCGACCCGTGGATCAAGATCCGCGAGACCAACAGCGGTACGTCCTGCATTGTGCTGAGCACGGCGTCCTCCCAGTGGCGCTGGCGCTTCCTTGCGCGGCGTTGAAGAGATTCTGCTCACGTACCGCGTGGTATGTCACTACCCGGGGCGGCCCGGGACTACCCGGTGGTAGAGAAAGGTCGGGGAGGGCTCGGGGAAGACCCCGAACGGACCCTGAGGCGGCGAGCGGGGCGGCTCCGGTGGGCCCCGGGGTCAGCGAACCGGGGAAAGCTCCGGGTCCTCGCGGAGTTTGCCGAGCGCGCGCGACACCGCGCTCTTGACCGTACCGACCGAGACACCGAGGACCTCCGCCGTCTGGACCTCGCTGAGGTCCTCGTAGTACCTCAGGACGACCATGGCGCGCTGCCGGTCGGGCAGCCGCATCACCGCGCGCCACATCGCGTCGTGCAGCACCTGGCGCTCGGCGGGGTCGGGCTCCGGGACGCCCGAGGGCTCGGGCAGTTCCTCGCAGGCGAACTCGTCGACCTTGCGCTTGCGCCACTGCGAGGTGCGGGTGTTCAGCAGGGCGCGGCGGACATAGCCGTCCAGGGCGCGCTGGTCCTCGATCCGGTCCCAGGCGACATAGGTCTTGGCGAGCGCCGTCTGGAGCAGGTCCTCGGCGTCGCACGGGTTGGCGGTGAGCGAGCGCGCGGTCCGCAGCAGCACGGGCCCCCGCGCCCGTACGTACGAGGAGAACGACGCGTAGGGCGGCAGGTACGAGTACGAGGGATGCGCGGCCGGCTTGGCGGCCTGCGAGGCGCTCGTGCAGACAGGCGTGGTCATGTCTCCACGCTAGGAGCGAGGCCCGCTCCAGGGGATCGGCCCCAGGTCCCGAAGCCGTGTCCGCCTCAGGGTGTAGGGGTGGTGCTGCCTCCACCTCCTGAAGGTGGAGGCAGCGGGGCGGAAGTGTCAGGGTCGGGTACGCCACCGGCCCCGCGACGGGCGTGCGCCGCGGCCCTCCAGCCCCGTGACGGGCGCGCCACCCGCCTCTCGCCGTCGTCCCGTACGTACCCCCGCCCGCGTACGTACCCCGCCCGCGTACATACCCCCGCCGCACGCGGAAGCGTCCCGCGTGATGACACCGAAGTGCCGCCGCGCGGGACGCCGTATCCCGGTCACCCCTCGGTCCCGCCCCTGGCGGGCGGGAGTCCTACCACCAGAAGGGGATGTTGTACGCCACGGAGATGTTGTGGTTCGACTGGTCGATCGCCGTGAGACCGGAGCCGACCACACTCGCGGTATTGCTCTGGTTGGACGCTCCGGCGCCGGTCGCCACCTGCTGTGTGGTGGTCGAGTTGCCGAAGTTGGCGCCTCCCACCCCGCTGCCCTTGATCGAGGCCGCCGACGCGTTGGATCCGTTGTCGGCGAGGGCGTGGTCGTCGGCCTGGGCCACCCCGGTGAAGAGCGTGGCGGCGAGAGGCAGAGCGGCGACCACGGCGATGGCGCGGGCGGTACGGAAGCTTGCCATATCAATTCCTCCAGGAACCAGAAGTACGGACTTGAGCCGGAAGTAAGGCTTTTTCCGAGGCAGTTGGCCGGCCGCCTCGGTCGTGGTGACGACGTCGCGCTCACAGAATTGCCCACCACATACCTCCCGAACCAGCCGGGAGGGCCTTATTCCCTCGCAAGCGTGAGGACAAGTAGATAAACCCCTTATGCGCCCCCAAAACTCCGGCTCGACCGGCCACCGCGCCCGGGCCCCCTCACCACGCCGATGCAAGCCCTTTCCACCACCGCGCCCCGGCCGTTACTTCCCCCTTGGCGGCCGCGAGCCCCCTCATTCCCATCGAGCGTCTGTACGGAAATAACCTCATAACCGCCACACTGGATCAGCGAAGGCCATATCTGGTCGGAAAATCTGTACATCCCTTCGGCACACTCACGCGTCTCATAGCGGGACCCTTTTCCAGAAGGGGTCCACCTTCGTCGCATTTCAATGCATTTGTGAACTCGGAGTGTTCCTTTGATATCCAGTCACCCTGGTGCGCGCAGGGCCGCCGTGGTCGCACTCACCGCCGGCGCGCTGCTCTCCGTCTCCGCCCTGGCCGCACCGGCACACGCGGCCACCAAGCCGACGGTCGGCAGCAAGGGCGCCTACCTGCTGAACGACGCCGGGACCGCGCTCTTCAGCAAGACGCCCGACACGCGCCGTCAGATGGCCAGCACGACGAAGATCATGACGGCCGCCGTGGTGCTCAGCACCAAGAACGTCGACCTCGACCGCAAGGTGACCGTCAAGAAGGCGTACCGCGACTACGTCGTGAAGCAGGGCGGTTCCACCGCCGATCTCCAGACCGGCGACAAGGTCACCGTCCGTCAGCTGCTGTACGGCACGATGCTGCCGTCCGGCTGCGACGCGGCCTACGCGCTCGCCGACACCTTCGGCACCGGCTCCACCAACGCCGCCCGTACGAAGTCGTTTATCGCGAAGATGAACGCCAAGGCGAAGGAGTTGAAGCTCAAGAACACCAACTTCGATTCGTTCGACGGTATTTCGAGCGCCGGGAAGAACTACACCACCCCGAGCGACCTCGCGAAGATCGCCCAGTACGCCATGAAGACGTCCACCTTCCGCACCGTCGTGAAGGCCACGTCGTACAAGGGAACGGCGCCGACCAGCAAGGGCGGCAAGCGCACGTACACCTGGTACAACACGAACAAGCTGCTCGGCTCCTACAAGGGCGCCGTCGGCATCAAGACCGGCACCGGCACCAGCGCGGGTCCCTGCCTGGTCTTCGCGGCCACGCGCGGCGGCAAGACGCTCGTCGGCGTCGTCCTGAACGGCTCCACCCGCTACACGGACGCGGCGAAGATGCTCGACTACGGCTTCGGCTCGACCACGGCGAAGACAATGCAGCTGCGCACACTCCCGACGGCCGCGCAGCGCGACTGATCCGAGCGAGTCCGGGGGACCGACCCGGACGAGCCCGGGAAGAGCGCCCGCAAAGGAAGGGGCCGCTCGGGAACGCCGAACACCGGCGTTCCCGAGCGGCCCCTTCCTCGATATGGGCGCGGGTTCCAGACCCGGCGCGGGAGCGGCGGGCTCAGGTGGTGTGGGGGGTGGGGGTGGTGTCTGTGGGGTTGTGTTTTGTGGAGGCGATCAGGAGCGCGATGATGCTGGTTGTGACCAGGGTGGCGATCGTGATCATGCCCACCCCGATCACAAAGAGCCCGCTCGCGTCGTCCGACCAGTCGTAGAAGGCCGCCGCGGTCAGCCCGGCGGTGGTGCCGAGGACCGCGGGTACGACGTACTGGCGGGACGCCGCCCAGTACAGCGGTGGCAGCAGGGTCAGTACGAGCCCGATCACCTGCCACGCCTCGTACGGGCCGGTCGTGGAGCCGTCGGGGTGCTCGTCGCGGAGCTGGTCCCAGCCCAGCCAGGCCGCCCACAGCGCCATCGCCAGCCCGGCCAGCGCCAAGGTCACCAGGGGCCGGACAACAGGGTTCCGCAGTCCTTTGCTCATGGGTTCATCGTTCCGGCTCACCCGGATGGCGGTCAGAGCACAGATACTCAGTTCCACCCGAGTAGGAACACCGTTACGTGGGCGTCCCCGCCACCTGGTTGACCGCCGCGGGGCCGCCCTCGTCGACCGGATCCGCGGAGATCAGGGACCACGTGCCGTCGGAACCCAGGTCGTAGACGAATGTGTGTTTGGCCTGGAACGCCGTGCTCGGGGGCTCGGCGCCGCGGTCCCCCTTGTAGGCGAGCGTTGTCGTCTCGGTGATGCCCACCGTCGCGGTGGCGCCGGACACGGTGACGGAGTGCACCTCGGTCTCGATATCGGCCGACGCGTAGACCTCGCCCGCTTCGGCCAGCTCGTCCCTGAAGCGGGAGAGTTTCGCGACCGCCGAGTCCTCCTTCGCGGCGGCCTCCGTACTGATGTGTACGGGACCGTCGGCGGAGCCGCGGGTCGACTCGCCGTCCAGGAGAGCCGCCGTACGGCGCTCCAGCACCTCGCCCGCGGCCTTCCGGAAGAGGTCCTTCGTGTCCTGGCCGACCGTCACATCATCGGACGGACCGGCACTCACCAATAACGCGATGGCCGCCATCGCGACAAGCAAGTGCCTCGCACGTATGGCCTTCATGTGTTGTCCCCCTCAACCGCCCACCGCGCCTCCCCTGGGCGCGGTTTCACCGATGCTCGCACACAAGTCCGGCGCGGCGCAGGCCCCGGGCAAGGGGCCGGCGTCGCGCCGGATCGCTGTCGCATCGGTCGGACCGCGCTCTACGCCCAGGTGATCAGGCGCTTCGGCCGCTCCAGGACGGCCGCGATGTCCGCCAGGAAGCGGGAGCCCAGGGCGCCGTCGATGAGGCGGTGGTCGAAGGAGAGCGCCAGGGTGGTGACCTGACGGGGCTTCACCTTGCCCTTGTGGACCCAGGGCTGGAGCTTGATGGAGCCGACCGCCAGGATCGCGGACTCGCCCGGGTTGAGGATGGGCGTGCCCGTGTCGACGCCGAAGACGCCGACGTTGGTGATGGTGACCGTACCGCCCTGCATGGCCGCCGGGGTGGTGCGGCCCTCGCGGGCCGTGGCCACCAGTTCGCCCAGGGCCTGGGCCAGTTGGGGCAGGGTCCGGTCGTGGGCGTCCTTGATGTTCGGGACGATCAGGCCGCGAGGGGTCGCCGCCGCGATGCCCAGGTTGACGTAGTGCTTGACCACGATCTCCTGGTTGGCCTCGTCCCAGGCGGCGTTGACCTCGGGGTTGCGCTTGATCGCGACCAGCAGCGCCTTGGTGATGAGGAGCAGCGGGTTGACGCGCAGGCCCGCCATGTCCGGGTCGGACTTCAGCTCCTCGACCAGCTTCATCGTGCGCGTCACATCGACGGTGATGAACTCCGTGACATGCGGCGCGGTGAAGGCGCTGCCGACCATCGCCGCCGCCGTCGCCTTCCGTACGCCCTTGATGGGGGTACGGGTCTCCCGGCCCTGAGCCGCCGCGACAGGCGCGGCCTCGGGCTGAACCGGCGCCATCGTCGGCGGCGGGGTCGGCGCCCGGTCCGCCTCCGGTGCGCGGTCGGCCCCGGGCAGCGGTTGCTCCCGTACCGCCACCGCCGCGTGTACGTCCTCCCGCGTGACGATCCCGTCCGGGCCCGTGGGCGTGACCGTCGCCAGGTCCACGCCGAGGTCCTTGGCGAGCTTCCGTACGGGCGGCTTCGCCAGGGGGCGGGAGCCGGCGGCAGAGGTAGCGACAGGGGCGGCGGCAGGGGTGGCCACGGCGGTCGCGGCGTGGCCGTTCAGCGGGGGCGCCAGGGTCGGCGTCTGCTGCTCGGGGACCGCCACCCCCCGGCGCGGGCGGCGCTTCGTCGACGCCTCGGCCACCCCGTATCCGACCAGGACCGGGGTACGGGCCGCCGGCTTCTCGACGGGAGGCTTCTCGGCCGGTGCCGCCGGTGCCGCCGGTGCCGCCGGTTCCGGCGCAGACGGCGTCGACGGCGCCACGTCCACCGTGATGATGGACTCCCCGACATCGACCGTCGTGCCCTCGGCGAAACGCAGCGCGTGCACCACCCCGTCGTACGGAATGGGCAGCTCCACCGCCGCCTTCGCCGTCTCGACCTCGCACACCACCTGGCCGTCCGTCACCGAGTCGCCCGGCTTCACATACCACTTGAGGATCTCGGCCTCGGTCAGACCCTCGCCCACATCGGGCATCTTGAACTCGCGGTAGCGAGCGGACATGTCGGTGGACGTGTCCGTCGACATGTCGGTGGACGTGTCAGCAGTCATGGTCACGGCACTCCTCAGTACGCGAGCGAGCGGTCGACGGCGTCGAGCACCCGGTCCAGGCCCGGGAGGTACTCGTCCTCCAGCCGCGCCGGCGGATACGGCGCGTGGTAGCCGCCGACCCGCAGCACGGGCGCCTCCAGGTGGTAGAAACAGCGCTCGGTGATCCGGGCGGCGATCTCCGCGCCCGAGCCGTAGAAGACCGGCGCCTCGTGGACGACGACCAGCCGGCGCGTCTTCTCCACCGACCGCTGGATCGTGTCGAAGTCGATCGGGGACATCGTCCGGAGGTCGAGCACCTCCAGCGACTTGCCCTCCTCCTCGGCGGCCGACGCGGCCTCCTGACAGACCTTCACCATCGGCCCGTAGGCCACCAGGGTGAGATCCGTGCCCTCGCGCACCACCCGCGCCCGGTGCAGCGGGTCCGGGATGGCCTCTGTGTTGACCTCGCCCTTGTCCCAGTAGCGCCGCTTCGGCTCGAAGAAGATCACCGGGTCGTCGCTCTGGATGGCCTGCTGCATCATCCAGTACGCGTCCGACGCCGTCGACGGCGAGACGACCTTCAACCCCGCCACATGCGCGAACAGCGCCTCGGGCGACTCGCTGTGGTGCTCGACCGCGCCGATGCCGCCGCCGTACGGGATCCGGATCACGACCGGCATCTTGATCTTGCCGAGCGCGCGGGCGTGCATCTTCGCGAGCTGGGTGACGATCTGGTCGTACGCTGGGAAGACGAATCCGTCGAACTGGATCTCCACCACCGGCCGGTAGCCGCGCAGCGCCAGCCCGATCGCCGTGCCGACGATGCCCGACTCCGCGAGCGGCGTGTCGATGACCCGGTCCTCGCCGAAGTCCTTCTGGAGGCCGTCCGTCACCCGGAACACGCCGCCGAGCTTGCCGACGTCCTCGCCCATGATCAGGACCTTGGGGTCGGTCTCCAGGGCCTTGCGCAGCGACTCGTTGATCGCCTTCGCGATGGGCAGCTTCTGTACGGAAGTCACCGAAGTGACCGAAGTGACCGAAGTCGCCGAAGTCTGTACGTCCATGATTAGTTGGCCCCCTCTGCCGCCGCGCCATCGGCCGTGCCCTCGTCGAACGACGCCTGGTACGCGGCGAACTGCGCGCGCTCCTCGTCGACGAGCGCGTGCCCGTCCGCGTACACATGCTCGAAGATCGCCATGCGGTCCGGCTGGGGCATCGCCCGTACCACGTCTCTTACCCGCTTCCCGAGCGTCTCGCTCTCCGCCTCCAGCGCCGCGAAGAACGCCTCGTCGGCCGCGCCCACCCGCTCCAGATACCGGCGCAGCCGCAGGATCGGGTCCTTGGCCTGCCACGCCTCCGTCTCCTCGGCCGCGCGGTACTTCGTCGGGTCGTCGGAGGTGGTGTGCGCGCCCATGCGGTACGTGAACGCCTCGACCAGCATCGGGCCCTCGCCCCGCCGCGCCCGCTCCAGCGCGGCCCGGGTCACGGCCAGACAGGCGAGGACGTCGTTGCCGTCCACCCGGACGCCGGGGAAGCCGAAGCCCTGCGCGCGCTGGTAGAGCGGCACCCGGGTCTGGCGCTCGGTCGGCTCGGAGATCGCCCACTGGTTGTTCTGGCAGAAGAACACCACCGGCGCGTTGTAGACGGCGGAGAAGGTGAACGACTCGGCGACATCGCCCTGGCTGGACGCGCCGTCGCCGAAGTACGCGATCACGGCCGAGTCCGCGCCGTCCTTGGTGATGCCCATCGCGTAGCCGGTGGCGTGCAGGGTCTGGGAGCCGATGACGATGGTGTAGAGGTGGAAGTTGTTGGTGCTGGGGTCCCAGCCGCCGTGGTTCACCCCGCGGAACATGCCCAGCAGATTCGTCGGGTCCACCCCGCGGCACCAGGCCACGCCGTGTTCGCGGTAGGTCGGGAAGACGTAGTCGTCGTCGCGCAGCGCGCGGCCCGAGCCGATCTGGGCGGCCTCCTGGCCCAGCAGCGACGCCCACAGCCCCAGCTCGCCCTGGCGCTGGAGGGCGGTGGCCTCGGCGTCGAAGCGGCGCGTCAGCACCATGTCGCGGTACAGCCCGCGCAGCTCCTCGGGGCTGAGGTCGACGGAGTACTCCGGGTGCTCGACCCGTTCGCCCTCCGGGGTCAGCAGCTGTACGAGGGGGGGCTCGGAAGTCTGCGGCGCCGGCGGTGCCTCCGACGTCGGCTGAGGCTGCGGCTGCGGCTTCTGCTGCTGCCTCGGCTGAGACTTCTGCTGCCTCGGCTTCGCCTGCTGCTTCGGCTGCGACGTCTTCTTGGCGGCGGCGCGGCTCGTCCCGGACGTCGTCCCGGACGTACCAGCCGTCCCGGTCGCCCCGGTGGTCCCGGTGGTCCCGGTAGCCCCGGCCGTACCGCCCGTCCCGCTGGTGCGTCGCGGTTTACGAGCGGCAGTGCTCTCCACGGTCACGTGCGTGCTCCTCCGTCTGTCCGGCCCCCGGGATCCGCCGGGAACCAGTGCGGCTGCGCCTGCGCGGTCCTTACGCACGGGGTGGGTGCGACCGGGCCGTACAGACGTGACAGGTGCCCCGGCGGACTCTCTGTCACAAGCACGTTACCCAGTAGTCCGCATTACTGCGAAACCCCATTTGACCTGCAATTTTGCTTGGATTTCCAAGTAAATCCGCAAAGTCCGGTACAACCACTGGTCACAGCCTCGCAGGACGCCGGAACACCGGCACGTTATCCCGCTGATCAGCGGCAGGGAAGGGGTGAGTGTGTGAGACTGAATTTCGTGCGAGAAGAGGGAAAAATCACGGTATTCCTGCTTGATGACCATGAAGTCGTCCGCCGGGGCGTCTTCGAGCTGCTCTCGGTCGAGGACGACATCGAGGTCGTCGGAGAGGCCGGTACGGCGGCCGACGCGATGGCCAGAATCCCGGCGACCCGACCCGATGTGGCGGTGCTGGACGTCCGGCTGCCGGACGGGAGCGGGGTGGAGGTCTGCCGGGAGATCCGCTCGCGGGACGAGAACATCAAGTGCCTGATGCTCACCTCCTTCGCGGACGACGAGGCGCTCTTCGACGCGATCATGGCCGGCGCCTCCGGCTATGTACTGAAGGCGATCCGGGGCAACGAGCTGCTGACGGCCGTACGGGACGTGGCGGCCGGGCGCTCCCTGCTGGACCCGGTGGCGACGGCCCGCGTGCTGGAACGGCTGCGCAACGGCAAGGACCCGAAGGGCGACGACCGGCTGGCCGACCTGACCGACCAGGAGCGCCGGATCCTCGATCTGATCGGCGAGGGCATGACGAACCGGGCGATCGGCGAGCAACTGCATCTCGCGGAGAAGACGATCAAGAACTACGTCTCCAGCCTGCTCGCGAAGCTGGGCATGGAGCGGCGCTCGCAGGCCGCCGCCTTTGTGGCACGGATCCAGGCGGAGAAGCGCTGACGCGTACGTACGAAGAAGCGTGAAGGAGTGACGGTACGTAGCGGAGCACCGCGCCCGCAACATGCTCACACCACGTCCGTACGCTCCCTACCGCGCCAGTACCGCGTCCGTATCCATCCCAATCGGGACCAACGTCCCGGGCTTGAGGGGCCGCCTCCCCTGGTGAAGCCCCCCTCCCGTGACCCAGAGTGGACACCATGTCCACCGAGGAACTCCGTGCCATAGAGCTGCTCAACCGCGTGTCGCACGGGCACGTGGCGACGAGCATGCGGGCCATGCCCCTGATGGCGCCCGCCCGCCATGTGGTCACGGGGGGCTCGGTGCTGCTGCGGATGCACGCCGGCACCGGCTACCACCGCGCCTGCGGCGGCGGGGTGGTGGCGTACGGCGCAGACAACTTCGGCAGCGGCGAGGAGAACCTCTGGTCGGTGCAGTTCACCGGCACCGCCGAACTGGTCGATCCGACCGCTCTGGAAATCGAACTGTTTGATTCAAGTCCGAATTCCGTGGACGGCGAAGCATTTGTGCCCGTCTTTATGCGACTTGAGCCCCAGTTTGTCATCGTACATATGATCGAATACGCCCGCGAGCGACAGAGTCAACACGCTGCGTGATCTAACATCTGGCAAGTGCTGCGCTCATATGAAATCGCTGCGCCTGCCGCGACCGCTGTCATTCCACCGCCCGCCTCCGCCACCCGGCGGACCCCACAGATCACCACCATCTCCACCATCTCGGCCATCTCCACCATCACCGCTGTCTCGACCATCCCCAGCGCCCCCACCGCCCCCGCAATCCCGGCCATCCCCACGATCTCGGCCGCCTCAACCACCCCACACGCCTCTCACGGCGCGGGCCCCCCGGGCCTCCCCTTACGTACGCTGCTCCGCCGCTACCGCAACGCCGGCGATCCCGTGTCCTGCGAACCGGTCGCCCAAGGGCTCCTCAACCGCGGATACCGCCTCCGCACCACCCACGGCGCGTACTTCCTCAAGCACCACCTCGACGGGGACCACGTGTCCATCGCCCGTCAGCACCGCGCCACCCAGCGGCTCCAGAAGCTCGGTGTGCCCGTCGCG
This sequence comes from Streptomyces paludis, assembly GCF_003344965.1. NCBI lineage: Bacteria > Bacillati > Actinomycetota > Actinomycetes > Kitasatosporales > Streptomycetaceae > Streptomyces > Streptomyces paludis. Next base: position 3,653,994 of record NZ_CP031194.1, on the reverse strand, counting down.
CCGCCCGTCGAGAGCGCCGACGGCGACACCGTCGCGGTCATCGGCGGCCGCTGCTACGCCCTGCATCCGTGGATCGAGGGCCGCCACCGCGACGGCGCCGAGCTGACGGCCGACGCGTCCCGGCGGCTCGGCGGGCTCCTCGGGCTGGTCCACACCCGGCTGGACGAGGTAATGGAGCCGAGTCTCGCGGACAGCCCCGCGACCGGCCCCGCGTACGGCGCCACGGCCCACCCGGCGGCCGGTCCCGCGACCGGCCCGGCGAACAGCCCCACGGCCCTCTCCCGCCTCAGCGAACTCCCCTACCTCAGCCCCGACCCCGCCGATACCCTCGCCCTCATCGACGAGCTGCTGCTCCTGGCGCGCGGGCGGACCCACGCGGATGTCTTCGACCGGCTCGCCGAGCACCGGCTGGTCGAGCGCCGGGGGCTGCTGGAGCGGCACGCCCACCGCCGCCCGCCGCCCGGCGCCGTGCCCGCCACCGGCTGGGTGCACGGCGACTTCCACCCGCTGAACCTGCTCTACCGGGGCGCGGAACCGGCGGCGATCGTCGACTGGGACCGGCTCGGCGTGCAGCCGCGCGCGGAGGAGGTCGTACGGGCCGCCGCGATCTTCTTCGTCCGCCCGACGGGCGAGCTGGAGCTGACGAAGGTACGGGCGTACGCCCGCGCGTACCGGAGCGCGGCCGGCACCTGCGCCGCCGAGCTGGCCGCGGCGGTGCACCGGGTCTGGTGGGAGCGCCTCAACGACTTCTGGATCCTGCGCTGGCGCTATCAGCTGGACGACCGGCGGGCGGACCCGCTGTTCGCGGCGGTGTCGGCGCTGGCCGTGTGGTGGACGCGCGAGTACGACGCGGTGTGCGAGGCGTTCGCCGGGTGAGACCGGGCGGGTAACACGCGCGGGACGTATGGAGGGGGCACGCGCGCGGAGAGGGTGACAGGCAGCTCGCCCGTCACCCCCTCCGTACTACTGCGGATCCCGCGGCCAGGTCAGCCGCCGGTGCCCGCGCTCGTCCCCGTACCGGCGTCCGTCCCCGTGCTCGTGCCCGCGTCCGTGCCCGCGTTGGCCGAACCGCCGTTGTCCGTCCCCGCGTTCGCACCCGCGTCCGTACCCGCGTTGGCCGAACCGCCGTTGTCCGTGCCCGCGTTGGCCGTGCCTTCCGTGGTGCCGGCGGAGGCGCCGGAGTCCGCGCCCTCGTCCGTGTTGCCACCGTCATCGGACGGCTGCGTGTCGGTGTCCGTGGGCTGCGTGTACGTCGGCTCCTCGCTCTTCTGCGGGTAGGACGGCGTGTAGCGGGGGGTGTTGAAGCCCCCCGGGTTCTGATTGCCGCCGGTCGAGCTGTCCTGCGTGGGCTCGTCCGAGGGCTCCGTCTCCGTGGGCGTCGGGCTCTCGCTCGTCTTCGTCTCGCTCGGGGTGCTGCTCTGCTCGGTCTTCTTGTTGTCCGTGCCCGTATCGCTCATGTTGTTCACGGCGAACGCGACACCCACGACGATCGCGATCAGCGCGAGCGCGGCGAAGAGGATCATCTTGCCGCGGTTGCCGCCGCCGGATCCGTTGCCGTACTGGCCGTTGCCGTACTGACCGCCGCCGTTGCCGTAGTGACCGCCGTCGTATCCGCCGTCGTTCGGGTTCATCGGCGGCAGGATCGCGCCCTGGGCGGTCTCGCCGTGCGACGGGTAGCCCATCGCGGTCGTCGCGCCCATGCCCATCGCCGCCGTACCGCCGGCGCCGTGCGAGTCGACCGGGCCGGTGTTCCACGTACCGGTGTAGCCGCCCTGCTGCTGGAGCATCTGGAGGCTGTACTGGACGAGGCCGCGCATCTCCTCGGCGCTCTGGAACCGGTCGTCCGGCTCCTTCGCCAGCGAGCGCATGACCATGCCGTCCAGCTCCGGCGGCGCCACGTCCGAGGCTTCGGAGGGCGGCACGGGAATGTCCTGAACGTGCTGGTAGACCACGGAGAGCGGCGTTTCGCCGGTGAACGGGGGCCGCAGCGCGAGGAGTTCGTACAGCAGGCAGCCCGTGGCGTACAGGTCGCTGCGGTGGTCGACCGCCTTGCCCAGCGCCTGCTCGGGGGAGAGGTACTGCGGCGTGCCCATGACCATGCCGGTCTGGGTCATCGTCGACTGCGCGCCGTGCAGGGCGCGCGCGATGCCGAAGTCCATCACCTTGACCGCGCCCGCGTCCGTGATGATCACGTTCGCCGGCTTGATGTCGCGGTGCACGATGCCGTGCTCGTGCGAGTAGGCGAGCGCCTCCAGCACCCCGGAGACGATGATCAGCGCCTGCTCGGGCGGCGGCGGATCCGCGCTGATCAGCAGCTCACGGATGGTGCGGCCCTCGACCAGCTCCATGACCATGTACGGGACGGTCTGCCCGTTGAGCGTGTCCTCGCCGGAGTCGTACACCGCCACCACCGCGTGGTGGTTGAGCCCGGCGACCGACTGCGCCTCGCGCGTGAAGCGGGCCTTGGAGATCGGGTCCTCGGCGAGATCCCCGCGGAGCAGCTTCACCGCGACGATGCGTCCGAGCCGTACGTCCTCGGCCGCGAACACCTCGGCCATGCCGCCCCGGCCGAGGCGGTGGGTCATGCGGTAACGGCCGTCGCCGACGGTCCCGCCGACCAGTCCGTTGTCGCCCCAGGAGTCCGCCGCATCCGACACTCCGCCGCCTGCTTCGGGTTCGGGTGCCATCAGTCCTCGCCGTCGTTTCTGTCCGCTTGATGACCGCGCGCGCGGTCCGCGGTGGGTCTGTGTTTCTCAGGGGATGTCTCAGGGGTGGCTATGCCACATCACGCTACAGCCTCTGTGTGACACGCCGGTCCAGGATGGACCGGCCATGAAACCTCTTGGACCGGTACCCGTGCAAATTCCATGATTTTCCTGTAACGCTTCCGAGACGCTTGCTGTGCTTACGGTCACGGAACGGGCACCTCGCTTGACGTGTCGGTGCCCTGGGGCAGACTTGGCCAGGATGGCGGGATCCGCACGTAGGACCGAGCGAAGCCGCGCTGGGATCACCGTGTCAGGACGCCGAGGGGGAAGCAAAATCATGAGCCAGAACGGCGCACAGGGCCGCTACGCGGGGGGTTCGGTCGCAGGTGGCCGCTACCAGCTGCGTGACCTCCTCGGCGAGGGCGGCATGGCGTCCGTATATCTGGCGTACGACGCGGCGCTCGACCGGCAGGTCGCGATCAAGACACTCCACACGGAGCTGGGGCGCGAACAGTCCTTCCGCGAGCGCTTCCGGCGTGAGGCGCAAGCTGTTGCGAAGCTGTCGCATTCCAACATCGTTTCCGTCTTCGACACGGGTGAGGACGAGCTCGATGGCGCGCTCATGCCGTACATCGTCATGGAGTACGTCGAGGGGCAGCCGCTCGGCTCCGTGCTGAACGCCGATGTCGCCCAGTACGGCGCGATGCCCGCCGACAAGGCCCTCAAGGTGACCGCCGATGTGCTGGCGGCCCTGGAGGCCAGCCACGAGATGGGGCTGGTCCACCGGGACATCAAGCCGGGCAACGTGATGATGACCAAGCGCGGCGTCGTCAAGGTCATGGACTTCGGCATCGCGCGCGCCATGCAGTCGGGCGTCACCTCGATGACGCAGACGGGCATGGTCGTCGGCACCCCGCAGTACCTCTCGCCCGAACAGGCGCTGGGGCGCGGGGTCGATGCCCGTTCGGACCTGTACTCGGTCGGCATCATGCTCTTCCAACTGCTCACGGGCCGACTGCCGTTCGACGCGGACTCGGCGCTGGCCATCGCGTACGCACATGTGCAGGAGGAGCCGGTCGCGCCGTCGAGCATCAACCGTTCGGTCACCCCGGCGATGGACGCGCTGGTCGCGCGGGCGCTGAAGAAGAACCCGAACGAACGCTTCCCGAGCGCGGACAGCATGCGTGACGAGTGCCTGCGTGTGCTCGCCGCCGGGCAGGCGACGAGCGCTCCGGCGATCGTGCCGACCGCCCCGCAGGCCAGCGGCTCGGGCGTGGGCTCGGCGGTCTTCCCGCCGGTGGAGCAGGGCGCGCAGCCGCCGCAGGGCGTCGTCCAGGCGCCGTACCAGCCGGGACCGTACGGACCGCCAACGCCGGCCCCGGGTCCGGTCCAGGGGCCGATCTCGGGACCGGTTCCGGGGCCGGTCCCGATGCAGGCGGCGCCCGGATACGGCTATCCGCAGGCGGGCCCCGTCGGGTATCCGACCGCGCCCTCCATGGGGCAGGGCGGGCAGCCGTACATGATGGCGCCGCAGCAGACGATGGGGGCCGGGGCCGGCCACGGCGGGAACGCGGCGGGCAGTGGGGGCAACGGCAGGCGGAACACGCTGGTGATCGTGGGGGCGATCGTGGTGGCGCTGCTGGCGATCGGCGGCCTGCTCACCCAGCTGAACGACAAGAAGGACACGTCCGACGACGCCGGGTCGAATCCTTCCGCCTCCTCGGCCTCGAAGCCCGCGGCGGCGGGCCACCGGGATCCGGAGCGGAACCGGACCATCAAGTCGTCCGCCTGCTCGAACGCGCAGACGGACGGGCTGGATCCGTCAAAGGTGTCGGCGCCCGATCTGCGCTACAAGGACCTGCTCTCGGTGAAGGACTGCCTGCGCGCGGCCGGCTGGAAGTGGAAGTCGCCGATAAAGGAAGTGGACAACGGCCAGTACGCCGAGGACACCGTGATCGAGCAGTACCCGAGTTCGGGCAGCGCGGTCCTCCCCAATGACCAGGAGTTCGAGCTGACGATCTCGACGGGCAACCCCGAGTAGGCCGGGCGGGCGCCCAGCGCCTGTTCACTCCTCTTTGTACAAGATGCCGGAGTTGTCGCCGCGTGTGACGCTGAACCGGTGAAGTCGGTCACCCCGAGGCTCCGTACACCCTGCGCACTCGCGGTCGCGGCGCTGCTGCTGACCGCACCCGGCGCGACCGACGCCCTGGCCGACGCGTCCGCACCGCCCTCCGCCGCGGCTTCGCCCGCCCCTGGCCCCGCCCACGGCCCCGCCCGCGGGGATGGGGACAGGGACGGAGATACGGACGACGGGGACGCGGAGGGCGAGGACGAGGGCCCGAGGGACGGTACGGACCCGGGCGCCGGGAAGGACCCCGGGACGGGCGCGCGGCCCGGCAGGCCTCCTGCTTCCGGACGGCCCGGCCGGTCACCGACTCCGGCCGGCCAGTCTTCCGCCACCTCGGCCGCGTCCGCCGCTTCGTCCGCGTCCTCGGCTCCGGCGGCGCCGTCCCGTACCCGTACCGGCTCCCGTACGTCGCCCTCACCGTCCCCCTCGCCCTCACCCTCGCCCTCGCCGTCACGCGACGCGGCGGGCGGCCGGGGCGGCGACGGGGGCGGTGACGAAGGGGCGCGGTGGCTGCCCGACGAGGAGGCGGCGGGGGACGCGTGGGAGGAGTCCGCCGCACCCGGTGAACCTCCCCCGGACGCCGGACGGCGGCGCTCCTCACGAGCACTGACGCAGACGGCGGTACGGCCGGTTCCCGTGCTGACTCTGGGGACCGGTTTTCTGCTGACCGGGCTCGGGATCGGCTTCCTGGGGCTGCGGCTCAGGCGCCGCTGACCAGGCCGTTGACCACACCGAGACCGCGCTGCTGACCGCGCCGTCGTCCTTACGGCGGACTTACGGGATCCGTCTCAAGTCGCTTGCTCAAAACCACCTCCATCCCCCAACATACTCAGTATGTCGATTCGCCACGGACTCCTCGCCCTCCTGGAACACGGGCCGCGGTACGGCTCGCAGCTCCGTTCGGAGTTCGAGTCCCGCACCGGTTCCACCTGGCCGCTCAACGTCGGTCAGGTGTACACGACCCTCAACCGACTGGAGCGCGACGGCCTGGTCGTGCAGGAGGGCGAGGACGCGGCGGGACACTCGCTGTACCTGATCACGGACGCCGGGCGCGTGGAGCTGCACTCCTGGTTCCGTACGCCGGTCGACCGGGCCAGTCCGCCGCGCGACGAGCTGGCGATCAAGCTCGCCATGGCCGTGGGCGCGCCGGGGGTCGACATCAGGGCGGTCATCCAGGCGCAGCGGCACCACACCATCCGGGCGATGCAGGACTACACCCGGCTCAAGGCGCGGGCGCTGGCCGCCGTACCGACCAACCGGGACGAGGTGGCCTGGCTGCTGGTGCTGGAGCAGCTGATCTTCCAGACCGAGGCCGAGGCCCGCTGGCTCGACCACTGCGAGTCCCGGCTGGTCCGGCTCTCGCTGACGGAGCCCGTGGCCGCCGCGCGGCAGGCCGTGCCGCCGGCCGCTGAGGACCCAGCGGCGGACCCGGCGGCGGACGCCGCGACAGCCGCCGGGCAGACCCCCTAGCGGTTCGCGGCCCCGGCCCTGGTGGCCGGGTGGCGCTGGGGTGGTGGCGCCGGGGGTGGCGGTGGTGGGGGTGGCGGTGGTGAAGAAAAGAGTCCCGTCACCCGAACCACATCCGACCACCCGAACGTCTCCCACCACACCGCACCGGCGCCACGCCGGCCCGCACCCCGCACCACACCCGCCCACGCACCTTCCACACCCGCACCACCTCGATTCGCCCGCCCGCCGTGTCCCCGCCCCGGCAGGACGGTGATCGCACAGAGGCACCACGGCGTCGGCACCGCAATGCCCGTGGCCGCCTCGTTCTTTCGCGTACATGCCTCCACCACCCCGAAGGGGACCGTCATGCCCGGCACGTCACAACAGCCTCATCCGTCACCTCAGCCCCATCCGTCACCTCAGCCAACCCGGTCGCATGACGGGCAGCTGCCCGTACTCCAGCTGGAGAATCTGACCCGGGTCCACGGCAGCGGCCCCACCGAGGTGCACGCCCTGCGCGGGGTCAACCTCAGCGTGTTCCCCGGTGAACTCGTCGCCGTCATGGGCCCGTCCGGCTCGGGCAAGTCCACGCTGCTGACCATCGCCGGCGGCCTCGACTCCCCCACCTCGGGCCGCGTGATCGTCGAGGGCACCGACATCACCACCGCGAGCCCGAAGCAGCTCGCGGCCATCCGCCGCCGCAGCATCGGCTATGTCTTCCAGGACTACAACCTGATCCCCGCCCTCACCGCCGCCGAGAACATCGCGCTCCCCCGCGAGCTGGACGGCACCTCCGCGCGCAAGGCGCGCGTCGAGGCCCTGGCCGCGCTGACGGAGATGGGACTCGAACAGCTCGCCGACCGGTTCCCCGACGAGATGTCCGGCGGCCAGCAGCAGCGCGTGGCGATCTGCCGGGCGCTCGTCGGCGACCGCCGGCTGGTGCTCGCGGACGAACCGACCGGCGCCCTCGACTCCGAGACCGGCGAGTCCGTGCTCGCCCTGCTGCGCAGCCGCTGCGACGCGGGCGCGGCCGGCATCCTGGTCACCCATGAGCCGCGCTTCGCCGCCTGGGCGGACCGGGTGGTCTTCGTACGGGACGGCTCGGTCGTGGACCAGACGCTGCGCGCCGAGGCCGACTCGCTGCTGACCGGCCAGGCGGCCGAGCTGTGAGCAATCTGTTCCACTCCTGGCGCGCCGCGATCCGGATCGCCCGCCGCGACGCCTGGCGCTTCAAAGGACGCAGCTTTCTCGTCCTCACCATGATCGCCCTGCCCGTCGTCGGGGTGAGCGCGATGGATCTGACCATCCGCAGCGCCTCCCTCACCACCGAGCAGGAGCTGACCCGCGATCTGGGCTCCGCCGCCGCGCGGTTCATCGACCCCCATTACTCGGGCGAGCCCATACTCCAGTCGCCGGACTCCCAGAACTACCGGGCGGCGAAGGAGGAAACGGAGGACGGGGACGGCTCCGAGCAGCTGCCGGACGGTCACGCGGATCTCGTGAAGTCCGTCCCGTCGGGCGCCAAGTCCCTCACGGACACCCGGGGTTACGCGAAGCTCCGCACCGCCAAGGGGCTGCTGAACGCCGAGGTCCGCGAGCTGAAGGCCGCGGACCCGATGACCCGGGGCATCATGACGCTCAGGAGCGGCCGTTTCCCGGAGAAGGCCGGCGAGGCCGCCGTGACCACGCATTTCCTGGAGACAAGCGGTCTGAAAGTGGGCTCCAAGCTCACCGCACGCGGACTGGACGCGGACTTCCGGATCGTCGGCTCGTACGAACTGCCCAGCGAACTCAAATCCGACCAGGTCAACGTCCTGCCCGGCGCGCTGCTGGCCCCGCTCGGCAAGGCTATGAAGGCCGAGGGGAGGGACTCCGTCACTCCGAGTTCCACCCTGCTGATCGGCGCGGCCGATGGTTTCACGTGGAACATGGTGCAGGAGGCCAACGCCCAAGGTGTCCTGGTCAAGTCGCGCGCCGTGGTGCTGAATCCGCCCGCCGACGCCGATGTGCCGCTCTACCAGCGCGAGGACGGGAGTGGCAGATACGACTACGGCTCCGGGACCAGCACTTCCGAACAGGCCGTCCTCATCACGATCGTCGGCCTCGCCGTCATGGAGATCTGTCTGCTGGCCGGGGCCGCCTTCGCCGTCGGCGCCCGCCGCTCGCGCCGTCAGCTCGGTCTGGTGGGCGCCAACGGCGGTGACCGGAGCCATATCCGGGCCATCGTGCTCGCCGGCGGTCTGGTGATCGGGGTCGTGTCGGCCGTCACCGGTACGGTCCTCGGTATCGCCCTCACCGCGGCCCTCCGTCCCCTGCTGGAGGACTATCTGGGCCAGCGCTTCGGGGGCCTGTCGTTCCGGCCGCTGGAGCTGCTCGCCATCGCGCTGGTCGCGGTGATCACCGGCCTGGTGGCCGCGCTCGTACCGGCCATCACCGCGTCCCGGGAATCGGTGCTGGCCTCGCTCACCGGCCGTCGGGGCATCCGCCGGAGCAACCGCGTACTGCCTGCCCTGGGGCTGGCCGCGGTCCTGCTCGGCGCGGCCGTCGCGCTGTACGGAGCGCTGTACTCGAAGCAGACCATGCTGGTCATGGGCGGCAGCGTGATAGCCGAGCTGGGGGTCATCGCGATGACGCCCGCGCTGGTGGGCCTGTTCGGGAAGATCGGTACATGGCTCCCGCTGTCGCCCCGGCTCGCGCTGCGCGACGCCGTCCGTAACCGGGGGCGCACGGCGCCCGCGGTGGCCGCCGTACTGGCCGCGGTGGCCGGCACAGTGGCGATCTCCACATACTCGGCGAGCCAGGACGTGCAGGGCCGGGCCGAGTACGTGCCGCGGCTGCCCAGCGGGGCGGTCGAGATCAACTTCTACGGGAACGACCCCCGGGACATCACGACCGTCCGGAGCGCCGTCGAGAAGACTCTGCCGGTCGACGTACGGGCTCCGGTCAGCAGGCTCACCGTCGGCGGGCCCTCCTGCACCTGGCACGACGTGGAAAAGGGCTGCGGCACGTATGACGTGATCATCCCGGAGGCCAACAAGTGCCCCCTGATGGAGACCGGTGACAAGGACGAGAGCGAGGTGTTCACCCCTGCCCAGCTCCGGAAGCTGAACAAGGACTGGCGCTGCGAGAACGACCCGCTCTACGGCCGCGGCCTCAATCAGGTGATCGTCGGTGACGCCGAGCTGCTCAAGGTTCTGGGCATCGATGATCCGGGCGCGGCGAAGGCACTCGCGGACGGCAAGATCGTCTCGCTCCACAAGCCGGCCGTCGACACCAAGGGCGAGATCTCCATCGTCCTGGCCGCCGACGCCGAAAAGGCGGAGAAGGCGCTCATGAACGACGAGCCGCTGCCGGGCGAGATCAAGAAGTTCCCCGCGTACCAGGTGCCGGGCGATTCCCGGTCCTACGGCGTCTCGGTGCTGCTCACGGCGGCCACGGCCGAGGCCGCCGGCTTCGGCAGCGCGCCGACCGGCGCGTACTACTCGACCACCCAGGCGCCCAGCGCCGACCAGGAGCAGCGGCTGGAGAGCGAGCTGGCCAAGACCGGCAACGAGGTGGGGTCCGAGGTCGAGCTGTTCGTCGAGCACGGCTACTCCAGCCGGTACAGCATCGTGCTGCTGGCGCTGACGGTCTTCGCCGGACTGGTGACCATCGGCGCCGCGGGTATCGCCACCGGTCTCGCCCAGGCCGACGCGGAAGCGGACCTCAAGACGCTCTCCTCGGTCGGCGCCCCGCCCCGGGTCCGCAGGACCCTCAGCGGATTCCAGTGCGGTGTGGTCGCCGTGATGGGGGTGGTGCTCGGTTCGGCGGCCGGCGTGCTGCCGGCCGTGGGGCTGCGGCTGACCGAGCGGCGCGAGCAAATGGACCAGTATCGGCAGATGTATGCGTCGGGGTGGGGCGACGGATCGGTACCGTACGTGCCGATCGTCATCCCGTGGGAGACCATCGGGGCCCTGCTGATCGCGGTGCCGCTCGGCGCGGCGCTCCTGGCGGCCCTGGTCACCCGCTCGCACCGCACGCTGGGCCGCCGGTCGGCGACGTAAACCCGCTGGTTTCCACAGTGGCCGTGCCCCCGTACGAAGGTCGAACACCTTCGTACGGGGGCACACCACGTGGGGCGCGCGCGTGCGCGACAATGGGCCGCATGGAGATGCCGAGGAACGAACGGTCGCAGGAGAGTCCCCATGTCCTCGTAGTGGGGCAGGACGGGATGGCGCTCGGCGCCGGGGGAGCCGACGGCGAGTCGCGCGAGATCCCGGTGACGGAAATGGTCGAACAGCCGGCAAAGGTCATGCGCATCGGCAGCATGATCAAGCAGCTTCTGGAGGAAGTCCGCGCGGCACCTCTGGACGAGGCCAGCCGGGTACGGCTGAAGGAGATCCACGCCGGCTCGGTGAAGGAGCTGGAGGACGGGCTCGCCCCCGAGCTGGTCGAGGAGCTGGAGCGGCTCTCGCTCCCGTTCACCGACGAGGCCATCCCCTCGGAGGCGGAGCTGCGGATCGCGCAGGCCCAGCTGGTGGGGTGGCTGGAGGGTCTCTTCCACGGGATCCAGACGGCGCTGTTCGCGCAGCAGATGGCGGCCAGGGCCCAGCTGGAGCAGATGCGGCGTGCTCTGCCGCCCGGTTCCATCCAGGAGGACGACAGCGAGCAGGGGCACGGCGCGATCCGCTCGGGACCGTATCTCTAGGTCCTAGGTCCTGCTCTGTTCCCGGTGCACTGTCACACACGGCGGCCCGGCACACCCCAGAGACAGCGGGGTGTGCCGGGCCGTCCGCGTCGCGCGGTCGGGCGTACGGGGGTCTGGGGTCAGGGCGCGGTCAGCAGCAGCTTGCCGATGTGCGTACTGGCCTCCAGGGCGCGGTGCGCCTCCGCCGCCTCCGTCATCGGCAGGGTCCGGTCCACGACGGGCCGGACCCGGCCGTCGGCGATGAGCGGCCAGACATGCTCCCGTACGGCGGCGATGATCGCCGCCTTCTCGGCCTGCGGACGGGCGCGCAGCGAGGTCGCCGTGATGGCGGCGCGCTTGCTCAGCAGGGCGCCGAGGGAGAGTTCGCCCTTCGCGCCGCCCTGGAGACCGATCACCGCGAGACGGCCGTTCACGGCCAGCGCCCGGATGTTCCGGTCCAGATACTTCGCGCCGACGATGTCGAGGATGACATCGGCCCCCGCGCCGTCCGTGGCCTTGGCGATCTCCGCCACGAAGTCCTGCTCGCGATAGTCGATCAGGATGTCCGCGCCCAGCTCGGCGCAGCGCGCCAGCTTGTCCGGGCCGCCCGCCGTGACCGCGACCCGCGCGCCGACAGCCTTCCCCAGCTGGATGGCCATGGTGCCGATCCCGCTCGCCCCGCCGTGTACGAGCAGCGTCTCGCCCGGCCGCAGATGGGAGATCATGAAGACGTTGGACCAGACGGTCGCGGCCACCTCGGGCAGCGCGGCGGCCGTGGCCAGGTCCACCCCCTCGGGTACGGGCAGCAGCTGGCCGATGGGGACGGCGACCTGCTCGGCGTAGCCCCCACCGGCCAGCAGGGCGCACACCTCGTCCCCGACGGCCCAGCCCGAGACCCCCGGGCCGAGCGCGGTGACACGGCCCGCGCACTCCAGACCGGGGTACGGGGAGGCGCCGGGCGGCGGGTCGTAGAAGCCCTGCCGCTGGAGCAGATCGGCGCGGTTCACCGCGCTGGCGACGACCTCGACAAGGACTTCGCCCTCGCCTGGTACGGGATCGGGCACCTCGGCCCATACAAGCGCCTCGGGGCCACCGGGTTGCGGAATCGTGATCGCATGCATGGCCGCGAGGCTACTCCGGCGGGTGTCGCGACAGGGGGATCAGCGGTCCGGAACCTCTGCGCTCCGGGGCCTCCGTGGTCCAGGGCCTCGCCGTTCCGGAGCCCTCGCGTCGTTTCGGAGCCCTCGTCGTTCCGTCAGTAGCCCGATTCGGCCGGGTTGTCGGCGCGGACGATGGTGATCAGACGGTCGGTCAGCTGGAGCGGGCTCGCCGCCGGGTCGTCGTAGCCGATCAGCCGGTGCCCGCGCAGCACGGTCACCACCAGGTCGTCGGTCTCCCGGACGTTCCGCCCCACCTCGGCCTTTATGACAGGGCGTTCGATGAGGTCGAGGCCGCTGCCCTGGTGGATCAAATCCTCCATCACCGTGCCGGCGCTGGGGCTGAGCACGGACAGGCCGAGCAGCCGGCCGGCCGCGCTGGCGCTGGTGATCACCGCGTCCGCGCCCGACTGGCGGAGCAGCGGCGCGTTCTCCTCCTCGCGTACCGCGGCGACGATCTTCGCGGCGCGGTTGAGCTGACGCGCGGTCAGCGCCACCAGTACCGCCGTGTCATCGCGCTGGGTGGCGATAACGATCTGCCGGGCGCGCTGGAGTTCGGCCCTCAGCAGCACATCGCTCCGGGTCGCATCGCCGATGATGCCCACAAACCCTTCGGCGTTGGCCGCCTCGATCACCTTGCTGGACGGGTCGACGATAACGATCTGTTCCTTCTTCAGACCCGTGGCACAGAGGGTCTGCATCGCCGAGCGTCCCTTGGTGCCATAGCCGACGATGACGGTGTGGTCACGCAAGTTGGACCTCCAGCGGTTCAGCCGCCACTCCTCGCGGGTGCGTTCGGTGAGCACCTCAAGAGTCGTACCGACCAGGATGATGAGGAAGAGGACCCGCAGCGGGGTCACCAGCAGTACATTGGCCAGCCGCGCACCGGAGCTGTACGGGACGATGTCGCCGTATCCCGTGGTGGAGAGCGTGACGGTCGCGTAGTAGACGGAGTCGAGGAAATCGACCGAGCTGTCCGCGTTGTCGTGGTAGCCCTCTCGGTCGACATAGACGATGAACACGGTCAGGGCCAGCACGAACAGCGCCATCAGAAGGCGTCTGCTGACCTGCCGCAACGGCCGTACGACCGTGCGGCGCGGCAGCTTCACCGGCGCCGTGACCAGATATTCGTCCGCTCGCCTGGCCATGGCGTCCTGGCCCGGAAGTTTCACGTGAAACACCCTCCATCGACCGATGCCGTCCAGGGCAGGTCGAGAACTTCCAGTTCATCGCCGGACCGCGCGCCACCCGGCGCGACGACCGCGAGTCCATCCGCGGCAGCGATACCGCGCAGCATGGCAGGCCCATGGAAACGCAGCGGCACCAGCCCCTCGTCATGGTGGACGAAGGGCACAAGCCGGGTGTCGTGCGGATGGCCGGGCACCGCGTCGCGCAGGGGCGCGTGGTACGGGGGCCGGGGTGCCCGCCCGGCCAGTGCCCGCAGCAGGGGTTCGGCAAGCGTCAGCAGCCCGGAGACGGCGGCGAGCGGATTGCCGGGCAGCCCCACCAGATACCGGCCGGACGGCAGCGCGGCCAGCAGCATGGGGTGGCCGGGGCGTACGGCGACGCCGTCCACCAGCAGCTCGGCGCCGACCCGCGCGAGCACCGGATGGACATGGTCGACCGGCCCCGCCGCCGTACCGCCCGTGCTGAGGATCAGATCGGCCTCGGACGCGGTGATCGCCCCGTACAGCGCCTCCGCGTCATCACCGAGCCGGCGGGTGGCGATGACCTCGGCGCCCAGGGCGCGCAGCCACGGCGCGATCATCGGGCCCAGGGCATCGCGGATCAGCCCGTCGTGGGGGATTCCCCCGGCGAGCAGTTCATCGCCGAGGACCAGCACCTCGACGCGCGGGCGCGGGACGGTGAGCAGCTCGTCGTAGCCGGCGGCGGCGGCCAGCCCCAGGACCGCGGGGGTGACCGGGACTCCGGCGGGCAGCAGCCGGTCACCGGAACGGCACTCCTGGCCGCGCGGCCGGATGTCCTGCCCCTGGGTCACCGCGCGCCCGGCGTGGAGATGGCCGGTGGCATCGACGCGGGCGTGCTCGCTGCGGATCACGGCGGTGGTGTCGGGCGGGACCCGGGCGCCGGTGGCGATCCGTACGGCGGTGCCGTCGGCGAGCGCCGCCGACCGGCCGTGACCGGCCAGGATCCCCGCGTCGACGGACTCGGTCCCCGCCGGTCCCGCTGGCCCTGACGGTGGTTCCGCGGACCGTACGGACCAGGGGCCCGGCCCGGAAACCGCCCAGCCGTCCATGGCGGAGGTGTCGAAGGACGGCAGGTCGGTGAGCGCGGACAGCGGCTCGGCGAGGGCCCGGCCCAGGGCCTGGTCGAGAGGTACGCGCCCCGGCGTCGGCCCCGGGCGCGCGGATCGGCCGGCGCGGGCCGCGAGCGCGCGGGCGGTCGCCCATGACGCGGCGCGGTGGCGCTCCCGGCGGCCCTCGCGCGGGCCGTCCGCCGGAGCGCCGGACCGGTCCGAGCCGGCCGGGCGCGGGGAGTTCGGGGAGCGCGGGGAGGAGTGCGCGGCGTCCCCGCCCCGAGCGCGGGCCACGACCGGCTCTCTGCCCACCAGCGCGAGGACATCATCGATGCCGGGGATCGCGTCGAGCCCGGCGGTTTCGGCCGGTCCGGTGGATTCCCCGGTCCCGGCGGACCGTCCCGTCCCGTCCGCTTCGCCGTCGTGGCCGGTCATCCGGCGTCGGCCCCCGTCCCGCTGGCCCCTGTCCCGCCGGCTTCTGTCTCGTCCGCCCAGCGCTGGGCGAGCGCGGCGGCCTTGCGCGCCGCCTCGGCGACGGCTTCGGGGCCGTCCCCGGCGGCCCGGCCCGCCGCGTAACCGACCAGGAAGGTCGTCAGCGGCGCGGCGGGCCGGGCGACGCCGTGCGCGGCGTCGCGGGCGAGGTCGAGAAGGAGGCCGGTGTCGACATCCAGTTCGATGCCGAGTTCGTCCTTGACTGCGGTGATCCATTCGTCCAGCACGGTCCCATGCTCTCTGATGCGTGCCCGGGCCGTGGAGATGTCCTCCCAGGTGTCGCAGTCGAAGGAGGCGAACGGGTCGGCCTCGGCCCGCGCGCAGTCGAGTTCCTGGGTCAGCAGCCGCAGCGGCAGCCCGGCGAGGCTTCCGTACTCGGCCCGGAGCAGGGCGATCTCCCGGCGCAGCGGCTCGGCACGGTAGGCGGCGACCAGCGGCTGGTCACGGCCGTCGGCGTCGACGAGCAGCGCCGCTTCCGCGCCGGTGGTGCCGAGGGTGCCGATCAGCAGACGGACCGTCGGGCGGTCGAGGAACGGCAGATCCGCCGAGAGGACCAGTACGGTCCCGGTGCCCGCGGCGATGGCCCGTACCCCCGCGTCGAGCGCGGCGAGCGGGCCGCCGCCGGGCGGCTCCTCGCGTGCCCATCGCACCGGCCGCGCCGTGGGCCGTGCGCCGCCGACGACCACGGTGCTGTCCGCTCCCGCACAGGCCGTCAGCACCCGGTCGAGGAGCGCCCGGCCGCCGACCCGTACTCCTGGTTTGTCAGCCCCGCCGAGCCGCCGGGCGGCGCCTCCGGCGAGCACGACGGCGTCATAGGCGGTCATGGCTGAAGTATGGGCCGCGCCCGCGCGGGCGAGCACGCGAGGTTGTCCGTGCGGCCGGAGCAGCTCGGCCGGAGCAGCGCCGGAAGCCCTGCCGAAGGGCTTCCGGAAACGCTGCTGGAAACGCTTCCGGAAGCACTGCCGTCGGCACCGGTCAGAGCGTGCGCAGCAGCACCGCCGGCTGTTCGACGCAGTCCGCCACGTACCGCAGGAAGCCGCCCGCCGTACCGCCGTCGCAGACCCGGTGGTCGAAGGTGAGCGACAGCTGGACCACCTGACGTACGGCCAGCTCGCCCTGGTGCACCCATGGTTTGGGCACGATCCGGCCGACGCCGAGCATCGCCGCCTCGGGGTGGTTGATGATCGGCGTGGAACCGTCGACGCCGAACACCCCGTAGTTGTTGAGCGTGAAGGTGCCGCCGGTCAGCTCGGCCGGTGTCAGTGTGCCCGTCCGGCCCGCCTCCGTCAGCCGCGCGAACTCGGCGCTCAGCGACTCCGCGGAGCGGCTGTGAGCGTCCCGTACGACGGGGACGACCAGCCCCCGGTCCGTCTGAGCGGCGAACCCGAGATGCACCCGGGGCAGCCGCACGATCTCCCGGGCCACCGGGTCCACGGTCGCGTTGAGTCCGGGGTGGCGGGCGAGCGCGGCGACACAGATCCTGGCCAGCAGGGCGAGCACCGAGATCTTCGGGCCACCGGCGGCGTTCATCGCCGCCCTGGCGGCCATCAGCTCCGTCGCGTCCGCGTCGACCCAGCATGTCGCGTCCGGTATCTCGCGGCGGCTGCGGGCCAGCTTGTCCGCGATCGCGCCCCGGACCCCGCGCAGCGGCACCCGTACCGCGTCGGCGTCAAGTGCGGGTCCGGACAGGGCCGCCGCCGGGGCCGGCGCGCGGACCGGCGCGGGCGGGGCCATGGCCGGCGCGGCCGGGGTCCTCGCCACGCCCTGCCCGATCGCCTGCTCGACATCGCAGCGCAGGATCAGCCCGTCCCGTCCCGAGCCGGTCAACGTCCGCAGATCGACGCCGTGTTCGCGGGCGAGCCGGCGCACCAGCGGCGAGACCACCGGGACCGGTCCCGGCGCCGTGCCGTTCACCGGGCGGCCACCGGACGCCGTCCCGCGCGGCGGCCGGACCCGGCGCCGACGGGAGGACGGCGCGCTCGTCCCGTACCCGACCAGCACACTGCCCGAGGTCCCGCCCGCGGTGGCGGAGGAGGGGGAGGAAGGGGCCGCGGGGGCCGGCGCGGGCGGGACCTCGGGCGCCGCTTCGGGCGCGGGGGCCGCCGCGGTCCGCTCCGCCGCGCCCACCGCCACCGTCAGCAGGGGCGCCCCCACCGGCAGCTCCGTGCCCTCCTCGCCGTAGCGCGCGGTCACCACACCCCCGTAGGGGCAGGGCACCTCGACCATCGCCTTGGCCGTCTCGACCTCGACCACCGGCTGATCGACGGTGACGACATCCCCCACCGCGACCAGCCAGCGCACGATCTCGGCCTCGGTCAGCCCTTCCCCGAGATCCGGCAGTTTGAATTCCAGCACCTGGGCCATCAGCTCTCCGTCTCCCACTGGAGCCGCGCGACCGCGTCCAGCACCCGGTCCACTCCCGGAAGATGGTGCCTCTCCAGCATCGGCGGCGGATACGGAATATCAAATCCCGCCACCCGCAGGACCGGCGCCTCCAGCTGGTGGAAGCAGCGCTCGGTGATCCGGGCGGCGATCTCCCCGCCGGGACCGCCGAAGCCGGTGGACTCGTGGACCACGACCGCCCGGCCCGTCCGCCGTACGGACGCGGTCACCGTCTCGTCGTCGAACGGCACGAGGGAGCGCAGATCGATGACCTCCAGGTCCCAGCCCTCCTCCCGGGCCGCCTCGGCCGCCTCCAGACAGACCGGCACGGAGGGACCGTACGTGATCAGGGTGGCGCCGCTGCCCCGGCGCCGCACGACGGCCCGTCCGATCGGGGCGACCGCGGCCGGCTCGTCCGGCGACCACGCCGCCTTCGACCAGTAGAGCCGCTTCGGCTCCAGGAAGACCACCGGATCGTCCGAGGCGATCGACGCCCGCAGCAGCCCGTACGCGTCCTCCACCGTCGCGGGCGTGACGACATGGAGCCCCGGAGTCGCCATGTAGTACGCCTCGGAGGAGTCGCTGTGGTGCTCGACGCCGCCGATCCCGCCGCCGTACGGCACACGCACCGTGATCGGCAGGGGCATCGCGCCGCGTGTGCGGTTGCGCATCTTGGCCACATGGCTGATCAGCTGCTCGAACGACGGATAGGCGAAGGCGTCGAACTGCATCTCCACGACGGGCCGCAGCCCGTACATCGCCATACCGACGGCGGCCCCGAGGATGCCCGCCTCCGCGAGCGGGGTGTCCGTACAGCGCGCGTCCCCGAACTCGGCGGCGAGTCCGTCGGTGATCCGGAAGACCCCGCCGAGCGTCCCGACGTCCTCTCCGAGGACATGGACCGACTGGTCCTCGGCCATCGCGTCGCGCATCGCGCGCCGCAGGGCCTGTGCCATGGTCGCCGACCGCGCCTCGGCCGGGGCGGCCGTCCCTACGGCGGTCATCGCGCCTCACCCGACCCTTCCCCGGCCCCGGCGCCTCCGTCGGGGGACGCCTCGGCTTCCAGCTCCGCGCGGAGCTGCGCCGCCTGCTCGCGCAGCTGGGGCGTCGGCTCCGCCCAGATGTGCGCGAAGATCTCCATCGGGTCGAGCGCCGGCTCGGCGTTCATCCGGTCGCGCAGCCGCGCGGCCATCGTCTCGGCCGCCTCCGCCGCCCGGGCGACGCCCGCCTCGTCGAGCACGCCGCGGGCCAGCAGCTCCCGCTCCAGCAGCCGGACCGGGTCGTGCGCCCGCCAGGTCTCGACCTCCGCCGCGTCCCGGTAGCGCGTGGCGTCGTCGGCGTTCGTGTGCGCGTCGACGCGGTACGTCACGGCCTCCACGAGCGTCGGGCCGTCGCCGCGCCGGGCCCGCGCCATGGCCTCGGCGAGCACCGTGTGCACCGCGAGCGCGTCGTTCCCGTCCACGAGCCGGCCCGGCATCCCGTACCCGACGGCCTTGTGGGCCAGGGAGGGCGCCGCGCTCTGCTTGGCGAGCGGTACGGAGATCGCGAAGCCGTTGTTCTGGACGAGGAAGACCACCGGCGCGCGCCAGACGGCGGCGAAGTTCAGCGCCTCGTGGAAGTCGCCCTCGCTCGTGCCGCCGTCCCCCACCAGGGCCAGCGCGACCACATCGTCCCCCTTGAGCCGGGCCGCGTGCGCCAGGCCGACCGCGTGCGGCAGCTGGGTGGCCAGCGGTGTGGAGAGCGGGGCTACGCGGTGTTCGCGCGGGTCGTAGCCGGAGTGCCAGTCGCCGCGCAGCAGCGTCAGCGCCTGTACGGGGTCGAGCCCGCGCACCACGCACGCGAGGGTGTCGCGGTAGCTGGGGAAGAGCCAGTCCCGCTCGCGCAGGACCAGCGCCGCGGCGACCTCGCACGCCTCCTGGCCGGTGCTCGACGGATAGACCGCGAGCCGCCCCTGCTTGGTGAGCGCCGTCGCCTGCGTGTTGTACCTGCGGCCGCGCACCAGCTCCGTGTAGAGCCGCAGCAGCAACGCGGGATCGGCGTCCGCCGCGGCGTCCGTACCGATCGCCCGGTACGGCTCGGGGTCGGGGAGCAGCGGGGCGGGGTCGGTACGCGGGCGCCACGCCGGGGGCGGGGTGGGCCGGTAGGCCGCGGCGGCGGGTGGTTCCTGGACCGACGTACTGCTTTTCTTCACGCGTGCACCTCCTCGTGGGAGCGGGCAGACGGGGTGCCGATGTGTGCGGCACGCCTCCCTACCGATTGTTCGGTCGTCGGGCCATTTTGGCTACACACGCCTTCAGCCTGTGGACAAACGGTTCTCCACAGCCTGGGATGGACGCAGGTCGTCCATGGCATGGAGGCGGGGAGACATGACAGCTGAACAAATGGCCGACGAGGGTACGGAACGAACCGTTCCGCCGCGGCCACTGGACTCCACCGACCGGGACATCCTCCGTATCCTCCAGGCCGACGGCCGCGCCTCGATACGGTCCGTCGCCGAGCGCGTCCATGTCTCGCGCGCCAACGCCTACGCCCGGATCAACCGGCTCATCGACGACGGTGTGATCCGTGGCTTCAGCGCCAGGGTCGACCAGGAACGGGCAGGTCAGGGCGCCTCCGCCTATATCACCCTGAAGATCGTGCAGAACTCCTGGCGGACCGTGCGCGAACAGCTCCAGGAGCTGCCGGGGGCCACCCATATCGCGCTGGTCAGCGGCGACTTCGATGTCCTGCTGCTGGTGCACACCCCGGACAACCGGAGCCTGCGCGAGCTGGTGCTGACCCGTATCCAGTCCATCCCCGAAGTGCTCTCGACCCGCACCCTGCTGGTCTTCGAGGAGACGGACCTGGCCCCGGGAACACCCCCGCCGGGCCCGCTGATCGCCCCGCCCTGACGGCGGCCGGGCCGGGCCCTACGGCGGTCGACGGGGACGCTTCTACGCGAACAGACCTACTGGGGCGGCCGTACCGTACGCAGCCCGTCGAAGGCGAGCCGTACGACGGCCTCCGCCACCTGGTCACGGTCGTCGCCACCGCCCGGCAGCGGCCGGTACCACTCCACCAGGGAGTTGACCATGCCGAAGAGAAGCCGGGTCGCCAGCCTGATGTCCATGTCCGAGCGCAGATCCCCGTCCGCGGCGGCGGCCTTGAGCAGATCGGCCACCCGCTGGTCGAACTCCCGGCGCCGCTCCATCGCCCAGCGCTCGGTCCGGGTGTTGCCCCTGACCCGCAGCAGCAGCGTCACATAGGGCAGCTCGGCCATCAGCACCTCGACCGTGCGGCGGGTCACGTACTCGACGCGCGCGATCGCCCGCCCCCGGGTGGCGCCCTCCTCCTCCAGGATGCCGAACAGGCCGTCCAGAGCGCGGCTGACCGCCCGGCGCAGCAGTTCTTCCTTGCCGACGACATGGTGGTATATCGAGGACTTGGAGATCCCGGCCGCCTTGGAGAGATGCTCCATGGACGTGCCGTCGTAGCCGCGTTCGTTGAAGACCTGGACGGCGACGGTCAGCAGGGTCTCGGGCGTGTAGGTGTCACGCTTGGCGGTGGTCATGAGGAACGTCCCTGCTTCGCTTCGAGTTCGGCGCGGCGGCGCAGCGCCGGGGACGAGCCGTAACGGCCGCCGGGATACTCGCCGTCCATGGTGCGCAGGAAGTAGTGTGCCCACCCCGCGCCGAGGCGCGCGCACCACTCGCCGGGTCCGCCAGGGTAGTTCACGCCGAGTTTCATGGCGGTGTCGATGTCCCGGGCGCTCGCCACTGCGCGGCCGGCGGCGTCCGCCGCGAAGTCGATCAGCATGGCGACCGTACGCGCCACGATCATCCCGGGGATCTCGCCGATGACGCTGACCTGCTTGCCGAGCCGCTGGAAGAGGCCGATGGCCGCGCGCAGATCGGCGGGGTCCGCGTCCGCGCCGGGCGCGAGGGCGATCCGGGTGCAGGCGCGGTAGTCGAGGGCGAGATCGAAGTGGATGTACGCCCCGGAGGGGTCGGCGGTGGGGGTCGCCCCGTCGGTGAGGGCGAGCGCCGTGCCGCCGGGCAGGGCGATGAAGCCGCCGGAGATGTGCGGGGTGCGGTCGCGGGTGACCTTGATCCCCGCCTCCTCGATCATCTCGCGCAGTACGGCGGCGGGGCCGAGGTCCGCGTGCAGACCGACCGCGTCCGGGGCCTCGCACGGCTCCTCCGTACGCGGGCACGCGCGCGTGCCCTCCGTTTCGGGGCCGTACGCGAACCAGCCCCGCCCCGACTTGCGGCCCAGCCGCCCCGCCTCCACCAGCCTGCGCTGGGCAAGCGACGGGGTGAATCGCACGTCCTGGTGGAAGGACTCCCAGACGGACCGGGTGACCGTCTCGTTGACGTCCTGGCCGATCAGGTCCATCAGCTCGAAGGGGCCCATCCGGAAGCCGCCGCACTCCCGCAGCACCGCGTCGATCGTGGCCGGGTCGGCGGCCCCCTCCTCGTACACCCGCAGCGCCTCGGCATAGAAGGGGCGGGCGACGCGGTTGACGATGAACCCGGGGGTGTCGGCGCAGCGTACGGGGGTCTTGCCCCAGGCGCGGGCCGTCGCGTACGCGCGGTCGGCGGCGGCCGGGTCGGTCGCGGCGCCGCTGACGACCTCCACGAGCGGCAGCAGGGGCGCCGGGTTGAAGAAGTGGAGCCCGACGAGGCGGCCGGGGAGGCGCAGCGCGCCCGCGACGGCCGTCACGGAGAGGGAGGAGGTGTTGGTGGCCAGCAGACAGCCGTCGGCGACGGTGTCCTCCAGCGCGGCGAACAGCTCCTGTTTGACGGGGAGCCGTTCCACGACGGCTTCGGCCACGAGCGCGGCGTCGGAGAGTTCGGCGAGGCTGTCGGCCGGGCGCAGCCGGGCGAGCGCGGCGTCGCGCGACGCCGCGTGGAGCCGGCCCTTCGCGACCTGCCGGTCGAGGCGTCCGGCGATGGCGGTGGCGGCCTGTGCGGCCAGGCCCGGCGCGGCGTCGTAGAGCCGTACGGGATGCCCGGCGGCCAGCGCCACCTGGGCTATGCCCTGCCCCATCGTGCCGGTGCCGACGACCGCGACGACGCGGTGCGGCTCGATCGCTGTCATGAACACAATCCTTCCGTACGGGTCACCGGCGCGGGGTCCGCGGTGAGTTGTCCACAGGTTCGCCGGGCACCCCTTGTCCCGACCGATCGTTCGGTTACTCTAACTCTGTCCGCACGTCGCCGTACCGACGCATCCGAGGAGTTGGTCCGTGATGGCCGCCCAGCTCAGCCCCCAGCAGCTCGCCGAGAAGCACCGGCCCACGCTCGACCAGGCCCTCGACGCGGTCCGCACCCGCGCGTACTGGTCCCCCCACCCCGAACACCCCAAGGCGTACGGCGAGAGCGCGCCCGCCGACGGGCTCGCCGCGTTCCAGGCCCTGCGCGGGGCCCCCTTCGCGCTGGACCAGCCCGGCACGGACGGCTGGACCGGCGACGAGATCTCGCCGTACGGCCCGGCCCTCGGTATCGAGTACCCGCACGCCGACCCGGACGTCCTGCTGCCCGCCATGCGCGCGGGCATGGGCGCGTGGCGCGCGGCGGGCCCCGAGACGCGCGCCCTGGTCTGTCTGGAGACGCTGGCGCGGATCTCCGCCCGTACGCACGAGTTCGCGCAGGCGGTGATGCACACCAGCGGCCAGGCGTTCATGATGGCGTTCCAGGCGGGCGGGCCGCACGCCCAGGACCGGGGCCTGGAGGCCGTGGCGTACGCCTACCAGGAGCAGACCCGTACGCCGGCCGCCGCCGACTGGTCCAAGCCCCAGGGCAAGCGCGACCCGCTGGAGCTGCGGAAGACCTTCACCGCCGCCCCGCGCGGTATCGCGCTGCTGATCGGCTGCAACACCTTCCCCACGTGGAACGGCTACCCGGGCCTGTTCGCGTCCCTGGCCACCGGGAACCCGGTCCTGGTCAAGCCGCATCCGCGCGCGGTCCTGCCGCTCGCCCTGACCGTACGGATCGCCCGCGAGGTGCTCGCCGAGACCGGCTTCGACCCGAACCTGGTCGCGCTGGCCGTGGAGCGGCCCGGCGAGGGCATCGCCAGGACCCTGGCCGTCCGGCCCGAGATCCGGATCATCGACTACACGGGCTCGACGGCCTTCGGCGACTGGCTGGAGACCCACGCCCGCCAGGCCCAGGTGTACACGGAGAAGGCCGGCGTCAACACCGTCGTCATCGACTCCACCGACGACTACAAGGGGATGCTCGCCAACCTCGCCTTCTCGCTCTCCCTGTACAGCGGCCAGATGTGCACCACACCGCAGAACCTGCTCATCCCCCGGGACGGCATCGCGACGGACGCGGGCGAGAAGTCGTACGACGAGGTGGTCACCGATCTCGCCGCCGCGGTGACCAAGCTGCTCGGGGACGACACCCGCGCGGCCGGTCTGCTCGGCGCGCTGGTCAACCCCGGGGTGAAGGCCCGCCTCGACGACGCCGCCGCCCTCGGGGACCTCGCCCTGGCCTCCCGGGCCGTCACCCATCCGGACTTCCCGGACGCCGTGGTGCGCACCCCCGCGCTCGTGAAGGCCGACGGCGCCCGCAAGGCGTGGGACACGGACGGCTCGGCGGAGGCGGAGGCCGCGGCGCCGGAAGTCCCGTATCTCTCCGAGTGCTTCGGCCCGGTGTCCTTCGCGGTCGCCGTCGACTCCACGGAGGACGCCCTCGACCTGCTGCGCCGTACGGTGCGCGACAAGGGCGCGATGACGGTCGGCGCGTACACGACCTCGCCCGCGACGGAACGCGCGCTGGAGGACGTCTGTCTGGACGAGTCCGCGCAACTCTCCCTCAACCTCACGGGAGGGGTGTATGTGAACCAGACGGCCGCCTTCTCCGACTTCCACGGCTCAGGCGGCAATCCGGCGGCGAACGCGGCGCTGTGCGACGCGGCGTTCGTGGCGAACCGCTTCCGCGTGATCGAGGTCCGGCGTCAGTCCTGACACCGTGCGCGCTGACGGCGCCGCCCCGGCTCATCCGCCGGGCGGCGCCGGAATCTCCGCGTACCGCTGGATCCACGCGTGCATGGCGATCGCCGCCGCCGCGCCCGCGTTGATCGACCGGGTCGACCCGAACTGGGCGATCGAGCAGACCATCGAGGCATGCGCCCGCGCCTCCTCGGTCAGCCCGGGCCCCTCCTGCCCGAAGAGCAGCACACACCGCCGCGGCAGCTCGGTGCGCTCCAGCGCCACGGCCCCCGGCAGATTGTCGATCCCGATGATCGGCAGCCCCTCCGCCGCCGCCCACGCCGTCAGCTCCGCGGTGTCCGGATGGTGCCGCACATGCTGATACCGGTCGGTCACCATCGCGCCGCGCCGGTTCCACCGCCGCCGGCCGACGATATGGATCTCCTTGGCGAGGAACGCGTTGGCCGTACGGACCACGGAGCCGATGTTGAAGTCGTGGGTCCAGTTCTCCACCGCCACATGGAAGTCGTGGCGCCGGGTGTCCAGATCCTCGACGATCGCCTCGCGCGTCCAGTAGCGGTACTGGTCGGTGACGTTGCGGCGGTCGCCGGAGGCCAGCAGCTCCGGGTCGTACCGCTTGTCCTCGGGCCAGGGCTCGCCGTGCGGGCCCACGCCAATCTCCGGACCGAAGCCGTCGTCGTACTGGACCGGTTCCAGCGCCTCGGCCGGTTTCTCGCTGCTCACCCCACGAGGGTACGGGGCTGGTCAGGGCTCTCGCTCCGCTGTTCGGGCGGGGCGGGGCGGTCGGCCGGCGGGCCGGGGCGGCCGAGCCCGGGGAGCAGCCGGTCGCGCAGCCGGACGGTACGGGCGCCGAGGAAGAGAAGGAAGCCCGTCGGTAGGAAGACGGCGTCGGCGGCGATCATCGCGAAGGAGAAGAACGGCAGCCCGAGCAGTACGGCGATGCCCGCGTGCTCCAGCATCATCACGACCAGCAGGACGTTCTTGACCCGGCGGTTGAAGAGCGTGAACGGGAAGGCGACCTGCACGATGACCGTCGCGTAGGTCACCACCATCACCATGATGCCGCTGGCCGCGAGGATGCCCGAGAGCGCCGGCCAGGGCGCGAAGTAGTCCAGCTTCAGCGGGTAGTAGAGGGCGGTGCCGTCCTGCCAGCGGGAGCCCTGGATCTTGTACCAGCCCGCGGTGGCGTAGACGAGACAGACCTCCGCCATGATGACGACGAGTCCGGTGTTGTGGACGAGGTTGGCGAGCACATCCAGCAGGGCGCGCGGCTGGCTGTCGGGCGCGTACCGGTTAGCCGCCCACCACAGGCCCTGCGCGGCCCACATGCCCCAGAACAGCAGCACCAGCCAGAGCGCGGGAAGCGGTGCGGCCACCGCCGTACCGACGAACAGGAACACGCCGGTCAGGCACCACAGCACCGGGCCGGTCCGGTCCGGCACGGGTGCGGCCGCGGCTGCGCGCGCGGCGCGCCGGGAGTCCAGCGACCAGACCTGGCCGCAGCGGGTGAGGACCAGATAGATCGCCATCAGATGGATGACGTTGTCGCCGCCGTCGCCCATGAAGATGGAGCGGTTCTGGAGCGAGAGCACACCGAACATGAAGAACACGGACATCGTCCGGGTCCGCCAGCCGAGCAGCAGCAGCGCGCTGGAGAGCACGGCGACGGCGAAGACGATCTCGAACCAGACCGTGCTGTCGGACCACATCAGCGCGGTGAAGGCGCCGTTCCGGTCGATCAGCTGCCGGGCCATGTCCCAGCTCCACGGCCCGTCGGGCCCGTACAGCTCCCGGCGGTGCGGCACCTCGCGCAGCAGGAAGGCCAGCCAGGTGCCCGCGAAGCCGATCCGGACGACGGCGCTCTGATAGCGGCCGAGGGGGGTGGAGGTGACGCGCTGGAGGGCGGTGGCGGCCCGCCGCTCGAACGAGGAGCGCTTGACCACGCGCGGCGGGGCCTGCGCGTGCGCTCCCTCGGGCGGCGACTCCTTCGGCAGCCGCGGCTCCTCAGCCTGCTCGGGCGCTGTCCTCGGCCTGGGTTCCGGATCCGGCTGCCCGCTCACTCGCCCGCCTCCTTGCTGCCGTTCCGTACGCCTTCGGGAAGATCCTCGGCGCTCACCGTCCACCAGGGGAAGACCCGGTACGACGGGCGGGTGCTGACCTTCTCCTTGCTCCACACCGGGCTGCCGACGGAGGTCGTGGCCGACCTGACCTGGATACGGGTCACGGTCCCGCCCAGCGCGTGGTCCTCCAGCCGCAGCATCACGATGCGGCGCATGTACCGCTCGGAGAGCTTGCCGCGCAGTCCGTTGGGGCGGCTCTGGCTGTCGTGCGATCCGACGAAGAAGTCCCAGCCGCGGCGCAGTTCGTTCTGGTCGACATGGCTGGGCAGCGGATTGTGCCGGATCGCCCGGGCGTCCTCGGCGGAGAGGTCGATCCAGCCGGTGGTGGCCCGCGTGCCGTCGGCGGACTCGACCTCGGCGCGCGTCTGGACGGCGATGTTCTGCTGGAGCGGGTTGGGCGCGAAGAGCTTCCAGTTCTGCTCGAACTCGGGATAGACCCACGCGTCGACGGCCTTGCCGTGCTCCTTGGTGATCGTGTTCGAGGGCGCGACGTGCAGAAACACCATCGCCACATGGACACAGGCCAGTACGGCGATCACCGCGAGGGCCGTGGAGGCCGCCACCTGGTACGGGAAGGAGAGGCCGACTATGCCGCCGCCGGACTCCGGTGGCCCGGGCCGCCGCGAGCCGGCCGCAGGAGTCCCGGCCCGCGCCTCCTGGTCGTCGTACGAATCCATCCCGCCCCGATCCCCGTCGCGCGCCCCGGTCAGTTATCCACAGAGGTTGACACCCTACGGGCCGCCGACCCACCATTGAAGTCAACGAACCGAACGATCGGTCGGTAGGGGGTCCGGATGACGGCAGTGACCACGGGGGCGGCTGCGGAGGCGGCGATGGAGACACCAGCGGGGACGATGACGGAGACGGCGGCGGGGACGCTGTCGCGGACCGCGCCGGCGACCACGGCGGAGACCGCGGAGGACGGTCTCGCGCGGGCCTTCGACGCGGCCGTGGCGGCCGACGAGCGCATCGAGCCGCGCGACTGGATGCCGGAGGCGTACCGGGCCACGCTGGTCCGCCAGATGGCACAGCACGCGCACTCCGAGATCATCGGCATGCAGCCGGAGGCCAACTGGATCACGCGCGCGCCGTCCCTGCGCCGCAAGGCGATCCTGATCGCCAAGGTGCAGGACGAGGCCGGACACGGCCTGTATCTCTACAGCGCCGCCGAGACCCTGGGCACCGGCCGCGACGAGCTTCTCGACAAGCTCCACACGGGCCGCCAGAAGTACTCGTCGATCTTCAACTACCCCACGCTGACCTGGGCCGACGTCGGCGCGATCGGCTGGCTGGTGGACGGCGCCGCGATCACGAACCAGGTGCCGCTGTGCCGCTGCTCGTACGGCCCGTACGCCCGCGCGATGGTCCGTATCTGCAAGGAGGAGTCCTTCCACCAGCGACAGGGGTACGAGCTGCTGCTCGCCCTCAGCGGCGGCACCCCCGCCCAGCACGCGATGGCGCAGGACGCGGTGGACCGCTGGTGGTGGCCGTCGCTGATGATGTTCGGCCCGCCCGACGACGCGTCCGCGCACTCCGCGCAGTCCATGGCCTGGAAGATCAAGCGGCACTCCAACGACGAGCTGCGACAGCGCTTCGTCGACATCTGCGTCCCGCAGGCCGAGGCCCTGGGACTGACCCTCCCCGACCCGGACCTCCGGTGGAACGAGGAGCGGGGGCGGCACGACTTCGGCGCCATCGACTGGACGGAGTTCCAGCAGGTCCTGAAGGGGAACGGGCCGTGCAACGAACAGCGGATCACCCAGCGCCGCAGGGCCCATGAAGAAGGAGCCTGGGTGCGGGAGGCCGCCGCGGCGTACGCGGCGAAGCGAGAAGAGGTGACGGCGTCATGAGCAGCCCGACCGACTGGCCCCTGTGGGAGGTGTTCGTACGGTCCCGCCGCGGGCTCTCGCACACCCACGCGGGCAGCCTGCACGCCCCGGACGCCGAGATGGCGCTGCGCAACGCCCGGGACCTCTACACCCGGCGGAGCGAGGGCGTCTCGATCTGGGTCGTGCCCTCGGCCGCCGTCACGGCCTCCTCGCCGGACGAGAAGGACCCGTTCTTCGCCCCGGCCGCCGACAAGCCGTACCGCCATCCGACCTTCTACGAGATCCCGGAGGGGGTGCGCCACCTGTGACGGACGTACGGACGACAGCCGCGGCCCTGGCCCTGGGCGACGACGCGCTGGTGCTCTCGCACCGGCTGGGGGAGTGGGCCGGCCACGCCCCCGCGCTGGAGGAGGAGGTCGCCCTCGCCAATATCGCGCTGGACCTGCTGGGCCAGGCGCGGATCCTGCTCTCCCTCGTAGGGGACGAGGACGAGCTGGCCTATCTGCGCGACGAGCGGTCCTTCCGCAATCTCCAGCTCGTCGAGCAGCCGAACGGGGACTTCGCGCGGACGATCGCGCGCCAGCTCTACTTCTCCACCTACCAGCTGGCGCTGTACCGGGAACTGGCTTCCGGGCAGAGCGAGTTCACCGGCCTCGCCGCCAAGGCCGTCAAGGAGGTCGCGTACCACCAGGACCACGCCGAGCACTGGACGCTGCGGCTCGGCGACGGCACAGCGGAGAGCCACCGGCGGATGGCCGCGGCGTGCGGCGGGCTCTGGCGGTTCACCGGTGAGATGTTCCAGCCCGTCGAGGGGCTGGACATCGACTGGCCCGCGCTGGAGGCGGGCTGGCTCGCCTCCGTCACGGATGTGCTCGACCGGGCGACGCTGGGGGTGCCGGACGGGCCGCGCACCGGCGCGTGGACGGCGGGCGCGGGCCGGCAGGGACTGCACACCGAGCCGTTCGGGCCGATGATCGCCGAGATGCAGCATCTGCACCGCAGCCACCCGGGGGCGTCATGGTGACCGGAACGGGCTCCCGGCCCGCCGCCGCGCCGCCCGCCGCCTCCGCGCCGCCGAGGGCTCCCTCGCCGCCGGGTGCCGCCTCGCCTCCCACCGCCCTGGAGGCCGAGCTGTTCCGGCTCGCGGGCGCGGTGCCGGACCCCGAGCTGCCGGTGGTGACCCTCGCGGAGCTGGGCGTCCTGCGCGCCGTCCATATGTCCCCGCCGGGCCCCGGCTCCGGTTCCGGACCCCGCTCCGACCCGGGTGCCGGTGCGGTCCGCGTCGAGCTGACGCCCACGTACACCGGCTGTCCGGCGATAGAGGCGATGTCCTCGGACATCGAGCGGGTGCTCCGTGAGCGCGGCGTGCCGGACGTCTCCGTCGTGACCGTCCTCTCCCCCGCCTGGTCCACGGACGACATCAGCGCGGAGGGCAGGCGCAAGCTCGCCGAGGCCGGCATAGCCCCGCCCCGGCCGGGCGCCGCGGCCGGGCCCGTGCCGCTGGCGCTGGCCATCCGCTGCCCGCACTGCGGCTCGACCCGCACCGAGCTGCTCAGCCGGTTCTCCTCCACCGCCTGCAAGGCGCTGCGCCGCTGCACGGCGTGCCGCGAACCGTTCGACCACTTCAAGGAGTTGTAGATGTTCCATCCGCTCCGGGTCGGCGCGCTCGACCGGCTCACGGACGACGCGGTGGCCGTCACCTTCGAGGTGCCGCCCGAGCTGCGCGAGGCGTTCCGGCACACCCCCGGCCAGCACATAGCCCTGCGCCGTACCGGACCCGCCGCGGCCGGCGAGATCCGGCGGACGTACTCGATCTGCGCGCCCGCCGGGGCAGAGCCGGTGCTGCGCGTGGGCATCCGGCTGGTCGAGGGCGGCGAGTTCTCGACGTACGCCCTCAAGGAACTCGCCGTCGGCGACACGGTCGAGGTGATGGAGCCGACCGGCCGCTTCGTGCTGGAGCCGCGCCCAGGGCACTTCGCGGCGGTCGTCGGCGGCAGCGGCATCACACCGGTGCTGTCGATCGCGGCCACCCTGCTGGCGGCGGAGCCGGACGCCCGGTTCTGTCTGATCCGCAGCGACCGCACCGTGGCGTCGACGATGTTCCTGGAGGAGGTCGCCGATCTGAAGGACCGCTTCCCGGACCGCTTCCAGCTGGTCACCGTGGTCTCCCGGGAGGAGCGGCAGTCAGGGCTGCCGTCGGGACGGCTGGACCGTGAGCGGCTGACCGGACTGCTGCCCGGACTGCTCCCGGTGGCCGGGATCGACGGCTGGTTCCTCTGCGGCCCGCTGGGGCTGGTGACCGCCGCCGAGGGCGCGCTGCGCGGCCTCGGGGTGGCCCGCGGCCGTATCCACCAGGAGATC